>NZ_KV795073.1:430674-506039 GCF_001808945.1 Rothia sp. HMSC071B01 | reverse complement strand
GGCGGATTTCCTCCATGACTTCTTCGTAGGTCGGACCGGTGGGACCCGGACTGTCGGCACTGGTGAAGGTGCGGGTATCCTCGGGAACACAGGTTTCTGAGGTGCGGCTATACTTGCCAAAGCCACCATCAATGTAGGTCCCATCGTCACGAACAATAAGATTGTTGAGTTTTACGTTTCCAATCTTTCCGCCCTTACCTACGCAGCCAAGGATACGAGAGTCACTCTTGGAGCGAATTACGGTCATGCCGTTAGCGCCTTTGGAGGCGTAGGTGTTAGGTTCTGAATTTGATGACTGAGATGGGTAATTTCCGTCATTTATATTTTCTGAGGTATGACCTGTGTTTCTATTGCCTCCGCTTTTGTCTTTATATTTTGTATTCTTAGTGGTTTGACATACTTTGGCGCTATTTTCAGATGAACATTCTTTTGTCGAGTCGCTACCTAATGCCGGAGCGATTGATGAGCATACAATATTTATTCCAATAATTATCAATGAAATATTTTTAATATTCTGTCTCATGTTTAGTCCTCAACACTTACATAATCAATGATTTCCCATTTTTGACCGTTGTGCTTCAGTTCAAATTTGAAGGTATCATCAGTTTTGTCATCATTGGTCCAGCTAACCCAGCTCCCATCAGACTCAACAAAGATCTCACGATCCCATTCGCGATAGGCTTTCCAGAAGTAGGTTTCACCGTCTTCGGACCAAGGGTTTCCATCGGCTAGAAAATGGTCGATTCCACCAATAATCCATCCACCGCTTTGATAAAGCTCTTCTGCATTTTTATACTCTTCCAATTCACGTTTGAAATTTGGCGAGATGAACTTGCGAGCCATCGAGTAATCGCCAGTTTGAGTGCCGTAATTTGCCCACAAAATCCAGGCATCCATTGTCTTGCGCATGCCCTCCAAAGACTTTTCGTTGTAGCCGTCCTCCGGAACGTTAGGCTTCGGTACATTCTGTGCCGGACCGTACTTATCAGCAGGGCGGTATTCCCCATCCGGCGCCTTGGAACCGCCAGAGTAGCCTCGGACAGTAGAGGGGGTTGCTGAAGCTGATGCAGATTCAGATGCCGCAGCAGAAGTAGATGCCGATTCGCTTGGTGCGGCAGTTGCGGTGGCTGCCGCCTCGTTATTTGCCTGCTGGCCGCATGCCGCAAGCAGGGCCCCCAGGCCCGCAAGTGCGCCGCCGCCCAGCAAGGTACGGCGGTTGAAAATGGTCGAATCCATAGAAGATACGCTCCTATCGTCGGTGATGGTGTGTTGTTTAGTTACTAGTCGGACCGTTTTTCGCAGGTCAAACTGACCACCGGAAGGAAAACAGCCCCGTAGCTCGCCCAACAATCGCATCAATGCGCTATTGAGTACTACAGTTACCACCCTACCGCATGTTTGCCGTCGTTTGCATTCTTTTGAGGATGATGACGGTGGTTGGTCATTATTCGAGCTTCTCAATGCTTTATGCATCAAATATCTCTGCACCCGCGGTGGCGCCGTCTCTGCAGAATTTGTGCCATGGTTTAGTGTCTTCTGCCATGGTTTTTAACTACGACCAAAGACACTAACCTATGGCACAATTTTTCGGCACGGCACGGTAAAACAAAAACGGCCCCGGACACACACGCATCCGGGGCCGCCTGCTGCGGTTATTCAGCGCCTACGAGGCAATCTTCGCGATCTGGAACATGGACGCCGGCATCGGCCGGTCCAACGACCAGCGAATATGCATCGGCTTGGAGCCCTCGTGAGAAATGTATTTCACGGTGCCCAGGCACATGTAGGGTTCGGGGCCGAGCCTATTCTCCCTGTGCTGGCGGGCGAAGAGCACGATGCGTCGGCCTCGCTCCTCGTGGTGTTGGAAGAGCTGACCCGTCGGACTTTCGGGGGTTGTCGCGCTCTGTGAATCCCATGCGAACTCGTCAGTGCTGATGGCGTAGTCTTTGTACATGGTGGCCGGGGAGAAGTGCTTCTCAGATTTCTCTAACGTCACCAGCAACGCGGTGGTGTTCGTCGGGTCGAAGGGTACAACACCGTTGACCACGCCGCCGGGTACCTTGAAGTTCTCCTCCTGGCCGCCCAGTCCGGCGAATAGTTCCTCGCGGGAGTAGAGGGCGTGAGTGCGCAGGGGGATGCCTTCACCCTCAAAGAGCGGCAGGGTGGAGGTGGTGTCCGTACCGGCGTTGAAGTTCCATACGCTCTCCAGCTCCTGCAGCATGCCGCGGTTCTTGCGCAGAGTCGCCAGGCCTTCGTTGAGGCTAAACTTCTCAGAAGAACCGTCCCACTTGGCCTTCGGCCAGATGGAGAACAGCAGCATCCATGCGTGGCGGCGCTGTTCATCGGTCATGTCCTGCTCCAGGATGTCCGTGTTTAGCAGCTCCAGGTATGCGTTAATGCGGAACGTGTCGTGTACGTGCGTGAGTGCCTTGACGCGCTTATTCGTCTCGACGGCCACGTTGTCCTGGAAGGGAACCACCAGGTCGGGGTACAGTTCACTCGCGGCCTGGAGGCTGGTCCAGGTTGTTGCGACGGGCTTAGTGATACCGGGCAGGGTCATCTTGCTGTTGCGGCCGTAAATCTGCGGCAGTCCCAACCCGTAGCGGTTGATGAAGTCAATGACGGTGGGGCGAATATCGAGGTCCGTGGAGTTTCGGCGCATATCTTCCAGGTAGCTCTTTGCGGTGTCGATGAGGGCGTTCTGGTTCATGCGTAGGGACTCGCGAATCTTCTTGATGACCTGCTTCTGAGTTAGTTCGTCCAGGTGGAAGTGGCAGCCAGCCGGCAGCTCGGGGTTCTTAACGTCCTGCTCGGTCAGGGTGCCCTGTCGTGCAAAAGCGCGGTACTTGCTGTGAATCATGAAGTTCTTGTTCTGGTGTCCCACGAAGTCGAGGACCGTCAGAACAGACTTCAACGGTGCACGGCGCAGGCCGCGGCCCAGCTGCTGCAGGAAGAGGGTGAGCGACTGGGTGGGGCGCAGCATCAGGAGGGTGTCGACGCTCGGAATATCGACGCCCTCGTTGAACAGGTCCACGGTGAAGATCGTGGTCAGCTCGTGCGTTTCGTCTGCAAGGTTTTTCATGACCTCGGCGCGGCGCTCGGCGGAATCTGTACCGACCAAAAAGTCAGCGGGAATACCGACCTCGTTGAATTTCTGCGCCATGTATTCGGCGTGCTTCACGCTCACACAGAACCCGAGTGCCTTCATGCGCAGGGGGTTGTCGACCTTCTCGCGTAGCTCCTCCACGATGATGCGCAGGCGGCGTTCAGCCTCGTCCTTGGTGTACAGGTTCTCAAGGGCGTTTTCGTCGTATTTGCCGCTTCGAACGTTGATGCGGCGCAGGTCGGTGCCGTCGGCAATACCGAAATACTGGAAGGGTACGAGGAGGTGGTCTTCGAGTGCGTCCCATAGGCGGATTGAGGTCGCCACGTAGCCGTCAAAGTACTTGTCGGCGATGTTCACCCCGTCTTCTCGCTCGGGGGTTGCGGTCAGGCCAATAAATTCGCGGGGCTCAAAATAGTTGAAAACTTTGTCCCAGCTGGCGGCCTTAATGTGGTGG
Source organism: Rothia sp. HMSC071B01 (assembly GCF_001808945.1). Classification (NCBI taxonomy): domain Bacteria; kingdom Bacillati; phylum Actinomycetota; class Actinomycetes; order Micrococcales; family Micrococcaceae; genus Rothia; species Rothia sp. HMSC071B01. The sequence goes on along the minus strand of NZ_KV795073.1, from coordinate 502,479 downwards.
CATTCGTCCATGATGATGACGTCGAAATAGTCCGGCGCGTAACTTTCGAGGGCGGCACCTGACAACGTTTGAACGGTCGCAAAAACAGCCTCATTATATTCAGGCTTTTTGCCGCCGGTCAGGAGCTCACCGAAATTACCTTTAAGCATGACGTCGCCGAAAGTGCGGCGCGCCTGGTCTAGGATTTCTTTTCGGTGTGCAATGAAAAGCAACTTTAGCTTTTTGCCGTACTGCTCGCAGAGGCGCTTGTAATCGAGAGCCGAGAACACGGTTTTGCCGGTGCCGGTTGCGGCCACGGCGAGGTTACGGTGGCGGCCCTTAGAACGAGCGTTCTGCATCTCTTCGAGCATGCGCACCTGATGCGGGAACGGGTGCACATCCAGCAGGGACGAGTCGATATCGTACTCCAGGCCCTTGCTTTTACGGCCGGTAATATCCGCCTTGGCCAGGGCAGTATCCAACTCCTGTTTCTCCTGGTCAGAGGCGGTGTAAAGGGTAAAATCGCCGCTCTTCCAGTAGCTTTCAAACAGGCCTTCAAACTGGCGGATCAGGCCGGGTGTAATCGGGTTAGAGATGCGAACATTCCACTCCAGGCCGTCAGTGAGTGCGGCACTGGACAGGTTCGAGCTGCCCACATAGCCGGTGGACATGCCGGTATTGCGGTGGAACAGCCAGGCCTTCGCGTGCAGTCGGGTGCTGTCGCCCTGGTAACTGATTTTTACCTCGGCACCGTACTCTTCAACGAGGCGATCGATAGCCTTGCGGTCGGTTGCGCCCATGTAGGTGGTGGTAATAATGCGGAAAGGGATACCGCGATTTTTAATAGCTTTAAGCTGCTCACTCAAACTATTAACGCCGGACATTTTAAGAAATGAGCAGAGCAAATCTACGCGGTCTGCACTTTCTAATTCTTTCTGAATTTCAGTATTGAGATTCAGGTCTTTAGAAGTATTCGTCATCAGAGCAACGTCACTCAGAGGAATATCGGGGCGCGTAGTTTTTGCGTCAGTGAGGGCGAGCTCGCGCATCTGAATTACGTTGCTGTCGTCATCGGTCAGCAACGAATCGTTCTGCTCTTCGGCATCCTGCGGCAGGAGCTCCATCATGCGGTTGATGAGTTCCACCTGGTCTGCGGGGGTCTTGAGGCTTTCGAGGGCGGGGGCCAGCTGGGTGGCGAAGAACTGGGTGAGCAGTTCGGGGATGTTGTAGTCGTCCTTTTCGAGGATTTCTTCCTGCCATTGCGCGCCTTCAGGGATGGTGCGGCTCATGAGCGATGCGCTCTTGAGGTGTTCGTAGAGCCCCAGGGGGAGAGTTTCGTCAGTTGTGGTCATAGCAGCAGCCTAGCAGCCCGGGCGGTTTGCCGCTGCTTGGGTGGTCACCGGCTCACGGGGTAGGGGTGGCGGAATCCTGTAATTACAAAAATTCTGCCCCGCATCCTCCTCGAAAAGCCACATGTGTTTCGAGAAGCCACATAATATGTTGCTTTTCGAAACACATGTGGCTTCTCGGTGCAATAAAAACAGCGCCCCGCACGCAGAACACACCAGCCCAAACGCTATTGATTCGCATCACACTCCGGCATTCTTGGGTATCCTTGGGGTAACACTCAGACAGAAGCCTGCCCTCCACCTCGAAAGGGGCCGCATGAAAACCTTCTGGACCAACCTACCCCTCACCATCCGCGCCGCAGCTATCTTCTGCTACGCCTACACCGGGGTGCGCATCCTCAACCTCTTCTCGGAGGTAGGCACCGCACCGCTGACCCCGCGCACGCTCCTTGACGGTGCCCTCACCGCGGCTGTCGTCGTCGGTGCCCTCGCCCTGTACCTGGGTAACGCCCTGGGTGCCGCTCTGCGCGCCCGACGAGAAGGCTACGAGCCCCGCCCGGTCGGCATCATCGTCGCCTACGCGCTTTTCGTGGCGGTGTGCACCTACCTTGCCTACCGCCTCATCGCTTACACCGTGGAGGCGGGGCTCACCTGGCTCTTCCCACCCGCCCTCGGCCCGGTTCTGACCGCCGTGGGCATGGCTGGTCTTGGCGTGATTAACTATGTGCGCCTCCGCCGCACCCGCAAGGACTAACCGGGGAATGGCACTACAAGAAACCCTGTAATTACAAAAAATCTCCCGCACCGGGTGGAGCACACCTCTAAGGCATGCCCCGCCCAGTGCGGGAGATTTCTATATCAACGGAACACTGCAGCCTTCACGCTACAGCGCCGCGTGCACCTTACAGGCTCTGTGCCTGAATTGCGGTAATCGCAACGGTGTTGATGATGTCCTCAACGGTGGTACCGCGCGACAGGTCGTTCACGGGCTTACGCAGACCCTGCAGAACCGGGCCCACAGCGGCAGCACCCGAAGACTGCTGAACAGCCTTGTAGGTGTTGTTACCGGTGTTCAGGTCGGGGAAGATGAACACGGTAGCCTGACCAGCGACCTCGCTACCGGGCAGCTTGGTCGACGCAATGGACATGTTCGAAGCAGCGTCGTACTGGATCGGGCCCTCGACCGCGAAGTCGGGGTTCGAAGCGCGCACGAGCTCGGTTGCCTCGCGCACAACGTCCACGTCTGCGCCAGCGCCGGAGGTGCCGGTCGAGTAGGACAGCATAGCAACCTTGGGGGTGACGCCGAACTGGCGTGCAGTCTCTGCGGATGCCTTCGCGATGTCGGCGAGCTGCTCTGCGTTGGGGTTCGGGTTCACTGCGCAGTCGCCGTAGACCAGAACGCGGTCTTCCATCAGCATCAGGAAGACGGAGGAGACGATCTTGGTGCCGGGGCGGGTCTTGATGAACTCGAGCGAGGGGCGGATGGTGTTCGCGGTGGTGTTCACTGCACCGGAAACCATGCCGTCGGCGATGCCCTTGTAAACGAGCATGGTGCCGAAGTACGAGGGGTCGGTCATGCGCTCGCGAGCAGCCTCAATGGTGACGCCCTTGTGTGCACGCAGCTCAGCGTAGGTTGCTGCGAAGTCCTCGGTGTACTCGTTGTTTTCGATGTCGATGATACGAACGGTGCTGGGCAGTTCGATACCTTCGGCCTGGCAGATCTCTGCAATCTTGGTGGGGTTGCCGAGCAGGATCAGGTCGCAGAAGTCGCGGCGTGCAATGATTTCGGATGCACGCAGGATTCGCACGTCGTAACCCTCGGGCAGGACCACGGAGCGGCGGTTTGCGCGTGCGGTCTCGATGAGGTTGTGCAGGAAGCGCAGCGGGGTCATGGATGCGGGGCGCTCAATTTCGAGGCGTGCCAGCAGTTCGTCCTTGTTGACGTGCTCGTCCCAACCGCCCATTGCCGCTGCGAGCTTGCGCTGGTGGCCGCTTTCGAGGGTGCCGCGGACGCGGGAGACTGCGCGTGCAGACTTGAAGGTGTCCTTGGTGGTGGACAGCACGGGGAACGGCGCGTTGTCGATGAGGGAGCCGACTGCGGTGTTCTTGCCGGGCAGCGCGTCCAGGCCGCCGGTGAGCAGCACGCCGGAGGGTGCGGGGAAGGTCGGTGCCAGTGCGGATGCGAGGGTTGCTGCGACGATGTCTGCACGGTCGCCGGGGACGATGACGAAGTCGCCGTCGACGAACTGGTTGAGGAAGTTGGAGACGTTCATTGCTGCGACCTTGATGCCGTGGATGTCGCGGCTGAGGTCTTCTGCCTTGATGCCTTCGGTGTCGAGCTTGAGGGCTTCGGCAACTTCACCGACGGTGGGTGCGTTCAGTTCGGGGATTTCGGGCAGTACGTAGACGGGCAGGTTTGCGTCGCCGCGCTTGACGGACTTTTCGATTTCGTCGCGCAGTTCGGGTTCTGCCCGGCTGACGATGATTGCGAGCAGGTCTACCTTGGAGGCGAGCAGTTCGGTGCGTGCCACGTCGACTGCGGTGACTGCTTCTTCGACGGTTTCTTCCTGTGCGCCGACGATTGCGACGACGGGCAGGCCAAGGTCACGTGCAATCTGGACGTTCAGGTCGAATTCGACTGAGAGCGCGTTGGCGGGCAGGTAGACGCCGTCGACGATTACGACGTCGCTGTGTGCTGCGACCTTCTCGTATGCGGAGACTGCGCGTGCGGAGATCTCTTCGGTGTCGCCTTCTGCGATGAGTGCGAGTGCGTCGGTCATGGAGACTGCGCCGCCTACCTGCTCTTCGGTCAGGCCGAAGTGTTCACGGATGAGGCGTGCCATGGGGTCGTCGGCGATGGTTGCGCCGTCGAATACGGGGCGGAAGAAGCCGACGCGGTCTGCGCGCTTGATGAGGGAGTCTGCTAGACCCAGGGCTACGAGGGACTTGCCCGAGTTCTGGGACATAGCGGAGAGGTAAAGACCGGTGGTCATTGTTTTACTGTCCTTCTATGCGATGTTCGGCGCTGGGTCCCGCGGTTGTGCAGGGGTGTATGTGCTCCTGTGCGCGGGTGCGTCGAGCTTATAGGTCATCTTCTATCTTAAGGCGTTGTGGGGGTGGCGCCTAACAGGGAGTGCGGTGCGCTGCGTCATGTGTTGCGTCATGTGGGGCGGATGCGCAGCTTGTTAGGGCTGGGGTGTTTTGCGTGCCGCCTCCTGGTGTGGTGTGCCGTTTAGGGGTTGAGGATGCGGGTGTATCGTACGCTGCGTCCGGGGGCCCAGGAGCCGCGCGCTTGGAAGTACACGCCTTCGTTACGGTAGCCGAGGCGCTCGTAGAAGGAGAGCGCTCGTTCGTTTTCTGCCATGACCCACAGGTAGGAGTTTTCGTCCGGGTAGATGACGGATTCGTAGAGTGCCTGTCCGAGCCCGGTTCCGTGCGTGTGGTTGAGGGTGTACAGGTGCGTGAGTTTGCGGGTGCCTGTGGGCAGTTCGGGGAGGGACTCGGCACGTTCGAGTTCCCAGGAGGAGGGCTCACACAGGGAGAGCGCCAGGCCGACCGGCTTATCCCAGTCGATCTGCGCGCCGATGGAGCAGGAGAGCCCGCCGTCGGGGGTCCAGCCGGGCACCTCATAGGCGAAGAAGCCGCGCACGGTGGAGGAGGAGAGGTGGCGGTGGAAGTCTTCGAGGTATTCGTTGCGTTCGGCGCGGTGGCGGGCGGTGAAGCTTTCCCCGAGCGCGTCGAAGTAGATCGGGTCGTAGGTTTGCTCCATGCAGTCCAGCTGCAGGTTGACGTATTTTTCGGCGTCGGTCGGTTCAATCGGTGCGAGCGCGTAGCGGCCCTGACATACAAATCCCATGGGTTCTAGTCTACTCAGCCGGCCCCCGTGGAGGCGGTTCCTTGCGGGTGCGTACGCTAGGGGCGTGCGGGCTGTCGGCTAGGCTAGTGGGTATGGCGAAAAAGAGCAGGGCACCCAAGAAGTCCCAAAAGGCGCAGAAAGCCCAGAAGCAGCAGAAGAACCGCATCGACGATACCGAGAGCGCCCCCGTGCAGGGTGCCGCCGCTGGCGTGTACCCGATTTCTACGGGTGAGGCGGAGCTGGTCCCTGACGGCTACCACGCCGACGGCTGGCTGCTACTCATTAATGGTGTGCAGTCTTCCCACGTGATTGTGGGTGAGCCCCGCCAGCTGGATTTTGAATACATGCGCTGGATCGCGGCGGTCGTCTCCTCGCATGTGGAGGAGCACCTGGACGCCGCGAAGCTGCGCATCACCCACCTGGGCGGCGGCGCGTGCTCGATGGCGCGCTATTTCGCTGACCTGTACCCGACCAGCCGCAACACCGTCGTTGAGCTGGATGCCAAGCTCGCCGAGTATGTGCGCGCCTGGTTTGACATCCCCAAGGCGCCGCGCGTGAAGATTCGCGTGGGTGAGGCGGGTGCCGTCACCGCGACCTTCGCGCCCGCATCCCGCGACGTGCTGATCCGTGACGTGTTCGCCGGGGACACCACGCCCGAGGCGCTCACCACCGTCGAGTTCACCCGCACCGTCGCCGAGTCGCTGGCACCCGGTGGCCTGTACATCCTGAACTGCGGTGACGGGCCTGCGCTGACCGGTGCCCGCGCGGAGGCGTCCGCCCTGCTTGAGGTGTTCGAGTACGTGTGTATTGTGGCGGATTCGGCAATGTTGAAGGGCCGCCGCCGCGGCAACGTCATTATTGCTGGCTCGCACGCGCCCCTGCCGGAGGCTGGTTCCGTGCAGGCTGCCGCTATCGCCCGTGAGCTCATGGGTGGAGGCGTACCCGCCCAGTACTGGGACACCGCGCGTGTACGCCAGTTCGTGAGGTAGCGGTTTCAGCTGCTGTATAGGTTTTCGGTGGCGGCTTAGGTCTTTCGGTTATGACCTAAGTTTTTCGGTCATAGGTTAGTGACTTTGGTGGGGGCTCTTAACTACCGCCAAAGACCGTAACCTATCACCGAATTCGGCGCCCCCTACACGGCAGACGCTACTATAGTGGCATGCGATACACCTACCTTGGCCCCTCCGGCACCTTCACCGAATCCGCCCTGCTGAGCGTCCCCGGCGCAGCCGACGCCGAACGTATCCCCGCCACCAGCGTGCCCGACGCGCTCGCACGCCTGAACGCGGGCGAGGTGGACGCCGCCATGGCGCCCATCGAAAACTCTGTGGAGGGGGGCGTGAGCGCCACTCTGGACGCTATCGCAGCCAGCGAGGGTGTACGCATTATCCGCGAGGTGCTCGTACCGATCCGATTCGTGCTGGTCGCCGCGAAGCCCATTAGCATTGAAGACGTCAAGACCATCTCCACCCACTCGCACGCCTGGGCGCAGGTGCGCGGCTGGGCGCAGGAGAACGTACCCGCTGCCGCCTACCTGCCCGGCTCCTCCACCGCGGCGGCGGCTGTTGGCCTGCTCGAAGAGGGATGCACCTACGACGCCGCGATCTGCTCCCCGGCGCTGCTGAACTACCACCCGGAACTGCACGTGTTGCAGGACAACATCGGCGACAACAAGAACGCCGTAACCCGCTTCGTGCTGCTCTCCCGCACCGCCGACATTCCCGAACCGACCGGTTCCGATAAGACCACCCTGACCGTGCCGCTGCCCGCCAACCGCGCCGGCGCCTTGCTTGAACTGCTCGAACAGTTCTCCGTGCGCGGCGTGAACCTCTCCCGCATCGAATCGCGCCCCACCGGCGAAGGCATGGGCTCCTACTCGTTCAGCATCGACGCCGACGGCCACATCTACGAGGCACGCATGCGCGACGCCCTGCGCGGCCTGCACCGCGTCTCCCCGACGCTAAAATTCCTCGGCTCCTACCCGCGCGCCGACCACGAAAACACCGAAGTCGACAACATCCACTCCGACGGCTCCTTCGACGCCGCACACGAATGGGTCGAGTCGCTCTTCCCGAACGGCCGCCCCGCACAGCTGCAGCGCCACTAGCCGCCCCGCCGCTAGATACCCCCGCACCTACCCGTGCCCCACCAGCGCAAACCCCGCCCACAACCCACCGCAAGATTAGGTAGGATAAAACAGTGATTGATATTAACCTCCTCCGCGAAAACCCCGACGTCTTCCGCGCCTCCCAGCGAGCACGCGGCAAGGACGAAACCCACGTCGACCGCATCCTCGAAGCCGACACCGCACGCCGCGCACTCATCGGCGAATACGAGACCCTGCGCGCCGAACAGAACGCCTTCGGCAAGACCGTCGCAAAGGCACCCAAGGAAGAAAAGCCCGCCCTCGTCGCACAGGCGAAGGAACTGGCAGCCCGCGTCAACGAAGCAAAGGCAGCCTCCGAAGCGAAAACCGCCGAATACGAGGAACTGATCAGCAGCATCGAAAACCTCATCATCGACGGCGTACCCGTCGGCGGCGAAGACGACTACGTAGTCGTCAAGGAAGTCGGCACCCCCCGCGACTTCACCACCGAAGGCTTCGAACCGCGCGACCACCTCGAAATCGGCGAGCTCGTCGACGGCATCGACATGGCACGCGGCGCGAAGGTCTCCGGCGCACGCTTCTACTTCCTCAAGGGCCAGGTAGCACGCCTCGAACAGGCACTCATGTGGATGGCGCTCGACCTCGCAACCGAGCACGGCTTCACCATGATGACCACCCCCACCCTGGTACGCCCCGAAATCATGAACGGCACCGGCTTCAACGTCAAGCACGACGACGAAATCTACCGCCTCGAACGCGACGACCTGTACCTGGTCGGCACCTCCGAAGTGGCGCTCGCCGGCTACCACACCGACGAAATTCTCGACTTTGAGAAGGGTGCGAAGAAGTACCTGGGCTGGTCCTCCTGCTACCGCCGCGAGGCAGGCTCCGCAGGTAAGGACACCCGCGGCATCATTCGCGTGCACCAGTTCAACAAGGCTGAAATGTTCGTCTACTGCCCCGTCGAGCAGGCAGAAGAAATGCACGCAAAGCTGCTGTCCCTCGAAGAGGAAATGCTGCAGCGCTGCGGCCTCGCATACCGCGTAATCGACACCGCCGCAGGCGACCTGGGCACCTCCGCAGCCCGCAAGTTCGACTGCGAGGCGTGGGTCCCCACCCAGGGCACCTACCGCGAGCTGACCTCCACCTCGAACTGCACCACCTACCAGGCGCGCCGCCTGAACATTCGCGAGCGCACCCCGGACACCGTGGACGAGGCAGGCAACGTGCGTAAGGGCCGCACCCGCTCCGTAGCGACCCTGAACGGTACCCTGGCGACGACTCGCTGGGTGGTTGCCATCCTGGAGACTCACCAGCAGGCAGATGGCTCTGTGCGTATTCCTGAGGCACTCCGCCCCTACATGGGTGGTGCCGAGGTCATCCCCGCTGTCGCTGAATAAGGGATGCCTGCTGGAGTGAGTCTCCACTCCGGCGGGGGATTTAGTGCCTCGCGCGCTCGGAATTCCCCACCTCCGTCCCACCAGCAGGCTGACGGTTCTGTTGTGATTCCGGAAGCGCTGCGTCCGTACATGGGTGGTGCCGAGGTTATCCCGGCTATCGCTGAATAAGGGAAACCCCGCCCGCTGAGTAATCTCACAACCAGCTGAAAAACCCGCTCACCGCGTAAACGGTGGGCGGGTTTTTGTGTATCCCGGTAGTCTAAGAACTATGCCTCTTTACCGTAAACTCCTTGGTGTTTCCGCGGCGGCGGCGCTGACCGCCTCCGTCACTCGTGCCCGCAAGAACGCGCGCCGACGCGCTATCGAACTGGGCGCGCCCTTCGGCGTTCTGCCGACCCTGCCCACCGGTGAGGCGCAGCGTGTGGGCGTGGTGTACAACCCGAGTAAGCCCGGCGTTGCGGCGGCTATTGAGATTCTGGAACGTACCCTCGCGGCGAACGGCCACCCGCAGGCGCTGGTGCGCACCACCCGTGTGGACGAGCCCGGTTCTGAGGCTGCCCGCGAGCTGATCGCTGAGGGTGTTGACCTGCTGATTGCTGCCGGTGGTGACGGTACGGTGCGTGCTGTGGCGGCGGCGCTGGCGCATCATGAGGGGCGCAAGCCGCGCCTGGGTATTCTGCCGATGGGTACCGGTAACCTGCTGGCGCGTAACCTGTACATTCCGGTGAGTGACGTGGCGGCGTGCGTGAACATTGCGCTCAACGGTGCAGGTCAGGCCGTTGATGCGATTGAGATGACGACGACGAACACCCCCGGCGAAGAAACCGAACACACGTTCTTTGTGATGAGTGGTGCCGGCTTTGATGCGCTCGTTATGAATGATACGAACGAGGATATTAAGGCGAAGTTCGGCTGGGTTGCGTACGTGCAGTCCGGCATGAAGCACATGCTGGGCAGGTCGCACCCGGTGCGTATTAGCGTGGACGGTGGGGAGCCTCGCATTCTGCCGATGCGTTCGGTGCTGATCGCGAATTGTGGCCGCCTGCAGGGTGGTATTCGCCTGGCGGATATGACGGATGTGCACGACGGCAACCTTGAGGTGATTGTGGCGTCGCCGCGTGACCTGGTGGAGTGGGGGCTGCTGATGGCGAAGGTTACGCGCCGCACGATTTTGGGGTCGCCGCGTATTGAACTGCCGGTGATTCGCCACTTGGTGGGGTCTGAGGTGGTGTTGGAGTTCCCGGATGGTGCGCAGCCGGTTGAGGTGGATGGTGACCCGGCGCCGTCGGCGCACCGTATTAGCGCGCGGGTGCTGCCTGCCGCCGTGGAGGTGGCGGTCCACCCGGATGTGCTCTAGCGGGTAGCGCCTAGAGCTGTCTTAAACGTATAAACGCGGTGGGGCACGACCTAATGAAAGGTCGTGCCCCACCGCGTATTTTCGGGTCTACCGGTTTTTAGTTTTTAGGCTTCCCAGGTGATGAACTCGTCAGGGTCGACACTGTTAACTGCAGAAGGAGTCGTGGGAGCCCAATAGTGCCAGTCACCATCGTGCCACTCCATCACCATATCTACAGAGCGGTACGACCCCGAGGGAATCTGCATTAGCACACGTACAGTCGCGCGCTCAGGAGTATACGAGACATAACGGTAACCAGCAACGTGAACCACAGTGCGGGTCTTAGTGTCCTTGAGGCGGCTCTCACGGAATGCGTCAGCACCCGGGCCCACAACAGTCTGGACATATGCCTCCGGTGCCTCATTAATCTCGATGGTCGCCCATACAGCAGCGTAGAGTGCGCCCTCAGCAGAGTGCTCAAAGCAGTTGCGAATCGGGGAGTTTGCCTTCGGACCAGCGGTCTTCGACACCGGGCCAGTCCAGCCAGCATCGGTGGTTACCCAGGTGGTGTCCTTGGGTGCTGCGTCCAGTACCGCCTGGTCGTCTGAGGTGCCGGCACCGCAGGTGCCTGCCGCTACCGTTGAGGTGGCCTTCGACTGAGCCGCACCGTTCGAGCCGCCCGAAGCGGAGGTGTTGGAATTATCGCCGCCGCGCGGAATCAGCACGATGACCAGTACAACGAGGAGGGCGACGACAGCTGCTGCCAGTCCGAAAGCCCAGCGGGGGATAGTGACTCCACCCTTGTTCTCCATAACAATCTCCAATCTTTTGCCCTGGCTAAGGGCACATTTTTGGGTTCTGCTCTGGTTAGAGCAGAGTCTGAGTGAGTGATAGAAAGGGGAGTGTCGAGTAGTTTCTCTCCTCAGAGAGACACAAGATTTGTTGGTGAGTAGGCTACTGCGCGTTTGCTGGTTAGCGCTTGAAGCCCCACTCAGCGAATTTCTCCTTGCCGATGGTGAATCGCTGTGAGGGATCATCAGATTCATCCATCAGTATGTTCGTTGTAAGTTCTGACTTTTCTGAGTCAAAACGCCAATCGCCGTCCTCCCAGACCATGCGGATGGGCACCCAGCCGATATTGATTGACTTACCCTTCTTCTGAACCATGAAGTAGACCTTCACCGTGGCACGCTCCGTAGAGTATCCCTGGATGCTGTAGGCATAAATAACCGATACATAGTCAGACATGTCATCATTCGAGTCGCTGGACTCTTCATCTTCCCACGGATCGGGTTTGCCATCGTAGCGGCTAGAGAAGATAGCACGACGCGCATCAGCTGGTATTTCGTCATTACCAATTACAACCATTGCATTAATGGCGGACATAGCTGCACCTGTCGGGTTGTGTGCAAAGCACTGGCCCAGACGACCCTGACGCACGGCCGGGCCATAAATTTTAGATACCGGATAATGGACGCTGTCGGTCATCTGCTCCCAGGTGTAGTCAGAAGGAATATCCGCAGAAAATTCCTTGCCAGTGGGGACCTTCACATCGCACACTGCGCGGTGGTTGGTGCTCGCTGAGCTACTTGCCGCTAGTGCTGAGATGGAGGGCTCTGCAGTGCTAGAGGAGGCGGGCTGTGACTGCTCATTGTTAGAGGAGCCTGCTGCTACGGGGTTTGAGTCTTTACCGCGCGGAATCAGCACGATGACCAGTACAACGAGGAGGGCGACGACAGCTGCTGCCAGTCCGAAAGCCCAGCGGGGGATAGTTACTCCGCCCTTGTTCTCCATAACAATCTCCAAAATACGTAGACCCCACAATTTCGGGGCGCGACAAACCCACCCCCAGCAGGAGGGCAGAGATTGAATGAGTGATGAGAAACTATGCGGTACCGCAGGAAAAGCATCTGAGCCAGAACACAACATCGAGGACTGCAAGACGCAAAAACACGGCGGCACATATTTATCGGTGTCAAAAGATACCCTATCATGCCTACAGATATCCTGCAGGCGCTCGCCCTGAGCTACCATGATATGAGCTGGACTGCACGAAAAAGAACCGAATTCATACCGCTAATCCGGTACCTAACCGTGCACCCACTATGCGTCAACGCCCGACGCAGACACCAACCGCAGGCGGCCGCAACGCTACACTGCCCCGCCTAGACACATCACACCGATACATAGAACCGTTCATCAGAGAAAGCCCCTCTCCATGACCCGCAAAATCACTGCCGCCGCTGCTGTACTTGCCCTGCTCGCCACCGGCTGCTCCGCTAGCACCGATAGCTCCGCACCGGGCGGAACCCTCATCACCGGCGGAACCTCTACCGCCACCAGCACCCCCACCCCCACCTCTACTACTCCTGCACCCGCAACCACCACCGCAGGTCGCACCCCCACCGTCACCGAGGTGACCGCCTCCCCGAGTGCAGAGGCAAGCACCACCGCGGCATCCACCACTGCGGCAGCGACCCCGACCGTGAGCCTTGACCCCTCACCCCTGGTGGGAACCGGTGGTGGACCCCAGCAGCCCTCCAGCGTTCCCACCCTCAATAGCATCACTGACGAAGACCGTGGTCGTGCTCTTGAAGCCGCGAAAGCAATTGTCGCCGCATACACCAGCGGCAAGCCGTACAAGGAATGGTCTGAAGAGCTCTACCCCATGATTGACCCCAAACTGCAAAACCACTACGGGCCTAACTCTCGTATTGATGTTTTCAAGGGAACCGTCACTAGTGCTGAACTGGTTGATGATCCGACCCTGAAAGTTCCTGGCGGTGACAACCCCTACTGGCTCACGGTTTGCGTGAAGGTCGAAGGAAGCATCAGCCCCGCCTACTATGTGCGTTTGCACCGTACCGCGGAGCGGCCCGACAAGTGGAAGGCGTCTCATATCCTTGAGCCGCAGGGCTTCAACAGCTTTGTGAAGGAACAAATGAAGGAACAGAACAAATAAGCGGTGGGTGCGGCTTCCCACTAGGATGCGCCCCTGCAGGGGTCTGAGTCGGGAGCCTGCCGGCACCCTAACTACCTATTTGTGACCTGGATTATGAAATAAATCGCGGATTTTTTCACTATTTCCTGAAAATTGGGAGGATAATGAAAAAAACCGCGATTTTTTACACCATCAAGGAGGGCACACGTGAATACCACCGGCACAAGGTACCGCACCCTCAAAAGCATCTTCCACGAACGCGGCAAAGCCGCCGCACAAACCGAACTGCAGGCACGCCGCAACGGCCACTCCACCTACCTCCTCAACGAATTCACGGTGGGGGAGCACCCCCTGTTCTACCTGGCAGACCGCATCGCGCTCGCATCCTTCGAACGCATCATGCGCCGTGAACGGCACATTGAACAGCTGAGCTCCCAACTGCCCAGCATCGCCATGCAAAGCTACCTACTCGACCTGGCAGTACGCAGCATCGTGGCGTCCGACCGTATCGAAGGTGTGCACACCACACGGCAGCTCATCTCTGAGGCGCTCACCTCCGGCGACAGCGAAGACCCCCGCGCTAAGCGCGCCGTCGAATTCGTGAACCTCCTCAAAGACCTGGGGGCAGGCCGCCCACCCTCCACGGTTGAGCAGGTGCGTAGCCTCTACGACACGCTACTCGAAGGGCACCTCGCCGAAGAAGACCGCCCAGACGGGGCTCTATTCCGCACCAAACCCGTGGTTATCCACGACAACACCCGAGAAATTCACCGCGCCCCCGACAGCGAAGTAACCATCACCGCCAACGTTCAGGCGGCGCTTGACCATGCCCTCGACCCGAACGTGCCGGCGCTATTCTCCGCGATCGCCGCGCATTTCATGGTGGAATACACGCACCCTTTCTACGACGGCAACGGCCGCCTGGGCAGGTACCTGCTGGTGTCCCACCTGGGGCAGACACTCACCCGGCTGACGACCCTCACCCTGCCGAGCACGCTCAACATTCAGAAGAGCCGCTACTACAAGGCGTTTAGCGCGGCGGAAGAACCCCTCAACTACGGTGAGGTGACCGGTTTTCTGCATGTTTTTCTGGGGCTGATCGAGCAAGCGCAGGAGCACCTGGTAGACGAGTTGGAATCACGTGACCGTGCGTGGCGTGCCCTTGGCAAGCGTATCGCTGAGCTGGAGGGCAGCCGCACCTGGACGGGTGGCACCCCCGGGCTGACTTCGAAGAAGCTTGATGATGTTCTGCGGCTGCTGTACCTGCTGGGGCAGGTGCAGATTTTCCGTGCGCCAGTCGCCCCCACTTCGAGCGAGTTGCAGGAGGTGCTGGGGGTTACGGCGCCGACTCTGCGCGATAGGCTCAAACTGTTGCAGGGGCTTGGGTTTGTTGAGGGTGTGAAGGCTGGCCGCACGATGCGCTGGTCCCTCACCGAGGCGGGAACCGCCCTGCTGGGCCTGCCCGCCGTTGATGACGACGAAGAATAGCCCGCGAGCATAAGAAGCAGGGGAGGGGCCGCACCAGAGTGCGTCCCCTCTCCTGGGCTGTAGTTAAAACAGAAAAGGCACCCGTAAGGGTGCCTTATGTGTCAGGATCGCCAAGAACGGCCGGAATACTCCAGCTTTCATACCTTGACGCCTTCATCCCTCGGCCCGGAGGCGGTAATCCATCGTTTTATCCTGACAACCCCCACTATACGGAGGTTATACCTACCCCCGCAACCGTTTCAGTCATGCGCGGTCGGGGTCAGGTTCGGCGCACAAAAAAGGCGAACCCGGTGAGGGCCCACCCTTAAAGCGTTATGAGGCGCTACCCTATGGGGAACACGCCTCATACCCATGACAAGGTCCACGGCTTCGGCCAAACAGGCTTCCCCCCGCAGCCTCATCCTTTCCCCTCCCTACACAGAAAATCTGATAGGAACTCACCAATTACATGATGAGCAGCACGGTAACTTGCGCAGAGCGTACGAGATGAGTTTTAACTTGTACCTCAAGGTTACCAAGCACGGGAATCTCCGGCAACGTGGTTGGTCACGCCAGGAATCCCACTAGAGGCAATACCCGCCGACCTTTAGAACAAGATCCGGCGGCTACTCAGCAATCGCCTGCGCCAGCACCTCGGCAAGGCGTGTGCTTCTGCCGGTGTCCTGACCCTCAAAACGCGCCTCCACGAACTCATCACGCAAAGCCGCGGCCACCTCAAAAGCGGCAGGCACCAGACGGTACCCGGCATGCTCAGCAAGCTGACTGAAAAACACGAACTGGGTGCGGGTATTACCCTCACGGAACGCATGCACCACATTCAGCTCATTCCACAGCTCAGCGAACTCACGCACAAACTCCTCACGTGAAAGACCCGCCAGGTAGTTCTTAGCCGCCAACCCGCGGTAGAGCCGGTTCGCCTGCTCCAGCATCGGCTCACCCGCAGGGAAATACCGGTGCCCCTCCTTGCTCATACGCGGATCCCAAAAACTGGGGGCGGTACGCTCCTGACCAGCCCACTCATACACGTCCTGGAAGAGGAAACCGTGAATCGCCTTCATATGCGCAAAATCGAAATTGCCGCGGATAGGCTGCTCGGCGAGCATGCGCATCCGCTCAAAAACCAGTGCCTCTTCAAGCACCCGAAACTTCACCGGGTCAGTCTCACCGTACGGCTTGCCGGGCGCCGTGAAAAGGTTCCGAAGAACGCGCGTTCCGGGAATGTAGTAGCCCTCCCAGGTGTACTGCTTCACCACTAGTTACCTCCCAAAATGTGGCGGATGCACGCCGCCTTGTACTCCTCGAAGGAGATGCCGCCGTGCGCTCGCTGGTTCAGAAGCTCAAGGATGCGCGGGTCAGTGATGACGTGCCCGGCGAGGTTCATGCCCGCCTCCGCGAACTTCAGGGATTCCTCGGGGGTGATGGGGTTGGTCGAATCGTCGGTGTGGGTGGCTGGTGTTGGCATGGCTTCCTCCCTTGAAGATTTACCCTGTAGGTTCGGTGAGGGGAACGCGATACAGAAATATAGGAATCTGTATATGCGGTTTTCTGGCTTCCGGCGTTGGAAGCGCATTGAATAGAAAAGAGTGGACAGAAAAGGCGAACCCGGTGAGGGACCGCCCTTAAAGCGTTATGAGGCGCTACCCTACTGGGAACACGCCTCATACCCATGACAAGGTCCACGAGTTCGGCCACATAGGCTTCCCCTCGTAGCCCCATCCTTTCCACCCCCTACTCGGAATAAAACCCGGTAGGAACTCGCCGTACATGGCAAGCAACGCTACACAGCTGTAGAGCGTACGGGATGAGTTTTAACTTGTACCTCAAGGTTACCAAGCACGGGAAACTCCGGCAACGCATACGGTCATTTTGGCGGTGCCCTCCCCCGAATGACCGTGGGCAGTGCCTGTTTTCGGTACCTGGGTTAGGCTGGAATATACGAGGTGCCTCCCTAGAGTAAACGAAAGGACCCACCTAATGGATCGCATGCTGATTGTAGGCGTCAATGAAATGGCGCGTTTCCTGGGTATGACCCCCGCGAGTCTGCTCCGCCGAGGCGAGCTGCCCGAGCCTGATTTCATGTCGCATAGCGAGAAGCGAATCTGGCTGCCGGCAACCGCGGAGGCGTGGAATGCGGAGTACACGAGCCGCCCCGAATATGGGGAGTGGGGGCGCCGTCGACGCGAGAAGAAACAGGCAGCGGAAGAGCTCGCTGACTAGGCAAAACCCCGCCCACGAAGTAGTGGGCGGCTCTCACAAACAGCTATCCACCAACCACACCTGCGAGGAGAACACTCATGGGAGAGTATTTCGACCTTCCTGACCGTTACCCAGATTTGTTTGAACAACTCAACGATAAGCAGAAACGAGGTATTACTCAGACTCTCGCGTCAGCGTGGCTTGATGGCTACGAACATAGTCGCGAAGAGATTGCTCGTCTTATTGATTTAGAGCTAGGCCGCATCAGTTGGGAAGAATACCGAAAGCAGGTTCTGGAGCGCGCCCTCAATAAGCAGAGGTCGCAAGAAGCAAAATCTTCCACCGAACCCAACGAAATCGAGCAGTACCAGCCCGTCGACTACCTTCCGGAAAGGGGATAACCGTGAAAGACAGCACCCCCGATTTTGAGGCGCTCCACAAGTACCTCGTAGACAACAGCTCAGAGGTCTTCACCCCGCTCATCGAAGCCGAAGAAGACGAAGAAAAACGCCGCTTCTACCTTGCCCTGCAGACCTACTCCCTGCAGCAGAAGCAGCGCATTGTTCTCGCCGACGAGAACTTCGTCGTCTAGGCAGTCTAAGGAGCCGCACATGAAGCCCCAATACATCATCATCGGCGGGGTCAACGGAGCCGGTAAGAGCACCCTCTACCGCACCAACCCGCAGATTTTCGGCGCCACCCGCCGCCTCAATGCCGACGAGAAACTCCGCGCCGCAGGAGGCGACTGGCGCAACCCCGCCGACGCCGCCCGCGCCATGCGAGACACCGTGCAAGACCTGCGCCAAGCGCTCGCGGCCGGTGAGTCCATCCACCAGGAAACCACTCTTGCGGGTAACGCCAAATCCTTCCAGAACCTCATCGACCGCGCCCACGCCCAAGGGTACGAGGTGACCCTACTGTACGTGACGCTCAACAGCGCCGACACCGCCGTGGACCGGGTCGCCGCCCGAGTCGCCAAGGGCGGCCACGGTGTTGACGAGGCAGATATCCGCCGCCGCTACGACAGCTCCCACGCGAACCTGCAGGCGCTCGCCTCCTCCGTGGACATCCTGCGGGTCTTCGACAACACCCGCTGGTACGAACCGGTGTACTGGCGTGCCGGTTCAAAGGTGTTGCTCGACGAGCCGAGATACGGTCTGCACATCAGCTAACCGTCACCTCCCACCCTCACGACCCGACCGTGAGACCGACCTGCGAAGGTCAAGAAAGGAACATACAGTGTCAGATCATTTTGACCTGCACCTGCGCTACCCCGAACTATTCGAGCCGCTCACCGAAGAGCAGCGCCGCAACATCATGCAGCCCCTCGCCTCATCCTGGCTTGAGGGCGACAACCCCACCCGCGAAGACGTCACGCTACTCATCGACTACGAGCTTGGGCGAATCACCGCGGAAGAATACGACCGGCAAGCACTAGCGAAGGCGCTCGCCTACCAGGTGCTGACAAGCCAAAACGTGGACCAGCATGCAGAGGAGGGCGAATAAACCGTGAGTCATCAGCAGAACTGGGCGGCGTACTTCTACCCCGAGCCCTACCAGCACGTCATGCGGAACAAGCCGGGCATCAAGGACCCCGCGGCGCTTTCGCTCTACGAGCACCGCATCATCACCCGACGAGGCTACGAGCTCACCAAGAACCCCGAGCTCATCGCTCACACCTTCGACGCGGAGCACCTCAAGGCCATTCACCGCTACCTCTTCCAGGACGTGTACGACTGGGCGGGGGAGTACCGCACCGTGGACATGTCCAAGGGTGTAAGTGCTTTCGCGAGCGTTCAGGACGGGCCTTTGAGTATTGACCGGTACCTCGACTACGTTTTCGCCACTAGCCGCGCGACTGACTGGGCGAGCCTGAACCAGCAGGAATTTGTGGAGGTTGCCGCCGCGATTTTCGCGCACCTGAACCAGTCGCACCCTTTCCGTGAGGGTAATGGTCGTGCGACCCGCATTTTCATGGATCATGTGGCGGCGCGTAGTAATTTCCGGTTTGATTATGCGCGTGCTGGCCGCCGCGGCTGGAACCAGAGTTCGATGTTTAGCGGCCCGGATCGCGGGTATTTTGAGGTGCATCCGGAGGAGCTACATCAGCTGTTCAGCATTATTACTGTGCCGCGTGATGCCTAGTCAGGCAACTAATACACCTCGGGCAGATACCCGATGAGGGCATTAAAGCGCGGATGTCCGCCACCTTATTGGTAAGGCGGCGGGTTTTCCCTGTATGCGCGGGGATGAGCCCGACAGACACGCTTATATGTTGGATTTTGGTCACATTATTGTATATTTGTCCCGTACCCAATTTCGGTGCATGCCCGAGAAGGCAGCATCTCAGCCGACGTTGGCTGTTCATTATAGACGGTTGAGCTCGACCCAAGCATGCCTGAAGTGCACTGACTTCTCGGGTCCATCCTTATGCAATTAGGGGCCCCTCGTCGCGCAGGCGCAACTCGATGCGAAGTCGAAGGCTGAGGTAGAGCTTTTGCTCATGCAGGCTCGGACTGCTCTCGATCCGAGCATAGATGTCCAGGTAGCTCTCAACGACCTCCAAGCCCGTTTTCCGAACGACGAACTTATTAACGAGGCCGTACACCTGAACTCGAATACCGAATGACTGGAAACATAATGGTGATCAATCACAAGCGACGGGGCGAAACACAGAGCGCTGCTCCTAGCCTGCATCTGAGAGACATGCCCATCGAGCACTTGTATGCGCGCTATCAAAGGATAGCGCGGAACCTGCCGAGACGGATCCGCTGGCTTGCTTTGATATTCGCGCCAACGAGCACGAGTTTCACCGTCTTCACCGCTGGCCTACTGAATGTTGCAGGGGCTCTGATGATTACGGCAGGTATCGGCCAGGTAACGTCAGGTGAGAGGACCCCAGGCAGTGCTATTTGGTTACTCATCTTCGCTTTCCTGGCTGAAAGCCTAGGGTACTGGGTGAAGGAACGCCAAGAGCTTATTCTCACGATCGCGGTTCGACAGCTCACATACCGCCGTTTCCGGGACATCTTTAGTAGGTCATCCCATCCGCCGGAAGCTCACGGGCATGTTCTCACATACCCAGGACAGATCAGCCAGTTTGCCTTCGTTGTTGATTTCGCCGTTTCAACCGTTCAGATTATTGCCTTTCTCGCGGCTTCGCTCGCGCTATATGGTGCAAGCGGCGCCATCGCTGCGTTGCTCATCACTGGATTGGTATTCGTCAGCGTCCGTCTCATCAACTTGGTGGGCCGACTATGGGAACAGTACGTCGCTCTAGAGGGAGAGCGTCGGCAGTGGATCCAGCGTGTAGCAAACGCGCTGCCTCGAGGGCAAAGCATCCCCAGCTGGGGTACCGCCCTGGACAAGGTCGCTAGCATCCGAAACACCGAAGAGCAGCTTCTGCGCAGACGGGTCCCGTTGCAGGTCCTGAATGGATTCCTTGAACGGGGAGCACTAACTGCGGTGCTCGCTGTGGTTGCGGTCCTCGGCGCGTGGCTCTGGCCATCCGCTCATTTCGGTGTTGGAATTATTTTGGCAGCCCGCTACCTGTACGCAGCGGTGCAGAACAACATCGTAAACTATCGGGTTATTCGACTCGCTGTGCCAATGATGCGTGAGCTCGACAAGCTCGAGTCGTCTCCAAATTGCACGGTTAAACAGCAGGACTGGGTGGGGCAGCCTTCAAACTCTAGAGAGGTGCTTGCAGCTACGTCTGAGCGCGCTGAAGCATTGCGCACATCCGTGACCACCCCCGATTCTGCTTTCGTACCACGCAACCCGGAAGTGTCCCATTCGGTGTTGTCAGCGTGGCGAGCTTCTGCTTCGCCACATCAGGTATCCCGGTTCACTAGCCTCGCTTTAGGTATGGGGCTCACTGAGGATGTGATCGGGCGGTTCTGGCAAGACGCAACAACCTTGTCGTCAGGAGAGAGACACCGTGCTGCTGTCGCAATCGTTTTGGCAGACAAACCGGACTGGCTAATTTTGGACGATACGTTCGCAGCGCTTGATCCTGTAACACGAGAAGTGGTTGCCGAGAGGATCTTAGAGTGCGTGCCAACGTGCACACTTCTGGCAAGCTCGGAGGAGTACGTACCGAGTGCCTTCACCCCCGGCAATGATGCGAGGGTAGACCCTCTTGAGTTGCAGGCTCATAGCCCCGGGGCAGCTAAGGAGGCAGATGCTGGTTCGACGGATGTGAGCGAGGGACAGGACCTTCCTGACCCTGAGCCGAAGCGTGCCACATTCCGACGATCGGCCCTGTTGCTGTTTGGGCCGCATTTGGTGTGGATTACGTGTGGCGCCCTACTCTTGAGCGGATCCGAAGTTGCTTTTGCAATGACGATTGCTCACAGTGATGGGCTGTCTGCTCAGGTTGCTGGAGTGTCAGCTACTTGCGCACTGGCAGCAATTGTTGGGTCCGTCATGTTCTTTGGCCCGCTCTACTGGGCTCCCATCGCTAGGCTGAGCGATTTGCACGACCGGATTATACGCAGGCTCGATCGATTCGCTAGTCCTAGAACAAGCGGTGCGGTCATGGGGCGGATGGGTGAAGACTTCTCCGACCTTCAGATGTCGGTGCCTAGCGCCCTGGGTTCGGTATTTATGGTCATTCTACAGACCTTTATGCTCATCGGAGGCGCAGTGGCCGGCGCCCCGCTGTTCATAATCGTTGTGTTGGCGGTAGCACCCCTAGCGATGCTTGCTATGCGTCAGGGTTCAAAGTGGATTCTCCCTGCCTCGACGACGGCTGCCAATCGCCGAGGTGACTTCATCGGGGTGGTTGGTGCCCAGGCTGGCTTACACGCTGCGCCCGTCAGTGCAGGGCTACGTCGGGCTGGAGAAGAAGCCTACGCTCATTCGGAGGCTGCATACGTCAGCAGCTCGATTCAGTTGGCGAACGCCTACGCACTGCGTACGGGACTGATTCAGTCGCTTGTGGTGTCACTGAATGTTTCTGCAGTGGTATTGGCACTGATGGTCGAAGGATCGAACTCAGTGGTTGCTCCCGCGGTCGTAATATATTTTGCAGTAACTCTGTCATCTGGCATCCAATCTACGGTGGAGACGCTGCAACAGGTTGGTGTAGTCAGCTTGACTGCGGAGCGTGTTCGGATGCTTGAAGAGTACCGGGCCGACCGTTCTTATCCGCCCGTGCGGTCTGCTGACCTGGCTCTGCTTGAGAGCGTTCTTGACTCTGGATGTTCTATGGTTGCCTTGATTGGACCAACTGGCGCGGGGAAGTCCGTCATGCTTGATGCTCTATACCGCCGGTATCCCCAAGGCGAAGTGGTAATCGTACCAGATATCGATCCGTTCGCATCTGAAGCATCGAATTCGAGCGGGCTCATGCTTGCGCGTTCCGTGTTACGTGAAGGCGCTGCCCGGCTTGTGTTGCTTGATGAGACCTTGAAGGCTCTCACTCCGTCAGAGGAGCGCGCTGAGCTCGAATCGATGGCGTGCGCTATCGAGGGCAGTGACAAGCAGGTTGTGATTGTCCTTCACTCGCGCTCTAACCTTGATCGTTTCAAAGAAGTGGTGAATTTAGATGAGTGAGCTGACCCAAGTACTACGTTTTTCTCCAAGAACTATCGAGGACGAAATGCGAATCTATAGGGCCAAACCTATAGCGTGGACCGATTCGTCGGTGGCACTTCTGAACGAGTACGGCGCCACACTGTGCACACCCGCCCCTCCTGCCCCCGATAATGCCCCGATACTGCCCGCGACAAAAACCCCCGTTAAAAATACGGTCGGGGCCGTCTCGCACGCAGGCTCGAAAAGTGCGAGAATGGAGCAGAAAAGAAAACTACGAAAGAGACACTTTCATGCTTATTCTCGTTGTGAACGCTGGTTCTTCCTCCCTGAAGTACCAGGTGCGTGACACCTCCCTGCCCGAGGCAGAGCAGATGCTGACCTCCGGCCTCGTCGAAAACATCGGCACCGACGTCCCCAACCACGAAGTCGCATTCGACATCATGTCTGAGAAGCTCGAGCCCGTCCTGCACGGCCGCGAGCTGCAGGCAGTCGGCCACCGCGTGGTGCAGGGTGCAGAGAAGTTCACCCACCCCGCCCTGCTCACCGAGGAAGTTGTCCAGCAGATCGACGACCTCTCCCCGCTGGCACCGCTGCACAACCCCGCACACGCTCAGGGCATGCGCGCAGCAATGCACAAGTGGCCCTCCCTGCCGCAGGTTGCTATCTTCGACACCGCGTTCCACTCCACCATGCCTGAAGAAGCATGGCGCTACGCGATCCCCTACGACCTGGCTGACAAGTACAGCATCCGCCGCTACGGCTTCCACGGCACCAGCCACGAGTACGTCTCCCACGTTGCAGCTGACATGCTCGGCATTGCACGCGACGAGTTCAACGGCATCGTTGCTCACCTCGGTAACGGCGCGTCCGTAACCGCTGTGAAGGGCGGCAAGTCCGTCGACACCTCCATGGGCTACACCCCGCTGGCTGGCCTGATCATGGGTACCCGCTCCGGCGACATCGATCCCTCGGCACTGACCACCATCCTGATTCGTGAGGGCATTGACGGTGCACGCCTGGACACCATCCTGAACAAGGAGTCCGGTCTGCTCGCACTGGCTGGCTCCAACGACATGCGTAAGGTCGTTGAGGCCGCACAGTCCGGCGACGAGCGTGCACAGCTCGCACTGGACATGACCTCCTACCGCCTGATGAAGTACATTGGCGGCTACAACCTGGTTGTTGGCGGCGCGCAGGCACTGATCTTCACCGCTGGTATCGGTGAGAACTCCGGCGACTTCCGCAAGCTGGTCCTGGACCGCCTCGGCGCTCTCGGTATCAAGTACAACGAGGAAGAGAACGCTAAGCGTTCCCCCGAGCCGCGCGTGATTTCCACCGAGGATTCCGCTATCAAGGTGCTGGTCATCCCCACCAACGAGGAGAAGGCTATCGCTGAGGCTACCGAGGAACTCGTCAAGAGCCTCTAAGCCCCACGCACCCCGCCGTATAGGCGGCTCAGCGTAAAGTTATCCGCCGTAGCGCCCATTCCGTATGGGTGCTGCGGCGGATTTCTTATGCCCGCGAGGCGGCGCGCCCCGGAGTCTCTGCGCTGTGCGCCCCGGCGCTGTGAATTCCGGCGTGGTGTATTCCGATGCTGTGGCGTACTGTAGCGTCGTGAATGGGCATTCTATGAGAAAAAGCGCATTCACATTCACTAGTAAGTGCCCAAAAACGATAGAGTGGAATCAGATAACACTCGATACGAAGCGGACGAGACATGACTCAACCCCCTGAAAACCACCAGCAGCCCGGCGGGCAGTTCAACGCCCAGCCCGGCCAGCAGGCATTCCACGCCCCCGGTGAGCCCCTCCCGCAGGACCTCTCCGCCGGCTGGCTCCCCGAAGATGAGCGCCAGAAGCCGGTCAGCCCCCTACCCCAGCCGAAGCTCTTCGCCTACCAGTCGATGCTGCCGCCGAAGGTGCTGCACGCGCTGCGTCACCCCTCCGAAATTCCGTGGCTGGTCGCCGCCTACGCCGTCACCGCGGTCGGCTACATTGTGCTGTTCATGGCGCTGGCTGACCTGTTCAGCTCGATGATGCGTTACGTCTTCAGCTCAACCGGTGAAGGCTCGGTTCGAGTACCTTCCGGCAGCACCTCCGCAAGCCTGGAAGACCTGATTTTCCAGACGGTTGGTCTGCTCATCCTGGGCCCGATTGCCATCTTCATTGTTCGTGCAATCTACTACGCACAGCAGCGTGTTCGCGGTGTGCGCATCACCCCGACCCAGTTCCCTGAGGCGTACCAGATGCTCGCCGAAGCAGCGGAGGCGGCGGGCCTGCGCCGCGTGCCGGACGCGTACGTCATCCTCGGTAACGGCGTGATGAACGCTTTCGCGGCAGGTCACGGCTTCCGCCGCTACATCTGCCTGTACTCTGACCTGTTCGAGATCGGTGGTAAGTCCCGTGACCCGGAGGCGCTGCGCTTCATCATTGGCCACGAGGTGGGCCACATCGCCGCAGGTCACGTCGGTTATTTCCGTCTGATTTTCACCACGCTGTTCAACCAGATTCCGGTGCTGTCGAGTGCGCTGTCCCGCTCGCAGGAGTACACCGCCGACAACTTCGGCTACCGCTTCTGCCCCGAGGGCGCTGAGGGCGCTATCAAGGTGCTTGCGGCAGGTAAGTACCTGAACAAGCAGGTCAACTTCGATGAGCTTGCCGACCGTGCCGTGACCGACCGCGGCCTTGCCGTCTGGTACGTGAACCTCCTGGCAAGCCACCCCATCCTCACCTGGCGTGCGCATGCGCTGCGTGACCGCACCCAGCCCGGCCGCCTGTTCTGGCGCCCGACTGAGAACCCGGTCAAGGACGCCGCACCGCGCGTTCCTGTCCTGATTCCGGCGGCGGAGCCGGTGCACATGTGGCCCGACCCGATTCAGTCCACCGAGTTCATGCGTGAACACCAGGATGTTTGGGCAGACCACACCCTGGAAACCGTGGATGTGTACTCCAAGCCCGAGAACGCCCCCGAGTTCGACGCGAACTCTACGCTGTTCGCTGGCTGGCTCACCGAGCAGGCTCGTGCCTTCCACGGCCAGCGTTGGGATGCGTACGCTGCCGCCGGTGGCGTGCCGGCACCGGGCGCTCCCGGTGGCCCGCAGATGCCCGCACCGGGTCAGCCTGCCGCAGGCCAGAACAGTGCAACCCAGAACGGTGCAGGCCAGCCCGCACCTGAGCAGCCCTCTAATGGCCAGCCTAACGGCCAGTCTTCTAACGGCCAGCCTGCTCCCGAGCAGTATGGCTACGGCCAGTACGGCAACAACTCCTCTGAGGGTGGCTCGTACGGTCAGGGTTACGGCTTCGACGGCGATAAGAAGTAGCCAGTATCCGCCCGGGTGCGCTCTAAGCGCCCGCCTGAGCCGCACAGCTCAATAACCTTCACGAACCCGTCGGGGTGCCTGAGGCGCCCCGACGGGTTCTGCCGTTAACCGCCTCCTCACAGGCTCGTAGTCGGTTGCTACAGCCGCACATAACCTTCAACACCCCGCCTACAGCTGAGATGCACCCGGCACCCCCGACCCTTCACACAGACACAGGTCTAGAATGGACAGCATGCTCTCATCCCTTCGCTCCATCAAACTCGACCCGCTGCTGACCATGCTCATTAGCGCGGTCATCCTCGCCATTATCGTGCCTGCGCGCGGCGACTTCGCCGAATGGTTCAGTACCGGAACGAAGTTCGCGGTCGCCCTGCTGTTCTACCTGTACGGCGCCCGCCTCTCCACCGCGGAGGCGATTCGCGGCCTGACCCACTGGCGTCTGCACCTGATGATTTTGAGCTGCACGTTCGTGCTGTTCCCCCTGGTCGGTTTGGCGCTCTCACCGCTGCGTTTCGTGCTCGGTGATGGGCTGTACATGGGCATTCTGTTCTTGACCTTTGTGCCCTCGACCGTGCAGGCATCGATTGCGTTTACATCTATTGCGGGCGGTAATGTAGCGGCGGCGATTGTGAGTGCTTCGCTCTCCTCGATTGTGGGTGTGGTGGCGACCCCGCTGCTCGCCATGCTGCTGATGAACACGGGCCATATTGAGTTCTCTGGAACGGTCTTCCTGGACATCGCCATTCAGCTGTTTCTGCCGTTCGTGCTCGGTCAGCTGACGCGCCGCTGGGTGGGGGAGTTTGCCAAGAAGCCGACGACCAAGTGGCTGGATAAGTTCTCGGTCATGATGATTGTGTATTCGGCGTTTTCCGCTTCGGTGGTGCAGGGCGTGTGGACGCGCGTGGCGTGGTGGCAGATTGTGCTGCTGGTCGTGCTCATGGCGATTATTGTGGTGTTCATGCTGTGGCTGACTGACCAGCTGGCTAAGCGCCTGGGATTCAACCGTGCCGACCGCATTACGATTCAGTTCTGCGGTTCGAAGAAGTCGCTGGCGGCTGGCCTGCCGATGGCGATCATTATTTTTGGTGCGGGCTCGCTGGGCCTGATGATGCTGCCGATCATGATTTTCCATCAGGTTCAGTTGATGATTTGTACCTGGCTTGCGGGCCGCTATGCGCGCCTGGATGTGGTGGGTGCCGCCTCCGCGAAGGAAGTTCAGTAGGGGACTGTTGGGTTCCTACTGGGCGCCTGTCGGGGCGTTCGCCGGGGTGGCTAGCGGGCACCCTGGTGGACATCCCGGCGGGCGCTCCGACGGATACGCGCGGGCGCCCTTGAACCTGTGAGATAAGCCTCTGATGAGGGGTTTTAATGGGTTCTTTGGGTCTGGATGACCCGTCTGAAAAGTGATGTTGCGCGCTTTGGCAAAAATTCCCCTGACTAGTGCATTTACGTGCAAAATGTGACATTTGTACTGGTCAGTTGGTTTTCTGTGGGTTATCTGCACTCTATTGCACCAAAGTGACGAGCGAGACAATCAACACTATCGGGTGTTGAGCGGCGAAAAAGCCCCGATTTTGCCCTAGAATATTTTGTCGATGGGTTAGACAGATTTGCATCCTGTATGCAAGAATTTATGACTCATGTGGGAATGGTTGAGATTCACTCCCTCACACCGCCCACGAGCATTGATGCAGCGGATTCACTCCCCGCCCGCATCCCGCACCGGAAGAGACTCACTCACTCAACCGGAAGGAAGCTCAAAACCATTTATTCACTCAAACACAACTGGATACACTCAGCTTAATGACGCGCTTAGATTCCATCTATGCGCTAATCGCTGTCTGTATCCGCCAAGAAAGAGGACACTCCATGGCTACCATCATGAGCGTGAACGTATGCGATTCCAAGTACAACGCTGACCCCACCGGCGTACGAGACTCCACTAGTGCTATCCAGAAGGCTATCGATGATGTTGCTGCGCAGGGCGGCGGCTCCGTGGAGATTCCCGGCGGCATGTACCGCGTCTCCTACCCCTTCATCGAAATGAAGCACCGCGTCGAGATCTTCGGCCACGGTCAGGCAACCCGAATCGTCGCTTTCACCGACAAGGGTATTCCCTCCACCAAGAACGGTAGCTACGAATGCACCGGCGTTTTCCACACCGGTAGCTACACCACCCCCATGAGCGGTGGCACCAACCAGAACAAGCCCATGCGTATGGGCGTGCGTGACCTGTTCATCCGCACCAACAAGTACAACCTGCCGCTGGATTCTAAGAGCAACCAGATTTTCCTGGAGAAGCACACCCAGCCCGTCGACAACGTTGCAGGTGTCATCTTCCACACCCGCATTGCGGACGCTAATCCCGGTGAGCCGGACGCAGTGCCCACCCTGTCCAACATCGAGATTTGGGACACCGCCATCGGCGTTGCAATCCTGGGCCTGGACGACCAGGGCATGAAGATTGACAAGCTGCGCATCCGCCAGACCCTGCGCCAGGGCCTGCTGGTCGGTAAGCCCGTCGGCCACCCGCTGCGTGCCCGTGAGGGTGACACCCCCGGTGCGGCAGATAACAAGTTCTCCATGATTGACGTCTCTGACGCAAACATGAGCTTCGGCACCTACGCGGGTATTGAGATTTACACTTCTCAGTCCAAGTTCGAGGCGTCCACCAGCTGGTTCAACAAGCGCAACCAGGGTAAGAACGCCCTGTACGAGGTGAAGACCCGCCACGTGGGTGCAGGCTGGTTCATTCAGGGCACCCGCAACATGTTCATTGGCTGCACCGCCCAGGAGAACGCCGGTCACGGCTGGCTCGTGGAGTGGGGTAACAACCAGTTCATTGGCTGCCTGGGTGAGTCTTCGAGCTTCCAGGACGCTGTTACCGGCGCTGCTCGAGGTGACGAGGCGGCGAACTGGTACATTGGTCGTAACGCACGCGGTAGCCGCTTCGTGGCTCCTCGTTCGCACAACCCTTACAGCTGGGCGAAGGCTTCCCTGTACGGTTTCTACATTGAGAACAACATTCGCGATATGCACATTACGACTGCGTCCGCGAAGGATGACCGTATTGGTGAGAACAACATGATTGGCCGCCGTGTTCACGTGACCGGTGCTATGGGCGATAACGTGCTCATTGAGGTGGATCATATTCGCCACGCGACTTTCGCGCCGAAGCAGCTGGAGAAGCGCGGCAACGGCGTGTTCATGGGCTAATCCTCGCGGGTTAGGCTCTGTGAGCTGAGGCTCGTGATCACAAAATCTTAAAACGCATACGTCTGAGGGGCGGGGGGTAATCCCCGCCCCTCGGCGTTTAACCCGCACCCAAAACAGCCGAAAAACCGTAGAAAAACGGGGTAGGGGAGCAGGCATCACAGTGCCCGGTCATCGCCTCCACACGCCCAATGCGGTACCCTTGAGCAGAAGGCAGGTCTGCCGGTGCACAGACCCGCACACGTCAAAACACCCGCAGAAATGCGCCCAACACACCGCACCACACAAACTCAACACTGCACCCGCGCAGCACCGTATTCACCGCATACTGCCGTATTCACTCAATTCACTCACCACGCCGCCTTCAGCACCGAACGCGGTACCCATCGAAAGAATTGAGCCCCTCATGCCCGATACGCCCATGAGCATCAACGCCATCAACTACGGCGCAGACCCCACCGGTGCCAAAGACTCCACCGCAGCCATCCAGCGCGCAGTCGACGCTGTCGCCGCACGCGGCGGCGGATCCGTAGAACTACCCCGCGGCATCTACCGCGTCTCCTACCCCTTCATCGACATCAAGCACCGCGTCGAAATCTTCGGCTACGGCTCCTCAACCGTCGTCATCGCGCACTCCGACCGTGCCATCCCCACCACCGCCAACGGCCACACCGAATACACCGGCGTGTTCCACGTCGGCAGCTACACCACCCCCGTCTACGGCAGCTACAACGCCAACAAGCCCATGCGCATGGGCGTACGCAACCTGCATATCCGCACCAACGCCGCCAACACCCCCATCAGCAGCTACCCGCTCGATGCGCACACCGCCCCGCTGAACAACGTCGCCGGCGTCATCTTCCACACCCACCTGACCGGCGACCTGCTCAACGAACCGGACATCGTGCCTGTTATCGCAGGTGTGGAAGTCTGGGACACCGCCATCGGCGTTGCCGTGCTCGGCCTGGACGACCAGGGCATGAAAATTGACGACGTGACCATCCGCCGCACCCTCAACCAGGGTCTGCTGCTCGGCAAGCCCGCCGGCCACCCCCGCCGCCCCAATGAAGGACAGAACTCCGGCGCGGCAGACAACAAGCTGCGCGGTATCGACGTTGCCGAGGCGAATCTCAGCGGCGGCTCCTACGCCGGTATCGAGGTGTACGCGGCGCAGGCTAAGTTCGAGAACTGCTCCAGCAACAGCAACCACCGCACCAGCAACAAGAACGCCCTCTACGAGCCCGCCACCCGCCACGCCGGCGCAGGCTGGATCGTGCAGGGTGAACGCAACATGTTCATCGGCTGCACCGCACGCTCCAACGCGGGTCACGGCTGGATTGTTGAGTGGGCGCACAACGTCTTCATCGGATGCGAAGCGGAAGGTTCCAGCTGGGCTGGCACCGTCAGCGGTGCCGCCGGTGCCGACGAGGCCGCCAACTGGTACATCAGCCGCAACGCGCGCGGTACCCGCATGGTCGCGCCCGTTTCCTACAACCCGCCGGAGAAGCCCGCCTCCCTGTACGGCTTCTACATTGAAAACAAGATTTACGACCTGCGCATCACCGAAGGCACCGCCAAGGACGACCGCATCGGCGAGGGTAATATGCTCGGCCGCCGCGTGTACGTTACCGGCGCAATCGGCGCGAACGTGGTTATTGAGGTTGAGGAGTTGCGCCACTCCACCTCGCCCGCCGGTCAGCTCACCAAGGAAGCCTACAACGTGATGCGCGGTTAGTAGAGACTGACGGCAACTGACGGCAACTGACGGCAGCTAGTAGACACGCCCGAACCGGTTCGGGACTTTCCTGTGAATCGTGAGGGAGGCGCGTGTGCCCTAGTGGGTGCGTTATACCGCTATATATCAGCTAAAAATCAAAGCAGCTGTGAATGGAATACATACCATTCGCAGCTGCTTTGTCGTTTAGAACAATGTTTAATTTTTAATTGATAAAAGTCTCAATTAAATATTGAATAAAATATCAATATGTACTTTAAACTTTCTATGGCGGTGTAAAACAGTCCATTCACTGTGCATCACCATAGCCGTGCGACAGCATGCGGAACACGCACATCGTTGGTACACACCAAAACCGCATATTGCCGCACGTCAGCCCCTATTCATTGCCGCTTCTCACTATTCCTCAACGCACTCCTTTCCCCTTCTCTTATTCGCTCCATTTAGCGACCCCAAAATCGACCCTAAAAACCGGTTCCTTCCGGCCGGTTATCAACCACAATTACATAAGGACAACCCATGTTTTCGGTTATCTCCCGAGCACTCACACCCGCTCCCCGCGCACGCCGCGCCCTTGCCCTCACCCTCGCGCTCGCCCTCGGTGCCGTACCCGTCACCTCCGCAGTGAGCGCACAGCCTGCCGCCAATGCTGCAGAAGCCCACGCCGCAAAACCCGCAGTGAACCTGCAGCTCGTCATCAAGGCAGAGCAGCCCAAGGATGACCCCAGCTACGTCGAATGCGTCGCCAACTTCCTCGGCACCATGAGCGCCACCCCCGGCGTGTGGGCGGTCTGCCACGGCTACCTCGACAGCGAAGAATACACCGTCACCCGCCGCCACAGCGGTGCAAGCGTCACCCGCGGCCAGCTCGTGCGCATGCTCTACCGCATGGCTGGATCGCCGACCGTCAAGAACCTACCCAAGACCTCCCCCTACAAGGATGTGGCAACCACCGACCCGGACTACCCCGCCTACATCTGGGCGGCGGATGCGGGCATCACCTCCGGCTGGGATGACGGGCTCTTCCACCCGGACGACTACGCCACCCGCCACACCCTCGCCGCGTTCCTCTACCGTGCCGCAGGTAGCCCCGACGGTGCCGCACGCCTGCGCCAGATCCGCCGCCCGCTACGTGCCGAAGCTAAGAAGGTTGAGCAGTTCAAGGCTGAAAACCGTTGGGCAGCCCGCACCCTGGGTGCATACCCTGAGGTTGACCGCAATGGCGATGGTGTAGCAGACGTGGTGGACCCCGCCAGCCCCCTGTACTTCTCTGACGCCCTGTACATGCTCAAGGCGTACGGCGATAAGGGCCTGAAGATTGTGGGTACTCCCGCCGTTGATTAGGAATCCGCTGACTAGGAGTAATGCCGACTAGCTTTAGCGCTGACTAGATTCAGTGCTGACTAGCGCATATATTCACCGCCCGCCGGTGCTACCCAATGGGTTGCGCAGGCGGGCGGTGCTCTGTTCCGGGTGCTGTGCTGTTCTGGCAGGTTGCGAGCGCCCGTGCCCGCCGCGCCATCGCCTCCGTGCAATGAAGGGCGTCTGCGCTGCACCCGCTAAGCTAGAAGGCATGAAGATTGCCACCTGGAACATCAACTCAATCCGCGCCCGCGAGAACCGCGTCGAAGACTGGCTCGACGAACACGACGTTGACGTGCTCGCCCTGCAAGAAACCAAAACCAAGGACGAAACCTTCCCCTTCGACCTCTTCGAATTCATGGGCTACGAGGTTGCGCACTTCGGCCTGAATCAGTGGAATGGCGTGGCAATCGCCTCCCGAGTTGGCCTCGAAGACGTGCAGCGCGGCTTCGATAACCAGCCGCACTTCGGCAAGCCCGGCGAGCCCGAGGCGCTGGAGGCGCGCGCTATTGGTGCGACCTGCGGCGGTGTGCGTGTCTGGAGCCTCTACGTGC
Organism: Rothia sp. HMSC071B01; assembly: GCF_001808945.1. Lineage (NCBI taxonomy): Bacteria > Bacillati > Actinomycetota > Actinomycetes > Micrococcales > Micrococcaceae > Rothia > Rothia sp. HMSC071B01. Next base: position 470,103 of record NZ_KV795073.1, on the reverse strand, counting down.
CCAACGGCCGCGGCCTGACCGACCCGCACATGGACTACAAGCTCCGCTGGATGGAGGCGCTGCGTCAGAACGTGCACAACGAACTGGCGGCTAACCCGCAGTCGCAGCTTGCCCTGGTCGGTGACTGGAACGTCGCCCCCGAGGATGCCGACGTGTGGGATATAGACTACTTCCTGCGCAACGAAATGACCCACGTTTCCGAACCCGAACGCCGCGCTTTCGCCGCCCTACTCGAAGAGGGCATGGTGGACGTAGTACGCCCGCACACTCCGGGCGAGTACACCTACTGGGACTACCAGGCGGGCCGCTTCACCAAGGATGAGGGCATGCGCATTGACTTTCAGCTGTTCTCGCCCGCGCTCGCCGCACGCGTGGAACGTGCCTGGATCGATAAGGTGGAACGCGCCGGTGAAGGCGCAAGCGACCACACGCCGGTCGTGGTTGAGATTGCCGACTAATCCGAGCGTATAGCTTGCCGTAGAACCGCGTGTAGTAAGGAGGCGGGGGAGGGGTCCCCGCCTCCTTGCTGTATATGCCGGTGCTTCTGTCCTGTGTTTCTGCGCGCCTGCTCCTGGGTTTCTGCCAATATTTCGGGGTTTTCTGTGTGGCTTAGTTGAAAAGTTCGGCTAGCCGAACTATTGTTAAATTCCGCCCGGGACGACAGGCAAAAGCGCATTATGATGCCTGCGCAGACACAACCGTGTCCCTAGCGTCCCGGCGCGGCAAACTCCACACATCAACCACATACTCAAACCCGTGACTTCTAATGAAGGATGCCTCATGAACGCTTTCACCCCCGCAGGCAGCAACGCACGCCGCCTCGTCCAGGCGCTCTGCGCCGCCCTCGCACTCACCCTGCTACTCGTGCTCACCGGCTGCGGTAGCACCTCCAGCACCACCGAAGGCGCTAAGAGCAGTAGTAGCAAGAAGACCGTGCTCACCACCTTCACCGTGCTCGCAGACATCGCCCGCAACGTGGCAGGCGACGACCTGAACGTCGAATCCCTCACCAAGCCCGGTGCAGAGATCCACGAGTACGAGCCCACCCCCTCCGACCTGAAGAAGGCGCACGCCGCCGACCTGGTGCTCGACAACGGCCTGAACCTCGAATCCTGGTTCGCGAAGTTCGTTGAAGAATCCCACGCTAAGCACGTGACCGTCTCCGAGGGGGTCACGCCCATCTCCATTACCGAGGACGCCTACGCGGGCAAGCCCAACCCCCACGCCTGGATGAGCCCCAGCAACGTGCAAAAGTACGTGGACGTGATGATTCGCGAATTTAGCGCCCTCGACCCGAGCCACGCCGCCGACTACAAGTCCCGCGGTGAAGCCTACAAGAAGCAGTTGCAGGGCGTGCGTGACGAGCTCGTCAAGGAAATCTCCACCCTGCCCGAGAACCAGCGCGCACTGGTCACCTGCGAAGGCGCCTTCTCCTACCTGGCGGCAGACGCGGGCCTGAAGGAAAAGTACATTTGGGCGGTCAACTCCGAACAGCAGGCGACCCCCTCGCAGATTTCCTCCGCGATCGATTACGTGCGCGAGAACCAGGTGCCCGCCGTGTTCTGCGAATCCACCGTCTCTGACAACCCGATGCGCCAGGTCGCAGACGCCACCGGCGCACGATTCGGCGGCGTGCTCTACGTGGACTCCCTCTCCGAAGCGAACGGCCCCGTGCCCACCTACCTAGACATGATTCGCTACGACGCCCGCACCATCGTGGCGGGCCTCAAGGGCAACTCCTAAACCCGGCATAAACCCCGAATAAACCCGGTAGAAACCCGGGCCAAACCCGGCATCGAAAACCCCGGGTAAACCCTAAACCCCCGATAGGGTAGGAGGGGCGGTCGCCTTCATGGCTCCACTCCTCCCAGCCGTTAACACCCGCCCACACGGCACCTACTCAGCAATACCCACTCAGCAACACGCAAGCAAGTACACCCGCCCCACGCATACGGTGACCACCAGAAAGAACACAAGGAATGAGCACTCTTCTCAGCTGCGAAAATGTGCACGTGAACTACGGGCCAGTCCGTGCCCTCACCGGCGCATCCTTCACCCTGGACACCGGGCGTATCTGCGGCCTGATTGGCATGAACGGCTCCGGCAAATCCACCCTCTTCAAAGCCATCATGGGGGTCGTGCCCATGCACGCCGGAAGCATCACCCTCGACGGGCAGCCCGTCGGCGGTAACCGTGGCAGCCGCGGCAAGAACGCGCACCACCACCGCGCCGGACTCGTCAGCTACGTGCCGCAGAGCGAAGAAATCGACTGGACCTTCCCCATCTCCGTGCGTGAGGTCGTCAGCATGGGACGCTACCGCAACCTCGGCATCACCCGCCGCCTGCGTGCCGCAGACCGTGCTGCCGTGGATGAGGCGCTCGCCCGCGTGGAACTGACCGACCTTGCCGACCGTCAGATTGGGGCGCTCTCGGGCGGTCAGCGTAAGCGCGCCTTCGTGGCACGCGCTATCGCCCAGGGCGCCCAGCTGCTGTTGCTGGATGAGCCTTTCGCCGGCGTGGACAAGCGCAGCGAGGCGATGCTCATTCAGGTCATCGAACAGCTGCGTGACGAGGGCGCGACCGTGCTGGTTTCCACGCACGACTTGGCGAGCCTGCGCCAGTTTGCCGACGAGGCGCTACTGCTGCGCGGCACAATTCTGATGCACGACACCCCCGAGAAGGTGCTCGCCCCCGAGAACCTGGTGCGTGCCTTCGGCATGGAGGTGGACGCCGGCGCGCCGGTCGCTGCTACCGGCACTACTGCAAACAGCTCTGCGGAAGGGAAGAACTAAATGGACATCCTCAACTTTCTGGTGGAGCCGCTGACCCTGCCCTTCATGCTCCGCGCGTTCGTGGTCACCGTCATAGCCGCCGCCGTCTGCGCCCTGCTCTCCTGCTGGCTCGTGCTGCTCGGTTGGTCGCTCATGGGTGACGCAATCTCGCATGCGGTGCTACCCGGCGTGGTGCTCGCCTACATTTTCGGTGCGCCCTTCGCAGTGGGCGCGGTCATTGCCGCACTCCTGGCTGTGGCGCTCATCGGCGGGGTGCGGCGTAGCGGCCGCGTGCGCGAAGACGCCGCGATCGGCATCGTGTTCACGACCATGTTCGCGTTCGGTCTGGTGCTGATTTCGGTCACGCCGTCGAATACCGACCTGAACCATATTCTCTTCGGTAACGTGCTGGGCGTGTCCTGGTCGGACGTCTGGCAGGTCGCTATCCTCGCGGTGGTGGTTGCCGCCGTGCTGCTGGTCAAGCGCCGCGACTTCGTACTGTACGCCTTCGACCCGGGCTTCGCGCAGGCGGTGGGGCTGCGTCCGCGTCTGCTCGGCGCGCTGCTACTCATTATGCTGGCGCTGACCTCCGTGGTGGCGCTGCAGATCGTGGGCGTGGTGCTGGTCGTGGCGATGCTTGTCATCCCCGGCTCCACCGCACGCCTCATTACCGACCGGTTCGTGCCGATGCTCGCGGTGAGCGTGGGAGTCTCCCTGCTGGGCACGCTGACCGGCCTGTACGCCAGCTACCACGCGGATGTATCCCCCGGTGGTGCCGTGGTCGTCACGCAGGGCATACTGTTCGCCCTGGCGTACGTGTTTGCCCCGCGCTACGGTCTGCTGGGCAGGATGCGTGCCCGCCGACTCAGCACTGCTGCAACGAAAACTGAGCCCTCAGCTTCCTAAAACTAACTCAATACAGCGCTAGGCGGAGGCCCTTTACGGGACCTCCGCCTAGCGCTATTTTCTGAAATTCTAGGGTGCCTCTACCGCCCTGCGCCTAGCGCACCGTGCGGGACACGAACAGGGAGGCGGTCGCCTCCGCACCCAACGGAATAATGGTGCCGCCGGGCTTCACCGCGCCAGCCGCGTCCGTCTCGTGCAGGTTGCCGGAACCGGCACCGACCACGCTCACGTTCACCGCCTCCGAGAAGGGCGCACCCTCCTCAATGTGTAGGCGCACGCCGGGCACAAAACCGTGGCCCTGCAGGTAACGCAGCAGGCGCGGGTCATCATCGTTAATGCGTTCGAGCACGACTGTTTCGCCGGGTTCGCACTGGCTCAGCGGCACGGTCTGCGGAAAACTAATATGCCCCGAAGAATCCGGAATCGGGTCGCCGTGCGGGTCGCGGGTCGGGTGCCCCAGCAGGGTGTCGATGCGGTCCACCATGAAGTCGGATACCGCGTGCTCCAGAACCTCCGCCTCGTCGTGCACACGGTCCCAGGTGTAGCCGAGCGTCTCCACGAGGAACGTCTCAATGAGGCGGTGGCGGCGGATCATTGCCAGCGCGTAGGAGCGGCCGGTTTCAGTGAGCTCAATAGCGCCGTAGGGCTGATGCTCGATCAGGTCGGCGGCGGCGAGGCGCTTGAGGCCGTCAGATACCGAAGAAATGCGCAGGCCCATGCGTTCTGCCAGGGCGGATGCGGTGGCAGGGGTTTTGGTCCATTCTTCGAGGCTCCAGATTTCCTTGAGATAGTTCTGGGTGCTGACGGAAAGTTCTGAAAGAGGCATAAAGATAAGTCTACCTTTTCTCTGGTTTTGCCCGTCGAGCTACAGGGTATTCAGCGCGGGCTTAAAGAGCGTCCCGCCCGGACGGTTCACCCCTGGCAGGGGGTGACCATCACGGGCGGGATCAGGTGTTCGGTTCCGCGCTGGCAGGTACGAGAGGCTGGTAGGCACTATAGGCGGGCAAGCGCGAAAGAATGAGGGATGCGCGGCGGCGGTTAGGTGGCGCGGCGGCGCGAACGGTCAATACGGGTCAGCAGTTCGATGAGCGCACCGCGTGCCGCCTGCTCCTCGTGCCAGAGGGAGCGGACGAGGGTGCGGCTGACCGCCTGGGTGGTGATGCCGAGTGCGGTTGCGGCGGCCTTCTGTTGGCCGCGCACGCCGGGTACGAGCAGGTTTACTACGCGCCATTCGGCGTCGGTGCGGTCGGCGCATACGCGGTAGAGTAGGCGTGCGGAGCCTGCGGCGAGGTCGGCGAGGTGGCGGTTGTCGGCGCTGACGCTGATGCAGCGTACGGGTGCGCCTCCTTGTGCTTCTTCGACGGCGAGGCGTGAGAATTCGAGGGCGTCGCCGGTGCAGTCGGTGGTGCTGACGGCGCCGAGTGCGCCTGCGAATCGGGGGATGTTGAGCTCGCCGATTCCGATGCCGACCCAGAAGCCGTTATCGCGCGCGGCAATGAGCGCCGCGTGGAGTGCGTCGCTGGCGCGGTCGAAGGCGCCCTGAATTTCGTCAGGGTATGTCTGGGCGAAGGCAACACGCGGGTTGAGCTTTGCGAGTTCGTCCGACAGTGCAGTGAGTGAGTGCTGTGCGGAACGTTGAATAAAGGTTAGAACGAACACCTTCCTATTATGCCGTAAAACCTTCAACAAGCGGCGTAAGGTTCGCCGTAATACCGGCAACATTTAAACCCCTAAAAATGCGCATTGATAAGGGGAATTATCGTGAGCATGCACTGTGTGCAGAAATCCTTGAAAGGACGTAGAACACCCCCGAAAGGAAAATAATTTTCATGCAAGTGCACGTTGAATTATTCGCTTTCGGGGGCGTTGAGTGGAGTTGATAGACGGGGCTACCGCGGAACTACTGTGCGTTCGTTACCTGCGAGATATGCGGCAGCTGACGTAGCGGCTTCTGGAATACCATCACCACCAGCGACAGGAAAATGAACACCGCGTAGAACAGCGCCGTGTACGTAATACCCCAATCAACAATGAGGAAGCCTGCCAGCAGAACAGCCAGCGGGGTCAGCGCCATGTTCGGGATGCCCTGCACCGAGTGCACGCGACCGATCATGTGCTCCGGGGTGGACGCGTTGATGTACGCAATGATGCTCGAATTGAAGGAGGGAAGCACAATACCCGCCAGCACAATCAGCAGACACACCGCCCACAGCATCGAATGAACCACCGGCAGCAACAGGTAGCACGCCGACATGATGGCCAGGGAGGTGATACCGAGCGGGCCGAGCGCAAACTTCTCGGTCAGCGGGCCGACCAGGAACGAGCCGAGCAGCACGCCCACGCCGAAGGCGCTCGCAAAGATGCCGATGAAGAGCGGGTGTGCGCCCTCCAGGGTGTAGTAGTAGATGAAGGTGAGCGGAATACCGACCGTTCCAAAGTTCGCGAGCGTTGAAACGAACGCAATGGACACCAGCACCTTGTTCTTCAGGATGTACTCGAAACCGGCTTTTGAGTCCTGCCAGAAGCTGGTTTTCTCGCCTTCCTCCTCTTCCGCGGGCTGCCGACTAGCGCCGTAGCTCTTGGGTGCGACGATGAATGCCAGCAGGTTGACGACCGCGTGAACTGCGGTCATGAGCACGGTCGAGAAGCCGATAATGATGCCGGCGACCGGGCCGCCCAGCAGGTTAGCGGTGGACTCGCGCGTCTCGCCCATACCGGAGGCGTACCCCAGGTGTTCCTTGGGGACTACACGGGTGATGATGGACTGTTCACTCGGGTAGTCAAAGGTGGAAATGATAGCGGCGAGAGAAATCGTGATCACCAAAACGTAAATGTTGGTGACGTTGAAAACGAGGTAGAGAAGAATCGCGACCCAGGACAGCGCCTGGCCAATGCAGGACAGTGCCAGGCACTTTGAGGGGCCGATTCTGTCGACCCACGTTCCAGATATTGCTCCGGCGCAGGTGGCGAGAACACCCGCGACGAAGAGGGTGATACTCGCAGCTTCGGGGGAGCCGGTCAGCGCCAAAATAATGATGGGCGTGGTGATATAGCTCATCGAGTCTGAGAGCTGGTTGGCTCCAATGGCGAAGAGAGTATTTCGAAAATCTCTATTCTTGAGTAGCTCGGTGTTGACACTCATGGGGGACCTCCACGATGGGGTTTATGGTGTCGCGCGGCGTGCAATCCGTCGTGCGTAGTTCGTTGTGCGCAATTCGTAGCGCGCAATCGTATGAGTGAATACCCCGACAGTCGGCTATGCCTGCCTGTATTCGTCTGTTTTCGCCTGTGCTCGCCGATCATGACGGGCCCGCCGGTTATCACGGGGTGGTTGAGGATGCACGGGGCGGCTCATCGGGAGCCACCCCCCCCGCACAAGAAGTGTGTCGCGCGATACTTTAGATTCTATAAGAGATGTGAATCATATACATGAACGCTAGTTGAAAAACTTTCCTCATTTTGAGTATTGACATTAGGGTTAGGATGACTACAATTCAGTCTTGGTGCTTCCGCCCAACCGAACCCTGAAATAACCCGATTGAACCCGGTTGCGGGCGCACCAAAGACGCCCCCGCAACGCAGCGGGCGGGGGAGTGTAGAAGAGCGCAGAATAAGGGCTGCACTAGGGGCGCTACTCCACCAGGCCCGCGAAGCCCGACAGAGCCAGCACCTCCTCAACATCCTGCGGCACCGAACGCGCCACCCATGGCGAATGCACCAACACCGCCTGCCACTGACCGCGCGACACCGCCACATTCAAACGATTCGGCGACAGCACAAACCCGGCACCGCGCCCAGAATCAACCCGCGACGACGCCAACGACACCAACACCACCGCAGCCTCCTGACCCTGGAACTTATCCACCGTGCCCACACGCACACCAGCACCCGAAGAATCCGCCAAACCAGTAGCAATCAGCGCCTCACGCACACAATCAACCTGCGCGTTATACGCCGCCACCACAATGCAATCCTCCGCCGCCAGAGGGCGCGGCTCAGCACCAGCCGCCGGAACCCACTCACGACCCAACAACTCGCGCACGCAATCCACCACCGCCTGCGCCTCCTGCACAGAACGCACCGAACAGCCCACATGCTCCACCGGATACGACACCACACCCGGCGCAACACCCTGCAGGGCGCGACCAGCCGTCGCCGCCGCGCTCGCCAATGCGCCATCATAGGACAGCCACGAAACCCGCTCGCACAACGCCGAATCCATGCGCCACGACTCACCCAAGAAATAGCCAAAACGAGGATCCAGCGCCGCCGCCCCGTCAGACAACCAGCCCAGCGCAGAAACGTCCACCGGGTACGGGTGCACACCCGTCGACACCTGCGGCAACTGCTGCGGGTCCCCCAGCAGCAGCACCGAACGCGCCGCACGAGCCGCCGCCACCGTATTCGTCAGCGAGAACTGGCCCGCCTCATCAACCACCAGCACGTCCAGCGACCCGGCGGGCACGCGACGCTCACTCACGTAATCCCATACCGTGCCGCCAAAGAGCAGACCGCCTTCACCGGAAATCAGCTCCACCAGCTCAGAATCAGACACTTCAGACCACGGGGCGTCCGGGGTCACCGACTTGCCACGCAGACGCACCGCGCGGGAGGCATCAAAACCATCACGGGCACAGCACGCCAGCATGAGATTCTCAATCACCGCATGCGACTGAGCGACCACGCCCACCTTCGCACCCTCAGCCACCAGACGCGCAATCACATGCGAGGCGAGGAAGGTCTTACCCGCACCGGGAGGGCCCTGAACCGCCACATAGGAATGGTCGAGAGCGCGAACCGCCGCGTGCACGGCATCCACCGTGGGCAGGTCAGAGGCGGAAAAATCAACCTCAAGGGGTAGATTTTCTGCATTCTTGGCGTTCGAGGCGCCCTTCTTCAGGCGCGGCGCGCGGCGGAACAACAAATCCGTGGAGGCACTCTCCACCCCCGTCAGCGAAGCCGCCGCATCGAGCACGCTCGGCAGGATGCTGGGGGAGGAGGGGGTATTGGAGGGCTTGGAATCCTCGCCGGGCACGGGGCCATTAAGCACGGGGTCGCTCGGCATGAGGGTGCCGTTGAACAGCAGCCCGTGCACATCAGCCTGCAGAGCCGCCTCAATCGTCGCCGTAGACACCGGATCGCCAGGACCAATACCCGAAGGCAGGGCACCGTGCGGCTCATCCTTCACGCGGATGCGCTCCTGCAGAAGCACCTCCAGGAACTCGCCAGCCGACTCTTCGCCAGCCGACTCTTCGGCAGCCTTTTCGGGGTCCGCAGAATCCTCGGAACCGGCACCGAAACCGCCCTGCGTCACAGCCAGCACACGCAAGCCAAAGAAACCCGTCGCCGTCAACTCGGCAGGCACACGCTCACCCGGATTCGACGCACGGAAATAATTCACCTGCGACTCCATACGGTCCAGCGCAATCTGCGGGCTCAACCCCGCCTCATACGCACAAAACACCGCACGGTCAGAGGGCGCAATCACCAGGCTCGGGTCAGCCTCAATTCGCGCACGCAACAGGCGCACCTGCGCGCCACGCACACGATACCAGCCGGGGGCGTCCGGCACCTCGGTGGGCTCCTTCATGGCGGCGGCAAGCGCCTCCAAATCGGCGGGGGCGTTCAGAAGAGCCTGCGCCTGCTCGGTGGTGAGCACCTGCACCCGATCAAGGTACGCATAATCGCGGCTCGCCACCCACGCCGTCGGGCCGTCCTCGAGGCGGCGAATGTGCTCACGCCAGAACGGGGCACGCTCGCGGCGGTGGTAGTTCGTCATGGATAGCAGCATCGCCGCCTCAAGCTCACCGGCACCCCAGCCGTGCTCTGCCGCGTGCTCCTCCAGGGAGGCGAGCTGCGCGTCCAACAGGCACTGCAGACGGTACTGTTCGCTGTCATTCTCCACCGCGGCGGGCACGCGGTACATGACCGGGTGCTCCTCAGTTTCGGGATTCTCGGCGGTATCTTCGGCAGTGTCTTCGGTGACGAGCTCCGGGGCTTCGGTCGCGAGGGCAAGAGATGCCGCCGCATTCAGGCACGCCGGGCACTCGTTGCAAGTCAGAAAATACGGGATGCGCTCGGCAAGTTCCGCCGGTTCTACACCCTCGTTCAGTGCCTCGGTGAGCATCAGGAGGCGCTGCTCCTGCAGGCGAATCAGCGGCAGAATACGCGCCGAATCAACCCTGTGAGGTTGAGGAACGGGGGAGTGGTGCTCAGCGTGCTCGGTGGGCCCCGATTCGGACCCCGCGCTGTACTCATTTGCGCCGTACTCATCCACGCCGTGCTCTAGGTGAAGGTCGAGGCGCGCGGTATTCTCGGCGCTCTCGGTTGCACTAGCGGTCAGCAGGTGCGCCGCCAGGGCACCGCGCAACAGCGCCCGATGCGCCGCCTCACCCAGGTGCGGGGTGCAGACAATCTGGGCGGTATTGCTCTCGGCGGTGCTGTCCACAACCGAGCAGTCGAGGCGGTCGAGCTCCACCGTGTAGGTCAGCCCCGCCGCGGAGGTCGCCACCAGGAGCAAGGGGTGTGCTGTGCCGCCCGCATGCTCACCGCCGACCACTCCGCCCTTGGTTAGCACTCGCAGGCACTCGCGGTATGCCTCGCGGGCGCGCTCAAGCTCAGCCGGGCGTGCAGTCTGCTTCTGCGCACGCTCCCGAAGCTCGGTGTAGAGCCGCAGTTCGCAGGCGGAGGTAGCGGTCAGATCAGCGAGGGTGAAGGTAAGGTCCATGGTGACTTTTCTGCTGGAGGAGAGAGAAACAAGGCGGGTGTGAAACCCTGTCGGGTGAGCGGGCGCGAGCCCCGGTTGAGGAGTCTGGCGGCACCCCGTGCCCCCTCGCCCCGAGAGGTTGATTTTCGGGTTTCACGTGAAACATTACAGAAAATCAACCTGCACGGGATGATTTATGAGGCTTTTGGGGCTATTTGGGCACACACGCTAGGAGGCTGTACCCGCCGCAGCCGCGGTAGAAACTGCCGCCGAAGCGCTCGCCGCTACCGCAGAGGGACTGGCAGAAGCACTCGGCGCGGTCGAACGGTTCGCAATCGCCGCCGCCGCCGCGTCCACGCGTTCCTTCGCGGCGGGTAGTGCATCCGCACCGCCCAGATCGTTCAAAATAATCGCGAAAATCAGGTGGGTGCCGTCGGGTCGGGTCGCCACACCGCACAGCGAAGACACCGTGTACAAGGTGCCGGTCTTCGCCTGCACAAAAGTGCGTGCGTGCACGGCGTTCGCCGCACCAAAACGACCGGACAGGGTGCCGCTCACGCCCGCGACCGGGAACGTGCTCATCAGCTGCTCCGCATGCTCATCAACATTCAGCAGAGCCACAACCTGCACGAGGGTTCGGGCGGTCACGCGGTCCGTCAAGGACATGCCGCACACGTCAGCCTGCACCAGGTTTTCAATGTTCACGCCGGCATCCACGAGTGCCTGGCGCACGGTCTGCTGTGCCGCTTCGCCGCTGCCTTCCTTACCTGCGGCGATGGCGGCGCAACGGCCGAGCACCTCGGCGAGGGCGTTGTCGGATTCGAGCATCATGTGTTGTGCCTGCTCCAGCAGGGTTGCCGATTCGACCGCGGCGATTTCGACTGCCTCCGCGGGGGCGGTGCGACGCTCCGCGAGGGTGAAGCTCATGCCGGACTCCTTGCCGGCGGTGTTGAGCGCATCCACGAACGCCTGCTGGGCGGCAACCGCCGCATCGTCCGGGCGTACCGGGTTGCTTGCGGTGGACTTGCCCGGCACCGTGTGCGATTCGAGCGCAATCGGGTGAATGGGCGTGATCTGGCCGGACGCCACGTCCGCGTCATCCCAGCCGGGGTTCACGCCGGGGCCGGTGAAGAAGGTGCCGTCAAGGTAGACGGGCAGTGCCGCGGTCGGCTTCTCGCCCTCGTTCAGCGCCTTCACGGTCAGCTCGGCGAGGGTGGTGAGGCCTGCGCGTCCGACGATCTGCTTTGGGTTGGAGGCGCCCGCACCGAGCAGGGTGTCGCCGCCCGCCATGAGGTACAGTCCGGCGGCGTCGCGGGTTACGCGGGTGCGCAGGCGTGCCTGTAGGTTTGCGTAGCGGTTGAGCGCGAACAGGGTCAGCACCTTAAAAGTGGAGGCGGGCACGCGCGCGGTGTCGGCGTTGGCGGCGTACAGGTCGGCGGGTGCGGTGGTTGCCTTGATGCTGGGCAGGTTGCCGTCCATGCCGGTGACGAGCAGGCTGTACTGCGGGTAGGTGCCGTCCGCGAAGAGCGCGGTGAGGGCGGCACGTAGTTGCTCCTGTTCCGCTTCAGGTAGTGCGGGTGCGAGGGTCGGGGTGGCGCTCGGGGTTGCGGAGGCGGTCGCCTCGGCGGTGCCGGTGGGGCTACCGGTTGCGCTGCCGGTGGGGCTTGCGGAACCTTCGGGGCGTTTCTGTTCGGTTGCGGCGGATCCGCAGGCGGTGAGGAGGAACATGCCGCCGAGGGTGAGGGCGGCGCGGCGGGTGAGGGTGGTGGTCTGGGTGTTGTGCTTGTTGGAAGGCATCTTTTGAGCATAGCGGGCGGATGGGGTACCTATCGAATTTACGCGCCGGTGCTGGGATGCTCATCCGCGTTCCTGCTGCCCCTCACGAACCCTATCTGGGCTGCCCGGTACGGCGGCCGGGTGTGGCGGCGGGGTGCGCTGGCGGGCGTGGGACTAGGCGGAATGTTAACGGCAGTTTGAGGTAAATACGCTTTCGGGAGGTAGTGCTTTGACTCCACAACTATGACCCAAAACTCCATGAAGAGTCTGCAGTTTTCCCATGTAACAAGATTCTTGGTTATGCCAGCTCTTATAATTGCCCTTCAATGACTTCTGATGTGTTGGAGTAATGCCGCCATCTAGGTATTGTCAGGCTGCTAATGTGCGCCATGAGGTCTGGAGGGAGCACCTTTGCCGGTACTTCAATCGGCTGTTCTAACGCTGTTTTAGCTACTTGCCAATATGGAATTAGCCTGTGCTGACTATATGGAGAAGTGGAAATGGGTTTACCTCCGATAGCCCCGGCGAGCGCTAAGAAAGGCAGGATACGTGAGAGGACGAAGAGGCGGGGGCTGCTAGATCACTGGTATGAGTGGTCTGGCAGCCCCCGCTTCTATATCTTTGGTATAGGTAATAGGGTTATTTCATTCAGAATAATAAATATATGTCTTCTTATATATGATTTATGGTTTATCGGTAATCGTTGCTGGTGTTCACGTCAGCGAGCGCGTGGTCAAGGACCTCTTCGAAGTGCTCTTCGGATTTCTTCATATACTCCAGGGCTGAGAGGCCGTCGTACATCAGTGAGGGGTTGGTGATCCAGAGGGCAGTGTGCCACTCATCAAAGCCTCCATTGAGGAGCGTTTGAATAATCTTTTGGACGGATGGGTCAACTGCACCGTTGGCGAACTGGAATCCTGGGTAGCCGTTTCGTCCCTTGCCGTCCTTCAGTCGAAGGATGGTTTTTTTGTTGATGCGGTCGTTGAGTGCTTGTCGGGTGATGTTCCCGAGGTACTTGCAGACTGCTGCTGTGGTGTAGAGGTCTCCGATGGTGGATAGGAGATTCTTGGACTCCTGATGTGTTTTCACATGCTGCTGGATGGCTAGTTTGATGGCGGAGGATAGATTGTGGGCTTGGCTTTCGGTCATGTCGATGGTCCCGTCAGCGATGAGTGATTCAATCAGCTCCTGAGCTGGTCCGAGGGTGCGATTCAGGAATTCATTTTTTTCCATGGCAAGATTTTCCCCTTTCAGTAATGGGAGCCCCGTCCGGTGCGGCGACCATCCTGGTGTGGGCTGGGTTCCGCACTGGGGGGCTCTACTCTCACAGTACACATTGTAAAGCCTAAGTGTAAAGTAAGGGTCTATTTGTTTGTTGTGCTATCTGCAGGGGGGGCTGCCCCCTCTCGCTCTATCTCCTAGGTATCAAGGGGATTGGGCGAGAGGGGTAAGTAAGCCTTGGAGGCGCTACTTTAAGCCGGAGGTAGACTATCGTGGAGTGCATCACCAAAATCGTCCACATTGTCATCGATGATTCTGGGCAGGTTTGCGCCTTGAGCTAGGCACTCACGATACGCCTCAACCAAGCTCACAGTCTCCTCGATCTCTAGGTCTTCCTCATAGATACCTGCAGGACCGTAAATGTACACATTTTCTGTTTCCCCCAGGCTCGAGTTGCTGATATTCCCGCCCGCGCCCAGCTTATAGACACCATGCGCCCACGGCTGAGTGAGGGCATATTTTGTACCCTTATGACGCGTGTCGCTCACACAATCAGCGCAATACCCAGGTCCGTTGACACGCGCATCCACCAGCACTATCTGGCGCTTCAGGCGAAGCCTAGATGCAGACTTACCCTCCAAGCGGGAGCGAGGGATTACACCCACGGCCATCCACTGGAAAAGTTCGGTACCAAGCGCTTCCCGTATAGCCGCCAGAAGCGACCTGCCCGTGTTACATGTACCCAGACCCTCAAAACCCGGCAAATTAAAGCGTCCACCAGTCCCAGGCTTCCACGCAGAAGAGTAAAACAGAGGACTACGCGGCGAACAACCGTCAGAGTCATAGGTGTCGTGCACCCTGTAGACCACCGGAGTATCAGTATCAGGCCCAGCAAGCACCAGCGGATACTGATCCAGAGGGGTGTCTGCATCCGGCAGGGTGATCTTGTGCGGAAAATGATGGCATGTGATTGCCATTTTAATTCCTATCCGCAAATGATGACTGTGCGCTCGGAAGACCGTTTCATGTTTAGTGCCCGGTCCTACCTCTAGCGTATGTATGTCGCTCTTCTTGAGGTCTGCGGGCGGGGGAGCTGCTGTCGACATATGTCGGGGGTGGGAAAACAAGCGTTTTCCTTTCTCTTAAGGGGGGCTCCTGTTGTATTTAGTGGAGGCACCCCGTTTTCATTTATTACATATGACCTGTCAGCTTCCCTGGATGTCTTTCTAAGGGGCAGATCCAGGTGGCACCGCTTTTGGCGATTCCAACAGATTTCAGTGCCACGGACGTAAAAATAGTGTTACATTCGCTTGTAAATCTGTGGAATACCGGTTTATACTATAAATGCGAGCGGTGACCTGCTGTAAGGTCGGGTTGCCCAGGGGGGTTAATAAAACCCCCAAGGTTCACGTGTAGGAGATATAGCTCCTGTAGCAAGCTCGAAGACCGTGTCGGATGTCCTAGAAAAATTTCGCGACGCGTATCATCGGGGCTATAGGTTCACCTCTCACGTGGTGAGAAGGTGAAATCTCCTGAAGGTTTCTACTCCTTTCTGCTAGTGCCGAGGCTTTCTCGGCGGTGTCGTATTGTGGTATATTCGAGTTACCTAGCTGCCAACCTAGGTAAACTAGGCATATTATAGCATAAACCCACACATAATGTGTGGGTTTTTTCTCTGCCCGCCAAAATACGGACTTCTAGGCACGGAATAACCGCTCAGATAGATTCCGTTGAACCAGGTTTTTCTACCAGCCAGGCTCTATACTCGTTGTTCTTATCGTGTCCCTTACCTGTGGTGTGACCGTGGTAAATTACGCTGGTTTTGGCGCCAAATACGCGGTTTCGGTGTGCGTGAACAGGTTACAATGGGTGAGTTCAACACCTAACTTTCGCACCTTGCGCGCCGAAGTCGCCGCGAAAGTGACTCTAACTCACGAGAAAGAAGGTTCCGATGGAACTCGACGTCACTATTGAAATTCCCCGCGGCTCCCGCGTGAAGTACGAAGTGGACCACGAGACCGGCCGCCTGCGCCTGGACCGTGTGCTGTTCACCTCCATGCAGTACCCCACCGCTTACGGCTACTTCGAGAACACCCTCGGTGAGGACGGCGACCCGCTGGACGCAATGCTGATCCTGGACGTTGACGTTGTTCCCGGCGTGCTGGTTGAGTCCCGCCCGGTCGCAGTGTTCAACATGACCGATGAGGCTGGCGGCGACGCTAAGGTTCTGTGCGTTCCCACCGACAAGCGTTACGACCACATCAAGTCCCTGGCTGATGTTCCCGAGCAGCTGAAGGCTGAGATTCAGCACTTCTTCGAGCGTTACAAGGACCTGGAGCCCGGCAAGTGGGTTAAGGGCGAGGGCTGGGAAGATCTGGCTGCTGCTGAGAAGATGGTCCAGGAGGCTATCGACCGTTTCGCAGCTGAGGGTCACTAAGCTGCCGCACCGTTAGGTGCACCCGGTTTTGTAGGGGGGCGTGTTCCCTGCGTCTGGTTTGTGCGAGTTTTCGTGCGTGCTGGAGGCGGTGGGCACGCCCCCTTTTGTTGTGCTCCTTGGCTGTGTTTGGGGTGCTGGAAGGGCATGTATAACCGAACTATTCTTCGGAAAACAGCCTCAGGGTACCTCCAAAGGTGCTAATATGGGCATATTACGAAGAATAGTTCGTATAACCTGAGGTTCTGTAGCGGTGAGGAGGAAACCCCATGGCATTCGACGCAACGGAGTTCGCGCAGGAATTTGGTGCCCAGGTTCGTGCCGTCCGCAAGTACGAAAAAATCACCCAAATGGAGTTGGCGTGGATGGTTGGGCTCAGCGATAAAACGATCCGCGATATTGAGCGTGGGCTACCCGGCCCGTCAATTGGTGCGGTCCTCAAGGTCGCCCAAGAGCTCGGCATCGAGCTGACTATTGCCAACCCCCTCACCTAACCCCTCCCGCACGCCTATATAAAGGAACCACCATGCAGAATGGACGCGCAGGACGCCTGCACCCCGCCGTCGGCACTGCCCGCCGCCACCTCGCCGCCGCCCTCGAAAAGCTCCTCGGCGCCGGAAGCATCAAAGCCACCGGACGCTCCCGCACCGCCTCCACCGCGGACGCCGCCGACCTGCCCCTGCTCCTGGTTGCCTGCAGCGGCGGCCCCGACTCCCTCGCGCTGGCAGCCATCGCCGCGCACTTCGCTCGCCGAGGCGATGTGCGCGTAGGTGCCATCATCGTCGACCACGGCCTGCAAGAAGACTCCGCCGCAGTCGCCGCGCAGACCGCGCAGACCCTCACCGACCTGGGGCTTCACCCCGTCATCACCGAAAAAGTGCAGGTTCCCGTCGGCAACATGGGCCCCGAAATGGCGGCACGCACCGCCCGCTACACCGCCTTCACGAAAGCCGTTGAAGCCACCGGCGCCCGCGCCGTACTACTCGGCCACACCCTCGACGACCAGGCAGAAACCGTGCTGCTCGGCCTAAGCCGCGGCTCCGGCACGCGCTCCCTGGCGGGCATGCCTCCCGTGCGCGTCGAAGGAGGCGTCACCTACCTGCGCCCTTTCCTCGGTCTGCGCCGCACCGACATGCTCGACATCTGCGACGCCGAAACCCTCACCCCCTGGATCGACCCGACCAACACCGACGAAACCCTCATGCGTGCCCGCATCCGCCACAGCGTGCTGCCCTACCTTGAGGAGCACCTCGGCGGGGACGTCGCCCGCTCCCTGGCGCGCACCGCCTCCGTAGCTGGCCCCGACGCCGAATACCTCGACGAACAGGCACAGGTAGCCTACGAGCAGGCGCTCCTACCCGCCGGAACCGCCGTGCGCGGCATCGAACGTGAAGACGCCGTGCTGCTGGACCGTGCGCAGGTGGCGGCGCTGCACCCGGCGCTTCGATTGCGTGTGCTTGCGACCGCCTGCAAGACCGCCGGGGGAGAGAATCCGGGCTTCGAGCGACTGCAGGCGCTGGACTCTTTCACCGCCGAATACGCGGTAGCTGGGCCCGTTCAGATGCCCGGTCACGTGAGCGCGTACCGCCGCCGCAAAATTGTGCATCCGGCAACCGGTGAACGC
Organism: Rothia sp. HMSC071B01; assembly: GCF_001808945.1. Classification (NCBI taxonomy): domain Bacteria; kingdom Bacillati; phylum Actinomycetota; class Actinomycetes; order Micrococcales; family Micrococcaceae; genus Rothia; species Rothia sp. HMSC071B01. Next base: position 452,665 of record NZ_KV795073.1, on the reverse strand, counting down.
CTGGACGTGCTCGTATTAGTGCCAACTCGACCCTAACTAGGTGCCCAGCTAGATGCCCGTGGAGCGCCCTCAGCACACACTATCTGCGTGGTGAGGTGCGCCGCGGCGCCGTTTTAAGCCATACTTAAGGCGAACACCATCCACATTGTCCGCTGTGGGAAGGCATGAAACCCCGCACCCGGGGCCCCGGCGGAGGCGCAGAGCGTCTAAAAGAATACGAAGGAATACATCGTGCAGGCTATCGACGTGCAGGACGATATTAAGAACGTTCTCTTCAGCAAGGAAGAGATTAACGCGAAGGTCGCCGAACTGGCGGCGCGCATCGACGAAGACTACGCCGGTAAGGACGTGCTGTTGGTGGGTGTTCTCAAGGGCGCCATCATGATCATGGCTGACCTTTCCCGCGCTCTCAAGGGCCACTACACCATGGACTGGATGGCTGTTTCTTCTTACGGTTCCGGCACCAAGTCCTCCGGCGTTGTGCGTATCCTCAAGGACCTGGACACCGACCTGGTAGGCCGCAACGTCCTGATCGTTGAAGACATCATCGACTCCGGCCTGACCCTGGCATGGCTGCAGCAGAACCTGATTTCTCGCGGCGCAGCTTCCGTTGAGATTTGCACCTTACTGCGCAAGCCCAAGGTCGTCAAGGCTGACGTTGAGGTCAAGTACGTCGGCTGGGACATTGAGCCTGAGTTCGTTGTTGGTTACGGCCTGGACTTCGCTGAGAAGTACCGCAACCTGGACTGCGTCGCAACCCTGCACCCGCACGTTTACTCCTAAGCCTTCACCTCAGCAACCATGCTGTAAGGTGGTGACGCCCCGCCTCCTCACGCTTGTGGGGGAGCGGGGCGTTGCTGTACCCGGCGGCGAATGTACTCGGGGGCGGATGTACCCGCCGCAGAAGATGCACTTTCACCCCCGCCGAGTGCTACAACCCTTTAGCCCGCAGGTGAAATAGAGAAGCCCGGTACCTAGCCGCCCGCCGGGGTAGGGTACATTTAAGGTTGCACCGTTGGGTGTTCCGGCAGGCATGCCGCACCCCAACGGGTTACAGCCGCAACGTAAGGACAAAGCATTGGCGCAAAACCCCAATACTCCGCAGAAAGGCTCGGAGGCCTTCCTGAAGAAGCTGATTCATAGCTCCTGGTTCTTCCCGGGCGCAGCTATCGTAGTCATGCTGGGTTTCCTCATGGCCTCCTTCTTCACTCAGCCCTCGCGTCAGGTGGACACCAACGTCGGTCTTCAGCTGCTCAACGACCACCAGGTCAAGAGCGCAAAGATTTACGACGGCGACCAGCGCGTCGAGCTGCAGCTTAAGGACGACTACAAGAAGGGCAACGACAACTACGGTAAGTCGGTGCGCTTCTACTACGTGCAGCCCCGCGGCGACGAAGTTGCTAAGGCAATGGAATCCGCCGAGCTGGAAAGCTACACGGACCAGCCGGTTGAGCACAGCTTCCTGGGCTCCCTGGTGTCCCTGCTGCTGCCGATTCTGCTCTTTGGTGTGCTCTTCTGGTTCCTGATGGGACGAGTCGGAGGCGGCTCCTCCGTCATGAGCTTCTCCAAGTCCCGCGCGAAGAAGTTCACCAAGGACAAGCCGGAGGTTCGCTTCAGCGACGTCGCCGGCGTGGACGAGGCGCTCGCCGAACTGGAAGAAGTCCGCGAGTTCCTGGCTGAACCCGAAAAGTTCACCCGCCTGGGTGCAAAGATCCCCAAGGGTGTTCTGCTGTACGGCCCTCCCGGCACCGGTAAGACCCTGCTCGCCAAGGCTGTGGCGGGCGAGGCTGGCGTGCCGTTCTACTCGATTTCTGGCTCTGACTTCGTTGAAATGTTCGTGGGTGTGGGCGCCTCCCGCGTGCGCGACCTGTTCAAGGAAGCGAAGAGCGACCCCGCCGCCATCGTCTTCGTCGACGAGATTGACGCTGTTGGCCGCCGCCGCGGCGTCGGCATGGGCGGCGGTAATGATGAGCGTGAGCAGACCCTGAACCAGTTGCTGGTTGAGATGGACGGCTTCGACGGCAACTCGAACGTCATCGTCATTGCGGCAACGAACCGACCCGACGTTCTGGACCCGGCACTGCTGCGTCCCGGCCGTTTTGACCGTCAGATTGGTGTGGACGCCCCCGACATGCAGGGCCGCGAACACATCCTGCGCGTGCACGCCGCAGGCAAGCCGATTGCTAACACCGTGGACCTGGCACAGGTGGCTAAGCGCACCCCCGGCTTCACCGGTGCTGACCTGGCGAACGTCATGAATGAGGCGGCTCTGCTGACCGCCCGCGATAACGGCAACGTGATTGACGACCGCGCTATCGACGAGGCGATTGACCGCGTCATGGCTGGTCCGCAGCGTTCCTCGCGCATCATGAACGAGCACGAGCGTAAGGTCACCGCATACCACGAGGGCGGTCACGCCCTGGTCGCGGCGGCACTGCGTAACTCCGCGCCGGTCACCAAGATTACGATTCTTCCGCGCGGTCGCGCCCTGGGTTACACCATGGTCATGCCGCAGGACGACAAGTACTCCACGACCCGCCACGAACTGCTCGACCAGATGGCGTACGCGATGGGTGGCCGTGCGGCTGAGGAAATCGTCTTCCACGATCCCTCGACCGGTGCCTCTAACGATATTCAGAAGGCAACCGACACCGCCCGCAAGATGGTCACCGACTACGGCATGAGCGCCGTGATCGGTTCCGTGAAGCTCGGCGGCGAAGACACCGAACCGTTCCTCGGTGGTGGCGGCGCTTCGGCACGCAACTACTCCGACGCAACCGCGGCGAAGGTCGACGCTGAGATCCGAGCCCTGCTGGAGCAGGCACACGATGAGGCATTCCAGATTCTGCTGGAAAACCGCGATATTCTGGACCGCCTGGCGTTCGCCCTGCTCGAGAAGGAAACCCTGCTCGAGAACGAGATTGCCGAAATCTTCAAGGATGTTCGCAAGCGCCCCGAGCGTGAGCACTGGTACTCCAAGCCGACCCGCGAGCGTACCGACATCCCGCCGGTGAAGGCACCGAGCGAGCTGGCGAAGGAAGCCGAAAAGTCTGAGGAAGCACCTGCCGAGGCGCCGACTGTTCCGGTAGCACCGGCTGCACCCGCGCAGCAGGCCCCGGTAGCACCTACGCAGCCGTTGCCGCCTCAGGTGCCCCTCAGCGACCCGGACGCCGACCCGACCGTCGCAATGCCCACCCAGCAGTACCCGAACTACCCCGCCCCTCCGGCGCAGCGCCCGGAGAACGGCACCCCGAACCAGAATGGAGCAGAGAATGAGCGAGGTTAAGAACGCCGTTGACCAGCCGCGTATTGAGGCTGCCGTCCGCGAGATTCTGCTCGCGATTGGTGAGGACCCGGACCGTGACGGTCTGCAGCAGACCCCTGCACGTGTGGCGCGCGCCTACGCGGAGTTCTTCTCGGGCCTGCACCAGGACGCTGGCGAGATTCTGGGTACGACCTTCGACATCGCCCACTCTGAGATGGTGCTGGTGAAGGACATTCCGTTCTACTCGACCTGTGAGCACCACCTGGTGCCGTTCCACGGTGTGGCGCATGTGGGTTACATTCCGGGCCCGGACGGTAAGGTGACCGGTCTGAGCAAGCTCGCCCGCGTGGTGGATCTGTACGCTCGCCGCCCGCAGGTGCAGGAGCGTCTGACCACGCAGGTGGTGGAGGCTCTGGAGGAGCACTTGAACCCGCGCGGCGCGATTGTGGTGATTGAGGCTGAGCACATGTGCATGTCGATGCGCGGTGTGCGTAAGCCGGGCGCGAAGACCGTGACTAGCGCGGTGCGCGGTGCGCTGATGAACGGCGCAACCCGTGCGGAGGCGATGAGCCTGATCTTCTCGCAGCGCTAAGCGTTCGGGATGATCTCATAGCTATACGACAGGGGCAGGATTCTAAGGAATCCTGCCCCTGCGTTGTGTGGTCGCATGTGTTGGGCTGTATGACGAGAGCCCTTGCGTGAAGAGCATCATCAGCTGTAGAGTAGTACCACTAGTACCGGCACCACTCCTTCGGGAGTACAGGACCGGTCTTCTTTTTTAACAACGCTACGTATCGCGTTCTTTACGTACCGTTGTTAGTGCAAGCATGGCTGTTCCTCGTCTCATCTGAAACGAAAATAACCGCGACCGGTTCCTCCCCTCATGGGTCCAGAACCGGTCATCGTTTTTAAATGATTGCCTTAGCAAAGCAGATGGCTTACAGGGCATGTAGTTATACCCTTAATATCCTTATGTTGATATTATTAAAGAGTTACAATGATGAAACGATATCAAGCGATGGATAATACATGTTTTCAAGCGTAAAACCATTTAAATCATATGAACAGCAGGTTGGTATCTTGCAAGAGCGGGGGATGCTCGTAGGTTCGCAAGAACGTGCTGTTTATGTCCTCGAGCGTGTTAGTTACTACCGTCTGAGTGGTTACTATTATTCGTTTCGGCGGTCGTCGGGAAGCGGGCAGCGCTTGGATACTTTCGTGCCCGGAACGGTCTTTGAAGATATTGTGGCCCTGTATGAATATGACCGTAATCTTCGGTCTATTGCGTTTTCGTACTTCTCGCAGTTTGAGGTGTATTTGCGGTCCCGCCTAGGGAATTTACTGGGGGAAGTGGATCCACTCATATACGAGGATGAAACCCGGTGCGACCTTCAAGGCAGTAAAAGGCGCACTGCGTGGAGCAGATTTACGAGAAAAAGCGAACAGCTTATTCGTACTTCTGAAGAAGAATTCGTGAAGCATCACCGTGAACAATACGGCGGGAAGTTGCCCGTGTGGGTTGTGGTGGAAGTTCTAGATTTGGGGGCTCTACAGAATCTGTATTTGGTCTCTCCGCCAAATATTCGACGAGATATCGCGAAAGCCTTAGGGTGTACTGACCCTCAGTTGGAAACTTGGATTAACTCGCTGCGGGTAATGCGCAATATTTGTGCGCATCAAAGTAGGTTCTACAATAAGCTGCACCCAGAGCCTCGCCTGCCGCGTGTGTTGAGAGGTGGAAGAGTTGAGAGCCCTGAAATCCGTGAGGTTGTTGACCTATTTGGTGTGCCGCAGGCTGAAGAGAACCATAAGATGTGTAAGACCTTCGGCATGCTCACCCTCCTCAAATATCTGATGGACCAGGGCGGAATCGGGGATACGGAATCTCTGACTCAGATCCTGAAGGAACGGCCTAATATTTCCGTTCCTGGGGTTGATGTATCGCGGGCTATGGGCATACCGCAAGGTTGGGAAGAAACCCGTTTGTGGAGCTAAAATCTTCACAGCTTATGGACACGCTGAAAGGGGCGGAGGTGAAAGCCTCCGCCCCTTTTCGCATCGCCAAAGTGCTCTGAGAATGTGTTCTGAGCCGGTACCTTCCGCGGCCGTGGCGGCGCCGATCATGCCGCACCGCAGAAGCTAGAAGAGCCCCGCCGCTAACGCTTCAAGCTACCCTTCGCCTCGCTCGGATTATCCCAACCCAGGGCAAGAGTCACGATCAAGCCCACGGCAATGAAACCGCAACCGGTCGCGGTGCCGAAAGCAATCCAGCGCACGGCAGGAACACCTTCAGCGAGCACAATAGTCACCAGCGCGGCAAGAGCTACCAGGGAGAGGATCCAAGCTCCAGTCTTCATATTCACAATGAGTCACTTCCTAGAGTATGTATGTGTGGGTGCGCGCCGCCGACCGGGAATGCGCCCGGCACGGTATGCGTGCCCTCCCAGCATACCCTTAAATAAGTATCTGTAATGCAAATATTGCATGTTGTGTCCCCAAAATCGTCCCGTCGCTGTCCCAACCCCCGCCTCAATCCCCCTTCCAATCACAGCGGCAAACATGGGAGCACCACAGATTCGGTACGATAAATTTATGACTGAATCCACACACACCACCCGTGTAGCCCCCCTGCCCTGCGACGTGCTCGCCGCCGAACGCACCCTCGTGATGGGTATCCTCAACGTCACCCCCGACTCCTTCAGCGATGGCGGCCAGCACTACGCCGCCACCGACGCCATCGCCCGCGCCGCCCGCATGATTGCCGAGGGCGCCTCCATTATCGACATTGGCGGTGAGTCCACCCGCCCCGCCGGTGCCGTGCGCATCAGCGTGGAGGAGGAGCAGCGCCGCATCCTGCCCGTCATCGAGGCAGTCGCGCAGATGGGCACCACCATCAGCGTTGACACCATGAACCCGCAGACCGCCCGCGCCGCCATCGCCGCCGGTGCGCACATCATCAACGATGTGTCCGGTCTGAACGTGAGCGATGAAATGATCGAAACCGCCGCTGAACTGCAGGTGCCGTACATCCTCATGCACGCCCGCGGCACCTCCCAGACCATGGACAGCCTGGCGGAGTACCCGCGCGGCGTGGTCACCGAGGTTGTGGAGGAGCTGACCGGCCTGCGCGAGCGTTTCCTCGCCGCCGGTGTGCTGCCGCAGAACCTGATTCTTGACCCGGGTCTGGGCTTCGCGAAGGGCGGCATGCAGGATTGGGAGCTGCTCGCCGCCATTGACGAGCTACAGGGTCTGGGGCACCGCCTGCTCATTGCCGGTTCCCGCAAGCGTTTTATCGCCAACGCCCTGACTGCGGCGGATATGGCGCTGGCCGAGCGCCTGAACGCGAGCGGTTTCACCGCAACCGATGCGGGTGAGGCTGAACGCGAACTGTGGCAGTCGCTGTCGGAGCCGCGCCCGGCTCAGCATCGTGCGGCAGCCTCTGCGGCGGTGACCGCCCTGGTGGCGGCGCGCGGCGTGTGGGCGGTGCGCGTGCACGACGTGCCCGCCAGCGTGGATGCGGTGACGGTCGCCTCCGCGTTGCGCTCCGTAAGCTAAGGCTCTGCCAGCTAGAACCACCACCCCGCGACCGCCGACTACCCGAATACCATCTAGGAGACCCCCCAATGACCCAGGCAGATTACGCCCGCCACGACCGCATCACCCTCACCGGCATTACCGCCAAGGGCTACCACGGCGTGCTCGACTTTGAGAAGCGCGACGGTCAGCCCTTCGTCGTGGACGCGACCCTGTACAGCGATTTTTCCGCCGCAGCCGCCACGGATGACCTGACGAAGACCACGAACTACGCGCTCGTGGTTGACCTGATTCACCGCCACGTGACGAACGGTTCGCTGGACCTGATTGAGACCCTCGCGGTGAACATTGCCGAGGGTATCCTTGCGATGTTTGAGCTTGTGGAGGCGGTGGAGATTACCGTATCGAAGCCGCAGGCGCCGATTGAGCTGCCGTTCGGTAACGTTGCGGTGAGCGTGTTCCGTGAGCGTGCCGCGGAGCGTGTCGTGGAGGGCGGCCGCTAGTGGCTGGCACCCAGATAACCGATACGCAGAAGCCCAACACCCTGAAACACCGCGCGGTGCTGGCGTTGGGCTCGAATCTGGGCGAAAGCGAAGACACCCTGGAGCGTGCCGTCGCCGACCTGGTGGCGGGCGGCGTGCAGCTGGTGCGCGCCTCCGGGCTGTACCGTACCGCCCCGGTGGGTGGGCCGGTGGGTCAGCCGGATTTCGTGAACGCGGTCATTGAGGTGGCCACTGACCTGGGCGCCTACGAGCTGCTGAAGCTGTGTAATGCGGTGGAGGCGGCGCATCACCGTGAGCGCCTGGTGCGTTGGGGCCCGCGCACCCTCGATATTGACGTGATTGACTATGACGGCGTGATCTCTGAGGATCCGGTGCTGACTTTGCCGCATCCGCGGGCGCAGGAGCGTGCTTTCGTGCTGGTGCCGTGGGCGCAGATGGACCCGCAGGCACACTTGACGGTGACCCGGCGTGCGGAGCCTTCGGGGGAGCGGCCGGATGAGGTTCCTGCGCCGCTGAGCCGCGAGGTCGTGAATGTTGCGGAGCTGTCCCGCACGCTGCTTGGTGCGGATGAAGACGCTATTAGCTATATGCGTGAGATGCAGGTACCTGATCAGCCTTAAATGTGGCACTCTGGAAGGTAGAGGAACCTACCGAAAGGAAACACCATGAAGCCCCTGAGTTATCGGGCGATTATTGTGGCGGCTGTGTGCGGTGCCGCTGCCGCTCTTATGGTGAATTCCGTGATGATTGGCGCCGGTTTTGGTGAGATGAATTTTTCGTGGATGCTCGGCGCGGTGTGCCTGCTGGTTGCGGCGGGTGCCGTGTGGCTGGGTGTGCAGGTGGCTCGTTATCGTCGTATTCAGACGCGTGAGAAGGTGCCGCATATGGGCCCGATTCTTGCGGCGCGTGCGGTGGCGTATGCGCAGGGTTCCATCATGACCGGTGCCCTCTTGACGGGCTGGTGCGCTGCGATTCTTGGTTACCATGTGGCGATGGTGTCTGTGCGCGGTTTTTCGGTGGTCTTTTGGGAGGTCCTTGTTAATTGTGTGGGCAGTGTTGCCCTGCTGATTGCTGGGCTATGGGCTCAGCATTGTTGTCGTATTCCGCCGGAGGATGATGAGGATGCGGCCTCCTCTTCCGGTGCTGTAAAGCCGCGAGAGGGAGGAACCTATGTCGGCTCCTAACCAGAATAGTTATTCGCCAAATGGTCGGTACGGGCAGGACGCTCAGAACGGCCAATACGGTCAGTATGGGCAGAGTCAGCCCGGTCAGCCCGGTCAGCAGGGTCAGTACGGGCAGAACCAGTATGGGCAGTACCAGCAGGCGGCTTACGGTCAGCCTGGTGCCCAGCATGGACAGCAAACCCAGCATGACCAGCAGGCGCAGTATGGACAGCAAGCACAGTACGGTCAGCAGGTTCCGCCGGCTGCCGCGTACCCGAACGCGCCTCAGCAGGTGCCTTCTCAGCAGGTGCCCGCTCAGCCCGCGCAGCCGGTAAGCTCCCAGCCGGTTCCTGCGCAATCTGTGCCGGAGCCGCAGTGGGTGCCCGCCGCCTCCCGCTACCTGACGGTTCGTTTTGTTCACACTCTTTCCGCCCTGGCGCTCCCGATTCTTGCCGGCGTTGCCTTGTATTGTGCGGGTGCGTTCTTCGGCGGTCCGGAGGCGCTACGCATCGTCGGCCTGGCTGTGATTGCGGTGTTTGGTCTGTGGGGTCTGTGGTGGATTCTGACCACTCCGCGCCGTACTCGCGCGCTTGGTTACGCCCTGGAGTCGAATCACCTGATGGCTCGCCGCGGTATCGTGTTCCGTTCGATGAGCTCTATGCCGTACGGGCGCATCCAGTATGTTGATGTGGATTCTGGTCCGCTGGAGCGCATGTGCGGTGTTGCCCGCCTGACGGTGCGCACCGCGGGTACGACCACCGGCACGATGGTGCTGTTCGGTATTCCGCTGAACGTGGCGGAGGAGCTGCGCGCGGATCTGGTGCGCCGCGCCGATGAGCGAATGGCGGCACTCTAATGAGTATCCCGGTTCCGGTTAATCCCGCGCCGCAGCCTCCTGCGTCTCAGGTGCCGCAGGAGCAGAAGTGGTGGCGTGCCGATATTCGCACGTTCATCATGAACCTCTGGTTCGTTATTCTGCTGGCGTTTGGCTTCTTCCAGAGCATCATCCTGAATATTCTGACCACCCCGCCGAACGAGTGGGGCGCGCGCCTGACGCAGGCATTCGACGAGAACAGCAGCTATTTCAGTGCGACGTACTCGCAGCTCATCGGCTTCGGTGTGCTCATGCTGATTCTGGTTGGCGGCTCGATTGATTGGTGGTTTACCCGCTACAGCCTGGACGATTTGGCGATTCACCGCCGTAGCGGTTTTCTGTTCAAGAAGAACCGCACGATTCGCCTGGAGAGCGTGCAGAGCGTGGACATTTCGCGTCCTCTGGTGGCGCGCCTGCTGGGTGTGTCGGAGCTTCGTTTTGAGGTGGCTGACGGCTCTTCGGAGGCGCTGCACATCAAGTACGTTTCCGCCCGCAAGGCGGAGGTTCTGCGCCGTACCGCGATGGCGAGCATCAACCTGTTGCGTTCGGAGGCGGCGGGCCGCCCGGTCGACGTGCTGCCCGAGAGCATGCAGATTTCGGCGGAGCGCATGCCGGATGCGGATCAGCTGCATCAGCCGTTCGAGGCGTCCTATGGTGCGCCTCGGCAGGACGGTACCGTACAGGACGGCACTCAGCAGGTGGCGCCTCAGCAGGGCGCCCAGCAGCTCGCACCCGAGCAGTCTGCACCCCAGCGCCCCGGTACTCAGCAGCCCGGCGCATCCCGCCGCGGCGCTCGCATGCCGATGCCGGTCGCGGCTGACCCCTCGCAGCCGCCGATTTTCCGCATCTCGAATATGCGTCTGATTGCCTCCATCATGCTGGAGCATCTGGTGTGGCTGGTGCCCGCCGTGGCTCTCATGGTTGGTGCCGCGGTCATTGCCGCGATCCTGGACGGCGAGAGCCCGTTCCTGATTTTCATGGCGTTGCTACCCGGCACCTTTGTACCGCTGCTCGGTTACTTGGGTACGTTGTGGGCACGTTTTGATGGTGCCGCGAACTTCAAAATCACCCCCAGCGGTCAGGGCGGCGTGACCCTGCGCTACGGTTTCACCGGCACGCACACCCAGAACGTGATGGTTGAGCGTATTCAGGCGCTCGCCGTGGAGCAGTCCATTCTGTGGCGTGCGTTCGGCTGGTACCGCATCAAGATGACCATTGCCGGTATTGGTGTTGAGCAGAACGATAACCAGAAGCTGGTGACCCGCAATATTGCCCTGCCGGTTGGTAATAGGCAGGAGGCACTGATGGTGTTGCGTCTGCTTCTGCCCGCCCTGGATGAGGCGCAGGCGCAGGTGCTGCTGGATACCGCCGACGGTTCGCTGAAGCGTCAGCAGCCGCAGGTTCCGGCAATGATTGTGACGCCCTCTTCGGCGCGTTGGATGGACCCGCTCACCTGGAAGCGTAACGGCGTGACCACGGTCGGTTACACTGCCGGTTCGGCGCGGGCGACCACCCGCATTGATTCTGATGCCGCGCGGGCGATCGTTGGTGAGCATACGCGAGGCGACCTGCTGCTGATTCGTGGCGGCTGTTTCAACCGCACGCTGGCGATTGTTCCGGTCAGCCGTGTGCTGAGCGTGAGCCGAGGTCAGGGCCCGCTGCAGCGTGCCTTCGGATGCGCGAGCGTGCATTTCGGTACGGTGCCCGGCCCGGTGCGCACGCTCATGATGCACCTGCCGCCGCGCGTCTGTGAGGACCTGGTGTGGCTGATGACGGTTCGCCTGGAGGGTATTGAGCCCTACTACCGCGTACCTGAGCCGGTACTGAGCGGGCGTCCCTAAGCCAGCCCGCCAGCTAAGCTAACCCGCTAGCTCAGCCAGACAACTAGCAAAACTGCAGAGCGCATCCTGCCGTCGGTGCTCTTCGTGACACCGGCGGCAGGGCCTGCGTGAAAGGGAGAATATACTTAAAGCCGTGATACAGCATTCAAAACCTGCGCGTTTGGGCATTGGAATTATTTCCGCCGGGAGGGTCGGATCCGTCCTCGGCGCGGCTTTGCGCGCCTGCGAGCACACTATTGTGGGTGTTCACGCGGTATCTGAGGCTTCTCAGGAGCGCGCCGCGATGCTGCTTCCCGATGTGCCGCTGCTGCCTGTGGAACAGATTGCCGAACGTAGTGAATTGCTGATTCTTGCGGTTCCCGATGATGAGCTGCCGGGCCTTGTCACCTACCTGGCGTCCTCGGGAAGCATCACCGCCGGTCAGATTCTGGTGCACACCTCCGGTCGTCACGGTACTGAGGTTCTCGCACCGGCGACTGCGCTGGGCGCTATCGGTTTGGCGATTCACCCCGCCATGACGTTTACCGGCATGTCCGTGGACCTACAGCGTCTGAACGGCACCTGCTTCGCCGTGACCGGACCCGCGCCGTTCATCCCGATTGCTCAGGCACTCGTGGTGGAAATGGGCGGCGAACCCGTGCACGTTGCCGAGGCTGACCGAGCGCTCTACCACGCAGCCTTAGCGCACGCCGCGAACCACCTCGTGACTATCCTGGGTCAGTCCCAGCAGATGCTCGCCTCCATCGGTATCGAGGACCCGGCACGCTATATGGGGCCGCTCGTTCGAGCCGCCGTGGACAATGCGCTCGCCAGCGGTGAAGGTGCTCTCACCGGGCCCGTGGCACGTGGAGACTCCGGTACCGTGAAGGCTCACCTTCAGGCTCTGAATGAGTACTCAGAGCATGAGAAAACAGGTGATATTACAGACTCTTATGCCGCTCTGGCACACGCAACCGCAAAAAGAGCGCATAATAGAGGTTTGTTAAACGATGAACAACTGGGACGAATTGAGAATCTGCTGGGTGAGTCTTCGGACCGCAACCACCCCGGCGATATTGATGATTCAGCCCCCGAAAACAAGGAGTTCTCGTCATGACTGAGACTTCGATGCCCCGAGTCGTGACCACCATTGCGGATTTCCGCACGGCAATCACCGAATCCCTTGCCGCAGCGCAGGAGGAACTGGACCGAGCAGCTCGCCAGGAGGCGGAGCAGAACGGCACCGCAGTTCAGTACACGAACGCATCCCTGGGCTATGTGCCCACCATGGGCGCCCTGCACGACGGCCACGCAACCCTGTTGCGTCGCGCCGCTGAACAGAATGATGTAGTGGTCGCCTCCATTTTCGTGAACCCGCTGCAGTTTGGCCCCGGCGAGGATTACGAGGCGTACCCCCGCACCCTCGAGGCTGACGCTGCCCTGGCTGGTGCCGCCGGCGTGAGCATCATTTTCGCCCCCTCGGTGGAGGAAATGTACCCCGACGGTGACCCGCTCATCCGCATTTCGAGCGGCGAGCTGGGCACCAAGTTTGAGGGCGCAACCCGCCCCGGCCACTTTGATGGCGTGCTGGCTGTGGTCAATAAGTTCTTCAACATTATTCGCCCCGCAGCCGGTAACCACCCGGTGAACGCGTACTTCGGTCAGAAGGACGCTCAGCAGTACATCCTGATCCAGCGTATGGTGCGCGATTTCAACCACGACGTGACCATGCGTCCGGTGGCGATTGTTCGCGAAGATAACGGCCTGGCGCTGTCTTCGCGTAATAGCTACCTGTCGGATGAGGAGCGCGAGTCTGCCCTGGTGCTGTCCCGCACCCTGGCGATGCTGCGTGAGAATTCGCTGAACCGTGGCTTCCACGAGATTGATTTGGACGGTGCGCGTGAGCGTATCAACTCCACTCCGGGCGTGCGCCTTGACTACCTGGAACTGGTCGACCCGATGACTTTCGGTGAGCCGACTGAGGAGTCGGAGCGAGTGCTGGCACTGGTTGCCGCGTTCGTTGGCCCGACCCGCCTGATTGACAACATGGACCTGCGCTAAGCGTTCGTTCGTTTAGAAGAGTCCCCAACACACTACACAGATAGGTATCACTGTGAGCACTGAGCACACTGCCGCACCGGCGATTGCTGATATGTCCGAGCAGATGCAGATTCGCCTGGAGAAGCGTGCGAAGCTGATCGAGTCGGGTCGCGAGGCATACCCGGTGGGTCTACTGGATTCTGAGGGTAACCGCGTGGAGCCCAACCACATTGAGGATCTGCGCGCCGAGTACGATCCGAAGCTGGCTGCTGAGGAGCTGAAGGCTGGCGACGAGACTGACCGTGTGGTGCATGTTGGTGGCCGCGTGGTGTTCGTTCGTAACACCGGTAAGCTGTGCTTTGCGACCCTGCAGGGTGGTACCGAGGGTAAGCGCATCCAGGCGATGCTGTCGCTGGCTGAGGTTGGCGAGGAGTCCCTGGCTGAGTGGAAGTCCCTGGTTGACCTGGGTGACCACGTGTTCGTGACCGGCCGCGTGATTGTTTCTCGCCGCGGTGAGCTGTCCATTATGGTGACTGACTGGAAGATGGCGTCGAAGGCGCTGCGCCCCATGCCGGTTCTGCACAAGGACCTGAACGAGGAAACCCGCGTTCGCCAGCGTTACCTGGACCTGATGGTTCGCGATGAGGCTCGCGAGCTGGTGAAGAAGCGAGCCCTGATTACCCGCACCGTCCGCCGCGTGCTGGAAGATCACGGCTACATTGAGGTTGAGACCCCCGTTCTGCAGCTGGTGCACGGTGGCGCGACGGCTCGCCCGTTCCGTACTCACCTGAACGCTTTTGACCAGCCGATGACCATGCGTATTGCGACTGAGCTGCCGCTCAAGCGTGCAGTGGTTGGTGGCATTGACCGCGTGTACGAGATTGGTCGCGTGTTCCGTAACGAGGGCGTGGACTCGACCCACAGCCCCGAGTTCACCACCCTGGAGTGCTACGAGACCTATGCTGATCAGTTCGTGATGGCTGAGCGCATGAAGGAGATTATCCAGAGCTGCGCGAAGGCTGTCGGCACTGAGCGTATTGAGACTGAGAACGGCACCATTGACCTGTTTGGTGAGTGGAAGTGGGTTGGCGTGTACCCGGGCCTGTCCGAGGCTGTGGGCGTTGAGATCACCCCCGAGACTGACGCTTCCGTTCTGCGCGAAATTGCTGAGAAGCACGAGGTGGACATCGACCCGAAGTGGGACGCTGAGAAGCTGGTGACCGAGCTCTTCGGAGAGATCGTTGAGCCGACCCTGGTGAACCCGACCTTCGTGTACGATTACCCGCCGAGCGCTCAGCCGCTGGCTCGCCCGCACCGTTCCGGTGAGCCCCTGATTGAGGCGTGGGACCTGATTATTGGCGGTATGGAGCGCGGTACCGCGTTCTCCGAGCTGATTGACCCGGTCATTCAGCGTGAGCGCCTGACCGCTCAGTCGCTGCTGGCTGCTGCCGGTGACGATGAGGCGATGGAGCTGGATGAGGACTTCCTGCGCGCCCTGGAGCACGGTGCACCCCCGATGGGTGGCCTGGGTCTGGGCATTGACCGTCTGATTATGTTGCTGGCGGGCGATCAGGATCCGGAGCGTCCGGGTACTGTGGTGCGTCAGCCCGGTATTCGTGAGACTATTCTCTTCCCCCTGATGAAGCCGGAGGCCTAAGCTTCCCCTTCACCTGTGAGGGTGTTAATGCGGCGGGTGCCGCGGATACGGTTGTATCTGCGGTACCCGCCGTTTTCTGTGTACTCTTTTGCACGGTGTATAGCTTCTGGGGTGGGGTTTCTGTTTATTTACACAGGTCAGGGGCGTTTTTACTCTATTCTGGTGCTGATTTATGCTGCTCTATTCACTCTGGCGGGGGTTTCTGCTCTTATGCATGAACGCGTTACATAGAAAATCATGAGGGGTTGAGAGGTGGCAGAATTTCGCTTTTGAATAGGGCTGAAATGTATGGTGTGAATGGTCTAATGTGCAGGCTCGTGCGGGCGCTATATTGCGCTCAGATTGTCGGGGACGCCGGGGCGCATTATTAGGTGTCTTTGTCTCTGGGGGCTGTGTCTGCTGTCTGGAAGAATCCAAAGTATTTGCACTCTAAACTTCACTTTAATGTTCTTGTAGCGAGTGCAGATTTAGCGGGGATGCACAGAAGCGATATATCGCTGCGGGTGATTGGTGCATTGTTTCAATGCTCAGAATATTTTCGGAATTTTTAATACAGTTCTGTTACTATATGAAAGAAAATTAGTACATAAATATATCCGGCACATTATTTTCTCAATCCCGATAGAGGCTTTTGAGTTTACTCCACAGGATATATGCAACAGATGAGGAGGTGCCTCAATGGCACAGAAGGTTCGCATCATCCTTGAAGACGATCTCGACGGCGGCCCCGCAGACGAAACTATCCGTTTTGGCCTGGACGGCGCTCACTACGAAATCGATCTGTCCTCCGCAAACGCAGCTCGCCTGCGTGACGCTATCCGCCCCTTCGTAGCGAAGTCCCGCCGCGTGCAGGGCACCGCTACCCAGCGCACCCGTGCTCCCCGTGGCACCGCTGCTCCGGTTAAGCGCAACCCCGAGACCGCAGCAATCCGCGAATGGGCTAAGGCTAACGGTCACAAGGTTTCTGACCGTGGCCGCATCCACCAGGATGTTCAGGACGCATACTACGAAGCAATGAAGGCTCAGGGTTAAAGGCTCTTAGTATTCATGCTGTCGGAGGGTTTGGTGCTTTAGGGCTCTAATTCTTCGGACGCTAAAGGCGGATGGTGTTCTCACCATCCGCCTTTAGTTGTGCTCCGGTATTTCTTGATATGCGCTGCATATCTGCGGAGGGTGGAGTGTTTTTATATCACCTACCCCAATTAACTATTTACATGTAAAACATATTGATCCTTTGCCAATGCCCACTTCTGAATTATTAGGAGGAAGATCCGAGAATCGGATGCGCAATATGGTGTCGAGTTCAGGCTCCCCATTTAGATTTCATGCATCGGCAGGAACACTAAAGGTAATGGTGCATTAATCTCTTCAAAGCGGGGGATATGCGCTGTGATATTCACGCGGTCGTTGAGTCGAGTATTCTATTGAAGAGGTTGGAATGTACTGACTGAAATTTTCGAATAATTAGGGACCCTGCATCTTCGGTGGCGCTATCGGAACTTACGATTATCTCTTGATGGGGCACCGAAATGAGGCGGGAATTATCCGGGAAATAAGTACCGTGTTGTCCGGCAAATATTTTTTGCGAATTATTGAAATTTCTCACTTAAACATATAAATTTTTAAAAATTTCTGCAATATATTCATGCATGTGCAGGAAACAGGCGGTTTGAGTGTTGGTATATGTGGATTCTTGTGCGTTCACCTTTTCTGCAAACCCTCGTATCGGCACCACGGTCCCTCAGAACCCACCCGTAGCACCTGTCGGCGGTGCATCCGACGGCAATATGCGCACACTCTGCACAGGTAACCCCGACAAAAGCAGCCAGCCCCGGCAAAAGCAGTCAGCACCGACCGGCAGCGCCCATCCGACTGTAGGGTAGGCCCACCTGCGTGAGCTAGACCCCTCAAAACTACCCCTGCACCCCGCCAGAAGCCCCGAAACCGCGCCTAAAACGCCCCGAACAGCTCATCTGTTCTCTTGATGGCGAACAGACGCCCATCAGCCCGCCCTTTCAGCCGCGCTCAACGTACTCTTGTATCAATAGGAAAATGCAAGGAGTGCGTAAATGTTTGAACGCTTTACCGATCGAGCTCGGCGTGTTGTGGTGCTTGCCCAGGAAGAGGCACGCATGCTCAACCACAACTATATCGGTACCGAACACCTTCTGCTCGGTCTGATTCACGAGGGCGAAGGCATCGGTGCCCGCGCCCTGGAATCATTGGGCGTTACCCTGAACGCAGTACGTGAGCAGGTTCAGGACATCGTCGGCCCCGGCCCCCAGGCGCCTAACGGCCATATCCCCTTCACCCCGCGTGCGAAGAAGGTTCTCGAACTGTCCATGCGCGAGGCTATTCAGCTGAACCACGGCTACATCGGCACCGAACACATCCTGCTGGGCATGGTTCGTGCAAACGAGGGCGTGGCAAACCAGGTGCTGGTCAAGCTGGGCGCTGAGCCCGCTGCCGTGCGCCAGGCTGTTATGGACCTGATTTCCGGCTACCCCGGTAACAACTCTGGCGATAAGGAAACCGCCGGCGTGGGTGCAGGTAACTCTCGCGAAGGCACTCCCGCGGGTTCGACCATCCTGGATCAGTTCGGCCGCAACCTCACCGCAGCAGCGCGTGAGGGCGAGCTGGACCCGGTCATCGGCCGCCACAAGGAGATGGAACGCGTCATGCAGGTCCTCTCCCGCCGTACTAAGAACAACCCCGTGCTGATTGGTGAGCCCGGCGTCGGTAAGACCGCCGTCGTGGAGGGCCTGGCACAGGCTATCGTGCACGGTGACGTTCCCGAAACCCTCAAGGACAAGCACCTGTACACCCTGGACCTGGGCTCCCTGGTCGCAGGTTCGCGCTACCGCGGTGACTTCGAAGAGCGCCTGAAGAAGGTCCTGAAGGAAATCCGCTCCCGCGGCGACATCATCCTGTTCATTGACGAGATTCACACCCTCGTTGGTGCAGGTGCCGCAGAGGGCGCGATTGACGCTGCCTCCATCCTCAAGCCCATGCTGGCTCGAGGCGAACTGCAGACCATCGGTGCAACCACCCTGGACGAGTACCGCAAGCACATTGAGAAGGACGCCGCTCTGGAGCGCCGCTTCCAGCCGATTCAGGTTGAGGAGCCCTCTCAGGAGCTTGCCGTGCAAATCCTCAAGGGTGTGCGCGATAAGTACGAGGCGCACCACCGCGTCACCATTACCGACGAGGCCATTGAGACTGCCGTGAACCTTGCGGCACGCTACATCTCTGACCGCTTCCTGCCGGATAAGGCTGTCGACCTGATTGACGAGGCGGGCGCACGTCTGCGCATCAAGCGCATGACCGCACCCCCGGAAATCAAGCTGCTCGACGAGAAGGCAGCCAAGTTGCGCCAGCAGAAGGAAGACGCCATCAACTCCCAGGATTACGAGAAGGCCGCAGGCCTGCGTGATCAGGAGCAGAAGGTCCTGGCTGAGAAGGAAGAAGCCGAGAAGGCATGGCGCGAAGGCGGCGACGCATTCGGCACCGTGACCCCCGAGGTTATTTCTGAGGTTCTGGCCGCTTCCACCGGTGTTCCCGTCTACAAGATCACCGAGGAAGAGTCCAGCCGCCTGCTGACCATGGAGCAGGAGCTCCACAAGCGCGTCATCGGTCAGGATCACGCTATTGCGGCGCTGTCCCGCGCTATTCGCCGTACCCGCGCAGGTCTGAAGGACCCGCGCCGCCCCGGTGGTTCGTTCATCTTCGCCGGCCCGACCGGTGTGGGTAAGACCGAGCTTGCCAAGGCACTTGCCGAGTTCCTGTTCGGCGATGAGGATTCGCTCATCACCCTGGATATGTCCGAGTACCAGGAGAAGCACACCGTCTCCCGTCTGTTCGGTGCGCCTCCCGGCTACGTTGGCTACGATGAGGGCGGCCAGCTGACCGAGAAGGTCCGCCGCAAGCCCTTCTCCGTGGTCCTGTTCGACGAGGTGGAGAAGGCTCACGCCGACCTGTTCAACTCGCTGCTGCAGATCCTGGAAGACGGTCGCCTGACCGACTCGCAGGGTCGCGTGGTGGACTTCAAGAACACCGTCATCATCATGACCACCAACCTGGGCTCGCGTGACGTGAACCGCCGCATCCCGGTTGGTTTCCAGGCGATGGATGACACCGCAGCCGACTACGAGCGCATGCAGGCACGCGTGATGGAGAACCTCAAGGAGCACTTCCGCCCCGAGTTCCTCAACCGTGTGGATGACATTATCGTCTTCCCGCAGCTCTCCGAGTCTGAGATTCTGCAGATTGTGGACCTGTTCGTGGGTCGCCTGGCTAAGCGCCTGGCGGAGCAGGATATGTCCATTGAGCTGACCAACGCTGCGAAGGTCCTCATGGCGGCTAAGGGTTACGACCCGTCCATGGGTGCTCGTCCGCTGCGCCGCGAGATGCAGCGCAACATTGAGGACGCCCTGTCTGAGAAGATCCTCTTCGGCGACATCAAGCCCGGTGAGAAGATCACCGTGGACGTTGAGGGTGAGGGCGACTCCGCGAAGTTCGTCTTCTCTTCTCAGCCGATGAAGGAGCTGGCTCTGGATTCGGTGCAGGAGCTGAACGAGGGCGAGTCTTCCGAGGCTCCCGCTGAGACTCCCGCAGCTGAGGCACCTGCCGCTGAGGGTCAGGGCAACGACTAGGCTCTGGAATAAGCTCTAGGTAGCTAGGCTTTAGCGCACTAAACGCCTGTGGGGCGGTACCGGAATCATCCGGTGCCGCCCCACAGGCGTTTCTATGCTTTTGGGAGGCTCCAGGAGCTCCTCTGCGGCGGGTACTAGAGCGAGACGAGCACACTATCGCCCTGCGTGACTTCGCGGGCGAGAGAGTCCGCCAGCAGCCCCGCGTAGCAGCGCTGCAGCTGCTCGGTGGCGGGGGAGAGGGCGTACAGCGCCTTCAGTGGACGATGCACCGCGGCGGGTGCATCAGCCGGGAACGTAAAGTCTGGCGAAGAGGCTGCAACGGGTGAAGAGGTCGTATCGCCAGCCGAGGCTACACCCGCACCTACTCCCGCACCCAGGATGAGCTCGCGATTCACCGGCTCATGTGCCGCACGCAGCACCGCCATGACCGCACCGCGCACCTGGCGGTCCGTGCCGTGCCAACTCTGGCCCTTGGGGGTGTAGTCCGCCTCCGGCTTGCCCGCCGCAACCCAGGCGCACAGATCCTCCACCGGGCACAGTTCGCAGGTCGGGGACTTTGCCGTGCAGACCAGCGCACCGAGCTCCATGGTCGCCGCATTCCACAGGCAGGAGGTGGGGGTATCGGCGGGCATGAGCGCCTCCGCCAGGCGAGTCTCAGCCGCCGTCAACGAACGCGAGGGTAGCGCCTTACCGGATACCGCACGGGCGTGCACGCGGCGGATATTCGTATCAATGACCGTGGCGCGCAGACCGAACGCGAACACGCTAATCGCCGCCGCCGTGTAAGAACCCACGCCCGGCAGAGCCAGCAGCTCCTCGTAGTCGGCGGGAACCTTACCGCCGTGCTGCTCCACAATCGCCACAGCGGCACCGTGCAGACGCTGCGCGCGGCGCGGGTAACCCAGGCGGCCCCAGGCGCGCACCGCCTCCGAGGCGGGCTCGGCGGCAAGGTCGGCGGGGGTGGGCCAGCGGCGCATCCACTCCTCCCACACGGGTAGAACGCGTTTGACGGGGGTCTGCTGCAGCATAAACTCGCTGACCATCACGCCCCAGGGGGTGCACTCGTCACGACGCCACGGCAAATCGCGTGCCTGGTCGAGGAACCACCCGTTGATTCGGCGGTGGAGCGCCTCGGTATTCGTGCCTTCGGGCAGGGCCGGTTCGGGGCGTGTGCGTGCGGTGCGGTTGGGCTCTGAGGTCATCCGAAAAGCCTACGCCACAGGGCATATATTCCCAAAACTGCATGAACAGAGTTCACTGTGAATCTCAGGGTTAAACCCGGTATCCTTAAGGGTATGTCTGAAAATGGTCCCGTTCTGCCTCCCGAAGTCTACCGCCGCCGTCGCATCGTGGCGGTTATTGCTCTGCTCGCTGTCATTCTGCTGTTGGTCGCTGGCGTGACCTCCATGGTCGGCATGATTAACGGCAAGAAGGACGCCACTGTAGCCTCCACCGCGACGCCTTCCGGCGCGCCCTTCCAGAGCTTCAGCGCTCGCCCCTCCGAAACTGCTTCGGCCACCCCGTCCGCTAGCGCGACTGCCTCTGCAACCGCGTCGGCTACTGCTTCGGCAACCCCCTCGGTGACCGCTTCTGCGGCACCCACTGCAAGCGTGACCACCGCCGCGGCAACCCCTGCGGCAACCACCCCCGCGGCGACCCCGACTACCCCCGCACCCTCGGTGACCACTGCGGCTGTTGTTGCGGCGTGCACCGCGAACGACCTGAAGGTGACCGTCACCCCCGCGAAGCGTACCTTCGCAGCCGGTGAGCAGGTGTCCTTCCACGTGACCTACACGAACTCCTCGAAGACCCCCTGCGCTGTGGGTGGCGAGGGCGCGAACACCGGCGTGGACCTGAACATCACCTCCGGTGCGGCTCAGGTGTACACCCGCAGCCTGTGCGCGGCGACCGCCGTTCAGAAGTCTGAGGTGGCCGCAGGTGCCGAGGGCGCAACCGACCTGGCGTGGGACCGTAAGATCAACGTGCTGGGTTGCTCCTCCGCTTCGGCCGCTCAGAAGGGTTCCTACTGGGCTGCGGTGACCGTCAATGGTGTGAGCTCGGCTCCGGTGAACTTCGTGATTCAGTAGTTCACTTCTATAGTTTTCGCCCCCGTGCGGGCGTGAGAAGCCCCCGTGCTGGATGTTCTTCCGGCGCGGGGGCTTCTCGTATGAGCTTTTGTCTGGCTATTACTTGGAGGCGCGGGGCTTGGCGAAGCGGCGCTCGCCCAGGTACCCGAGCAGGCTACCGAATGCGGTCCATTGCAGTGCCGCCAGCAGCAGGGTGGACAGGTCGGTCACCTCAAAAGAATTGGGGATGACCTTGAACCACAGTAGCGGCAGGTAAATCAGGAACAGAATGGGGGACGCCCACACAAAGAACGGGACGGGGCGTTTGGTCGACGGATACTTGGTTTGTGAGTACGACATTGTGACCTCCAAGGGGTGTCATGATGCTTGAGGCATCAGGGTGCGGCGGGGGGGGGG
>NZ_KV795073.1:236724-430574 GCF_001808945.1 Rothia sp. HMSC071B01 | reverse complement strand
GGGGGGGGGGGGGGGGGGGGGGGGGGGGGGGGGGAACTCCGCTGTTACTACATCATAATGCAAAAGGTTCTCGTGAGGTCAGAAAAAGCCACCGTGCCAGATAGTCTCCGGTGCGGGGGCTTCTCGTATGAGCTTTTGTTAGAGGTACTTCTCCAAACTGCTCTCCGCCATGCGGGACAGCTGCTCACGCACCGTGCGGGCACGAGCCTCACCCACACCGTCCACGGCGCGCAGATCCTCAAGGGACGCCGCCATCAGAGCCTGCAGGCTGCCGAAGCGCTCCACCAGACGCTCAGAAATAGCGTTCGGGATGCTCGGAATACCGGCGAGCAGACGGAAACCGCGAGGCTGCAGGGGGAACTCCAGGTCGGGGTTCTCACCAAAGCCGACAGTGCGGGCAATCGTGCGCAGATCCACGATGTCCATATCGTCCAGGTTCTGAAGCGCCTCAACGCCGGCGGTAATCAGCTCGTCGTTCACCTCGGGCAGGTAATCGCGCAGAATCAGGTCGCTAGCGGTCATCTCGGGGGCGCGCAGCTCCTCCAGCTGCAGGGCAATCAGGCGGCCGTGCACGCCGAGCTCCAGCACGTAGTGGCTGACCTCGCGGATAATGCGGTTCACCATCTCCATGCGCTGCAGGGTCATCGCCACGTCGCCCAGGGAAACGTTCGACTCAATCTCCTGAGATGAGAGGTTGGAGAGCACCGAACGCAGACGCTTCTTATAGCTTTCAAGGGTCTGAATCGCCTGGTTTGCGCGGGCCATCAGGTACTGGCTGTCCTCAACCATGTAGCGGGTGCCGTCAACGTACACCGAAATCACGGACATCGACGCGCTCACCGAAATCACCGGGAAACCGGTCTGAATCGCGGTGCGTTCGGCGGTGCGGTGGCGGGTGCCGGACTCGTTCGTCTCAATGGAGGCGTCCGGCATGAGCTGCACGCCGGCGTGCAACAGGCGGGTGGCGTCGCGGTCGCAGATGATAGCGCCATCCATCTTCGCCAGCTCGCGCAGGCGGGTTGCCGAGAACTCGGTGTCGATGTTGAAACCGCCCGAAGACAGGGAGGATACGGTGCGGTCGGATCCGAGTACGATGAGCGCGCCCGTACGGCCACGCATGATGCGTTCCAGGCCCTCGCGGAGCTCGGTGCCGGGGGCGATTCGGGCGATAGTTTTCAGCAAGAGGTCACTATAATTCATCTGCACGAAAACCATTGTACCCATAAGGGTGGTTATTGAGCCAGGTCAGGGGCGGAACGGCGGGCTAAAGTGCCTCAAAAGCGAACGGGTATTCTCGATATTTATACAGGAGTGCACGAGGTGAAATTATCTGCATATAAGGGTAAAAATACGTTCTGCGGTACCCCATTTCGCCGTGACCAAACACCGCGCACCATATCGCTCCAGACCCTAAAATAGACCCATGACCGCGCGCACAAAAAACACCAAAACCGCACCCGCCTACCGCTGCACCGAATGCGGCTGGACCACCGCCAAATGGGTAGGCCGCTGCGGCGAATGCCAAACCTGGGGCACCGTCGAAGAAGCTGCCGGGGCCACCCGTGCGCGCACCCGCGCCGCATCCAGCGTGCAGAAACCCGCCCAGCCCATCGCAGAAGTCGACTCGCGCGTAGCCGCCTACATGAGCACCGGAAACCCCGAATTTGACCGCGTGCTCGGCGGCGGACTCGTGCCCGGCGCGGTTATCCTCATGGCGGGCGAACCCGGCGTGGGTAAGTCCACCCTGCTGCTGGATGTTGCCGCCACCTTCGCGCGCGGCACCGCCGGGATTGCGGGGCAGAAGGGTGGGCAGAACAACCCGGTGCAGAACGTCCAGCCGCCGCGCCCGGTGCTGTACATTACCGGCGAGGAATCCGCCGCGCAGGTCAAGCTCCGCGCCGACCGCATCCGCGCCATCGCGGACACCCTCTACCTGACCAGCGAAACCGACCTCGGCACCGCCCTGGCGCATATTGAGCAGATCAACCCCTCCCTGCTGGTCATTGACTCCGTGCAGACCCTCGCCTCCGCGGAAGTTGAGGGTAGCGCCGGCGGTGTGACCCAGGTGCGTGAGGTTGCCGCCTCCGTGATTGCCGCGGCTAAGGAACGCAACATGTGCACCCTGCTCGTGGGTCACGTGACTAAGGAAGGCACCATCGCGGGCCCGCGCCTGCTTGAGCACCTGGTGGACGTGGTCTGCCAGTTCGAGGGCGATAAGCACTCGAATATCCGCATGCTGCGCGCGATTAAGAACCGCTTCGGCCCCACCGACGAGGTGGGCTGCTTTGACATGCACGAGGACGGCATCGCGCCCGTGCTGGACCCCTCCGGCATGTTCGTTTCAAGTACCCCGCACCCGGTGGCGGGCACCTGCGTGACCGTCACGATGGAGGGCCGCCGACCCCTGCTCGCGGAGGTACAGGCGCTACTGGATCAGGCGGTGGCGCCCGCCCCTCGCCGTACCGTCTCGGGCCTGGATTCGGCGCGTATTCAGATGCTGCTGGCGGTACTGCAGCGCCGCGCCGGGCTGAACGTGGGCAAGCTCGACTGCTACGTCTCCACGGTGGGCGGCGCAAAAATTGCCGAGCCCGCCGCCGACCTGGCGTGCGTCATGGCCCTTGCCTCGGCGGCGCAAAATAAGCCGCTACCGCGCAAACTCGCGGTCTTCGGCGAGGTCGGCCTGGCGGGTGAGGTGCGCGCCGTTCCGGGCATCCGCCAGCGCATTGCGGAGGTGGGCCGCCTGGGCTTCACGCACGTGCTGGTGCCCGCCTCCCCGACCGGCGTGGGGGACGTGCCCGAGGGGGTCACCGTGCGCGAGGTGACCACCCTGGGCGAGGCGCTGGCACTACTCTTCCCGCAGAAGTAAAACAGCAAAAGCGAGGAGGGGGCTCCCGGCTGACGTGAAGGTCACCGGGAGCCCCCTCCGCTGTGTCTTGACGGTCGCCACTGACCCCGCTAGAACCCCGCTAGGAGGAGCGGCTCTCCTCCTCGTTCTCGTGCAACATGATGTTGATCGAGCGGGTGTTGAGCTTGTTCGTGCGGTGGGTGTTCACTGCGCTATCGGTCACGTCGTCAACCACCATGGAGTCATCCATGTCAGCGTCAACAATCGGGATTGCCGAGGTACGCGGTGCGTGCTTCGTGACCGCCTCGCCCAGGGGCACCAGAACCGCCACGGCGTCCTTGTGGGACATGCCGGTCGCCTCCAAAAAGTCGACTACAATCAGGCGGAGCATCAGCACGAGCGACTCGCCCTCAAAGGTCGCCACACCCATCGTGCGCGGCTCGAGGGTGCCGGCAAGCTTAATCATGCGTTCGCGTGCCTCCATCATGTAGTGCTCGCGTTCGCCTTCGGTCGGTGCAGACATGCCCAGGCCGAGACTCTGCGCCGCCAGCGACAGCTCGGTCAGCGCGTCACTAAGCGAGAGCTGCGCAGCAGTACGCAGCTGCACGTGGTGAATCGTGGACGCCATACGGCGGTTGAGCACGCGGTCGTTACGGATCGCCAAATCTACCGCGGCGAGAGTCTTCGCCATGCGCGCTAGCTCGCCCTTGCTCTTGCGGCTATTCCACGACAGCTCGCTCATACCCTGCGCGGTGATCAGGTCGCCGCGGCATGCATCGTAGAGCGGTTGCAGGGCACGCGCATCGAGCAGGCTCTGGTACGCCTTGTTGTAGTCGTAGTAGCGGATTGCCTCGGAGGAGAGCTGGAAAACCTTTGCGAACGCATCCATGAGGGCCTGTGCGCGAGCACGCGGGTTCTTACGCGGGTCGCGCGGCATCAGGTACATGGCGAGGAATGCAAAGGCGCCACCCACAATGCCGTCAAAACTGCGGGTGAATGCGTCATCAGGCACCGGCAGCAGCAACGTGAAACAGGCCTGGAAGCTGAGCTGAATCGTAAAAATAATGCCCTTATCAATAAATCGGGCAATAATCACGGTCAAGAAAAGCACCACTGCCGCCTGCCAGGTACCGTGACCGAGCAGGATTAGCAGAAGGTCGCCAATGAGAATGCCGAGGGTCACGCCGAAGGAGACCTCAAGGATTCGGCGGGAGTGCTTCGCGCCGCTCACATAGCCGAGGGATACGAGGGCAGCGACCGGCGCGAAAATGGGCTCGTGGTGGCCCAGGACGCGCTCAGCGAAAAGCCAAGCGCCCATAGACGCTGCAACAATCTGCACAGACTGAAAGAAGTCTGCTCGGACTCGGTGAATACCCTCGCGGACGAACTGCCGGGTGTTCTGTTCAGTAGTGCGTAGAATGTCTGCGAATCGTGCCATGGGCACCATCATACCGGCGCACATGCGGTGCACAAGGGGGTAGGGGAGTGTTGGGCGCAAGTGTGAGAGAGTCCGCGCCCCCTACCCGCTCTGGAGTCGTGTTTTCCGAGGAAACCTAGCTCCAAAACCGCTGCTCTAGCCCCGTTACGCAGCCTGGCCCCCGTTCCGCAACCTAGCCGCGGAGGCGCCGCGCTACCTTCGCCAGCAGGCCCGGCTTCGTCTCGGCGGGCGCTTCAGAAGATGACTCAGGCTCAACGGTGACAGGATGCGTTTCTTCGGCGCCGTGTGCCCCGTGAATACCGTGCGCGCTGTACCCGCCGCCGATTGCGCGGGCACGCTCGAGCTGCCGACGGTGCTCAGCATCCCAGGAGTGCGCCCGGTCGGACATTGCCCACTCAAACCCAGCGGTGAGGGAGGTTTCGGTAAAGAGATCGCGTGCGGCGCGGACGGTCGCACCCAGCGGCTCGGGGAGAGCCGGGGTTTGCTCCACGGCGGGGAAAGGTGCCGGGGGTGTGCTTTCGCCCGACTTTTCTTTACCATGTGCAAGAATCTGCGTCAGCAGGTAGGCACGCTCGGTGCGCAGCACCTCCAGCAGCTCGGTGCGGCGTGCATCCGATGCCACCGCCGCGTGCCGCAGGGCGGCGGCAACCATCAGCTCGGGAACGCCACCGGCGAGCATGCCCAACGGCAGGGTGAACTCGCCCAGCCCGTACAGGCTCAGGGCGCCGCCCACGCGCATCTGCGTGAAGGCGTCCGGCACGAGGGCGAGCACGGGAATACCCGCCGCGGCGGAGAATACCGCCGGGTGGTAGCGGCTGGTCAGCGTGAACGCCGCGCCACGGTGCACGGTGACGCTCTGGTCGGCGTGCAGAATCGGTAGCAGGGTAGCCGGGGTGGAGGGGCTGAGCTGCTCGGCGATGCGCTGGTGTGCCTGAATATCGCCGCTTTCGGGGTTCTGCGGGTCGCCAAAATGGCTCAGGAACACGGAGGCGTAGCCGTGCTCGCGCCACATGTTATCGAGCAGACGAGCGAGCTGCTGCGCCTGCTGTTCGGTGCACTCGTTGACGGTCACGCACACGTAGCGTTCGGGCAGCTCATCCAGTGCCTGACCTGCGGAAACGCCTTCCGCATAGTGCAGGGTACGCGCGGGGGAAGTCGGCAGGTAGTCGGTGGCATCGTCCACGCTCAGGCGCGCGTCAATACCCCGCTCACGGCACCAGGCGAGGGAAGAATGTTCACGCACCGTCACCGAACGGGCGGTGCGCAGCATACGCTCCAGAACCTGCGCATCCTCAGGATTGAGCACCGGGCCCAGGGACTGGCCGGTCACGTACACGGGCACGCCCGCATGCTCGGCGGCACGCACCGCGGCGGCGCGTTCGTAGAGCAGCCAGCCGTAGCGGGAATTGAGGTTGCCGCCGCCGGAGACCACAACTGCGTCCATGGTGGCGATAGCGTCCGCGAACTCCACCATGCGCTCAACGGTCTGCGCCAGCGGATGCAACACCTCCGGCAGCGCCTGCACCTGCGGCAACACCGACAGCTCGGCGGTGGAAGGGTGCTCCCGGTCGGCGTGCAGCTCCGTCAGGACGCATTCGAACGCCGCGAGGGTCAGCTCGCGTTCAGCCGGTGCCCAGGGGAAGAGGAAAAACGGCAGGTACTCGTAGGGTGCGCCCGCCTCATGATGTGCCGCCTCATGATTCACCGCCGCGCCAATATAGCGCGCCGAATGGCCCACGTCGCGGGTCATGAGGGTGACCGCCGCGCCGCCTTCGGAAAGCGCCGCCGCGCTCGCGATGGTCATGGCTTCGTCGCCTACGTGGTAGGTGTGCTGGCCGATATCGCCGATGACGAGCACGCGCGGTACTTCAGTAAAGTGCGGTGTTTCAGTAACGGGCAGTGCTGTAGAAGAATGATTGTTCTCTGTCACGCCTTATGCGCCCTTCTGATCTGCCGACCCAGCCTCAGCCGAACCAGCCTCAGCACCGCGACGAATCAGGGAACGCTTTGCCAAGGAACGCAGCGCGCGGCCCGGGGTGCGCAGGTGCTTGAGAACCCGCAGACGCTCCTCAATAGCCTGCTGGCGGTTCTCAATAGCCTGCTGACGAGCCTCGATACGTTCCAGGCGGCTCTCAATAGAGCGCAGAATATCCAGGGATTCGCGGGTCAGATCGTGCCCGTCAATCACGCGGCGCTCCAGATCAGCCGCCAAATGCGCCTGATACAGGTACGCGCCCGGTCGGGCACCCGCCTGCAAATCCTCACGGATAGCGCGGGCACGCACCAACGAATCGAAGCGGGCATGATCAGCCTGACGCTTCACGCTATTCGCCTCGGCACCCTCCGCGTCGGGGCGTAGCGACCAGTACGCCAGCGGCTCATCCACCAGCAGAATATCCGCGACAGAGGCGGCACGCATGTTGAACTCCCAGTCACCGACCACCGGCAGGGACTCGTCATAGAAGCCGACGAGCTCGTGTAGGCTGCGGCGGTAGAGAATACCGATTGGCACGGCACGGTTCGTGCGGAAGAGGAACTGCAAACCGATGCCGGGCAGGCCGTCGTGGAAAATACGCTCCTCGTACACCTCGAACTCGCCGTCGGCGTTCTCACGTTCGTACCGCTCTACAACGCGGGTGGTGCACATGAGTGCGCCGTTCTCTTCGAGCGCCGCGACGGTGCGTTCCAGGAACTCGGGTGCCCATAAGTCGTCGTCATCGTGAATCGCCACGTATTCGGAGGTGGTCGCCGCCAAACCGGCGTTGGATGCCGCCTCCATGTTGTCGCCGGCGGTGGTCAGTAGCTGCACACGGCTGGAATCCTGCGCGTTAGAACTCAGCGGAGAAGCCTCAATGACGGCGCGGGTTGCCTGTTCGTCGCCTCCGTCGTTAATCACGCAGACCGTGTAGTCGGTGAAGGTCTGCTGCGCAATGTTCTCCAGCGCGCGGCTCAAGAAGCGGGGGCGGCCCTTCGTGCGGACCAGAATAGCTACGGTAGGGGAAGACATAACCACAATCAGTCGAGGGTGAATGGGCCCGTGCCAGCCCAGGAACTCAACCCATTATGAAGGTGTGCACTGTTCAGACTCAACCCACCGCCCGGCTAACCCGCAACAGCGTGCACACAGGGGCACGAGCCGCCCCTAAAAACTAGCTGATGGACTGTAGTGCCACCATCGCCAGCACACCGAGCACAAAACACGCCGGAATGGTGACCAGCCACACCAGAAGAATCTGCAGAACAATCCTGGACTTCAACGCGTTAAAACGCTGGTTTACGCCCGCGCCGAGCGCCGATGCAGTCGCCAGGTGCGAGGAGGAGAACGGCACCTGCAGCAGGAAGTAGCCGAGCACCTGAACCACCGCGGTCGTGCCCTGAGCGACCGCGCCACGGAACGGGTCTAGGCGGACCATCTTGTAGGCGAAGGTGTAGCCGATGCGGCGGCCACCGGTCAGCGTACCGGCACCCAGGCTGAGGGCAATAATGAGGGTGCCCAGCAGCATCCCGCCCCAGGTGAGGGATTGAATCAGCGCCGGATCCATGATGCGTTCGCTCAGCAGCGCCCACAGCAGCAGGTACAGGTAACCGGTCTGCAGGCCGTGTAGCAGCGAAATCGCGGAGGCAGACACCGCCAGCACCTCGCGGGCGCGCTGATTCACCAGGCGCGGGTTATGCCCCACCACGAGGCGGTAGAACGGCACCACCATCAGCCAGGACAGCAGAAAAATGAGCGGCGGTAGGTAGAAGAGCGGCAGCAGGGTCGCACCAAAAATATGCGGCAGGAACGCGAGGGAACCGAAGCCTTCAGCGACGCTGTCACTCCTCGTCTGGGTCCACCAGCTCACACCGGCGAGGGCACCGACCAGCGCGTGAGTTGAGGAGGACGGCAACCGCAGGAACCAGGTGAGCACACCCCAAATAGCGCAGACGAGCAGCGCCGCAACAATGCCGTTCAGGCCGGTGGTACCCTCCGGGGCACTCACCCACGAGGCGGAATACTCACCGAGTAGCAGGAATGCACCAACCACACCGAGCACGTTGAAGAGCGCGGCAAGGTACAGGGCGGAGCGCTCGCCGAGGGCGCGGGTACGCACCGGAACAGCGACGGCGTTTGAGGCGTCGTGCACACCGGTAACGTATACCGCAGCAATGAAGGCGCAGCAGGCTAGAAGACCCAGGAACATTAGGATTCCTGAACGATAATGCGGCCGATCTCGGCAGACACATCACGCATAGCGTTGGAGGCGGCGGTCAGCTGCGCCAGGAAGGTGGCGTAGCGACGGTACCGTTCGGGGGTGTAGCGTTCGGCAATGTACGCGTCGTACTCTTCGGCGGTGCGTAGCGCCTGGCGGGAGATGCGCAGCATGTCCATCCAGTAGTTGTCGAGGCCGCGAATATCGGCGAGTTTGGGGATGACGGCGGCGGTCAGCACCGCCTGACGCTGAATAATGTCCAGGATTGAGGTGATGTGCGTGGCGAAGCCGTCAATGCTGTGCAGGGACAGCACGTGCGCGGCGCTGGTGAGCTTCTCAACGGCGTTGGTGAGCTTGCGTGCCAGCGTGTAC
Organism: Rothia sp. HMSC071B01; assembly: GCF_001808945.1. Lineage (NCBI taxonomy): Bacteria > Bacillati > Actinomycetota > Actinomycetes > Micrococcales > Micrococcaceae > Rothia > Rothia sp. HMSC071B01. Next base: position 421,726 of record NZ_KV795073.1, on the reverse strand, counting down.
AGGTCTTCACGCGGAATCGGCGGGGAGAAGGAGCTGCGCACCTCGGTGAGGGTGCGGAACAGCAGGTTCGTGGAGTCCGCCTCGTGGGTGAGCATGCGTTCGAAGAGTTCGGGGTACTCCGCAACGGGGGAGCCGACCATTTCTGAGAGCAACGCGGCAGCCTCACCGACCTGCGCTGAAATTTCAGCGAGGGAGGCGAGGGATTCGTTGGCGTGGGGGAAAAGTCGGTGCAGCATAGTTCCCAGTCTAACCAGTATTGGGTGGTGCGGGTGCGCATAGCCCGCGCGTATCTCATGAGCGCTCGAGCTTCAGACACAACTGCGTCGGGCTGACGGCGGCTTCTAGACGGGGTTTTAAGCAAAAAACGGTGGGGGTCGATTTCTCGACCCCCACCGGAACGTTTAGGGATGTCGGGTTGGGAGCGCCTCTCGGCGGAAGGCCGCTCGAAGCGGCTAAAGATTTGGAGCCCGGGGCTACCTATTAGCAACCCGACATCTTGTAATTATTATCCACCCGAACCCGGCGCAGAGTCAATCGGAAACAGGCTTTTCAGGCCTTTGCGGCCCAATGTGGAACCTGTGCCAATTCGCGGCACGAACCCGTATTTTTAGGCGCCCAAACGTTGCAGAAGACTAAAATGCTTCGAGGCTGGTCTGCGATTTTTCCTGCACAGAACCAGCCCCCGAGCCCCCATTAACCTGCTGACTAGCCTCAACGGCGCGCAGCTGGGCGGCGACCGCCTCCAAATCGTGCGCGACCTGCTCCATCTGCTGAGCCTGACGCGGCAGACGAGCACGACGCTCCACCGCCTCACGCTTCACCTCGTGGCTACCCGGAACCGCACCATCCTGCCCGGCAGAGCGCGCATAATCGGTGCGAATACCCAACGCCACCACGTGCGCAAACGCCGCGCAACGTTCCATCGCAATATCCGTATCGCCGGTGTACAGGCCTGCCAGAATCTTATCAATCGTGCGGACCACCTCCTCGGCACTCGGCGGGTCGGGAACACCCGCCACCACGTGCGAACGGTAATCCTCCGCCATGCCCAGCTCAAAAGCACGGCTCACCCCGCGTGGCGAACGATGCACCACATCCCGCAGCCAGTACATACGCCACAGCGCACCCGGCAGGGAGTGGGCGCTCGCGTGCGACCAGAGTTCGGCGAGCATCTCAATACCGTAGTCGTCGGTGAAGCTGACAAGCCGCTCGGTCATCTGCTCGTCGGTGCCGCGTCCACGCATCAGTAGGATGCGTGCGGAGGCGTGCGCCGCCTCTTCGCGTGCGGCGGGGTCCATGCCGCCTTCGTGGCGTTCAAATTTTTCGGCGGAGTAAAGGACGGGGCGGTGGTGGGTGCGGTGTCGGGTGCGCCCGGAGGCGCCGGTTGATGCTGCGGGTGTAGACATAGGATTTCCTAGTGTACCGTTCATTGGCTGGGAGCCGGTAGTGTATAGTATTTCTATCTGCACACTTTCAGTTTTGTGTGGATAGGAGCGCCTTTAGCTCAGTCGGTAGAGCTACGGACTTTTAATCCGCAGGTCGTGGGTTCGAGCCCCACAGGGCGCACTAGCCGACCCGTCGCCTCCCGCATTGCGGGGGTCGGCGGGTTTTTGCGTCTTCACCCTCATGCGCGTGGTCTTACCTCGTGCCTATCCCGTGTGGTGGGGCGTGTCCTGCCGGGTTCGCCTGGCAGTTTTGATTTGTGTACGTTGACCCGAAAAGATGAGGAAACCCGTGAGCGTCACCATTAAGAACCCCGAAGAGATCACGATTCTTGCCACTGGCGGCACGATCGATAAGTTCTATTCGGTGGCGGGCACCATGGATATTGGTGAGCCTGCCGCTAAGGACCTGCTGGACCGCGTGATTACCGATATCCGTTTTGATATTCGCCCGCTGATTGGCAAGGACAGCCTGGACATGACCGATGAGGATCGTGCTGAGCTGACCGAGGCCCTTAACGCTGTCACTAACGACCAGGTGCTCATCACTCACGGTACCGACACCATGCCGGAGACCGCCCGCTACCTGGTGGAGCACGCCGACCTGGGCGATAAGGTTGTGGTGCTGACCGGTGCGATGCAGCCCGCCGTGATGGCTCGTTCGGATGCCGGCTTCAACCTGGGTGCCGCTATTGCCGCCCTGAACCTGCTGGATCCGGGCGTGTACATCAGCATGAGCGGTCGTATTTTCCCTGCTGAGAGCGTGCGTAAGGACCGTTCCCGCGGCATTTTTGAGGGCTAAGATGGCTGATTCTTCTGCTTGTATGCTGCGGGGTGAACCGGTTTCTGCCGCCGAGCTTGCGCCGGTGGAGGGCTCCTCGGATCTTGTGCCGCAGGAGCATATGTCCCAGGGGCATATGTCACAGGCGCAGCTGATGCAGTTGCAGGCGATGGAGGAGCTGGAGCAGCAGGCTGACGAGTTCTGGAATGTCACCAGTGATTACCCGCTGCCGGCTAAGAACCTGTACCTGGTGCGTGTGCTGCTGCTGGTCGTACCCTCGCTGATTACTGTTTATTACTTTATCCGCGTCACGCTTTTCCCGATTGGTGCGGTGCCGCTGGTCTATCTGGTGATGCACATGTGGGTTGCCATGATTTACCGGGCGAACCGTTCGGTGAAGTTGGTGTTGCTGGCGAATGCGGCATCCGGGGTCGCGGCGGCCATTATGACGGCGTTCTTTGCCTATGCGCTTGTGACGGTGCAGGGCCCACAGACGCTGCTAGACCGTGTGGGCGTGTTCTATACGGTGAGCCTGCTGACGGTCATGGCGTCGTTTGCGTTGGAGGTTCTGTTCTCGCTGTTCTATAGTTTGGCGGTTCGTAGGAGCTTGCGTCTGACGCAGAAGAAGCAAGAGGAAGAACAGCGGAACGCAGAACAGCAGCATGCAGAGGACCCGAACGCGGAGGCTTCGCGTGTAGCGGAGCAGAGCTAACGCACACCGACGGGCGGGCGAATCCCCGCGCATCCGCGCCTCTGCCGGGTGATGCCTGAGGGGTGTTGATGGGGTGATAAGTGGCGGTGTGACACGCTCTCAACGATGCCCAGCCACTGCTCAGATTCCCTTAAAGTACGCGTGATACGGTAGAGACAGAAACACGACCCGCACCTGCCAGGAGGCCACTCATGGGCGCTACACACCTGAACACAGATGCCGCTTCATCCGCAGAACACCCGGATGAAGATATCAGTATGCAGACCCGCTTTCAGGCGCCTATCCGTCACGTGACTCCTGCCACGCCGGAGGTGTCCGTTCCGCTGAACGCGCCGCCTGTGGTGACGGGCTCGCATCCGGTTATTTCGGCGACTTCTACCGTCATCATTCAGGATGGTACGAACCCGCCGATTGTGGTGCGTACGCATCCGACGGGTCCTCTACCGCCGTTCCCGGGGCAGGGGCAGTTGCCCGCTTTTCTGCGCACCTACACCGCTGATGAGGTGAAGGAACGCAAACAGAAGCTCAAGAAGAACCTGCTGGTCCGCGCCGTTATTCTGTGCATTTTGAGCATCGTTGAAGGCCTCATTATCTCCCAGTACACGCAGCCGTTGGCGATTTGCTTTGGTTTTGTGGCGGCGCTTTACCTGGTGGTTCAGATGTGGCCGCTGATGCGCCCTCCGCGTGATTCGACGGACGCTTCCGTGTATAGCGTTTGGGCTATCTGCTCCCTGATCGGGTATGTTGCGGTGGGGCTGGTGCTTTCACCGATTACGTTCCTGCTGCTGATGCTCGACTGGGCTGGAGTTTCGATGGGGCTTGACCCCCTGCTGATACTTGTTGTCTTGGGCTTGGTCTGGTTGAGCGAGGTCGGTTTATCGTTGCTGACCATTTACCGCTTCAACAACTTGCGAATTGCGATGGCGAACCGGGCAGATTCTCCGTTGCTACCTGACAGTATTTCCGCGACGGTTGATCCGTCCACTTCTGCCTAAAGTTTTGAGGCGGCGCGGTAGACAAACGCTGCGCCGCCGCCCACACTCACATCACACACTCGCTCATACGTTTTCCGCACACTATCAGCCGATATCCGAAAGATTCAGCTATGTCCGCCGTCGAGTCCTCTCCGCCATCCGCTCCGAACACCACGCATCCTACGAAGCCCGCCACCCCCACTCTCGTGTCTGTGGCGGGTTGGGTTCTGCTTGTTATTGCTGTGGGCTGGCTGGCACTGATTGCGTACACCGGCATCTCCTATGCGACTACCCATTTGTCGCATTTTTCGACCTGGCGCGCCCAGTCGCTGGTGGATGCGCAGGCGTACTATCCGGTGCTTTTCCTGATGGTCAGCGCGTTCGGTAACGTGACCCTGCATGGTTTCTGCACGGTGGCGTATCTGCGTGGTTACCGGTGGGCGGCGTTGGTGCTGTCGGTGGCGTTGGCGTTGGGTGTTTTAGCTTCTTTGCTGATTATGCTGACTGTGGCGGCTCTTCTGGGCACGTTGAATGGTGCGCCGAGCCAGGATGTTGAGCTGCTGCTCAGTAGCGCTTCGCCGCTGTACACGCCGGTGTATATTGCGGGTCCGTACATGCTGGTGTGCGTGGTGGCGTTGGCGTTGGTGTGGTCGCGTCAGTCGCGTTCTTATATGGAGGCGCGCCGTGATTGGCGTGTGCGTCGCAGCGAGGATTACCTGATTTAGCCTCATTTCTGACCGCGGGCACTGCGAGACACGGGTCTGCGGCTCACCGATAATTTTATTCACCCAACCACTATTCACCAACCACAGTTAGGATGACTCGTGCACCCTGCTTCCGAACCTGCGCACGAATCCTCATCGCAGATTAGCCCCGGCGCCGCCAAGCGCACATATGATGAGCGGGCGGCGTTTGAAGAGGCGAAAAGAAACCTTGGCATAGTTGGCGATAGGGAACAGGAATTTAACCGGGGACTGGCGATTCTTGGTAAAGCCTATTCCATCGGTATGACGCTCATCCTGGTGTATTTCCTCCTGGATGCGTACCAGATTCTTGTTACTGCGGGTCGTAGTGTGAACATCGGCTCGTTCCTTAGTTATGCCCTGCCGAAGGTTCTGCCTGACGCCATCTTGGTGGTGCCGTTCCTCTGGATCGTTCTGGATTGGGTCAAAGACGGGTACATTAATCCGCGCCGCCTGACGATGCTGTACCTGTTACTGTGCTGTGTGAGCGGCGTGCTTTCTTTCGCCGGTGTTTTCGGTATGGCTCAGGTACTTTTCCCTGCGTTTACTGCTCTGGATCCGGCTTCGCATCCTGCCGCCGCTTCGTCTATCGTGACGCAGGCTCTGGTCGCGGTCATTACGGCGGGTAGCGCCGTCCTCATGTTCCTGCTGACTCGCTCTGCCGTGGGCGCGGTTCCGAGCCGTGCGGTAATTCGGAAACAGATGTGGGCTATCGAGGAAAGCATGTCGGGTGCTGAGGATGACGAAGAGCTGACTCGCGAGGATGTTCTTTGTCAGCTTGAGAAGGAAGAAGGTCCGGTCAAGGACTCTACCGAACAGCTGTTGCGTGAGCTTTCCGCCGATTATGCGCTCTCGAATGATCCGGTGGAGAAGAACCGCCTGTTGGATGAGATACAGCAGGTTCAGCGCGCCCAGAATGCGGGTGTGAAGCCTAACTTCGACGGCGCGTCTGGCGGGTCGGATAAGCCTCATCAGGAAGCGCACGAGGGTGCGGAGGCGACCGCCGCCTCCACCGCGCCTGCCGCCCCTCAGGTGGTGCTCCCGCCCCGCCCGAAGACGCTGCGCGGCGTCATGTGGTGCGCTACAGCCATTATTATTCTGTCCGCAATCCAACGTATCTATGTATCTATCCATAACGAGGTCCCAGACCGCGTTATGGAAAATATGCCGGGCATCATCATTTCAGGCATATTTGCTACCTTCATCTTCTCTCTCATACCGATTTTTGTTCTCCGCAGACTGTGGAAGGGCCGTAGATGGGCGTACTTCCTCACCCTCTTCGGTAGTGCTTTTGTGGTTTTTATCGGGGTGATGAGTTTGCAATCTTTCATCTCGGCTGATTATTTCTCCAGGCTGGCGGATGAATCGTTGACTTCAAGGCCCCGAGACTACGTAGTTTCCATTGTGGTCAGTGACATTATGGGAGCCTTTCTTACGGTTTTCTACCTTCTGATAGTTGTGCTGCTCATTAGCCGTCCCACCAGGTCGTTTATGACAACCGCGAGGTTGGCATGGATAGAAGCACGCGAACAGGTGAACGCCGGTGACGGTTGGATTGTTGCGCATCAGGATGCAGAAACGCGTACTCACCTGGAAGAAGAACAGACCCGCAGGGAAGAAAAGGAAACTAACCGACGGGCTGAAGAAGCGGTCGCTCAGCAGTACAAGAGGGCCCGCCGTACGGATGCGCGGAAGAACTCCCGCAACGAACAGCGCGGCTACAAGGATACTTCCGTGTACACCGAGGAAGGCTACCGCCTCAACTAGGGCGGGAAGCCCCTCCCCATGGGGAGACTCTTTGCCACCTGCCCCGTGCTACAGCGCGCGAGGCAGGTGCGAAGAGAAGAAAGGAACAATGATGTCAGAACGTACCCCAAAGCAGCCGTTGAACGATCCGGAGTACACGGTTCCCGAGTACAGCGTGCTGCTACCCTCCGACGAGGCTGAAAATAGCACGGCAGAGGGCGATGCCGTCTCCAGCAACGTAATTTCCGGTAATGTCGCAGACACTAGCGCGGCGGAGGGCAACGCACCCGGCGGCAGCGCCTCCGAGCACGCCAGCACCCCCGAGCAAACCACTACTGGCTACCGGAAGGCGACCACCGGCTACACTGCCGCCTCCGAGCAGGTAATTCCGGAGCGCCCGAAGGCTATGCGTAGCGTCATGTGGTGCGCTGCCGCCATTATCGTGCTGGGGCCCCTGAGTAATTTTCTGCCGATTCTAAGCGGGTCATATATCGATTTTGAGACGGTGGTGAGTGTTCTCTTCTCTGCCCTGGTGGTTACCCTCATCATCTCCGCCATCCCGATTTTTATTCTCTGGAAGATCTGGGATGGCCGCGAGTGGGCGCGCATTCTTACCATCATCTACTGCGCTCTCGCGGCTGCTAGCGGTGTGCTTATTCTTGCGGATAATTTCTCGGAGTTAAGCTCTAGAGCGGCTGCGGCGTCCAGCCTGGGGCGTGTCGCGAGCGGCGTTTTTACTCTTGTTCTTTACCTCCTGATGATTGTGCTGCTGACTCGTGCTCCTATTAGGGCGTACACCCAAATCGTTAGCGGGGCACGTGCACTAGAACACCAGCAGATGATGTCTGAGACGAGACAGGCTGCCGGTCAGGTGCCGGCGGAACTTCGAGAGCTTTTCGCTGATGATGAGGACGGCGAACGCACCTCATCAAAGGAAAACAACCCTCGCCCGCCACACCGTAGTGCGGGATGGGGAACATAGAAAGGGGCACCAACGTCAGGAGTTCCGAGGCTAGCCCTCGGAATGGTGCACGTGGTTACTCGGATACCTCTGAATACGCTGAGAAAGGGTACCGCCTTCCTGGGGCGAGGCGCGCCTCCTTATATCCTTGGGGTAAGACTCTTTAACGCCCGCCCCGTGCACTGAAGCGCGGGGTGGGTGCCAGGGGAGAAAGGAATGACGATGTCAGAACGTACCCCGAAGCAACCGTTGAATGACCCGGAGTACACGGTTCCCGAATACAGTGTGCTGTTGCCCTCCGACGAGGCTGAAAATAGCACGGCAGAGAGTAACACCGCCCCCACCAGCACCACCACCAGTGGCGCGGTAGGCAGTAACGCGGCAGAGGACAAGGCGCCCCGCGACAGCACCCCCGAGCTCGCCACCACTGGCTACCGGGAGGTGACCGTCGGCTACACTGCCCCTACTGCCTCTGAACATGCGAGTCGGGTACGCCCGAAGGCCCTGCGCAGCGCTAAGCGGTGCATGACCGTCATCATTATTCTGTTGCTTTTCAGGAATATTCAAACGTTCATACTCCTTAAGAACCTAACCTCCAGCTTGGGGGCGCTGTCTCTTCTCTTCACGCTGGGCTTCCCCCTCATCTTCATTTTTATCCAGATTTTCCTCTTCTGGAAGACCTGGGAAGGGCACAGATGGGCGCACATACTTATCCTCGTGTGTAGCGCCTACGAGGTCTTGAGCCGTATGTATTGGTTTGCGCAAGATTTCTTCATGGATTCCAGATATCTCACCTGGCTGATGGAATATTTGCAGTCCTACGACTCTATGGACCTGGCGATTTCTCTTCTCTTGAGTACCGCGGTTGGTGTTGTTATTACTATCCTTTACATCCGGAACATTGTGTTGCTGACCCGTCCCCCTGTATGGGCGTACACGACTGCCGGCAGCACGCCGCATAGTCAGGTGGTTGGTCAGAATCCGCCGGCACATGAGGCTAACTCCAACGAGGGCGGGAACCGCCTCAACTAGGGCGTTTGTCCCAAACGGCACCACTATCACCAAAAGGTTTAGAGCATGAAAAGGTGGGGATACCAAACGGTATCCCCACCCTTTTGCGTTAAATATCGAAATCTTCTAGCTGGTAAAACCCTTTGAGTTATCTAAAAGGTTCCAGGCTTCGTATAAAAACTCTACAAGGCCCGAAGAGCTTACCCTATACTGAAAAAGTATTATTCTCTCAGCTAACTACATCAAATAACTCTTTTAGGTAGGTTTCGCGTAAACCTACCTAAAAAAGTGGAACAACCACCGATTCACGCACCATAGTGCGAGCATACGAGAGAAAGAACGACGATGTTTAACAATACTTCCGGTGCCTCCGCGGGCACGCTGGCACCGCAGCCTAACGCCGCAGCATCGAACTTTCCGGCACCGAACTTTGCGGCACCCGCCGCAGTGGCGCCTCAGCTTCCGGTTCCTACTGGTGCTCGCCCCGTACACGGTGCGCCTAACCCTCAGGCAACCAGCAATCTCCCCCCCCGCGACCCCTCGCCGTCAAGATCGTATTCATCTTCATGATAGTGTTCCTGACTACGTATCCCCAACAGCCTATTGTGGGTCTAGAGTTCACGTTTGCGTATATGTTGGCTGGTATGACGATGGGGCTTACGATGGTTCTCCCTATTGTTCTTGGAGTAGTCTCTGCCTGGTACCTCAATGAGGGTTATGAATGGGCACGAGTGGTGATTATTATCGAGGGCGCGCTACGCATGCTTTTGGACATTGTGGTTGTAGCTCTCTTTTATCACGTCTTTTTGACCGACGATTATAGTACGCAAGCGGCCAGGGTTATGTTTTTTGGCCCGTTTATGACCCTTCACGTCTTCTACGCGAAGATAGCTTTTGACTTCATCAGTCGCATCCTCATTATTGTTCTTCTCTGCCAGCCGCAGGTGGGGCGGTACATCCATATGCGTGGAGACCTGCGACGCATGAGCGTAAAGTAACCTCGCAGAGGCATAGCTCGCTTCCGGGGCGTCGCCTCCACCGGGTTTGAGAGAACACAAAAAGGTGGGGATACCAGACGGTATCCCCACCCTTTCTCGTCCCCGGCTCAGCAGCTGAGAAGGACTCACGTATTACTCAGCAGATTCCTGCTTCGCCTTCGAACGGCCACGCAGATACTCGATAATAACCGGCACCACAGAAACCGCCACAATAATCACAGCAATGTACTCAATGTTGTTGTGCACGAACGGGATACCGCCCAGCAGCACACCCGCCAGACCAATCGAACCAATCCACGCAACCGCACCAACAACATTCCACAGGTGGAACTTCTTACGGTCGTACGAAGAAATACCAGCCGCAAGAGACACAAAAGTACGAACAATCGGCACGAAACGACCCAGAACCAGAGCCAAACTACCGCGCTTCTGGAAGAACTCCTCAGTAGTGTGCAGGTTCTTGGTGCTCAGAATCTTCGCGTCATCCTTGAAGATCTTACGGCCGTAACGGGCACCAATCTGGTAGCCAACCTCAGCGCCAGCAATAGCAACCAGCACCAGGACCGGGAACGCAACCCACAGGGACAGGCCCATCTGCTCATGTAGCATACCCAGAGCAAAAATCAGGGAGTCACCCGGCAGAACAGGGAAAAGAACACCGGACTCAATAAATACGATAATTGCCGAAACAACCAGAACCCAGGGGCCGGTATCGAGCAGGAACTGCTCAAGGTCGAGGCCCAAGAGCGCAACCGGAAGATGCGCCAAAGCGGTGGCAAGAAAAGTCATGAAAAATCCTGAACTGTGAGTGGACCGCACACACGGATCGGCGGCGGAGTAACACCAGCATAGAAAGCGTACCTATGGTGAACATTGTGCAAAACTATGCGGAGGCTGTGTATTACTGGCACAATTCTACCGGCATTTACGCCGGACGCACGGGTGAGCGAGGCGTAAATCTCCTCGCCCGCATGGCGAAACAACCTGAGGTGACGCGGCGCTCGCGTGCCTCCCCAAGAAATGACCATCCGCAGAGCCGGGCGATACCGGGTGTGACATGATGGAAAGAGAGCACGGCGCGTCGCGGCGTAGCGATTGACCCAACCACCCACCGTTGGAGAGAACCATGAACCCCCAGCAGTCAGCTTCCAGCCCCGCGGACTCCCTGCGCACCGATTCCCTGCAGGCTGACCCTCTGCACGCTGAAGCCCGCGAAGTGTTGCGCCGCCTCACCGGTGTCGCTGATGCTGAGTTCCACGATGGCCAGTACGAGGCGATTCGCGCCCTCGTCGCCGACCGAGCCCGCACTGTGGTGGTGCAGCGTACCGGCTGGGGTAAGTCCGCCGTCTACTTCATCTCCTCCCTGCTGTTGCGTGCCCGCGGTATGGGCCCGGCGCTTATTGTCTCCCCACTGCTCTCCCTGATGCGTGATCAGGTTGAGGCAGCATCCCGCGCGGGGGTGCGCGCCGCAATGGTGAACTCCGCGAACGTGACCGAATGGGATGAGATCCGCACCCGCCTCGAAACTGATGAGCTCGATGTGCTGCTGGTGGGCCCCGAACGCCTCAATAACCCGGCGTTCCGCGAGCAGTGGCTGCCGTACCTGCTGCCGCGCCTGGGCCTGCTTGTTATTGATGAGGCGCACTGTATTTCTGACTGGGGCCATGATTTCCGCCCCGATTACCGCCGTATTGGTTCGCTCATTAAGTCTCTGCCGGTGGGTGTGCCGGTGCTGGCGACAACCGCGACCGCTAATGACCGCGTTAGCCGCGATATCGCTGAACAGCTCAGCACTGACACCGCCCCTGTGCACGTAATCCGCGGCCCGCTATCCCGCGAGTCCCTGCGCCTGGGTGTGCTTACCCTGCCTGATGAGGCGCAACGTATCGGCTGGCTACTCACGCACCTGAACGACCTGCCCGGATCCGGCATTATCTACACGCTGACTGTCTCTGCTGCAGAAGATACCGCAAACGCTCTGCGTGCCAGCGGCTACGAGGTTCTCGCCTACACGGGTAAAACCGACCCCGATGAGCGCCTGGTTGCGGAGCAGGCGCTCAAGGAAAACCGTGTCAAGGCTCTTGTGGCGACGAGTGCCCTCGGTATGGGTTTTGATAAGCCTGATTTGGGTTTTGTGGTGCACCTGGGCGCGCCGTCGTCTGCGGTGAGCTACTACCAGCAGATTGGTCGTGCCGGTCGAGGTGCCGTCAACGCTGATGTTTTGCTCCTGCCCGGTCGTGAAGACCGCGCCATTTGGGAGTATTTTGCGACCGCCTCCATGCCTAACGAGGAGCAGGCGCTGGCTGTTCTTGATGCGCTGGCTCAGACCCCGGAGGGGTTGAGCATTACCGCTTTGGAGGCGCGCGTTCAACTGCGCCGCTCAACCCTGGAGCTTCTGCTGAAGGTGCTGGATGTTGAGGGCGCCGTCGTGAAGGAAGGCAACTATTGGCGTCGAACCTCTTCGCCGTGGCGGTACGATAACGCTCGCTATGCGGCGGTGGCGCAGGCACGTGTGCTGGAGCAGAACGCCATGCTCGAGTATGAATGTACTAGTCAGTGCCGCATGCTTTTCCTGGCTCAGCAGCTTGATGATGCTTCCGCTGTTGCGTGCGGTCGTTGCGATGTGTGCGCGGGCCCCTGGTACCCGGTGGAGGTCCCCACTGAGGCACTGCAGGCGGCACAGAGCAGCTTCAACACGGTCGGTGTGCCGTTGCAGCCGCGTCGTATGTGGCCGAGCGGGTTGGATCAGCTGATGGGTGCGGATGCGCCGCGCGGTCGTATCCGCCCGGAGGAGCAGGCTGAGCCCGGTTATGCGTTGGCGCGTCTGAGCGACATGGGGTACGGCACTCGCCTGCGTGAGCTTCTGGCGACGAATGAACTGGGCGAGCCGGTTGATTCTGAGGTTCCTGCCGAGCTGGGTCGTGCCTGCGTGAAGGTGCTTGCGGCTTGGGAATGGGCTGAGGCGGGTCGTCCGGTGGCGGTGCTGACTCTGCCTTCGCCGGTGCGCCCGCGCTTGGCTCAGTCTCTGGGTCGGGGGCTTGCGTCGGTGGGGCGCCTGGTGGATTTGGGTCAGGTTTCTCTGGTGGATGAGCCCCGTTTCTTTGGCGGTAATAGTGCGTTCCGTTGCGCGGACGTGGTGCGCTCGTACCGGGTTCCTGCTGAGGTTCTGGACTATGTGCGTGAGCATCAGTGCCCGGTTCTACTGGTTTCTGATGTGGTGGATTCGCGGTGGGCGTTTACTGCGGTGGCTCGCGAGCTGAGGTTGGCGGGCGCTTCTGCGGTGTATCCTTTCTCTTTGGGTGCTACTCACTAGTCGCGCTCGATAATGCTTCATTTATTCCCCTGACGAGGATTTATGTCATATTCGGAATATTCAAAATTAACGGTCACTGATGGTTCCTCCGCTGTGCTCAGCGATATTCCCTCTCGCTCTGAACACAGTGAGTGGATGGCGCACGCCCTCGTTGAGGGTGCCGCCGCTGGTGAGCGTGGCGAGATTCCTATCGGCGCCGTGGTAGTGGATGAGCAGGGCATCATTATTGGTTCAGCGGGCAATACCCGCGAGCAGGAGCATGACCCCAGCGCCCATGCGGAGGTGAATGCGATTCGTCAGGCGGCGGCGCATCGTGGGCAGTGGCGCCTGGACGGTTGCACCCTGGTCGTGACCGTGGAGCCGTGCCTGATGTGTGCCGGCACGATTTTGGCGTCGCGCGTTTCGACGGTGGTTTTTGGTGCCTGGGAGGAGAAGACGGGGGCTGCTGGTAGCCGTTACGATGTGCTGCGTGACGGCAAGGTCGCTCCGGCTCCCGAGGTGTATGCGGGGGTGCGTGCTGATGAGTGCGCGCAGCTGATGGTGGACTTCTTTAAGGAACGCCGCCCCTAACCGTCACCCGTGGTGGCGCTTCAGGAACTGTTTTGTATAACGTGGAAAGCTGCGTGAGAACGCGTGGCTTTCCGCGTTATTTGTACGAAACCCCCATTTATTTGAAAAATACTTCAAAAATTTCAAAATTGGTACCCAATTTCAGGCAAAAAGCCCACTACATCACACATGTCCGGGTCTACCATATATAGGCACTGGAGCCTCCGTCTGCCCGTGACTGAAAATAGATACCCCACGCAACCTGCGGAGTGCTCCCCAAAACTCACCTGAACCGTCCTGTATTTAAAGGGGATTTATTCGTGCTTCGCGTTGACAATATTTGGGCTAAGGGGCGTCACCACGCCCTTTTTGGTCGTACCTCTTTTTCTGTAAATCAGGGCGAGGTCATCATTATTCAGGCGGATAGCCAGATGGAGCGCACCTCGCTGGGTTTGGCTCTTACCGGCCGTTTGCCTCTGTCGGGTGGCGAGATTTTTTGGAGCGATGGTGATGCGGAGCCGCAGCCGATTTCGATGAAGAAGCTGCGTCGTATCAGTGACATTATCGACTCTCCTGACGTGACCGCCCCCGAGCAGCACATGCGTGTGCACGATTACGTGTCTGAGATGCTCTCCTATAATCTGCCGGTTTTTGGTCGTTCCCGTGCGAGCCGCTGGCTGAAGGAACGCGGTCTTGAGGACCTGGACGGCCTGTGGATGGATGAGCTTGATGGTGAGATGAACATTGAGCTGATGGCGGCTTTGGCGCAGGCGAGTCCTTCGGACCTGCTGGTTTTTGATACGCCCTCCCGTCATTTGAACCACACCTATATGTGGCTTCCTTACCTGGAGGAGCTTGCCACTGACGAGGATCGCCCTCGCACTGTGGTGGCGATTGTTCCGCATATTTCGGAGTCCTGGCAGGGCGCCCGTGCTGTGGTGGGTAGTGTTCACATGGATCAGGACGGCGAGTTTGAGCCGGCTGAGGAGCCTGTAGAAGAGCTGACTGAGACGGAAGCGCTGACTGCGGCAGAAGAACTAACCCAGACCGAGCCTGTGATTGACGTGATTGAGGTGCGTGAGGTGGAGGAAATCCCCGCGGCCTCTTCGATTTCCCTCACCCCCGCGGTATCCGGCACTTCCGGAGCCGCTCAGACCACTGACCATAAGACTGATAACCAGAAGACCGGCAACCAGAAGACTGTTGCCCAGAAGACCGCTGAGAAGGAGTAAGAATGACTGTTCTGCGTGTGGCTCTTGTTGAGCTTAAGCGCCTGACCAGCGGTGTTTTGCCGGTTCTGGTGCTTCTTGCTATGTCTTGCATCCCGCTGCTGTACGGCGCCCTGTACCTGTACGGTAACTGGGATGCTTACGGCAATGTGAATGGCATTGTGGGTGCTCTCGTGGTTGAGGATGAGGGCGCGACGGATTCCGAAGGTAAGCAGGTGAATACCGGTGCTGACGTGAAGAAGAATCTTCTGGATGCTGGCACGTTTGATTGGCGTCAGGTGCAGACTCGTACTGAGGCTGTCGAGGGTGTGGAGAACGGCACCTATGACTTTGCGATGGTGATTCCGAAGGATTTCTCGCGTAATTTGCAGAGTGCCGGTTCGTTTAAGCCTGATGCTGACGGTAAGACGGGCCCTATTGATGCGCGTTCGGCGGGTATCGAGGTCATTACGAATGACGCGAATAACTATGTGCTGACGAATATTGTCACGAAGGCGGGCACTGCGGTGCGTGATTCGGTGGCTGAGAAGGTCGGTAATTCGACGGCTAATTCGCTGTTGGCTAGCTTCACGACGATTCATTCGAAGATGGATGAGGCTGCTGATGGTGCGTCGAAGGTGAATAACGGTACGGTGAAGCTGGCGGACGCTATCACTCAGCTGAAGGACGGTACCGCCACGGTGAATGATGGTGCCGTGAAGCTGAAGGATGGTACCTCCTCTCTGGCTGATGGTCAGTCGCAGTTGTTGGATGGTCAGAAGCAGTTGGCTGAGGGGGCCGCGAAGCTTGCTGATGGTGTGTCGACTTTGGATTCTGGTGCGGCGAAGCTGGATTCTGGTGCCGCGAAGCTTGCTGATGGTGCCTCGAGCTTGAAGGATGGTTCGTCGACCTTGGCTTCGGCGGCGGCGTCTGCTTCTGAGGGTGCGTCGAAGCTAAAGGACGGTTCGGCGACCCTGGCTGAGGGTACTGCGAGCTTGAAGAGCGGTTCGGCGGCGGTTGCGAAGGGTGCTAATGATTTGGCGTCGGGTATTCATCAGTTGCGTGAAGGCATGGATCAGGCTGGTATTCGTGAGTTGCCGGCTGAGCTGAACGCGATGTGCATGCGTCTGCATGAGACGGATACGTCTGCCGGTAGTGGCGATTTTGGTCGTGATCTGTCGAATACTGTGGTGTCTGCGAGTGCGCAAAAGGTGCGTGCTCAGGTGACTCCGCTGGTTGAGGCGGGTACGTTGACTCAGGAGCAGGCTGATCAGCTGGTGGCTGCTGTTGATTCTGAGGAGACGAAGAATGAGGTTGCTGAGCTGAATCAGAAGGCTCTGCAGTCGCACCTGGCTACTCGTGATGCTGCCGCTGCTGATGCACTGTCGAAGCTGAGCGCATTGAAGTCGAGCCATTGTATTTCTGATGGTTCGTCGTCGACTGCGGTGAAGATTCAGACTTTGGTGGCTGGCGTGGATTCGCTGGATTCCGGTGCGTCTTCGCTTGCCAAGGGCGCTTCGTCGGTGGCTGATGGTGCCGCTCGTGTGGATGCTGGCGCGTCCTCGTTGGCGTCGGGTTCGGCGACCCTGGCTGATGGTAATTCCAAGATCGCTTCGGGTGCTTCGAGCCTTGCGAGTGGTTCTGCGACTCTGGCGGGTGGTGCTTCTGAGCTGAAGGAGGGTACTGATTCTTTGAAGAACGGCACTGCCGAGCTGAAGGATGGTAGCGGTACTTTGGCGGAGAAGGAGCAGTCTGCGGTTGAGGGTCAGCAGAAGCTGGCTGATGGCGCGAATGAGCTGAAGGATGGTGCGTCGCAGCTTTCTGACGGTACGGCGAAGCTGTCTGATGGTTCTACTCAGCTGAATGATGGTGCTTCCGAGTTGAAGGATGGCACTTCGTCGTTGGAGAGCGGTCTGGCTTCTGGCGCTAAGCAGGTTCCGAGCCTTGCGCCGACTGAACAGGCGAAGGTTGCGGATACGATGTCGAACCCTGTGACTTTGTCGCATGAGTCGCTGGCGTCGGCTCGTAACTATGGTGAGGGCATGGGCCCGTTCTTCATGTGCTTGGCGCTGTGGATTGGTGGCCTGATGCTGGTTCAGACGCTGCGCGTGATGAATAACCGTGCGTTGGCTTCGCATGCTCCGTCGATTCGTGTGATGCTCGGTAGCTGGATGCCGTTCGGACTGGTAGGTATTGCTCAGGCGACTCTGATGTTCGCGGCGATTAAGTTTGGTTTGGGCTTTGAGATGGCTCATCCGTGGCTGGTGTGGCTGTTCCTCTGCTATGTGGCTCTGGTCTTTACCGGTTTCATTCATGGTCTGACGGTGATCTTGGGTGCGCCGGGCAAGCTGGTTGCTTTGGTCATTCTGATTCTGCAGCTGATTACTGCGGGCGGCACGATGCCGTATGAGACTTTGCCTGAGTCGATTCGTTGGATGCATGACTTCTTCCCGATGAGTTATGCGGTGGCGGGTACGCGTCGTTTGGCGTACGGCATTAATGAGTCGAGCCTGTGGGGCATCATGCTGGTTTTGACCCTGTGGGGTTTGGCTGGTCTGATGTTGGGTTACATCGGCACGCGTCGTGATCGTACGTGGTCGTTGAAGAAGCTTGCGCCGGAGATTGAGGTTTAGGCGCTCTGCTGGCTAGCACCGGGGAAAACTGTCTAATAAAATAGAGGTATATCTGCAAAAAGGGAGGGAGGACTTCTGATGTTGCAGCGCCCTGTCGCTGAAGCTGCAAGTCGTCGTCCCGGCCGTACTGGTAGAACTCAGTTGAAGTTGTTCAACGCTGCCATGGATATCATGACCCAGAAGGGGCTTGAGTACGCCACTGTTGAAGAGGTGGCTGCCCGGGCGGGTGTTTCTAAGGGAACCGTGTATTACAACTTTGGTTCTAAGAAGACCATGGTGGATCAGCTGGTCCAGTACGGCACGCAGTTGCTGCTGAGCGATGCGCGTCGCGCGGCGTCGGTTCATTCTGATCCGCGTGAGGCGTTGCGGAGTGCCGTTCGTGCCGCGTTCCAGTATCTTGAGGACCGTCCGGGTTTTACTCGGATGTGGCTTGCGGAGGCGTGGAAGGGCGCGGATGGTTGGACCGAGGCGATGAGCGATAACCGTCTGGATCTTCTGAATTATTTGGAGGAGATGACGGAGGCTGTGGCTCGCCGCTATACGGTTGATACCGCTCAGAATCCTCGTGCGATTGCGATCTCTATGTTCGGCGCGATTTATATGCTTGCCATGGATCGTGAAGTGCATCAGGCGGAGCGTAATGCTGAGGATGCAACGCGTGCTGTCATGCTGGTTGTAGATGGGTATATCCGTCATTAGGCGGACCTGTTGGGTCTGCAGACGTAGCCGGGACTTCGGTGTCGGGTGTCGAAAAGGGCACGGTTAAAGGGGCCGTGAAAGAGGCGACACCCGGCTGCCGTACGCGCACGATATGTAGGCTCATTCTTGCCCTCCTGTTGGGGGTGTGCTATAGTTTTCCACTGTTGGTGGTGTGTCCGAGCGGCCGAAGGTGCATCACTCGAAATGATGTTTGGTGTAAAAGCCAACGGGGGTTCAAATCCCTCCACCACCGCACCAACGAAAACCCGTCGAGATTCGTCTCGGCGGGTTTTTGCATGTCCGGATTGTTTCGGATTGTTCTGGGGTGGTGCTGGCGGGTGCATTGGTGGGTGCGCTGGTGGGTTCTGCGCGGCGGTATTCGCCTCGTTTTATAGGGTGTGTGCCACTTCCGGGGCTTTGCCGGTGCTTGCTGATTCGGGGGTGGGTAAAATCGTATTATGCGTATTAAGATTCTTGACCACCCGCTGGTCTCTCACAAGATTAGTGTTCTGCGTGATAAGAACACTCCGTCCCCGATTTTCCGTCAGCTGGTTGATGAGCTGGTGACCCTTCTTGCCTATGAGGCGACTCGCGAGATTCGTGTGGAAGAGGTTGAGGTTGTGACTCCGGTGGCGACTACTACCGGTGTTCGTATTGCTGATCCGAAGCCGCTGGTTGTTCCGATTCTGCGTGCTGGTCTGGGCATGCTGGAGGGTATGACCCGTCTGGTTCCGACCGCTGAGGTGGGTTTCCTGGGTATGGCTCGTAATGAGGAGACCCTGGATATTGTGACGTATGCTGAGCGTCTGCCGGAGGACCTGACTGGTCGTCAGGTGTACCTGCTGGACCCGATGCTGGCTACCGGTGGCACTCTGATTGAGGCCATTAAGTTCCTGCGTGAGCGTGGTGCTGAGTCTGTGACGTGCGTGTGCCTGATTGCTGCTCCTGAGGGCATTGCTGCTCTGGAGAAGGGCATTGAGGGTATGGAGAATGTTGACCTGTTCCTGGCTGCTCGTGATGAGCGTCTGAACGAGAAGGCGTACATTATTCCGGGTCTGGGTGACGCCGGTGACCGCCTGTACGGTCTGGCTGAGTAGTTTTCAGCGTTATTCACGTGATGTGAGTGGGGCGCCTCTGCATATGTTTAAGCATGTGCGGGGGCGCTTTGTTGTGTCTGCTGGAGGCCGTGTGCAGGTCATATGGTGTGGTGTTGGGGGATGTGTGTCTAACGGTCTGCTGTCTTGGGTGTTTATGGTGTTGTTGGGCGCTTGTGTGGGTTTATGAAACACCCTTGATAATATGTGATGAGGAACACTATAGTGCTTTGAGGGGCTCAAAATATATTGAGCATATTCACAGCTTCACATGAAAATACAGGGTGAAACCAGTAAATAAAAGAAGCTATGAATATTTATAAGAGAAAAAATACTGAAAGCTTCAGGTAGTCCCTGAAACCCCAAAACGCGAGAGGGGGTATTGTACTCCTCTCGCCCATAAAGATGAATCCACTATGCCGAATCCGCTTGATTTATCCGTCAAATAGGAGAAATATTAAGTAAGAGGATTGAAGCTCGAACAGGTATTGGGGACTGTTTGACTCGGCGTCACTTCCGGCGCACCCCACACTACGTACGACAGGGATCCCGTACACAGACTTTGAGAGAAGGTTGAATCATGTCAGGCGCTGTACCTGGATATGTGCACATCTCCCAGCGCGGCCGCGCCGCTAAGCGCCAGGTCGTGCAGCCTCAGCGTCCCGTTGCGCAGGCTGCAACGTTGCGTCCGATGACTTTCTCAGCCGGTGACCCTGCCCATAAGCAGGCTCAGGAAAATGAGGCACGCGGCTTTGTGCTCTATGTTGGTTTGAACGAGGAACTTGCTGCAGCGAACGGCACCTCCCTGGTGCGTATCGTTCAGGATTTGCGCACTTATGCACACCACCTGGCTCCCGAGTCGGAGTCGTACGCCGCTGTGGCGTTGGCTCCGGTGAACGCTGAGGGTAGCGACCTTGAGGTAGTACGTAATGCACTCGGCGATCCGACCGCAATGTATATGCACCCGGAGGCGCATGTCGCCCGCGAAGCAGAGACCACGAATAGCCACTCTTCGGGTGTGCTGATTGATTTGGCACGCCGCGAGGTGTTCCTGGACGGTGAGCCGCTCATGCTGACCTTCAAGGAATTCGAGCTGCTGGCACACCTGGTGGAGAATTCTTCCCGCACCGTGGGTCGTGAGGAGCTGCTGAAGGCGCTGTGGAGCTCCGGTGACGAGCATCCGCATGAGCGTACGATTGACGTGCATATTCGTCGTCTGCGTTCGAAGCTGGGCCGCCTGTCGGGTACCGTGCGTACGGTGCGCGGTCAGGGTTACCGCTTCTTTGAGCACCCCGAGGTTGTTGTCTGGGCTGCTCCGGAATACTCAATCTAGTTTTTAGAGTGCACCTCGGTGTGCTGGCGTCATGCCGGTGCGCCGGGGTTTACTTGTGCCCCCTAGGGGTGTTAGTGTGCGTGCTGTGGCGGCGTGCGGCACGTTCCGGCGCCCTCTAGATAGAATGGGTGTATGGCTGAAAATTCTTCCAACACTGCATCTGGCTCGCACCGCAGCGGGGTCAAGCGTCTGATTATTATGCGCCATGCGGAGGCTGATTGGGGTCTGAACGATTTTGATCGTCCGCTGACGAAGCGCGGCCATGAGCAGGCTGCCGCTGCTGGCGCCTGGCTGGCGGCTCGCGGTTATATTCCGGAGCAGATTATGTCGTCGTCGGCTTTGCGTACTCGTCAGACGACTACTTGGGTTTCGGATGGTTTGGGGGCGAAGGCGCCTACTGCTCATCTGGATGAGGGGCTGTATGAGGTGTCTGCGTCCCGCATTATTGCGCGCATTAACAGCGTTTCGGAGAATGTTCATTCTCTGATGGTGGTGTCGCATCTGCCCGGCGTGCAGGATGCCGCGCAGCGCCTGATGAGCCCTGATTCTGACCCGAACGCGTCCATGGATGTGTATTACGGTTTCCCACCCTCTTCCATTGCGGTGTTTGAGGTGCCGGGGGAGTGGGCTCTGCTTGATGGTGCGGATGCGCGCCTCGTGGACTTCAAGAGCTTCTAGACCAGGAGTTTCTAGCCCAGGTTTTTCTAGGCTTTGTACCTGAATGAAATGGGTAAAGCAAAAGCCCCGTACCAGCCGGTACGGGGCTTTTTGTGGCGGAGACGGGGGGATTTGAACCCCCGGTCGAGTTTAACCCCGACCCTTCATTAGCAGTGAAGTCCATTCGGCCGCTCTGGCACGTCTCCACGGTGCGCTCGTGAGCGCATCCCTATAAGAATATAGGCTGTTTTGCGCTTGGTCAATTCGGCCCGTGCTTTGGAGATATCTCTGAGTATGTGTTGCTTTATAGGGCGGATTATGGATTGTGTGCTTTGAGGCTCATATACATTTTCGATAGACTGCTACTGTCCAACCGATAAATAGAGGGCGTCTCTGGCGTGTGATTTTTCCATGCAGCGTTGCCAGAGTCGTCTTATTTACTCAACGAAATGAGAAATCATGTCTGAAAACCCCAACAACCCCCAGCCCCAGTTCAACCAGGACCCCCAGTTTAGCCAGCAGGCACCCCAGTTCAATCAGCAGGTTCCTTACGGTGTGCCCGTTCAGACCCCTGAGCAGCAGGCTCAGGCGAAGAAGGCAAAGACCCTGTCGATTGTCTCTCTGGTGAGCGGTATTGTGAGCTTCTTTGTCCTCGGTTTCATCCTTGGTGCTGTAGCTATTGCGACCGGCCGCCTGGCTATGAATAACCCCGAGCTGAAGAACCGCGGTATGGCTATTGCCGGTACTGTTCTGGGTGTCGTCAGTATTATTTTGCTGGTCGCTCTGAAGATTTTTGTAAAGCAGTAAGATTGAAGCTACCTGCAGTAGCCTCATGATTTGAGGAAGCCCGCGTGTACTCCGTGTGCACGCGGGCTTTTGCGTGCCTAATTAGTTTTCTAATTAGTGCATATATGGTGCGTATAGCTCCAGAATGACGAATCCGTTTGTGCCCACCTCAGCGATAGGTTAGGGTGAGTAAGGTTCAATACACACCATTCACACGAAAGAGGGACCACATGTCTCAGAACCCGCAGGACTCTAACTCCTACGACTACAACCCGGAATACGGCAACCTGAACGAGCAGAACGCTCAGAACGGTCAGCAGCAGTACCAGCAGCCTGGTCAGTACGGTCAGCCCATGATGGTGCCCGTCGGCATTGTTCAGAAGACCCCCGAGCAGCTTGCTGGCGAGAAGGCTGGTCAGACCTCCATGGTGCTCGGCATTATTGGTCTGATCTGCAACTTCTTTGTTAGCTGGTGGCTGTTCGGTCTGCCCTCGCTGATCATGGGTGTTATCGGCATTATGAAGGCTAATGAGGCTGAGCGTTTTGGCACTGCAGCTTCGGGTGGTCGCATCATGGGCTGGATTAACGCAGCTTTTGGTGGCCTATTCTTGGTTGTAATCGGTGGTTTCCTGCTGCTGGGTCTTATCGGCGCGGCAGGTGCTGCTTCTTCCTCTTCCAACCACTTTACTGAGCTGGTCAGCACCCTGGCACTCTTCTAAAAGGTCTCGCCCTCCTAGAGGGTACATAAAAGCCCCGTTTCTCGTATTGAGGAGCGGGGCTTTCGCGTACCAGCTGGCACTCTACTGCCCTCTTAAAATGTATTGCGCGGGTTTGTGCGACAGATGTAGTTGTACCCGTTTCGGTGATAGGTTAGGGTGAATACTGTTTAACACACACCAGCCGTACGAAAGTGAGATGCCATGTCTCAGAATCCTCGGGGTTCAGACCCCTACGACTACAACCCGGACTACAACCGTCTGAACGAGCAGTACAACCAGAACGGCCAGTACGGGCAGAACACTCAGTACGGTCAGTATGGCCAATACGGTCAGGGTTCTTACGGCCAGTACGGGCAGAGCTCCTACGATCAGTATTCTTATGACCAGTACGGTCAGAATTCGTACGGCCAAGACTCGTATGGTCAGAATCAGTACGACCCGTACGGTCAGCAGTACCAGCAGCCCGGCCAGTACGGTCAGCCCATGATGGTTCCTATTGGCATTGTTCAGAAGACCCCCGAGCAGCTTGCCGGTGAGAAGGCTGCTCAGACTTCCACGGTGCTGGGTATTATCAGCTTGGCGTGTATAGTGACTCTCAGCTGGTGGCTGTTTGGTCTGCCTTCCCTGATTCTGGGTGTTATCGGTATTTTCAAGGCGAACGAGGCAGAACGTTTTGGCGCGGCTGCTTCGGCTGGGCGTATCTTGAACTGGATTAGCGTAGTCATTGGTGGCATGTTCCTGGTGCTTTTTGGTGGCGGTATGCTGCTGGCGATTATGCTGGCTCTTTCTGATTCTGCCGCAAATTCTAGGCTCGTGGAGACTGCGCAGATGCTGGTACTTTTCTAAACACTTTCACCCTCATTGGAGGGTACGCAAAAGCCCCGTTCCTCAACGCAAGGATCGGGGCTTTGCTGTGTATATGCCGTATGTTTCGTGGAATGGTCCTGACATGCTTGTTCCCGTGCGGGGGAAGGTCTAGGGTGAAGTTAACACCCCCTCGTGTGGAATGTGAAAGGTCGTGGATGCGATGTCGCAGCTACCCCAAAACAATGAAGCCTTCGGTAACGCCCCGGAATACGCCAAGCCCCACCGGGGGAGCGACAGCGTGCAGTCTGTTATGGACGACCAGCCGTTACCCGCGAGTGAGTTCTCTTCGAGCGTGTGGAAGATGGGCCCTGGTGAAAAAGCCGCAAACCTCTCCCTGATTTTCGGTGTCTTCGGTATGCTTATTCTCGCCCTAGCGTTTTGGTGGGTTTCCCATGGCTTTGGTATCGGCATGCCAATAATCATTGCTGCGCCATTACTGAACCTCTTGGGTCTCTGGCAAGCACGAGTGGCAAGACAGCACGGTGAAGACGCCAATGTGGGTCTGCTTCTCAGTGGGATAGGAATGGTCATTGTCATCGCCATCGTCGGCTTCATCATAATGATTGGGTTTGCTCTGTACGGCTTCAATGATGCAGGCCCGTCGACGAGCCTGAGCGCTCTCTCACTTCGATAGACACGTAACACCCGGTATTGAAAGGTTATTATGCAACGATGCAGGATCCAATCCTAGGCCCGTATTCCGACCCAGCAGCTGGTCTGCGCTCGAAACCTCATCGCCACAAACAGGGTGCTGATATTGAAGAGCCCCCTATGATGCAGAGCGGTGGGAAAACAGCGACTAATCTAGGGGAACGAGCCTCCCAACTTTCACTCACTTTCGGTGTGCTCAGCCTCATCAACATCATGGTGTCGGGTCCGTGGTTTTTCGGTATCCCCACCATCATCTTAAGTGTCCTTGGTCTACATAAAGCTAAGGAAGCGGATAGTTACGGCGTAGTTTCTCTTGCGGGTCGAATCCTGAGCTGGATAGCTATCGCCAAGCTTGTCCTCGTGTACGTACTGATTGTGTGGGCGTGGTTCAACGGCGAATAGGTTTTTGCGAAGCACCAGGCTGAGGTATTCAACTAACGCGTGTAGATCCTGAAAGGTTGTGGATGCGATGTCGCAGCTACCCCAAAACAACGAAGCTTTCGATGACAACCCCGAGTACGCCAAGCTCTACCAGGCGAACAACAGCGTGCAACCCAGTGCTGACGATACGGACGACTGGGAGCAACATGCGAGCGAGCAACCTCCCGCTGTGCAAGGAACACAAGACGGTAAAAGGGCTGCGAACTTCTCCCTGCTTTTCGGCTTCCTCAGCCCGCTGTCTTTCGTTCTAGGGTTTTGGTTGCTTGTCCAGGGTCTTGGAGAAAGTGGTCTGCAGGTAGCTCTCGCCGCGCCGGTGCTGAACATCCTGGGTATCTGGCAGGGGTGGGTAGCGCAGAGGCACGGTGTACCTGCCCTAGCGGGTCGTATTCTCAACTGGCTGGGGCTATGCTTTTTCATCGGTATCGCCGCCCTCTTCATGTATATTGCGAATGCCTTGTCACAAATCAACTGACGACGCCCTCCGGTAACTCAAAACGGCGTATGCAAAGAGCCCCGTTCCTCAATACGAGGAACGGGGCTCTTTGCGCTCCACAC
Organism: Rothia sp. HMSC071B01; assembly: GCF_001808945.1. NCBI lineage: Bacteria > Bacillati > Actinomycetota > Actinomycetes > Micrococcales > Micrococcaceae > Rothia > Rothia sp. HMSC071B01. The sequence goes on along the minus strand of NZ_KV795073.1, from coordinate 396,853 downwards.
GTGGAGCAGAAGCTAAAACGCGGATGGTAAGGGATTTGAACCCTTGAGACGGGGTCACCGCCTACTGGTTTTCAAGACCAGCTCCTTCGGCCGCTCGGACAACCATCCATACGCACCAGAGACCGGCATTTTATGGCAATACCGTGCCGCAGGGCACTACGAGATTATCTCATGCGATAAGCTTTCTGTAAATCGCGCACCAACGATGGTGCTTCCGGCAATGAGGAGGACTCATGAGAGCAATTATTGAGAACAGTCACGGCGGACCTGAGGCTCTGACAATCAGCGAAGTCCCCGCCCCCGTACCCCGATCCCACGAAGTTCTCGTCCGTGTTCACGCCGCCGGAATCAACCGCGCCGACGCCCTGCAGCGCCGCGGATTCTACCCGCCGCCCGCCGGCGCGAGCGCCATCTACGGCCTCGAAGTAGCCGGCGTCATTGAAGCGGTCGGTGAAGGCGCCTCCGTGGAGAACAGCGGCACCCCCGTCATGGCGCTCCTCGCTGGAGGCGGCTACGCCGACTACGTGACCGTACCGGTCGACCACGTGCTGCCCGTACCCGAACAGCTGAGTTTTGCCGAAGCCGCCGGTATTCCCGAAGTCGCGGCAACCGTCTACTCGAACCTGGTTCTCACCTGTGGTATGAGCATGAACCCCGCCGAAAACCTCAAGGAAGACGGTGAACCCGCGGTGGTGCTCGTGCACGGTGGTACCGGCGGTATCGGTGTGCACGCTATTCAGCTGGCGCTCGCCGTAGGTACCCGCGTGTTTGCAACCGTGGGAACCGAGGAAAAAGCAGAATATGTGCGCTTACTAGGTGCGGAACCCATTATTTATACAGAACATTCGTTCCGTGAAGTTCTGCTGGCTGAAACTGGCGGACGCGGCGCTGACTACATCCTCGACGTCGTGGGCGGAAAGTACCTGGACGACAATCTGCACACCCTCGCCGACGGCGGGCACCTGTGCATTATCGGTCTGATGGGCGGCGCCAAAGCAGAAGTGAACCTGGGGTATATGCTCTCCCGCCGCCTGTCGGTGCACGCTACGAGCCTGCGTACCCGTTCGGATCATCAGAAGGCTGAGATTCTGCGAGGTGTACGCGAACACGTGCTGCCGCTGATTGAATCCGGCAGGATTGGCGTGGGTCTGGACCGTATCTTCGACATGGAGGAGGCGGCTGCCGCCCACGAATACTTCGACTCCGGTCAGCATCGCGGCAAGATTGTGCTGCGCATGGTCTAGAAATCGCTGCGCCCCTGCGGTGCTATTTTAGGCCGGTGCCATTTTAGACTGGCGCTGCGGGGAGCGTCGCGTGAGCGGCGTGAAGAAAATCTGGGTTTGAAATAAACAGTTGACTGCTGACATCTCGTCACCAAAAGAGATTTAGGGTAACCTAAGTATAGGGAGGTTTGCGGGTCGCCGCAGAGCCCATCGCCGGCAGCCTCCACCGACCAACCAACACGGCACACACACCACGCAGAGGAGGGCACATGGGACTTAAAAGCTACCTGCAATCGCGCCGCGACGACGCCGAGCTCGGCAAAGGCATCTGGCGCCGATCCCACGACCGGTTCATTCGCGGTATCGACCGCTTCCACCAGGTCCTCGAACGCCTAGCGGCAACCGACTCATCCGACTCCATGATCGAGCTCATCGTGCCGGATGCAAACGCGCTCGCCGACCTCATCCCGCGCGTGCGTGCAGTCGCCATGGAAGCGCACCGCCTCGCCCCCAGCGACGGCGATATTCCCGCCTCCCCGTTCGGCACCTACTCCGACCTGAACCGCGCCCTCTCCAAGGCAGGTAACGCCGTGGCACTCTGCGCCGAAGCGCTCGCCATGGCACGCTGCTTCGGCAATTGTGCCACCGGATGCGACCGCCAGGTGAGCGTGCACCGCCGCGTGGAAACCGTCATCCAGCACATTGAAGACGCTGAGCGTCTGATTCAGCGCGCCCAGAAGGAAGCCGCCGGCAAGCTGACCTTCGACGATGGAATCCCCGTGGGCCGCACCCAGCTGATTGAGGCATAACACAGGGCCTAAATTGCGGTCAACAGGCGGGTTAGTTTGATGTGCACCTCAACAGGCGATACGCTTAAAGAAGAGGTGTAGGACACTTCTTATGCGGTTCCGTCACAATGGAGGTGACGACACAATGCGATGGTACGCGCGGAAGAACCGCAGGCTTTTTCCTGCCCCTCTACGGCACAACCCAATGCATATACAATTCACGGAAGAAGTCACACACCATGTTTGAATTCCACCGCAATGAGCGTGCGCGTCAGCTGCGCCCCAGCCTCTCACGCTCCTGGCTCCTCGTGCGCGCCAACTCCTCCGAAGAAGTCTTTGAAGAGGCCTTCGAATCCGAGGCCGACTCCATCATTATCGACCTCGAAGACGGCTGCCCCGCCGAAGAGAAGGACGCCGCTCGCGAACAGGTCGTCCGTATGCTCAACTCCGGCGTCGTCGCATGGGTGCGAATCAACGCCATCACCACCGAACACTGGTGGAAGGACGTCAAGGCCCTCAAGAACGTGAAGGGTCTGCGAGGCGTCATGCTCGCCACCGCAGAGCACGCTACCGACATTGACCGTACCGCAGCCGAGCTACCCCCCGGAACCCCCATCATCGCGCTGATTGAGTCCGCGCTCGGCGTGCACCACTCGGTGGATATTGCTCGCGCAATCGGCACTTTCCGCCTCGCATTCGGCGCAGGCGACTACCGCCGCGACACCGGCTCCTCCGCAACCCCCATGGCGCTCGCCTACGTGCGTTCGCAACTGGTCATCGCCTCCACCCTGGGTGGTCTGCCCGGCCCCATCGACGGCCCGACCCTCGGCGCATACGGCGCTGACCTCTCCAAGGCATGCGGCTACGCGAACGACCACGGCATGACCGGTAAGATCACCCTCGACATTCGCCAGGCTGAGACCATCAACGCGGCATTCTCCCCGAGCGAGCTCGAAATCGAAGAAGCACACCAGATGCTCGACGTGCCCCTCGACGGCCCCCGCGACGGCTCCTACCTGCCGCGCTACCTGCGTGCAAAGAAGGTCAAGGAACTCGCCAAGGTCTACGGCCTGTGGGGCAAGACCGACAGCGACTTCCAGCGCGCATCCAAGTAAGGCGCTGGTCTAAAGTACACACGTAAAAAGCCGCGCATCCGACCCCCGAGCGGGGAACCGGATGCGCGGCTTTTGTCTGCCTGAAACCTCACGAGGCTACAGCCTGGCGGGCTGCTGGTCGGCGGTCTAGTTGCGGGGCGATTTGCCGCCCGTCAGCGCATGAGCGCACACGTACGAAGTCACCAAGGAAATCACAATCGGCACCAGGAACGAGGTGTCATCCTCATACACGGAACGGTAGAAGAACCACACCGCCAGGGAAACCACCAGCGCCAGCACGTACACCAGAGCAAAACGCATCGTGGGGCTCATCGGGCGTGCAGAGCCCGCAGCGGCGCGACCTGCCTGCGCACGGCCACTCTGGCGCTTAGCGGATGCGGATCGAGAAGACATGAGAATCTCCTAAAGTTCGACGGTGACATCTTCGAGAAAACGACAACTCTCAGATGCTAAAAACCGCCGCAACACACCGGAAACCGGCACGCGTTACGGCGGATGTGGAGCCCCCAGTGGGATTCGAACCCACGACCTTTTCTTTACGAGGGAAATGCTCTACCCCTGAGCTATAGAGGCGCATATGCTGCCGTTCTCAACTGCCCGAAAGCAACCGGTGAACAGTGCATACCCCGCAATAGTACCAAAAAGGCGGGGGAGAGGCTAATTACTTTCAACACCGGCCCCGCAGCTGGGAGCAGGCGACAGGGCGGCTATGGTGTGCACTGCATTCACCCCGCAAACCCGCCCGAAGATAGGGAAAGTTCAGGGCAGAGGCATACAATAAACCCTATACCCACGGCGGCTGACAGCACCTCAGAGTGCACATCAACCACAGATTAATCAACCACAGATGTAGCAAACAGGCCAGCCCGCCACCCGTAGAGAGAGGAACCACCATGACTTCACCCCTCAACCGCCGCACCCTGCTACTGGGCGTAGTGCCCGCCGCCGCCCTGGGGCTGAGCGCATGCGGTTCCAGCTCCTCCCAGCCTTCCGCATCGGCGTCTGCGAGCGGTTCGGCGAGCGCATCTGCAAGCACCGCCGCTACCTCGGCAAGTGCATCCGCTAGCGCTTCGGCATCCGCTGACCCTTCGGGTACTGCTTCGGCAACCGCCGATGACGGCTACGTCGGTTACCGCCTCAACCGCGAAGTACCCGGTGCAGGCACCGCAACCCTGTACACCGACTACCAGTGCCCCTACTGCGCTAAGGCAGAACCTAAGTTTGAAGAAGCCGCCAAGAAGCTTGACGGCATCATGAACGTGACCGTGCGTCACATGCCGCTGAACATGCACGCCAACGCCGTACCCGCCGCGCTCGCCGTAGAAGCCGCAGCAGCTCAGGGTAAGCACGTTGAAATGGCGAACAAGCTCTTCGCCACCCAGAACGACTGGAAGAACATCAAAGAACGCGATAAGCTGCGCACCCTCTTCAACGACTACGCCAAGGAACTGGGCCTGAACGTCGAAGAATTCGACAAGGTCCTACTCGCCTCCGACACCGTCAAGCCCATCCAGCGCGACTACGAGCACGCCGTGAAGATTGGCGTGAAGGGCACCCCCACCTTCGCCGTGAACGACAAGGTCATTGAGGGTCTGGATTCTTCCTCCTCGGTGGATGACCTGGTCAGCACCTTCAAGCGTGAAGCTGGCGTGAAGTAGTGGCACACATTCAGCTCTCCGGCGGGCAGCGCGCCGAAATTCACCCCGACGGGTTCAGCGACCACGGCCACGTCCTCGAAATCGGTGGCGCCGAGCAGTCCCACGTGGACGTACAGAACCCCGACTACGTGTTCTACGAGTACCTGCGCCGCATCGCAAACGCGGTGGATGCGCTCGCACCCGCCGGCGAACCCATCACCGCTGCACACCTGGGCGCCGGTGCGCTCACGCTCGTGCGCTATATTCAGGCGACCCGCCCCGGCTCCCGCCAGGTTGCCGTGGATATTGAACCCGAGCTCATGGGCTTCGTAACGGACCGCCTGCCGCTACCCGTCGGAACCGATTGCCAGCTGGTGGTCGGTGACGCCCGCGAGCAGCTGGCGAACCTGCCCGAACTGCTGGGCGTGCCCGGCTTCGACGCGATCATTCTCGACATCTTCACCGGCATGGACGCACCCGCCCACCTGGCGAACCGCGACTTCTACCGCGAACTCAAGGACGCCCTGAACGAGCGCGGCATGGTCGCCATCAACGTGGGCGATGACGCGGGTCTGCCCTTCTTCCAGCTGCAGGTAGCCGCCATGCTGGAAGTCTTCGACCGTGTGTGGTGCCTGTGCGAAAGTTCCATGATTAGCGGGCAGAATGAAGGCAACCTCGTGCTGGTTGGCACCGCCCGCGAGCTGGACGAGGACACCCAGGACCGGCTGTACGCGATGGGTCCGCATCCGGCGGAAGTGCTCACCACCGATGAGCTCCGCGACCTGCTGGACGAGCTGGCCGAGAGCTAAAACTGAAACATAAAACCGTTGAGGCGGGTACCAACCAGGTACCCGCCTCAACGGTTTTGTATATGGGTTTTCTCTATGCCGCGCGCCGGCAGAATCTTGGTTTTATTCGGGTAGCGGCACGGGAACGGGGTCCTCACCGTCATCCTTCTGTTTGGGGGAATCGCCCTTCGTGGTGGTCAGCGTAATACCCACACTCGCCGTCATCAGCAGACAGATTGCCACCCAACGAATCGGGCCGGTCTCCTGATCCAGCAACGCTCAACCGGCAATCGCCGCAATCGCCGGTTCCATGCTCATCAGCACACTAAACACCTGCTGCGGCAGGTTACGCAGAGCCATCAGCTCCGCGCTATAGGGAATCACCGAAGCGAACATCGCGGTACCAAAAATCATGAGGAGCAGCATCGGATCCTGCGCCGCATTCCACATCGGCTGAGGAGCCGGAACAACCGCTGCCACCGGGGCAATGAATGCGGCACCAACAAGCATCGCAACCGCCAGACCGCTCGCACCCGGAACCAGGGCACCCACCTTCGCGCTCGAGCGAATATACAGCGCCCAGAACACGCCAGCAATCAGCGCGAACGTCAGACCCAGGTAGTCGGTATCCTTACCGACCGCCGCCTCATAGCCGAGCACCAGCATGCCCGCCAGAGCGCAGAGCACCCACACCGCGTCGCGGAGCCTGCGCGTCAGCATGGACGCCAACGCCAGCGGGCCCAAGAACTCCACCGCAACCGCCAAACCAATCGGGATGCGGTCAATCGCGCAATAGAAGAAGCCGTTCATCAGACCGAAAGTCATACCGAAAATGATGACGGCATGCCACTGCTCCTTCGACCACGACAGCGCACCCGGCGGCATTTCGCCGCCGCGGCGGGTATGCCAACGCGCCGCCAACCACACGGCGCTACCCACCACAATGGAAGCAATCGCCAGGCGGCTGACACTAATAGCCAGAGCGCCAAACAGCGGGAAAAGAGTAATCGCGAACGCGGCACCGAACTGCAGCGATGAGCAGGACATCAGCACAAACATAATGCCCAGTGCGGGGCGTTGAGATGAAGTATGCGGCATGATTCTCCTTCCTGCGCCTCACAAGGCGGTACTTCTCCACGTGTGCATGCTGTGCCGCTACGGGGCAGAACGAACGCTCCAATAGCGCCGTTTAAAGAGCGCGCCCCCCGGGCAACACGAGATACTATCCTACTCGTTACCCGGGGGGGGGCTAGAAGCCGTTGACACGGCTACAGTTCAGTAGATTAGAGGCCCTTCGCCTCACGGTCAGCCTTAATCTGTTCAGCCGACGGAATCGTAATAGAGTTAGTCGCCATCTGCGCAATATCCACCGCGTGCGCATCCACCGCACCCGGCAGGTAATGGTCCGCATCCTCCAGCGTGCCGTCCTCCTGCGCCTTCTTCTGCGCACGAGCGTGAGAAATCGAAATACCGATACTCGCCGCCACCAGCAGAGCAATAGCAACCCAACGAACCAGGCCGGTAGCTTCACCAAGCATCACAATACCCACAGCCGCCGCAATCGCAGGCTCCAGGGACAGCACCACGCTATAAATGTGCGCGGGCAGCAGACGCAGCGAAGAAACCTCACCCAGCGCCGGCAGGGCAGAAGCCAGCAGACCCATCAGGCAGCCAATAGCCAGCAGGTGCACATCCTGGGTGACCTTCAACAGGTTATTGCCGCTTATCAGGAACGGGAACGGCAGAACCAGCAGGGTAGAGACAACGTTACCCACGACCATGCCGCCCATACCCGGAATCAGAGCGCCAACCTTCTCAGTCGCCAGAATATAGGCGGCACGAGAAATAGCGGTCAGGATTGCGAAAACCACACCCATCAACGCGAAATCTTCAGGCTTCGCCTGGGACTCAGCAGTCAGAATCGCCATGCCCGTAAATGACAGAGCAATCCACACCAGGTCCAGCTTACGGCGCGACATAACCGTCGCCAGCACCAGCGGACCCATAAACTCAATAGCCACCGCAATTGCTAGCGGAACCTGCTCAATAGCCACATAGAAGAAGGCATTCGCACCGGTCAGGGCGACACCGAGGACAATGACCGCCATCCACTGCTGACGGGTCCACGAACGAATCTGCGGGCGGAAGAACACCCACAGCAGGATAGAAGAAGTCAACAGGCGCAGAGCGACCACGCCCCAGGGGCCCAAATCGCCCATGAGCTGCTTGGCAAGAGCCGCACCGAACTGCGCCGAAATAATCGCGCCGGTCGCGTACGCAACACCCAGCCCCTGAGTCGCCAGGGGAGAACGCGCAGCATTGGGCGTATGGGTGGAAGAAGTCATAGTATTCCTTAGGATTCAGAAGAGGTATTAGCCGCTATCTGTCATCAGGCGCAACCCGAATCTCCGTGAAGCAGGTCACGCACTATGCAAACAATGAATAGTGTGTAATCTACGACAATTTTACGCGCTTTAAAATTGGGCGCAAATAAAGACCAAAACACCCTAACAAGCGATCAAAAACCTCCACGCCCTCGGTGAAATTTCACCCCCCAAACCCCACCACAGGCCCCATATTCAGGAAAAATTCACCAAGCCGTGATTTACTGAGAGCATGCTTGACCCGAAGAAGTCTCTATTCGATGAAGACGGCAACCCCCGTCCCGCACTGACCACCACCCTCGACAACGTACTGCGCATGCAACGACCGCTCGCGCTGTCCATCGTCAAAAAACTGCGTGAAGCACACCCCGACGAAACCCCCGAACAAATCCACAAGCGCCTCGACCGCACCTACCTGCGTGACATCACCGCCATCGGCGGCGTCACCGGCGCATCCGCATTCGTGCCCGGCGTCGGCACCGTCACCTCCATGAGCCTGTCCGCGCTCGCAGTCGGCGGCTACCTCGAACGCACCGCACTCTACGCCCAGGCAGTCGCAGAACTGCACGGCGTGCACGTACACGACCCCGAAACCGCCCGCTCCATGGTCATGGCAATCATGCTCGGCGAAGAAGGCTCCCAGCTCATGAACACCGTGCTGCTGCAGACCGGCAAGGCAGGCGGTGTCTCCAACAAGTGGGGCATGCTGCTCGGCAACTCCTCCAGCGGCAAGATGTTCAGCGTCGAACGTACCATCCGAAACATGTTCATCCGCCGCTTCCTCACCCGCCAGACCGGTGCACTGCTCGGCCGTGCCCTGCCCTTCGGCGTGGGCGCAGTCGTTGGCGGTGGCGCGAACCTGACCCTCGGCAAGGACGTCGTGCGCAACACCCGCCGAGCCTTCGGCGACGCGCCCGCCTACTTCCCCGCAGAGCTCATGATTACCCCGCGTGCACCGCGCGTACAGGGCGGCGAAGGTTCGGACGGCTCCTCCGGCGTGGCTGGCTCCCTGCTCAAGGGCGTCAAGGACGCAGGTAAGGCTGTAGGCAAGGTCTTCACCCGCGACAAGGGCAACGACACCGAAACCGGTCACCACCGCATGCTCGGCCGCTAAAATCCTCGCCGGTCATAAAACCGGAACATAGCGAAGACCCAACACGCTAAAGACCCCGAATCCCTGAATGCAGGGACCCGGGGTCTTTTGTTTATATCTTTGCTACGGACTAAGCGTTCTTCGCATGGTCCAGCAGCTGAGCCGCAATACCGTTATAGGTGTGCGGAGTCAGAGCCGACAGACGCGCCTCAGCCTTGGGGGAGAGGCCCAGAGTAGCCACAAACTCCTTCAGACGAGCAGCATCCACGCGGTGACCGCGAGTCAGCTCCTTCAGACGCTCATACGGGTTCTCCATGCCGGGAACACCTGCGATAGCCTCAGCGCGCATCACCATCTGGATCGCCTCAGCCAGAACCTCCCAGTTCGCATCCAGATCAGCGGAAATAACCTCGGTCGCAATATCCAGACGCTCAAGGCCCTTCACCACATTGGAGATAGCCAGCACCGAGTGACCAAACGCCACACCAATATTGCGCTGCGCCGAGGAGTCAGTCAGGTCACGCTGCCAACGAGAAGTCACCAGGGTCGAACCCAGCGAATCCAGCAGAGCGTTAGAGAGCTCCAGGTTAGCCTCCGCATTCTCAAAGCGAATCGGGTTCACCTTGTGCGGCATAGTCGACGAACCGGTCGCACCAGCCACCGGAATCTGACGGAAGAAACCAATCGAAATGTAGCTCCACACATCGGTGCAGAGGTTGTGCAGCACACGGTTGAAGTGCGCGATATCCGAGTACAGCTCGGCCTGCCAGTCGTGCGACTCGATCTGAGTGGTCAGCGGGTTCCAGGTCAGGCCCAGGTGCTCCACAAAACCACGAGAAACAGCCTGCCAATCAGCGTCAGGAACCGACGCATAGTGAGCAGCGTAAGTGCCGGTCGCACCATTAATCTTGCCGAGGAACTCGGTAGCAGCAGCGTGCTTCACCTGACGCTTCAGACGGTAGGCGAGAACACCCAACTCCTTACCCAGGGTGGAGGGAGTTGCAGGCTGACCGTGAGTGCGGCACAGCATCGGCACGTCGCGGCCTTCCTCAGCCAGCTTCAGCAGAACCTCAATCAGGTTCTCAGCAGCCGGAACCCACACGTTCTCAACAGCATCCTTGATGCCCAACGCGTAGGCGAGGTTGTTAATGTCCTCAGAAGTGCAGCCGAAGTGAACCAGCGGCACCAGGTGACCCAGGCCCAGGCCCTCCAGGCGGCGGCCAATGTAGTACTCGACCGCCTTCACATCGTGAACGGTGACTGCCTCAATCTCAGCCAGCTCCGCCACAGAATCAGCGTTGAAATCGGTAACGATGGCGCGCAGGCCCTTCTTCTGCTCCTCGCTCAGCGGGGACAGACCCGGCAGCACCTCGTGCTCGCACAGGTATATGAACCACTCAACCTCAACATGGATGCGGTCGCGGTTCAGAGCTGCCTCAGAGAGGTAGTTGGTCAGGGGTGCGGTTACGGATGCGTAGCGTCCGTCGAGGGGGCCCAGCGCAAGTTCGCCGGTGCCCAGGTCAATACGGCCAGAAGGCAAGAAGGTGTTATTGGTGTGAGACATAGCTCTATTTTTGCATGAATTCGCTGAAAAAAAGAGGCGGGAAGAGCATATGGACGTGACGGGCGGCTTGGTTAGTTACAGAAATATGACAAAACGAGGGGATGCGGAGGGGGCATTTTTTGGGTTTTGAGGACGCAAAACGTGCGAATTTTTCGAAACAAGCCTGAGTTATCCACAGGTTGGCGCACTCCACCTGCACGGTCACCGCAACAGATTTAGCCTAAAACAAACCCGCCGTGAAAGGACACACCATGACCACGATTGTTGACACCGCACCACCACCCGTACCCCAGCTGCCCCGAATCGAACCGACCGATATCCTCCGCGCAGCAGGACACATGGGCATCGGCACCGCCGCCGGCCACGCCCTCGCCGAGCAACTCATGGCAGCCGCCGCGCTCGCCCGCGCCAAAGGCGCAGAACTCTCCCACCGGATGCGCACCGAAGCCCAAGAAATCCGCACCGCACACCAACGCGCCAACGAACTCAACGGCGACCACTGGGCATCCGAAGCCGGACGCGCCTACCGGCGACAACTTGAAGAACACCGCGAAAAAATCCGCAACCAAGCCGAACAAGCCGAAAGCGCCGCCGCCATGATTGCCGCCGCCGGCGAAGAACTCGCCAACGACCTCACCACCAAAGCGCAGGCAATCGAAGCCGCCGCCTCCGTTGTAGACGGGCTACTCGGCAAACTCGCCGACGGCGCCGCCGACGCACTCGAAAAGCTCGACCCCGGCGAAATTATCGCCCGCTCAGGCGTGCAAAAAGCCCAGTCAACGCTCGATTCACTCATGCACGTGAACCTGCCCGACGGGCTGAGCTCGCTCATCCGAACCCACTAACCCCACCCTAGGAGACACCATGATTACCGGACCCACCGTTGCACCCATCGGTGACCTCACCGACTCCGCAGGGCCCACCGCAGGCACCATCAGCGTTGAGCTTGAAGAAATGCCCGCCATCGCTGACGGGCTCGACACCGTCAGCCACACCTGCGCCGACCGCACCATGCCCATTCTTGGCATCGCCGCTGAAACTCGTCTCTTCCTCGGCATTAACGGACGCGCCCAGCAGGCTGCTGCCCTCTGCACCGGCCTTGCTGCAGAGCTCGGTATGAGTGCCGCAAAGTTCGGCGCCACCGCAGCTGCCGTCCGCGTCGCCCACAGCTCCTACCTGCAGACCGAAAATATCGTCGCAGGCTGGTTCGATTCCATGGGCATCGCAAAGGACGGTAAACTACCCGACGGACGCAGCACCCGAGACCACCTGCGCGGACTCATCGCTGGAGAACCCGGCGAAGCTAAATACCTCTTGAAGCTCACCATTCCCGAGCTTGGGTACTTTGCGGCATCTCGGACGCTTCCGTATTCGCCTATCATTGCGGGTATTCTCTTCGGCGCCACCGCCTACTTTGATGCCAAATCGAACCCCGAAATTGCCCGTCAGCGAACAATTGACCGCGTTGCAGACATGTTTGGCATTCCGCGAGGACTTGCTCGAAAGGCACTGGGAGGTGACCTGTCTGACCTCATCAAGACAGCTATCGGTGGAAACGTGGTTTACAACGTCCGTACAGCCTCTGCGGAGGAATACGGTATTGCTACGCATCGCGGCGAGAAAAACCAGCTCTCTGTGGGCGCCAGCTCGGACCGTCTGATGACTATTGGTAAAGCACAGGACCTTGAACTTGAGCGTTCGCGACAGGACCCTTTGACTGCTGAACGCAGTGCCGTACTCGTCACCGTCATGTACGAAGCAGGACACGAAGGCGACCCAGCCCATGCCCTATATGTGGTCAGCATTCCGGGTACTATCTTTGGGTCCTGGGGTGGATCTATCATAGATGGCTCTGGGGCTCTTCGTGAGGCGCCCAGCTCAGACCAGATGAACTCTGCATACATGATGATTTTGCAGGCTCTGCGTGATGCTGGTGCTCCCAAGGATGCTCGTGTATACCTGGAGGGCTTCAGTCAGGGAGCAATGATCGCCCACAACATGGCGAATAGTGCTGAAGTCGCCAAAGAAATCAATATTGTGGGTGTCTATGCCCAAGCTGCCCCGATGCGAGGTATGTCAGCCAAACAACGTGACTTTGCCGTGGATTACGTGGAGGGAGAAGGTGATGGGGTTCCTGATATAGCAAAGAAGATTCCCTTGCCACAGATTTTTGGAGAACCGTGGCATCCTGATGAACGCGATACGGTAATCACCGTCAATAACCATGAGCATCATGCCGTAAATTACCACGAAGCCCTACACCGTGAAGGGCATAGCGGCAAGGTGCCTGGCGGCATGCGCGCCGCAATGGACGGTAAAGAGTATGTGCTGGGGGAGCAGAAGGTTACCTCTGCGTCAGCCTTGCCGGATGGTCTGCCTCCCATTGTACGAATCGGTATAACAGCTGGACGTACCGAGGGCTATGCTGTTGCAGCCCTTGCATCAGGAACTGTGCCTGGTGGCTTGGGCATAGTTGAAGGGCTCGACCAGCTGACAGGTGGGAACCTGGCTAAGGCAAAGCGTAAAGTGCGAGAGAGTATCGAAAATACTCGGCAGAAAATCGAAGACACTGTCTCAGACGTCCAGCAGGGCATGGAGATTGCCAAGCAGAAGGCCGAGGGTCTTCAGCGAGAAGCTGGAGAATCCGCCTGGGCGGTTGCTAAGCAAATCCCCGCCGTCATCGAGGGTGTCCAAAAGACCATCCCTCATCCCGAGCCGACTCCGCAGGAAAAGCCTCATAGCCCGAAGCCTGCATGGCCCGAAATGCCTGTGCCGCAGATGCCGAATTCAGGAGCCTTGCCCGCACCGAACCTTGCTCCTGCCAACCGTGGATTCATCGTCAACGCACCGCAGAACACTCAGCCCGTCAGCCACATGCCCATGACACCGGCAGATGACATCGACCCCGGATTCATCGTGCGCCCGGAAGCACAACCCACCCTGGGGAGCGTCGCACCCCGCCTCATTCAGGGCCTGCCAGACGTGGTTGAATCACTACCCCGGATTGGTGACCTAACGGCTATGCCGCATGTGGTCGGTGGCGATAGGCAAGGCGGAGACTACGACGGCGTTGAGTCGCTCATTCCCATCCTGCCAGGCCAGAAGCTGGCGCCTATGCTCCCGCCTAAGAGCATTGACCCCGGGTTCCTCGCACCAGCTCCGCCCGAGAACATCGACCCCGGGTTCCGCGCCCCAGGCCCTCCCGAGGATCTGAATCCCCTCGAGGAGCGCAAACCCCTGATGGTCTAAAAAACCGAGTCCAAAGAACTAATCTCAACGACTCGGTGGAGGGTGGAGGGGACGAGTAGAGTAGAGAAGAGAAACAGGGGCGCCGCCGGGAACAACCCCGGCGGCGCCCCTCCAACTTTGCGCGCACAGTCTGTGTGTACAGTGCTTCTTTGAGTGCAGTGCTTCTTAGCGTGCAGCGCTCGCGGCTAGTATCTGCTGCCTGCACAGTTACAGCTTGCTCGCGATCTGCTCTACAGGTGAGAAGCGTTAGCCTCCGGGCCGCCCGCAGGCACATACTGGAAGCATGAGCCAGTCAGCTGAACACGCCAATATCCCGGTCCGCCCCGTCTTCAACACCCTGCCCAGCTACGCGGCAGGCAAGCCGCCCGCACCCGTTGAAGGCCTCACCCAGTACAAGCTCTCCTCGAACGAGAACCCGCTGGGTCCCGTACCCGAGGTCGCGCGCATCCTCGCAGAATTTGCGACCGTGCACCGCTACCCCGACCCGCTCTCCACCGCCCTGCGACAGAAGCTCTCCGCACGGCTCGGCGTGGACGCTGACGACATCGTCACCGGCGCCGGAAGCCTCGGCGCGCTCAACCAAATCCTCAAAACCTTCGCCGGCGTAAACGCCGACGGCGTGCAGGACGAAGTCATCTACGCCTGGCGCTCCTTCGAGGCATACCCGATCCTCGTCGGCATTATGGGCGCTCGCAGTGTGCAGGTGCCGAACCTGCCCGACGGCTCACACGACCTGGACGCCATGGCGGCAGCCATCACCGACCGTACCCGCCTGATCCTGGTCTGCACCCCCAACAACCCGACCGGCCCCGCCGTCACCGAAAGTCAGATCCGTGCGTTCCTGGAGAAGGTGCCCGCCCACATCCCCGTGGTGATTGATGAGGCGTACTTCGAGTTCTGCGCCGCCTCCACCGTGCCGGAAGGGGAAGAAGCCCCGCTGAACGGCCTGGACATCTACCGCGACTATGAGAACGTCATCATTCTGCGCACCTTCTCCAAGGCGCAGGGCCTGGCGGGTCTGCGCGTGGGCTACTCGATTTCGCACCCGCAGATTACGCAGCACCTGCGCGTGGCGGCAACCCCGTTCGCCGTGACGGCGCTGGCTGAGGCGGCGGCTATCGCCTCCATCGAGCATGAGGATGCGGTGATGGAGCGTGTGAGCCACCTGGTCGCTGAGCGTGAGCGCGTGACCGCTCGACTGCGCGAGCTGGGCTACGATTTCCCGAGCACTTACGCGAACTTCGTGTGGCTGCCCCTGGGGGAGCGCACGGGTGAGTTTGTGCAGCTGATGGCTGAGCATGCGCTGTCGGTGCGTGCGTTCGGTACCGAGGGTGTTCGCGTGAGTATTGGCGAGGTGGAGGCGAATGACCGTTTCCTCTCGCTATGTGAGGTCTTCGCGAAGGGGCTCTAGAGCGTCTTGTGAAGGGGCGGGAGTGCCCACCCTGCCCTGTTTGAGCCCTAATTGAACAATGTACTATTTTCCCTTGTCGAGGTTTGTTTGGGCTTTTCAAATGGTTCTCGCGCGGAAAAAATGATGACCCGAAAAAGCTCTCAATAGTTAAATTAAACCTCCCGTATATTCCTGAAAAAGAATATATGGGAGGTTTAATTTAATGATGTTCAAATAGTGAATGACAGGGCATAATACGCTGTGTTATCAGCGTAACTGCCGCGAGATAAAGCCGAAAAGAGTAGACTGGTAACTATATATGCCCAGACCCTCACAGGCTTGCCGGAACACCTCAAACCCTGCACCATCAGGTGAAAGTTGAGACTAAAACCCAAGTCGCTGAGGGCCAAGCCCTCGTCACGTGTGGAGGTTAGATGCACGAGAACGACAAGTACCCCGGAGTGCCCGAACGCATCCAGCTCATGGATGAAAACGGCACCGTACACGAACACCCCACCTACAGTCAGTACATCGAAGACGTCAACGCAGACACCCTGCGCGAGGCATACCGCCTCATGTACACCACCCGCCGATTCGACGACGAGGCAACTGCCCTGCAGCGCCAGGGTCAGCTCGCCCTCTGGGTGCCCAGCCGAGGCCAGGAAGCCGCACAGGTCGGCTCCGCACTCGCCTACGCACCCAACGACTACATCTTCCCCTCCTACCGCGAGCACGCCGTCGCCCTGACGCGTGGCGTGGACTTCCGCGACCTAATCACCATCTTCCGCGGCTCCACCACCCACGGCTGGGACATGAAGGCACACAACTTCCACACCTACACCAAGGTGCTTGCCGCCCAGACCCTGCACGCCGTCGGCTACGCTATGGGTCTGAACTTCGACGCCGACATCGAGGCTGAAACCGGCACCCGCCGCACCGGTCAGGGTCAGGCAACCGACCCCGCCGAGGACACCCAGAAGCCCGCCGTGGCGGTCTACTTCGGTGACGGCTCCTCCACCGAGGGTGACGCACACGAGTCCATGGTTTTCGCCGCCTCCTATAACGCGCCGGTGCTCTTCTTCGTGCAGAACAACCGCTGGGCTATCTCGGTGCCCTTCGAGGTGCAGTCCCGCGTTCCGGTGTCCACCCGCGCCGCAGGCTACGGCTTCGAGGGTATTCGCGTGGACGGCAACGACGTTCTCGCCGTGCTGGCTGCAACCCGCTACGCCATGGAGAAGATCCGCGCCGGCGAAGGCCCCGTGCTGATTGAAGCTGAGACCTACCGCCTCGGCCCGCACACCACCGCGGACGACCCCACCAAGTACCGTACCGACGCCGACCTTGAAGGCCCGCTGCACCGCGACCCCATGATTCGCCTCGAGAAGCACCTGCGCGATAACGGTTACGCTGACGACGCCTTCTTCGAAGAGGTTGCGGAATCTGCACAGCAGGTCGCGAACGGCGTGCGTGAGGCAGTGCTGAACTCCGAGGTTGCTGACTTTGAGCGTTTCTTCGACCGCGTCTACGCGCAGGAACACCAGCAGGTGGAAGACGACCGCGAGTTCTACCGCACCTACGTTGCAGGCTTTGAAGAGGAGTAAGCATGAGCGAGAAAATTGAACGTTTGACCCTCGCCAAGGCGATTACCCGCGGCCTGGAAGATGCCATGGAAGCCGACCGCACCGTCGTCATGCTCGGTGAGGATATCGGTAAGCTCGGCGGCGTGTACCGCGTGACTGAGGGCCTGCAGGCGCGCTTCGGTGACCGCCGCGTCATGGATAGTCCGCTGGGCGAGTCCGGCATTATCGGCACCTCGATCGGTATGGCGCTGCGCGGCTACCGACCCGTGCCTGAGATTCAGTTCGACGGCTTCGTGTTCCCCGCCTACAACCAGATTACGAGCCAGCTGGCGAAAATTCACAACCGCACTGATAAGCAGTACACGGTGCCGGTGACTATCCGTATTCCGTACGGTGGTGTGATTGGTTCGGTGGAGCACCACTCCGAGTCCCCGGAGGCGCTGTTCGCCCACACCGCGGGTCTGCGTATTGTGACCCCCTCGACCCCGCACGAGGCGTACTGGATGACCCGCAAGGCGATTGAATGCCCCGACCCGGTCATTATTTTTGAGCCGAAGCGCCGCTACTGGCTCAAGGGTGAAGTGGACTTTAGCGACACTTCCTTTGATCCCTTTAGCGCCCAGGTGGTGCGTGAAGGCACGGACGCGACCATCGTTGCGTACGGTCCGCTGGTGCCGGTTGCTCTGGCTGTCGCAGAGGCTGCCGCGGAGGATGGCCGCTCGATTGAGGTTATTGACCTGCGCTCGATTTCCCCGCTGGATGTGCCGACCGTTGCTGCTTCGGTGGCGAAGACTGGCCGCTTGATTATTGCCCACGAGGCGCCGACCTTCGGTGGTATGGGTGGCGAGCTGGCTGCGGCGATTACGGAGCGTTGCTTCTACAGCCTGCAGGCGCCGGTGATTCGCGTGGGTGGCTACTACATGCCGTACCCGGTTTCCCGTGTTGAGGAAGAGTACGTGCCCGATATTGACCGTATTCTTGAGGCGGTTGACCGCGCTTTTGACTACTAGGCATACCCTGATCTGACGTATCAGCGTGTTGCGCTATGGCGGGTTGAAAGCCCGCACAGAATATTCCGTATAGGGTATATGCCCTAGTGAGAGGTAAAAATGTCCCAGATTTTCCCGCTCCCTGACGTGGGCGAAGGCCTGACCGAAGCAGAAATCCTCAGCTGGAAGGTGGCAGTCGGCACCGAGGTCGCCATCAACGACGTCCTCGTCGAAATTGAAACCGCGAAGAGCGTTGTGGAACTTCCCTCGCCCTTCGCCGGCACCGTCGAGGCGCTGCTCGTTGCCGAAGGTGAAACCGTTGAGGTGGGTACCCCGATTATCAGCATCTCCGGCGGCGACAAGGCACCCGCAACCCCGGTAACCCCCGCCGCGGCAGAGGCTGAGTCCGGCACCGCACTGGTTGGCTCCGGCCCCAAGGCAGATGCGGTAAAGCGTCGCGCCCGCAAGCGCCCCGCCTCCGCAGCCCAGCCCGCACAGGCTGCTGCGGCACCGGTCGCACCGGCTGTTCAGGCACCCGTGGCGCACACCCCCTCCGACCCGGTGAATCGCAACCAGGGTCTGCTGAGCGAGCTGGCTGAGCGCGCCTCCCGTTTTGTGGAGAACACCCCGCTGAACTCGATGGTGCAGCGCCTGGCACCCGAGCCCGCAGCAGCTCCCGCGCCGACTCTGGCTCCCGAGCAGGTTCCGCACCGCCCGACCCTCGCACCGCCTCCGGTGCGTCTTGCCGCAAAGGAGCTGGGTGTTGATCTGGCGAACGTGACCGCTACCGGTGCGCGCGGCCAGGTGACCAAGCAGGACCTCATGAACTATGTGGCACACCTGAACGATGTGCAGCATAGCGGCGCCGGCCAGCCCTTCTGGCAGCCCGCAACCACCCCCGGTGACCGCATCGAGCGCATCCCGGTGCGTGGCGTGCGTAAGGCTACCGCGAAGGCGATGGTTGCTTCAGCGTTTAGCGCCCCGCACGTGTCCATCTTCGTGGACGTTGATGCCTCCCGCACCATGGAGTTTGTGAAGCGTTTGAAGAAGTCTCGCCACTTTGAGGGCGTGAAGGTCACCCCGCTGCTGGTGCTTGCTGCCGCGGTCATTTGGGCTGCTGAGCGTAACCCGCAGGTCAATGCGACCTGGACCGATAGCGAAATCCAGATTAAGCACTTCGTGAACCTGGGTATTGCTGCGGCAACCCCGCGCGGCCTGATGGTCCCGAACATTAAGGACGCTCAGGAGCTGTCCCTGCGTGAGCTGGCGGTTGCGCTGAACAACCTGACTACTCGCGCCCGTGAGGGTAAGACTCAGCCCGCTGAGATGGCGAACGGTACCCTGACCATTACGAATATTGGTTCGCTGGGCATTGATACGGGTACCCCGATTATTAATCCCGGTGAGGTGGCGATTGTTGCCTTCGGTACGATCAAGCAGAAGCCGTGGGTTGTTGATGGTGAGGTTATTCCTCGCTGGGTGACGACCCTGGGTGGCTCGTTCGACCACCGTGTGGTGGATGGCGACCTGTCGGCTCGTTTTATGGCTGATGTGGCTGCGATTCTTGAGGAGCCTGCCTTGCTGCTGGACCACTAGGCGGCATGTTTTAGCTAGTCAGCGTCGTATTGCTGGGTAGCTGAGGCTGTTGAGGATACAGATATTTAGATGCAGAAAACCTCCGGTACCTTACTTAAGGTACCGGAGGTTTTCTGTACGGTTCATTCCTATCGCAACGAGGCGCGGGTGCTTAGAAGACTAGGTGTCCAGAAGCCTAGGCGTCCTCGCGTGCCACCTGGTCACTCGGGTACTTGTCCACTCGGCGGTGGTACAGGCGTCCGCACAGACCGCCGAGGATAGCGCCGAGGAAGCTCAACGCCAGAACCAGCAGAACCGCCAGCAGGCCGTTCGCGAAGTCGCCCCCCATCAGCTTCTGCAGGGACAGGGACGCGACACCGTTCTGGAACAGCTGAGGCGCGAGGAAGGTCGCCAGGGACCCGATGATGAGCACCATAATCTGCCAGAGCCATACGGCAATGCCCTGCTTCGCACCGGCGAATCGTGCCATGCGTCCCGCCGCGTAACCGCCCACCAGGTAGGCGAAGAAGATGAGCACACCCAACGCCACCGCGACCGGCACAGCGTTCGATGCGCCGCTGAACAGACGGGAGACCACCGTGGCGTAGTCGATGGACTCGCTCTGACCGGTCAGGGTCAGCCACGACTGGATAGCCCACAGGCCACCGTCCATGAGGGAGATGGTAATCAGCCAGCCGAGCAGACCGGGCAACAGGTGCATGCGGGAGTAGCGGCTCTTCTGCATGGACAGTGCGGTTGCGGCGGTGAGGATGGGTTCCGAGCCAGCGGCATCACCTGCGGGGGCGGGGATGACGAAGTGGTCATCATCCGCCGGATTAGCCTGCGGGGCACTGGGTGCCGCATGGGCGTTGCCGGGTGCGGGCACCTCGTAGCTTGCAGCGGTGGCAGGTGCGGTAGTGGGGGCGCCACCGCCGCGTACGTTGTCCGCGCTGGGGGCTGCAGGCTTGTCGAGCCAGCTGAGGTTGTCATCTCCGGGTTCGCCGAAGTGAGCGCCGGATTCTGCGCCTTGAGAAGTGGCGCTGGGGGAGAGGATCGGCTGGGTTGCGGTAGCCGCCTGGGTGAGGGGGCGGGTCGCATCCTGCGAGGACTGTGCGGAGGACTGCGCCGAAGAGCTCGACTCGCGCGCCTTTTCGTGGGCGCGGCGTGCCGCGTTCAGCTCCTCATCGGTCAGGACCACGGTGGGGTCGTCGGAGGAGAATGCCGCCTCCCACAGGTCACTTTCGGTGGGGGAGGACGCCGCGGCAGCCGGACGCTGCTGCGGGGTGTTGTTCTGTGCGTTCATTAAGTCCTTTGGATCTAATCCTGGGGTCGTGGTGTGCGGGTTGCCTTAGAGCGCGCGGTCAGCGTAGAAGGCGCGTGCTTCTTCCATAGCTTCTGCGGAGAAGGTGTGCGGGTGCGCGGGGCGCTCGTTCTCGCCCAGGGTACGAATGACGCGGCCGGGGTTGCCCACCACGAGGGAGTTAGCGGGGACGTCCTTGGTGACGACGGTGCCTGCGCCGATGACGGAGTTCTTGCCGATGGTCACGCCGCCCAGGATGATAGCTCCGCTACCGATCCATACGTTGTCTTCAACGGTGATGGGTGCGCCTGCTTCCCAGTAGTCGGCGCGGTCGCCGGGGTGGAGCGGGTGGGTGGGGGTCATGAACTGTACGTTGCTGCCAACCAGTACGGTGGAGCCGATGCGGATCGGGCAGACGTCCAGGAAGACGGTGCCGAAGTTGAAGAAGGAGCCGTTACCGATGTAGGTGTTCACGCCGTAGTCGAAGCGTGCGCCGGGGCGGATGTGGGCGTGTTCGCCCAGGTGGCCGAGGTGTTCACGGTAGACGTGCATTGCCTGCGCCTGCTCGCCGCGTGCGTAGTGTTCTTCGGCGAGGATGGTGGCGGCGTAAATGCGCTTGAACTGTGCGGCGCATTCGGCGTCGGCCATGTAGACGGAACCGTTGGTCATGCGGTTGAAGTTTTCACCAGTGGGGCGCTGCGGGGTGTGCATTAGTGGGCTCCTCCCAGAAGGTAGACTAGCGCGATGATGGCCATTCCGAAGAGAATGACGACTCCTCCGGCGATAGCGAATCGTTTGGAAATTTCGCGGAGGAGCTTCTTGAACTGTTCGTCAGTGATCTCTTGCTGTCGTTTACTCATGCTTTAAGTATCCCAGAGTTGCTTGGGTTTACCTTAGTGTTTCGGTGTTTATTGCGGTATCTGGGGCGGGCGTACCGTGTGATTTTCAGCGTGGGAAGAAGCGCTGCAGAGTTGAAGCCTGCGGGGGCGGGAAGGCACAATCATTGCATGACTGAGGCTCAGAAGAACACGAACCTGCAGGATGCGGCGGCTCCTGCATCCCCCGCTGGCGCGTCGGCTGGCGCGCATCCGTTGGCGCATCGTCCCTGGTTGAAGAACTATGCTACGTGGACTGCACGCGATATTGAGCTCCCGGAGACGTCGTTGAGTCACCTCATTGATGAGGCGGTCCGCACCGTACCCCACAAGGTGGCGCTGGAGTTTTTTGGCGCGACCACGACCTACGCTGAGTTGGGGGATCAGATTGAGCGTGCGGCGGAGGGTCTGCGTGTGGCGGGCGTGCAACCGGGTGACCGTGTGGCGCTGATTTTGCCGAACTGTCCTCAGCATATTGCGGCGTTTTACGCGATTCTGCGTCTGGGTGCGATTGTGGTGGAGCATAACCCGCTGTATACGGGCGCGGAGTTGCGCCACATGTTTGAGGATCACGGCGCGAAGGTCGCGATTGTGTGGGATAAGATCGCCTCGCATATTACGGGTCTTCCGGCGGATATCCGCCCGAACCATATTTATTCAGTGAACATGATTTCGGCGATGCCCGCGCTGATGCGTACCGCGCTGAAGCTGCCGGTGAAGAGTGCGCGTGCTTCGCGTGAGAAGCTGACCGGCTCCGCGCCGGGTACGGTGTCGTGGGCTCATTTGGTGAAGAGTGAGCGTATTGACCCGTCGCATCGCCGCCCGACCGCGCACGATATTGCGCTGCTGCAGTACACCTCGGGTACGACCGGCCTGCCGAAGGGTGTGATGCTCACGCACCGCAACCTGGAGTCTAACGGCCGCATGGGTGAGGCATGGATTAACCCGGGCGATGACGAGGTGATTTACTCGGTTCTGCCGCTGTTCCACGCGTACGGTATGACCCTGGGCGTGACGATTGCGTCCCTGTGCCGTGCCCGCCTGGTGCTGTTCCCGACCGTGGACATGGACCTGATTTTGAAGGCAATGAAGAAGACCCGCCCGACCATTCTTCCTGCGGTTCCGCCGGTGTACCGCCGCCTCATGGATGAGGCGAAGAAGCGCGGCGTGTCCCTGGAGGGTATCCGTTACGCGGTCTCTGGTGCGATGAACCTGCCGCCTGAGCTGGTTGCCGAGTGGGAGGAAGCATCCGGCGGTTTCATGGTGGAAGGCTACGGCCTGACCGAGTGCGCGCCGCTGGTGTCCTGCAACCCGCTCAATGACACTCGCCGCGCCGGTTTTATTGGTGTTCCGTTCCCCTCCACCGATATTCGTGTGGTGGACCCGGAAACTGGCGAGGATGTGCCTGATGGTGAAGAGGGCGAGCTGTGGGTGAAAGGCCCTCAGCGTTTTGCCGGCTACTGGAAGCGTGAGGACGAGACGGCTAAGACCATCACCCCCGAGGGCTGGTTGCGTACCGGCGATATTGTGCGCCTGGATGAGGACTACTTCATTCAGATTGTCGACCGTATTAAGGAAGTCATTATTACCGGCGGTTTCAACGTCTCCCCGACGGAGGTTGAGGTCGCGCTCAAGCAGCACGACATGGTCGCGGATGCGGCGGTCGTCGGTATTCCGCTGCCCGCCGGTGGCGAGATGGTCGTTGCCGCTGTGGTTGCCGCCCCGGGCCGAGTGGTGCAGGAGCACACTCTGCGCGAGCACTGCTATTCGAAGGTGACCCGCTATAAGGTTCCGCGCCGCATCGTGGTGGTGGATGACCTGCCCCGTTCGATGCTGGGTAAGGTTCTACGCCGTAAGGTGCGTGAGCAGCTGATTGCTTCGGGCGAGTTCGATCAGTAGTACTGGTTGATTCGCCGCCTGCTCGTAATGAGTGGGTTAGATGGACGCTGGCTTGGGTTTTTGTGCCCTTGCCGGCGTTTTGTGTGCGCCTGAATACACCGGTAATGACGCTTTATAACCTGGAAATAATCACCGCATGACGAAATATGACAAAATATGACGACCTTGACGTTCTGTGTCTCATGAATAGCTCTTAACTTCCACACCCGCCCCCGCCCGTGCTGTAATTGTCCCATCATCATTCCCATCGGACGTGCTAATACCAACGTCAGCACCCGGTGGAACGCATCATCATTCAACAGAAAGATTCATAGCCGTGAAGAAGTTTGCTGCTGCACTCGCAGTTGTCCCCATGGTCTTTGGCCTGGCAGCCTGCGGTTCCACCAACTCCTCCTCTTCCTCCTCTTCCGCATCCAAGAAGGTCACCATCGGTGTGGTTGGCTCTGAGAAGTTCAACAAGACCCTGAAGGAAGAAGCTAAGAAGCAGGGTATCGACATTGAGTACAAGGAGTTCAGCGCTTACACCGAGCCGAACCCCGCACTGGACGCCGGTGACATCGACATGAACCGCTTCCAGCACATCGCGTACCTGTCTAACTACAACGTGAGCGCTAACAAGGACCTGCAGATTGTCGGTCCGACCGTCATCTACCCGATGGCTCTGTTCTCCAAGAAGCACTCCAAGTTGGCTGACATCCCCCAGGGCGGCGAGATCGTTATCCCGAACGACACCGTGAACGAGGCACGCGCACTGAAGCTGCTGAAGACCAACGGTCTGGTCACCTTCAAGAACGCTGACGTTGACGCACCCACCATCGACGACGTGGACACCGCTAACTCCAAGGTGAAGGTCACCCCCGTCGACGCAACCCAGACCGTGGTTGGCATGGAGTCCGCTGACGGCGCAGTCGTCAACAACGACTTCCTCAAGGATGCAGGCCTGAAGCCCGCAGACGCACTGGCTCAGGACGACCCCAAGACCGACCCCTCGGCCATCAAGTATGTGAACCTCTTCGTTGCTCAGAAGGACAAGGCTGACGACGAGACCTACAAGAAGATCGTCGAACTCTTCCACTCGAAGGCCGTCATGGACGTCGTTCAGGAAGAGACCCGCGGCACCGCTGTTGAGGTCAACGTGAGCACCGACGAGCTGCGTCAGTCCCTGGCTAACGAAGAAGCCAAGCTGCGCGCCAAGAAGTAATCTTCTGAATACACGCCTCTTCTAGGCATACGCAAAGGCGGTAAGTCTAAGAACCCGATGCGGGTGAAGGCTTACCGTCCTTTGCGTAACGGCGTTAAGGCCCTTTAGCGCCCCAACCACGACATTTACGGATACATATTTATGAGTGAACTGGCACAGAGCTTCGGCGACAGCACCTCGCCCATGGTGGTTCTGGACGGAGTCTCCAAGGTCTTCGGCAACGGCCCCAAGGCAGTAGTTGCTGTCGACAACGTCTCCCTCACCATTAACCGCGGTGAAATCTTTGCAATTATCGGCTACTCCGGCGCCGGTAAGTCCACCCTGGTCCGCCTCATTAACGGCCTGGAAACCACCACCAGCGGCACCCTGACCGTCGGCGGCTTCGAAATTTCCGGCAAGCGCGACTCCGAACTGCGCGAAGCACGCACCAACATCGGTATGATCTTCCAGCAGTTCAACCTGATGAACTCCCGCACCGTGCTCGGTAACGTCGAGTTCCCCCTGAAGATTGCCGGCTGGTCTAAGAAGGACCGCCGCGCCCGCGCCCTGGAAATGCTCGAGTTTGTGGGTCTTGCCGACCGTGCAGGCCACTACCCGAACCAGCTTTCGGGCGGTCAGAAGCAGCGTGTGGGTATTGCCCGTGCGCTCGCGACCAGCC
This sequence comes from Rothia sp. HMSC071B01, assembly GCF_001808945.1. NCBI lineage: Bacteria > Bacillati > Actinomycetota > Actinomycetes > Micrococcales > Micrococcaceae > Rothia > Rothia sp. HMSC071B01. The sequence goes on along the minus strand of NZ_KV795073.1, from coordinate 371,545 downwards.
CCGCCCTGCTGCTGGCGGATGAGTCCACCAGCGCGCTGGACCCGGAAACCACTCATGAAGTGCTCGCTCTGCTCAAGCGTGTGAACCGCGAACTGGGTGTGACCGTCGTGGTCATTACCCACGAGATGGACGTGGTCTCCAGCATCGCTGACCGTGTGGCGGTCATGGAGTCCGGCCGCGTGGTCGAGCAGGGCAACGTCTACGACGTCTTCTCCAACCCGCAGACCGACGTGGCGAAGCTGTTCGTGGCAACCACCGTCAAGCTTGCCCCCACCGGCAAGGAGGCGGCTGAGCTGCGCGCTAACCACAAGGGTTACCTCATCAACGTTGAAATCGTGGAGGGTAACCAGGAGCTCGGTAAGGTGCTGTCCTACCTGGGTGCCCGTAACGTCCGCTTCAACATTGTGGGCGGCGGTATTGAGACCCTGCAGGGTAAGGCGTACGGTACCCTCACCCTGGAACTTCTCGGCGAAATCACCAGCATTGATGCCGCCGTTGCCGAACTGAAGACCGTTGCCCGCGTGCAGGAGGTGCGCTAAATGTTTGCTACTACTCTTCCGCTGGCTGCGTCTAAGACGGACTGGTCCGAGTTCCTGCCCGAGAAGCTGCTCCCGGCTATCGGCGACACCTTCTACATGGTGTCTGTTACGATGCTGTGTGCAGGTCTGGTCGGCCTGATTGTTGGTGCGCTGCTGTACACCACCCGTGAAGGTAACATCTTCCAGAACCGCTTCGTGTACACGATCCTGAACATTCTGGTGAACGTGATTCGCCCGATTCCGTTCATTATTTTGATTGCGGCTTTGGGCCCGCTGACTAGTGCTGTGGTGGGTACCCGCCTGGGCGTGAACGCTGCGGTCTTCGCGATGAGCTTCGGTGCTGCGTTCGCTATTGCCCGTATCGTGGAGCAGAACATGGTCTCCATTGACCCGGGCGTGATTGAGGCGGCGCGTGCGATGGGCGCTTCAAAGCTGACCATCCTGTTCACCGTGATGATTCCGGAGGCGCTTGGCCCGCTGATCCTCGGTTACACCTTCCTCGTCATTGGCGTGGTGGATATGTCCGCTATGGCCGGTTACGTGGGTGCTGGCGGTCTGGGTAAGATCGCGATCGTGGACGGCTACCAGCGCTTCAACGATGAGATCACCTGGGCTGTTGTGGCGATTATTATCGTCCTGGTTCAGCTGGTTCAGTTCATCGGTAACTTCCTGGCGAAGAAGGTTATGCGCCGATAAGCTCGTGCCCCTTGTAGGCCTTGTAGGTACTGTAGGTACGGCTGATACAGCATAGAAGACCCCCGGTCTGCTCCTTGAGGAGCGGGCCGGGGGTCTTTCCTCGTACCGGGTCTTTCTTGATGCTGCTACGAGGGCGGCGGGTGCAGCTTAGCCCTGCGCCGCCTCCAGGTACATATCCGGGGCGGGCTTACCGGTGGGAACGTCGTTGCTGCTGACCCAGGTGCGCACCAGCGGGGCGTAGCCGTAGCTTTCCATCTTCAGGGTCAGAATGTTCGCGGTGGAGTTCGACGCCACCGCAACCGGCATGTCTATGACCTACACATCAACAACACCGCCAGATCACAGGGCGAATGCCCTCCGCGCGGAAGATTAGAGCCTTCCGCCATCTATGCGAAGAGCGAGCCGTTTGTGCTTCTTATGCTTCGCCAATCGACCGACCGAGCCGACCGACTGGCCTGTGTTGTTTGTTGTGATGCCCCTTGTGCTTTTCATTCAAATACCTTTGTGTATTTTGTTTGGAAAGTACAAGGGCATTCGCTTCTCTCTCCCCTCACCTCTCTCAGCCTGAGCTGTGAGGTTGAGTCTTGGAACAGAAGGAGAGAAGCCAGAGAGAAAAAGAGCCTGAGCGTTAGCGAAGTCCGCTTAAGCGGACGTAAAATAAAAGTTCCTAGACCGTAGAACTGAAGTGAGAGAGTTGTGAGGACAAGACCAGAGTTATCTCCTGCTCGTAAGAGAAGAAAAGCATACGCACGTAGGAAAGAAGAAGAGAGGTGGGTGAAAGCAGCAGGGGAAGTGAAGACTGTTTACCGCTGTATCTGCGATAAGAACCTAGAAATGTGTAAGGCAGAGGAGCATCCGAAGCGCAATAAGACGACTTAGGATGTAAGTTTGCTGAGGAGAGAGAACGGGCTGGGAGCTTTAGCAGCTAAATACTATAGTGTGCAGTGGCGCAAATTGTTATTGAATCATTACTAAAATAATTTTGACTCCCATTTTGCTGATTGATATCATAAAAGTGTTCTGTTTCACATCAAACTAGAGATATTATCAACAGCTAGAGAGGGACAGCCAATGAAAAATGTTAGTAAGTCAATTGCAAGTTGTATTTCTGTAACTGTAGCGATAGGTGATTAAAGTGGTCGACACTAGATACATACCGATACCTGAATTATGGTTCGCAGGTTATTCTTGCTTTTATTTTACATCTTCGCATGATTCAATGGTTTATAATGTTGGCAGTATTTTAATTCTTTGTGGAGTTTTTGGGTACTCTGCATATCGTGCAAATAAGAACTACGTACAACCTGCGGCATCCTTCATAAAATCCGTATTTTTTATGTTGGCTGTGGTAATTTTACAAGTGTATTGGCTTGACCCTTTGGCTCAGGTTGTAGTTCTACTTATGAGTATCCAGTACGCTTTTGTTTTCTATAAGCAACAGCCGAAATAAGCATCCTTGGAGTTCTAAAACACCTAGCATCACGAGAACCTGCCAATGTTCAGGTTCTCGTGATGTTTTGTATTGGTACCGTTTAGTGAGACTTTGGAAAAGTAGCGCTCCGCGAAAGTGCTGATGAGGTCAAAGGGCTACAAGAGCGGGTGCTAGAGAGGCAGCTGATAAGCATAGAAGACCCCCGGTCTGCTCCTTGAGGAGCGGGCCGGGGGTCTTTCTTGATGCTGCCTATCAGGTGAGGCGGTGGCGCGGTGAGGCGTCTGCGGTACGTGCTTAGCCCTGCGTTGCTTCAGACTGCTGAGCTGCCTCAAGCTTGGCGATCCAGGTGCGTGCCGCCTCCCAGAGCTGCGGGTCATTGAACGAATCGAAGCGCCCAAAACCGGTCGGTGCCTTTGCCGGGTCGGTGCCTTCCGGAACGTAAATCATGACCTTCGTACCGGCGTCACGTGCCGCCTGCGCGCCCGCGGGGGAGTCCTCGAACGCCAGCGCCTCGTGGCCTTCAAAGCCGAGGCGACGTGCCGCCTCCAGGTACATGTCCGGGGCGGGCTTACCGGCCGGAACGTCGTTGCTGCTGACCCAGGTGCGCACCAGCGGGGCGTAGCCGTAGCTTTCCATCTTCAGGGTCAGAATGTTCGCGGTGGAGTTCGACGCCACCGCAACCGGCATGTGCTCGCTCAGGAAGCCAAGGAACTTCTGCGCACCCTCAATCAGGTCCACGCCGGAGCTGATGACCTCGTGCTCGGTGATGAGCAGGTCCTTCATCACGCGTTCATGGTGCTCGGCGTACTCTGCGGAGGCGGTGTCCGGCTTCTGGCCGTTCTGCGCCTCGTAGGAGAGCAGTGCAAGCTCCTCGGCGACATCGGCTGCTGCCAGGCCGGTGAGGCGATGCTCCACCTCCTCGGTGAAGGGAACAGACCAGCGGGCGAAAAGCTCACGCTGCACATCGTTCCAGACGGTCTCGGAGTCGAGGAGGATGCCGTCGCAGTCGAAGATTGCGCAACGGGGGAACCAATCGGAGGGTACTGTGTGTTCAAACATAATGTCAGTCTCTCACAGGGTTTTAGGCTATGGAAGCGGTGGCCCGGTGCGTGAGAAAACATGCAGGGCGCAAACCGGGTGAGGGCACAAAAGCACACAACACAAAAGCGCACAGCACATCAGCAGACATAAAGAAACCCTCCCGCCGCATCCAGAACGGACGCAACGGGAGGGCAGAAGCTAAAACAGCTTAGAGAGCGGACACCGGCTTGTGAGTCACCTGACGCATAAACGGAATGGTCGCCAACAGGCCCACATAGACTAGCGCCAGACCCAGCGCAATAGCGCCGAAGGTCATACCGAACATCTTCGTCAGAATCTCACCGGAAAGACCCTGCGCCGCAATCAACGCCGTCAGCGGCAGACCCAGCAGAGCAGAAACCACGCTAATGAGCACCAGCGGACCGAAAACCACGGTCAGGCGCGAAGCCTGCAACATCCTCGTGGGGGTACCCATCATATTCAGCGAAGAGTACAGCGAACCACGCTCGTAAATGGCGGCGCTCTGATTCAGCACTGCGGAGAGGGTGACCAGCAGGTACGAGAAGAACAGCATGAGCAGCATGCCCTGGAACATGTCCGACATGATGGTCATGAAGGGGCCGGCGGCGGGGCCTACCTCCTTCGCCGTTTTGTTCATCTCACCCGCCAGAATCAGGATGGGGCCGAAGAAGGTCACCAAGAAGGTCGACAGTGCCACACCCGAAACCTGACGCCACGCCCCGCGCGGGGACTCTAGCACCGCACGGTAACCCAGCAGAACCGACGCCTTCTGGGTCATGCGCACACGAATCTTTGCGTATGCCCACACCAGGAAGGTACCAATCAGGTCGATAGCAACCATCATCAGCAGACCCGGCAGAGCAATGAAAATCGCTAGGTTCTTAATCGCGCTATCGGCACCGCCGTCCTGGAAGGGCGAGAACATGCTAAAACCCTTCGAGGTCGAAGCCAGAATCATCACGGCAATGACCAGAACAACACCGATACCCAGAGCAATGTAACCGGCGGAACCAGCCTTCGCGCGGGTACGCACACCCAGCGGGCTGATGCTGACCTTCGCCAGACCGAAGAGGGAGCTAAGAGCCGCCAGAACCATACAGCCCAGGAAGCAGTAGAAAATCACGCTCACCGGCAGGAGCATATTCTCAGCACCCAGCGGAACGTTCATGAAGTGTAGGGCGCCGAAGGGGAAAATCAGCACCAGGTAAAGAAGCAGACCAATAATGAAACCCACGAGGGAGTACACCAGCGCGTCCGCAACCGACAGACCCACAATCAGAGTTGTGGAGGCGCCAATCAGACGCAGGGATGCCAGACGCTCATCACGGCGGCGGGCACTCAATCGAGCAGCCGAAGCACCCAGGGTAAAGAGCGGAACAACCAGCACCAGAGCGGCAACCCACGCCAAACCCATGTAGAGCTTCTGAACACCCAACAGGTTCACCATGTCGTGGTCAACGTTGGCGTGGTCAAGCCAGGTACTCAGCGCCTGAACACCACCGGCAACCGTCAAAAACAGCGCCGAGGAGGCGGCAAAAGCCAGCACGGGAAGAATCGCCTGCGAACTCCATAGGGTTCGCTTGGCGAGTAGAGCATAGATTTGCATTATGCACCTGCCTGAGACTGAGCGCCGAAGCTCTGAGCGTGGTTCTGGGAAGCGGGAACACCGCCCTGGTTATTGCGCTGATCGCTCACAATCTGACCGTCCTGCAGGTACACCACGCGGGAGCACGCCGCCGCCACGTTCGGGTCGTGAGTAACCACCAGCAGAGTCTTACCCTGCTGCGGAATCATGGTCAGCAGCAGCGCCATCACCTCACGCGCGGTCTTCGAATCCAGCGCGCCGGTCGGCTCATCCGCGAAAGTCACGGGGGCACCGTTCACCTGGGAGCGGGCAATCGCCACACGCTGAGCCTGACCACCGGACATCTCACCCATACGGCGGTCCAGCATCTGCCCCAAACCCAGACGGTTCAGCAGATCAGCCGAAATGGAACGCGCCTGCTGGCGGGGAACACCGGCAATCATCGCGGCGAGGGAGACATTCTCCTCCGCGGTCAGCTCGGGAACCAGTAGACCCTGCTGGAACACGAAACCAAACGAGTTAGCGCGCAGGGAGGTGCGCTCACGCTCGCTGAGGGACTCCACCGCCACCTGACCCGCCGGGCCATTGAACAGCACAGAACCGGCATCGAGCTTGATAATGCCCGAGAGCGCGTGCAACAGGGTGGTCTTACCGGAACCGGAAGGACCCATAATCGCCACAGACTCGCCGGGGAAAATATCCAGGCTCACGTTACGCAGCACCGGGTTATTGCCGTACGACTTGTGCAGGTTACGGGCAGAAATAATCGCGCCGCGCGCGAAGGGCGCCTGCTGCGCCTGCTGCGCCTGCTGAGGCACCTGAGCCGGGTAGCCCTGCGGCTGACCCTGATAGTAGCCCTGCTGGCCGGGCTGACCCTGCTGAGCGGAATACTGACCGGCAGGCTGCGCCGCCTGCGGAGGGGTCATTGAATACGGGTTCTGAGCCTGGAACTGCGGGTTCTGGGTTTGAGGATGGTTCTGGGATTGAGGATTCTGCGTCATGACAACCTTCATTGGGTATGAACTAACGGAAGTACTCTTCTATCATCTCAGCTTCTTGGCGGCTCACCCCTCCGTCTGGGGGCTGAAAAATATGGGAAAACCCTGAAAAAATTCGCCCGACCGGGTGCTCAACCACCCCGCAGCTCATACCGCGGTATGAGTGCGCTTCATGAGAGAATACGCCTCTTGCCCCCTTGAACTGCGCGGGGGCAATGCCATACTAGAAGGATGACCGACGCACAGAACACCCCTATCATCACTCCGGTAGCCGACCCCGAGGCAGGAACCCGCATCATCTTCCTGCGCCACGGCCAGACCGACTGGAACATCGACCACCGCTTCCAGGGCGGCACCGACATCCCCCTCAACGACACCGGCAGAGAGCAGGTCCGCACCGCTATCGGCGCCCTGCAACAGGCAGCAGCTGAGGGCACCAGGGTGGACGCTATCGTCTCCTCGCCCCTTTCCCGCGCCGTAGAAAGCGCCGAAATCGTAGCCGAAGGCCTGGGCGTACCCTACCGCGGTGCCATTGACGGCTTCCAGGAACGTTCCTTTGGTGACCTGGAAGGCCAGATTGCTACCCGCGAGCTGATTCTCGCCTCCCGCCAGTCCAACAATGCTTTCAATGTGGAGCCGAAGAAGGACTTCCTCGCCCGCTCCCTCGCGGCGCTGAACCGTGTCCGCCGCGAATACGAGGGTCAGACCGTTGTGGTCGCCGCGCACGGCATGCTGATTGCCATGACCATGACCGCCCTGATCGCTGAGCGCCACCCCGAACTGCTCAACGAGGACGGTATCTACCCGATCCCGGTGAACGCCTCCCTGACCGAGGTGCCCCTGCAGTACCTGGACGACGCGATCGACCGCCTGGTCGTGCAGCATCTGGAACCCGAGCTGGGCCCCGAGGAAGTACCGGCGGGTGCCGAGAACACGACCCTCACCCTGATCCGTCACGGCCAGACCGACTGGAACAAGGCGAACCTGATGCAGGGCATCACCGACATTCCGCTCAATGACACCGGCCGCGAGCAGGCACGCACCACCGGCAAGAAGCTCGCCGACATGGGTCTGGAGTTCACTGTGCTGGTGTCCTCGCCGCTGTCCCGCGCCTACAAGACGGCGCAGCTGGTCGGTGAGTACTTCGACCTGCAGGTGCACAAGACCTACCCCGAACTGGTGGAACGCGCCTACGGTGCCGGCGAGGGCCTGGACATTCCCGCCCCCGAACGCCGCGCCCCGGAACGCTACTACCCGAACGTGGAATCCGAACGTGACGTGTACATTCGTGCGGTGCGCACCCTGCGCAATATCGTGCGTGAACTCTCTGAAGCCTCGGGCGACCAGAAGATTATTGCCGTCAGCCACGGCAGCTTTATCCGCCGCGCCCTCTCCGCCGCAGCCGGTGAAGAGTGGACCGTGACCGTGCCGAACGCCGAACCGCTCACGATTGACGTACCGGGCCTGTTCGCGTGGGATTCGACCAAGCAGTTCGACGAGGTGGGCCGCCTTGTTTGGTAAAGGACAACCCGGTAGCGGTCGCTCTAGCGCTCGCGTGTGGCGGCTGATTCTCTGGCCGGTTACGGCGCTGTACTGCGCGGTGGTGGCGAGTATCGTGTTCGCCCCCGTACACGTGGACGATAACGAGATGGGCGGCCGCCTGGCGCAGCTGCTGGATACCGGCCATGCCGAGGGCTGGCTGCCTGCGTTCATCACCTATTCGAGCATTGAGCAGCTTTCGAACGTCATCATGTTCATTCCGGGCGGTTTTCTTTTCGCCCTGCTGCTCAAGCCGAAGGCTCGCCCGCACGTGCTGTACTCGGGATTTTTGGTCAGCGCCTGCATTGAGACGATTCAGAGTTTCATGCCTGATCGCACCGGTGACCCGGTGGATGTGCTGATGAACGGTTCGGGTGCCCTGCTGGGTGCGGCGGGTGCTTTGGGCGTGCATCGTTGGCGTCGTGAACGTCGTGAGCGTCAAGGTAAATAAAGTTTTGTGCCCGGTGGAGGCGCTGGTTTCGAGGATTCTCGCTGAGGATTTTCGGAGCTGGCGCCTCCACTTTTTACCCTGTGAGGGCGCCGTGTAGGTGTTGGATACTGTGCGGATGAGGGGGGAGCGGGAAAACCCAACAGTTCATTAGGTCAAACAGACATAAACAGGCAGTGACCTCCGATATAGTGTGGTTTCTGTAGGGAACATTCGGGTAATATTCCGGTAAATACAGCGTTTTATATTGACTTACCCACAAAAACCCACATAAAATCAAGTATTACCCTCAAGTGTTCTGCTGGCTCACTGAAACCATGTCTCTCACGGTTATAAAAGCCGAGCAGAGCACAGAAAAGAACGCACAGATTTCCTCCCACTAGCCCAAAGGAACACCAGATTTATGTTCGCAGAAGAACGCCGTGCCGAAATTGCAAAGCTTGTTGCCTCCGCACGTCGTGTCAACGGCGCTGACCTTGCGCGCCGTTACGATGTGACCATGGAGACCGTGCGTCGTGACCTCGCCGCACTGGAAGAGGCAGGTAAGCTCCGCCGTGTCCACGGTGGTGCTGTCACCATTGAGCAGTCCACCTCCCTGGAGTCCTCCATCTCCTCCCGACAGGGCATGAACACCCCCGAAAAGCGCCGCATCGCCACCAAGGCATACCAGATGCTGCGCGACTCCGAGGCGGGCTCCATCGTCCTGGACGCAGGCTCCACCATCGAAATTCTCGCCGACCACATCGGCGCTGAGAACTTCAGCCTCAAGACCGGCAATGACCGCATCGTCATCACCCATGCACTGCACATTGCAGTCAAGCTCGCCGAAGCCGAAGGCGTGACCCTTGAACTGGTTGGCGGCCAGCTGCGCAAGATGACCTGGGCTGCTGTTGGTGCACGCGCCGCAGAGCACTTCGGCACCATGCGCCCCGATATTGCTTTCATTGGTGCCAACGGTATTGAAGCCCACTTCGGCATCTCCACCCCCGGCATGAACGAAGCCATCGTCAAGACCGCAATTTGCAAGGCGGCCCGCCGCGTGGTCTTGCTCTGTGACTCCGCGAAGTTCGGTCAGGAATCCCTGGTCCGCTTCGCTGGATTTGAGGATATTGACACCCTCATTACCGATCGCGAGCCCGAAGGTGCCCTCCGTCAGGCACTCGAGGCCGCAAACGTTGAGATTGTGATTGCCTAATGATTATTACTCTGACCGCAAACCCCAGCCTGGACCGCACCATTGAACTGGGTGCGCCTTTGGCTCACGGTGCCGTGCAGCGTGCTGTCGGCGCCGTACAGGATCCCGGTGGCAAGGGCGTGAATATTTCGCGTGCCCTGCAGGTTTCCGGCGTGCCGACCCTCGCCATTGTGCCCGGTGAAGCCACCGACCCGGTGCTGACCGCACTGCAGGCTGTGGACGTTGAGTTCGCTAACCTGCCCACCGGTGAGCCGATTCGCTCGAACATCACCGTGGTTGACCCGGATGGCACCACCACCAAGCTGAACGCCCCCGGTACCGTTTTTGATGCTGAACTGCGTCAGAAGCTGGACGAGCTGGTGGTTGAGCGTTCCAAGGGTGCCGACTGGGTGGTTCTGGCTGGTTCGCTGCCTCCGGGTCTGGAACCGACCTACTACTCCGAGCTGGTTGCGGCACTGCGCGCCTCCGGCTACGAGGGCAAGATTGCTATTGATACCTCTGAGGCGCCGCTGATTGCGACCGTCGCCGGTGAGCATAAGCCCACCCTGATTAAGCCCAACTCGGAGGAGCTGGCTCAGCTGACCGGTAGCGACAACTGGGAGGAGCTGGAGGCCAGCCCCGAGCTGACCGCCCGTACCGCCCAGAAGCTGCTCGGCGACGGCATTGAATATGTGCTTGCCACCCTCGGTGGCGGCGGTGCCGTGCTGGTCACTGAGCAGGGTATCTGGCACGCTGTGCACGAGCCGATTCAGGTTCGTAGCACTGTGGGTGCCGGTGACTCCTCGCTGTCCGGTTTCTTGATTGCTCACACTCGTGGTGAGGATGCCCCCGGTTGCCTAGTTCAGGCGGTAGCTCACGGTTCGGCTGCTGCTGCTCTGCCCGGTACCCGTATGCCTTCGCTGGAGCAGACCACTCCTGAGAAGGTCACTGTTCGTCAGCTGCAGCTCTAATTCGGACTGTTTTCGCACCTCCAGCTTTTATTCTCAGAAGGGAATGTATGCAGGGGTGTTACCTCAACACCCACACGCATATACGAACACAACACACACTGCACACACTTTGAACCCATATAGGGGAGAAGCCCGGCACCGCTAAGCGAATCCCCGCCCCAACACATACCCGAGGAGGGAATATGTCTGATCTGATCACCGCAGATCTCGTCCTGCTGGACGAGAACCTCGGCGAGACCCGATTCGACGTAATTGCCAAGCTCGCCCAGGCAGTCGTAAATGCCGGACGCGCTACCGACTTCGAGCAGCTCTACGCGGCTGCCGAGGCACGCGAATCCAAGACCGACACCGGTATCCCCGGCGGTATTGCGATTCCGCACTGCCGCAGTGCCGCCGTCACCGAGCCGACCCTGGCAATGGCACGCCCCAACCCTGCAGTTTCCTTCGGTGCAAAGGACGGCCCCGCCGACCTGATTTTCTTCATCGCTGCACCCGATGGCGCTGACCAGGCTCACCTGAAGCTGCTCTCCACCCTGGCACGCTCCCTGATGAAGAAGAGCTTCACCGCGTCCCTGCGCGAAGCCTCCTCGGCTGAAGAGATCGTTGAGCTGGTCAACGGTGCGCTCGGCGTGGGTGAGAAGAAGGCAGAGGCTAAGCCCGCCGAGGCTGCCGCTGCTGCTCCGGCTACTACCCCGGCTGCTGCTGAGAAGGAAGCACCCGCCGCTTCGGCTCCGGTGAAGAAGATTGTTGCTGTGACCGCATGCCCCACCGGCATCGCTCACACCTATATGGCTGCGGACGCCCTCAAGTACGCTGCTGAAGAGCTCGGCTACGACCTGAAGGTTGAAACCCAGGGCTCCTCGGGTAACGAGAAGCTGACTCAGGCTGATATTGACGCCGCAGACGCCGTGATTTTCGCGGTGTCCGTGAACGTGCGTGAGCGTAACCGCTTCGCAGGTAAGCCCTTTATTGAGTCTCCCGTCAAGCGCGGTATTGACGAGCCTAAGGAAATGATTGCGGAGGCTCTGGCTGAGGCCGAGAACCCCAACGGTGCACGCGTTGCCGCTGCCGCATCCAGCGGTGAGGACAGCGCAGGCGCTACCGAAGGCGCTTGGGGCTCGCGCATCTACAAGGCTGTGATGACCGGTATCTCCTACATGATTCCGTTCGTTGCCGCCGGCGGTATTCTGGTCGCCCTGGGCTTCGTTTTCGAGGCAATTACGGTGCCGAACCTTGGCGATGTGAACACCAAGGCGATTCTCGACTCGGCAACCCTGTTCAATCTCGGTGACGTGCACTGGACCCTGTACCTGGGTGCTGTTCTGCAGACCATCGGTGGTTTCGGTCTGAGCCTGATGGTTCCGGCTCTTGCCGCGTACATTGCGTACGGTTTGGCTCAGCGTCCCGGTATTGCTCCGGGCTTCATCGCCGGTTCGGTGGCTCTTGCGGTAAACGCGGGCTTCCTTGGCGGTATTGTTGGCGGTATTCTCGCCGGTCTGATTGCGTACGCTCTGGGTACCCTGAAGCTGCCCCGCTGGCTTGGCTCGATGATGCCCGTGGTCATCACCCCGCTGGTGACTTCTCTGGTCGCCGGCCTGGCAATGTACCTGCTGCTCGGTGCGCCCCTGGCGTGGGTGATGACCACCCTGCAGGATTGGCTGACCTCCATGTCTGGCGGTTCCGCTCTGCTGCTGGGTCTGATCCTGGGCGCCATGATGGCTTCTGACCTGGGTGGCCCCATCAACAAGGCTGCTTACCTCTTCGCAACTGCTGGCCTGTCCTCGGGTGCGACCGTGAACCAGGAAATCATGGCTGCCGTCATTATTTCCGGTATGGTTCCGCCGCTGGCTATGGCTCTGGCAACCACCCTGCGTCCCAAGCTGTTCAACGAGAACGAGCGTGAGAACGGTAAGGCTGCGTGGCTGCTGGGTGCATCCTTCATCTCTGAGGGTGCTATTCCCTTCGCTTCGGCTGACCCGGCTCGCGTGATTCCTTCGACCATTGTTGGTGGCGCTATTGCCGGTGCAATCTCCATGGGTGCGCACGTGGCTTCCCCGGCTCCGCACGGCGGTATCTGGATTATTGGTCTGGCGCAGAACCCGCTGATGTTCTTCGTGGCCGTGCTGGCCGGTACCGTGCTATCGGCTCTGGTGTACGTTGTGCTGAAGTCCATGGGTGCCCGCTCCAAGGCATCCGCATAAAGGCCGTATAACCTCACCTTCATTTGATCGTCTGTTTGCAGGCGTGAGCGTGAAAAAACACGTTACACTGTAGACAAACCACAGATAGGACATGAATTTATGACTACCTACAAGGGCGTCGGCGTATACGCCGGCCGCGTTATTGGCCCCGTTCTTCAGATGCCTAAGCCCATCGAGGAACCCAAGGACGGTCTGCGTCTGAGCGGTGAGACCGCTGAGGCTGCAGCGCAGCGCATCAAGGACGCTTCGGTCCGCGTGAAGGAAGACCTGCTCGCTCGTGCAGAGCACGCTAGCCGTGACGGCAAGGCTGTTCTGAAGTCTACCTCTCAGATGGCTACCGACCGTGCACTCATCAAGAGCGCTATTAAGCTGGTTGAGACTCAGGAGATGGCTCCCGAGCGCGCTATCTGGGAGGCTGCAACCTCCTTCGCAGACCAGATGGCTGCCCTGGGTGGCTACATGGCTGAGCGCGTCACCGACATCCACGACGTGCGTGCCCGCATTGTTGCTGAGCTGACCGACCAGCAGGCTCCCGGCATCCCCGTTTCTGATGAGCCGTTCATCCTGGCCGCTATTGACCTGGCACCGGCTGACACCGCGACCTTGGACCCCGAGAAGGTTATCGCTCTGATTACCTCTGACGGTGGCCCCCAGGCACACACCGCTATTCTGGCTCGCGGTCTGGGTCTGCCCGCTATTGTGGCGGCTAAGGGCGTGACCGAGATTGCTGACGGCACCGTCGTCTACGTGGACTCCAACGAAGGCATCGTTGACACCGAGCCCACCGACGCTGACCGTGAGGCAGCAATCAAGTACGCAAACCGTAAGCCTGTCGCTGACTTTGACGGTCAGGGTGTGCTGGCTGACGGCACCCGCGTTGAGCTGTACGCAAACGTTGGTGACGGCAAGTCCGCTGAGAAGGCTGCAAGCCTGAAGGCTGAGGGTGTTGGCCTGTTGCGCACCGAGTTCGGCTTCCTGGGCCACGACTCTGAGCCTTCTATCGAGACTCAGGCTAAGACCTACAAGTCCGTGTTTGACGCATTCCCCGGCAAGCACATTGTGGTTCGTACCCTGGACGCTGGCGCTGACAAGCCCCTGCCGTTCCTGAACGTGAACCCCGAGGAGAACCCCGCACTGGGTGTTCGCGGTTTCCGTACTGACTGGACCGTTCCGGGCGTTCTGACCCGCCAGCTGGAGGCTATTAAGGCTGCTTCGGAGAACTCCGACGCGGACATCTGGGTTATGGCTCCGATGATTTCGACCACCTCCGAGGCACGCAACTTCGCGAACATGCTCAAGGAGATCGGCCTGCCCGTTCACGGTGTGATGGTTGAAACCCCCGCAGCTGTGATGAACGCTGAGGCTATCCTGGGCGAGGTCGACTTCGTGTCCATCGGCACCAACGACCTGACCCAGTACACCATGGCAGCTGACCGTCTGCTGGGTGACCTGGCGCACCTGAACAACCCCTGGCAGCCTGCAGTGCTGAAGATGATCAAGATGACTGTTGAGGGTGCTCAGCGTGCATCGGTCACCGCGGGTAAGAAGAAGTACGTGAGCGTCTGTGGTGAGGCTGCGGCTGACCCGGCTCTGGCTGTTGTTCTGATTGGTCTGGGTGTTGACACCCTGTCCATGAACGCTGGCGCTATCCCCGCTGTGGCTGCGGTTCTGAAGTCTGTGACCAAGGAGAAGGCACAGCAGATTGCGGCTATCGCTCTGCAGCAGATTTCTTCTGCTGAGGCGAAGGAGAGCGCACGCAAGGCTCTGCCGATTCTGGATGAGCTGGGCCTCTAAGCCTTAAAACGATTCCGGGTTCTGCCTGCCGCCCCTTGGTGGGGTGTGTTAGGCGGTGCCCGGGTCCATAAAAATGCCGGGTGCGGAGTTTTATTTCTGCATCCGGCATTTTTGTACTTGTTAGCGTACGGCTGAACGGTACAATTTATAGAGTAAGGGCGGGTCCTGAAGCGCCCCGTTCATTTAGAATAGGGACTGATATATTTTTGGTTCCTTGATCAAAGGAGAAACATAATGGCAGAGCGCGAAGCCACTATTGCAAGCCGTGTTGGCCTGCACGCACGTCCGGCAGCTATCTTCGCTGAGGCAGCTGGCGACCTCCCCGTTGAGGTGACCATCGCTGCTAAGGGTGAGCCCGCAGATGAGGCTATGGACGCTGCATCGATTCTGTCCCTGATGTCCCTGGGTGCAAAGCACGGCGACGTTGTTGTCCTGCGCGCTGAGGGCGAAGGTGCTGAAGAGGCTCTTGACTCGCTGGTTAAGATCCTCGAGACCGACCACGACGCTGAGTAATTGACTTTCGCCTCTGAAGTGACCCTGAGCGGTGCGCTTCGGATGCTGTGAAGGCTACAGCCTTAAAGCGTGAATATCCCGTCACTTCGGTGGCGGGATATTTTTTGTTATGAATAATTCATTTTTTATTGAGGCGTGAGTGGGGGGAGATAGGGGATATTTCTCTGCAAATCTTAATGTATATATAACCTTTATTTTTCCTCGAAAATAGCTCTAGAAATATCTCCCAAAATATCTTCTGTGCAGTAATGACCTGGATTTCTCTTCATATCAATGAAGCCTTCTGCCGTAAGTGCCGCAGAGCGCTTTTTGCTCACAAAATCACCGGGCAGAAAAGTGATATTTCTGCTCTTCAGTGCTACCGCAGAATCGTGCCCTTGTTAGACTAAAAAGGCACTGTCTATCTGGGAGGGACATTGGCAGAATCGAGGAACACCCCCGCGACCCCCACATCGCGGGAAGCTTCGCATGCAGACGAAGCGAACACTGCCGCAATGGAAGGAAGCGAGCAGAACACCACCGCGGGCTACATCGCCGGTAAACGCGGTTTTCCCCTGGTTTCACTAGACCAGGTCACCGACGAGAAATTGCGCCGCGTGCTGGCTCAGCATGCTACCTCCGCGACAAGCCAGGAGAGCACCGTCGCTGCAGAAGCTGTCAGCGATGTACTGCAGGAGGCCGCAGCGGATATGGGCATCACCGCGCAGGAGCCGGTTGAGCCCACATGCGACCCCGAACTGACCCCTAACGGCCACGGCGCGCGCACCGTCATTGACCCCTCCCTCGTGCCTGATGACGACCTGGATGCGTACCGTGAGGACTCTAACCCCGTCACATCCAGCAACTTGGTAACTGAGGCAGCGCTGACTCGCCCCTCCCAGCCGGTGCCCATGACCGGCATGATTCCGCAGGTGCCCAACTCTCACGCAGCCCGCCGCTTCGGCGCGGATCCTACCGCAATGCCGAAGACCGGGCCTGTCTCGATGCCCACCACCTCCGTACCGCTGGTTGAGGGCGGCTCTCGCGGCCTGTTTGGGCGCGGTAGCGGTGGTCGCTGGGGTTCGCGTCGCTTCCGCTCCTTCGTGCGCACTGAGGAGGCGGCACCCGCTGCCCCGCGCGGTGCCCAGCGCATCGCGCAGCGCCAGTTCGTGCCGACGATTCGCTCTGAGGAGCATGAGCGCCGTGAGGCGTTCCGCCGTGAGAAGGAGTACGCCCGCGATACTCTGAACTTCACCCTGCGCCTGGCGGAGGCGATGTTCCACTACGGTGCGGATGCAATGGACGTGGACTCGGCGATTATTGCGGTCTCTTCGGCGTACGGGCTGGACTCGGTGGAAGTCGATATTACGAACCAGTCGGTGACCATCAACTACACGTCGGACCCCGATATTTACATGGAGTCCCGCATCGCCAAGCGCAATGCGAATGCTGAGGAGCGCTTCACCCATACCCTGGTGCGTGTGGTGCGTTCCTCTACGGAGAACTACGAGGCGCTTTCTGAAGTGTACGGCCTGATCTACAAGATCACTCGCGGCGGTATGACCCTGGAAATGGCTGATTTGAAGCTGAACCAGATTACGCACCGACCCAAGCCGTTCCCGCCTCTGGTGGTGTGGTTGGCGAACCTGGCGTGTGCCGGAACCCTGACGGCGGCGCTGGGTGCGAGCTTTGCGACGGCGTTGAGCGCGGCGATTATCTTTATTCCGGTGTACCTGCTGATTCAGTGGTTGAGTTCGATTGGCATTCCGGCGTTCTTCCGTATGGCTGCTAGTGCGGGTCTGATGACCTTCTTGGCGATTTGGCTGGGTGGTGAAGGGTCCATTCTTTCGGTGCTGCAGCGTCAAGGGGAGGCGATTTCGGCGCCTCTGGTGGTGGCTGCGGGCATGATTATGTTCTTGCCAACGCCGCGCCTGGTGGGTGCCGTGCAGGACGCGATTAATGGCTTCCCGGTGACGGCTGCGGGTCGTTTCGTGTCTACGGGCATGAGCTTCTTGGGCCTGGTGGTTGGCATTGCGACCGCGGTGAGTGCGATCAATATTTTCAACGGCCCGACCCTGGATATTGAGCAGTTGCGTTTTGAGCCGACGACCCCGCTGGTGGCGTCGTTCTTCTTCCTGGTGGCGATTGCGACCTTTGCGATTACCTTGCAGACGAAGCTGGTGAAGGTCGGGTGGCTGATGGTCATTACGGGCTGCGGTCTGGCGGCGTATTACAGTTATGAGCTACTGGCTGGCCCAAGTACTGGTCGCGGTCCGACGGCGTGTGCGGCGGTTGTGATTGGTGCGTTGAGCACGTATTTTGCGTACCGTCTGCATGTGCCTCAGGCGATTTTCTCAATTCCTGCGATTACGTTCTTGCTGCCGGGTCTGTCGTTCTTCCGCGGCATGTATTTGTTGACGGTTGAGACGGATGTGATTCTGGGTATGCAGAATATGATTACGGCGGTTTCGATTGTGGTGGCGATGGCTTCGGGTGTTGCGTTGGGTAATTACACGATGCAGTACGCGCTACAGCATTTTACGACTCCGCGGAATGTGGAACCGGCAGATTCCTAACCCTATTTTCAAGGGTATATAGCCAATATTGCATATATTGGATGCGGGAAGGGGCGGCAGCTTGCGAGTTCAACTCACAAGCTACCGCCCCTTCGCTACACCCATTGCGCCAGCTTTTACACCGGTTCTTACGCTGCGCCTAGCGGACCGTCCAATCCACCGGCTCCGCACCCTGCTGCACCAGCAAAGAATTCACGGTCGAAAACGGGCGCGAACCAAAGAAACCACGACGAGCAGACAGCGGCGAAGGATGCGCCGACTCCACGCTCGGGTACGGCTGCAACATGGGTGCGCACTTGCGCGCATCCGCACCCCACAGCAGGCCAACCAGCGGCTGGTTACGCGCCACCAGTGCACGGATAGCGCACTCGGTAATCTCCTCCCAGCCCTTGCCGCGGTGCGAACCCGCATCAGACTCGCGCACCGTCAAAACCCTGTTGAGCAGCATGACACCCTCATCAGCCCAACAGGACAGGTCGCCGTGATCAGCCGGGGCAATACCCAGGTCGTCCTCAAGTTCCTTGTAAATATTGTTCAGCGAACGAGGCAACGGCATACCGCGGTGCACCGAGAACGACAAACCCATCGCATTGCCCGGAGTAGGGTAGGGGTCCTGGCCAATAATGAGGACCTTCACCTGGCTCATCGGGCGGCGGAACGCATTGAAAATATCAGCGGCAGGCGGGAAAGTACGATACCCCGCCGCGTGCTCCTCACGCAGGAAAGCGCCCATGGCGTGAATCTGCTCTTCGACCGGGGCGAGTGCTGCCGCCCAATCCTCGCTCATAATGTTGCTGAGGGGCTGGTTCATGAATCTCCTGGGGCTGATGCGACCCGGACGGTGACGGGGCCGGGTGCGGGATGAATACTTCTCCTCTAGACTGAGGTTCTCTTCTAGACTGAGGCTCTCCTCTAGGCTAGGGTTCTCTTCTAGGCTGGGTTTCTCTTCTAGACTAGGGGATGACGAATACACACGCTAGGAGACGCCAGCCGCAGCGGGCGAGCTACAGACAGGAGGGAACGTGTCAGAACAGGAACGCGCTGAAACCGCACAGAGCCAGCCAGAAGCACAGAGCCAATTAGAAGCGCAGAGCCAGGCGGAAATAGAAAACCAGCCGGAAGCCCAGAGCCAACCCGGCGGGCTGACCCCGGTGGAGCGCCGCATCCTTGAGGTGGAGCGCCGCCGCTTCAAGCACCAGGGTTCCAAGGAGAAGGCGATTATCGCCGCCGGTTTCACCCCGATTGCCTACTATCAGCGCCTGAATGTGATGCTCGATGATGAGCGGGTACGCGCCGCAGCGCCGCAGATGATCGACGTTCTGCGCGCCCGCCGAGACGCTGACTAGGGGCTCGAATTGCGGGAGCCGTGCGAGCCTTCCAACTCCTGCATCCAACCCCGCACACCTTAGGTTCAACCAGAGATTGAACACTGTGCGGTGTCCGTCTCTTTCACAGCCGGTTGCGGGGCGTTCACATTGGTTCTCGCTAATTGAGCCGGTACTCTAGGTACTAGAACACCAAGACCGCACCTTCTGCAGCCGCGCCCGCGTGCCAGGCAGGGAGGCACGGTACCAGCCGGTAAACAGAGACCCGTGAAATGAGGATAAATGAGCTCCCCCCGCGACGAATTTGACGAGGTAGACGAAAATACCGCCCGCCGCGGAACCTACCGCGCGGTCAATGCTGACCCGGCAAAGAGCCCCAAGGGCGCTATCCCCCTGGTAGCTGCAGGCGTAGTTGGTCTGCTCATCGGCGGCGCAATGTACGTGTACGCGCCGCGCACCGCCTCCCCGCAGTACTCGGCGTCCACCGCGAAGAGCAGCTCCGCCCCCGCAAGTGCGTCGGCGTCCTCTGCGCCGGCTAAGGCTTCTGCGTCGGCAAGCGCCACGAAGACCGGTCTGGCTGAGTCCATCTCTGTGGCGGTCTACAATGCGGCGGCTCCGGCGGGTAGCGCATCCGGTGCGGCGGCGCAGCTGACCGGTTACACCATCAGCGAGACGGCAAACTACACGGGTGTGGCACCGGCAACCAGCGTGGTCTACTACGCTGAGGGCTACCAGTCGCAGGCGCAGAGTATCGCCTCGAAGCTGGGTATTGCTCAGGTGCGTCAGGCAACCTCCGACGTGCGGATGGGCAACCACGAGGTCATCGTGATTCTGTCCTCGGATTACACCGGCTCCGCTACTGCAGCGGAATAGGTTCGGGCGGTTGCCCCAGTGAATCTAAGTCCGCGAATCTAAGCCCGTGCCCACTGTTTCTGCCATAACGACTTCTGCTCAACCCCATCCGCGCAATTCCACTGATGCGCCGGGTGGGGTTGATGCTTTTAACACCCCTCACGCGCCCCCGGTAGGCACACCGGTAACGCCCCTTTTGGCGGGCTTAATGAGTGCAGATTAAGCACTGGGCGATTAACCCTTCAACCTTGGGCTTAAACGTTTGCTCCATGCCGGTGCGGGTGCCACAATTGATGTAGCGTTCGGGTGCTTTATGCCCTACTCTGCCCGCGCCTCCGTAACCGGGGTGTTGTGGAGGGGCAGCCACCCGATTTTAGATGTACCGCACCCGCAAGGGTGAAGGAAGAAATCCGATCGTCCAGGAGGACACTTATGGCAAAGCTCATTGCTTTTGACGAAGAGGCACGCCGCGGCCTTGAGCGCGGTTTGAACACCCTCGCCGATGCAGTGAAGGTGACCCTCGGCCCCCGCGGCCGCAACGTTGTGCTGGAGAAGGCGTGGGGCGCCCCCACCATCACCAACGACGGTGTCTCGATCGCGAAGGAAATCGAGCTGGAGGATCCGTACGAGAAGATTGGTGCGGAGCTCGTCAAGGAAGTTGCTAAGAAGACTGACGACATCGCAGGTGACGGTACCACCACCGCTACCGTTCTGGCTCAGGCACTGGTTCGCGAGGGCCTGCGCAACGTGGCTGCTGGCGCTGACCCGCTGAGCCTCAAGCGCGGCATTGAGAAGGCTGTTGAGGCTGTGACCGAGGCTCTGCTCTCCTCCGCGAAGGAAGTTGAGACCGAGGAAGAGATTGCCGCAACCGCATCTATTTCCGCTGGCGACGCCGAGATCGGCAAGCTCATTGCTGAGGCAATGGAGAAGGTCGGCAAGGAAGGCGTCATCACCGTTGAGGACTCCAACACTTTCGGTCTGCACCTGGAACTGACTGAGGGTATGCGCTTCGACAAGGGCTTCCTGTCCGGTTACTTCGTGACCGACCCGGAGCGTCAGGAAGCAGTCCTGGAGGACCCCTACATCCTGGTTGTGAACCAGAAGATTTCGAACGTGAAGGACCTCGTCCCCGTCCTGGAGAAGGTCATGCAGTCCGGCAAGCCGCTGCTGATCGTTGCTGAGGACGTTGAGGGTGAGGCTCTGGCTCTGCTGGTGCTGAACAAGATGCGCGGCTCCATCAAGTCCGTTGCTGTGAAGGCTCCGGGCTTCGGTGACCGCCGTAAGGCTCAGATGGCTGATATCGCTATCTTGACCGGTGGCCAGGTCATTACCGAAGAGGTTGGCCTGTCCCTGGACGCAGCAACCCTGGATATGCTCGGTTCCGCTCGCAAGGTCGTTGTGACCAAGGACGAGACCACCATCATTGAGGGTGCAGGCGACGCAGCGGCTATCGAGGGTCGCGTTGCTCAGATTCGCGCAGAGATCGCTAACTCCGACTCTGACTACGACCGTGAGAAGCTGCAGGAGCGCCTGGCTAAGCTCGCCGGTGGCGTTGCTGTGCTGAAGGCTGGTGCCGCAACTGAGGTTGAGCTGAAGGAGCGCAAGCACCGCATTGAGGATGCTGTGCGTAACGCTAAGGCTGCTGTTGAGGAGGGTATCGTCCCCGGTGGTGGCGTTGCTCTGATTCAGGCTGGCGTGAAGGTCTTCGACAAGCTGGAGCTGACCGGTGACGAGGCTACCGGCGCGAACATTGTGCGCGTGGCTATTGATGCACCGCTGAAGCAGATTGCTGCTAACGCTGGCCTGGAGCCGGGCGTTGTGGTTGACCGCGTTCGTTCCCTGCCTGCTGGTACCGGCCTGAACGCTGCGACCGGCGAGTACGAGGACCTGATGGCTGCTGGTATTGCTGACCCGGTGAAGGTGACCCGTTCGGCTCTGCAGAACGCTGCGTCGATTGCTGGTCTGTTCCTGACCACTGAGGCTGTTGTTGCGAACAAGCCGGAGCCCGCTGGTGCGGCTGCTCCCGGTGCGGACGGCATGGCAGGCATGATGTAGTAGAAATTTATCCCTGATGGGGTAAATTTCTACGGAATCCGTGGCACGCGAAGCGTGACACGGTGGTGACCTAACGCTGGTACTCAAACCGGTGCAGGCCCACGCATCCGTATGAGGCGGGGGCGGCTACCCATGAAGGGTGGCCGCCCCCGCTTTTGTGTGCCCATGCGTCCTGTCCCGCCGATGGAGGCGGTAAAATGGTGCCCCTATGGAATGTGCCTATTTTCGTGAAGACCTCTGCTCCTCCTGCCCCAGCATTGAGACCGCCTACACCGCGCAGGTGCAGGCGAAGCAGGAGCACGCCCGCGCCCTGCTTGCCGCGTACCCGCAGCTGCAGTGGCTGGACCCGGTGACCAGTGCGGAGGCGGGCTTCCGCAACAAGGCGAAGCTTGTGGTGGGTGGTTCGGCGAAGAACCCGACCCTCGGCATTGTGGATTACCGTACGGGCGCATCCACTGATCTTGGCGAATGCCCGCTCTATATGGAGCAGATTCAGGCGGTCATTCCGGTGCTGCGTGAGCTGATTCAGCGCGCAGACCTGACCCCCTACGACATTCCGAATCGTCGCGGCGAGCTGAAGAATATTCTGGTGACCGCTTCGGCGGCGGGCGAGCTGATGGTGCGTTTCGTGCTGCGTTCGAAGAAGCTTCTGGTGCCGATTCGCCGCCAAATGGACTGGTTGCAGGAGCGGCTACCGAACCTGGCGGTGCTGTCGGTGAACCTGCTACGTGAGCCGGTGGCGCGTGTTGAGGGTAATGAGGAGATTATCCTGTCGGAGCGTCAGACCCTGCCGATGCAGGTGAACGACCTGACCCTGCACCTGCGCCCGCAGAGCTTCTTCCAGACGAATACGAAGGTCGCTGAGGCGATGTACGCGCAGGGCCGCGAGTGGGTGCGTGAGGTGGCTCCGGGCTCGCTGTGGGACCTGTACTGTGGCGTGGGTGGTTTTGCCCTGCATGCGGCCTCGGTGATGGATGGCGGCTCGGTGACCGGTATTGAGATTAGTGCGGAGGCGGTCGCTTCGGCACAGCGTACGGTTGCTGAGTACGGTTTGAAGGGCGTGAACTTTTCGGCGCAGGACGCGCCGGAGTTTGCGGTGTCTTCGGGCACGGTGCCGCAGATGCTGGTGGTGAATCCGCCACGTCGCGGTATTGGTGAGAGCCTGTGCGCGTGGATTGAGGGTTCGGGTATTGATCGTGTGGTGTATTCGAGCTGTAACGCGGTGACTCTGGCGAAGGACCTGGCGCGCATGCCGTCGTATGCGCCGGTGCAGGGTCGTGTGCTGGATATGTTCCCGCATACGGACCACTACGAGGTCATGGTGCTGCTGCAGCGGCAACTATGATATTAAAAAAATTTTGATAGACGAGTAATGTAATCATAATAAAGTTCGGGGGATGAATAATTTAAATGAGATTTCCAAGAGTTGTTAGGCTGGCTATACCTGTGGGTATATTATTGCTTGTTTTAAGTCTATTTTTGGGAAATGTAGAATTAGCTTGGTCTAATATTATATCCAGTCTTGGAATGAATTCTAGTAATTCCTCTTTATTTGAATTTATGCTACCTCTATTGCAGCCCCTGTCTATTTTATTTATATCTCTAGGATTGTATGAACTTATTCTAGTTGGTTTGGATACATTGTTTTTTTATATTTTTGACAGTAATTCCTGGAAGATGATTCTTAAAGGTCGTACTGAAATTGCTCTGTGGAGAGTGAGAATTACATATCGCTGGGATAAGTTGTATCGATTTTTGAGGCTGTGGTGGTTGCCTATCGCTACTGGAGGTGGGAATGAAGTTTGGAATGGCCTGCATGGAAAAGTGCTTCCTTCATGGTTAAGAAATATAGTTAAAGATATGCTGGTCTTGACTATATTTTTACTTTCGATTCATATCTATCTATCCCTGGGGGTAAATAATCCAATTAAGATTACAGGTAAAGATATTGTGGAAAATTTCCTGAACCTTAAGCTGGATGTGGCTGGGATTTTCTCGAGTCTGCCCCTTGCACTTACTATAATCACATTGCTACCAACTATTTTCTTCTTTTATTTCTATAGTCAAAAAAGAGATATTCGGAAGATTGTAAGTAAGGAGGGTAATAAGCGCCTTGAGGAATCTGTTCTACTGTATGAAGAATTAATGGCGTGGATTGATCAGAACCTGTATAGAATATCAGAAAACTATGACTGTGCTATTTTGAATCAGGAGCATATAGTTGAGTTGAGATTGAAGAAGGTTTTTTCAAACTACTCGTCAGTTAAAAAAGGTTATTCTTATGGAATTTCTAGAATCGATAATTATGGATTTCAAGATATTGATGGAGTGGAAGACATTTCGCAAATTGTTAATAGATTACGGGAGGATAGATTAATTGAATATTCTTGGTTGATTGCGGTACAAAAACATGATATTTGGCGCTTTTATATTGATTTGACACTCCTGGGCGATCCAAAGATTATTAATCGTATACTTTATACGCGTTCTGGAATGGTTGATGATATGTCCAGAAGATCCCGATTCTTGCAAGAAGCTACGGAAGAAATATTAGATGCAAGAAGAAAAGATTCACGTGATGATTTAGCACGGGAGATATATGCAAACCTTAAAAGAATATACGTATTGAAGCGTGGAAGTGATGCCATTAGGAAGTACCTTTACTCGTCAAGGACTGAGAAAGTTCTTGTAAGGGTTCTTCAAAAGGAAAAGTAGCGAGACACCTGACCTCAGATGGAAAATGTCATTCATGTCCATAAGCGAATATAAACTGGCCTCTTAGGAGAGACTACGTAAAAATCGGTGGCGCCTCGGATACAACCATCCGAGGCGCCACCGCCTTTTCGTTCCCCTCTAGCGGGCGTGAAATCCTAATCCTACGCCGCGAAATCCTGCGCGGCGAGAATACCCGCCGCGTACGCCGCCTGACCCACGTGCTGGGTTGCGTCGTCAATCAGGCTGACCAGGCGCATACCGCGAGTTACCGGCGGAGTCCACGAACGGTCAATAATCTCGCTCAAATCAGCCTCGCTCAGTGTCTGCGCGTAGTCGGCAAGCGCCTCGTCGGTCGCCACAAGGTATTCCACCAGCAGGGCAGAATCTTCAACCACAATGGAGCGTGCTTGCTCGGCGGTGTGGCCGTAGCCCATGGTGTCGCCGAGCTCGCCCAGGTTGAAACGCTCCCTGAAACCCTGAGTCTCCCAGACCTGCGGCTGACCATTCAGAGCAGAAAGCTGCATGTCCATTTGTCGTCCGGCATGCCAGAGCAGCCAGGCGATAGAGTTCGGGTGCCCGCACGGGTGGGCGTTGAGCGCCTCCGCTGATAGCCCTTTGACGGCTACGGCGGCCTCGATGCCGGGGCGGCTGGCGGCGTCACGCAGAATATCGTGGGTTTTCATAAAGTCCTCCTGAAAATGTTGGCTGCTCGTAGGCTGGCTTCTCGTAGGGAGCCGGGTAGTTTCAGTCTACGCCCGCACGGGCTGAGGGGCGGCTGGGGCCAAGAAAAAATGTGGCGCGCGGGAATAATACTCATTTCTTCCCGTTGAACTCTGTGAAGAGATCATCATCTAAATTTCACAGGAGAATATTATGACCACCCCCGCTCAGCTGCACTTTGACATGGTCGTCATTGGCTTCGGCAAGGGCGGTAAGACCCTCGCCGGCGCATATGCGAAGACCGGTAAGAACGTTGCCCTCATCGAACAGTCCACCGGCATGTACGGCGGCACCTGCATCAACATCGGTTGCGTACCCACCAAGGCGCTCGTACACCGCGCCGACGAGTTCCGCGCCAGCGGCGAGCGCACCCTTGAAGAGGCAAACGCCGCCTACGAATCCGCCGTGGTTTTCCGTGACAAACTGACCGGCATGATGCGCGCCAAGAACCGCGAGATCCTGCTGTCCAACGAGACTGCCAAGCTCATTGACGGTCACGCACGCTTCATCTCCGACACCGAGGTTGAGGTCACCGCGGGCGAGGACACCCTGCGCGTTACCGCCGACTACTTCATCGTCAACACCGGCGCCGTGTCGGTCATCCCGCCGATTGAGGGCGTCCGCGAATCTGAGCGTGTGCTCACCTCCACCGAGCTGCAGAAGCTCACCCCGCGCCCCAAGCGCCTGGGCATCATCGGTGGCGGCCCCATCGGTGTTGAGTTTGCCGGTATTTTCTCCTCCTACGGCACTGAGGTAACCATTCTGGACGGTGCCCCCGCCCTCTTCGGACGCTACGATGAGGACGTTGCCCAGGTTGCCCGCGAGATTATCGCAGATCAGGACATTACCGCTCATACCGGCGTGCGCGTGCAGTCCTTCAAGGACGGCGCTGACTCGGTGACCGTGACCTACCTCGACTCCGAGGGTGCTACTCAGCAGCTGGAGGTGGACTACGTGATGGTTGCGACCGGCCGCAAGCCCGCCACCGAGGGTCTGGGCCTGGAGAACACCAGCATCGAAACCAACGACCGCGGCGCAATTGTCGTGGATGAGCACCTGCGCAGCACCGTGCCGAACATTTTCGCGCTCGGTGACGTGAACGGCGGCCCGCAGTTCACCTACATTTCGCTGGATGACTACCGCGTGGTGCTCTCCCAGCTGGTCGGTGACGGTTCCCGCTCCACCAAGGACCGCAAGGCAGTGGCTTCGACCATCTACATGAACCCGCCGCTGTCTTCCGTAGGCCTGACCGAGCGTGAGGCAATTGAGGCTGGCCACAAGGTGAAGGTCGCTTCGAAGCCTGTTGCCGCGGTTGCCGCGATGCCGCGCGCGAAGACCCAGGAGAACCCGCGCGGCATCATGAAGTTCGTGATTGACGCGCAGACCGACCAGATTCTGGGTGCCCAGCTGCTGGTAATCGAGTCCATGGAGGTTATTAACCTGGTGGCTCTGGCGATGCGCCACGGCATTACTGCTTCGCAGCTGCGCGATGAGATTTACACTCACCCCTCGATCACTGAGGGTCTGAATGAGGTTCTTGCTGTCGCGGCGCCCGTGAACTAGTTGAACTAGAATCGCGTCTGGATTCGCGGTTCGTATAGCGTTTCTGCTTGTCTGAGTGCTTCCCTGCCCGTTCCGCCCGTTGTGCTGTCAACGGAGGTGCGGGTGGGGAAGCATTTTTGTTAAGGCTCATATATACCTAGTAGCTAAGCATGCCCTAAGATGGTTATGAGATAAGCGCAAGCTCGCCGATTGGGTGGTCAGCGCGAGAGGGCTCGGAGGAGACACCCACTCGCTGCTACACCAACCACAGTGCATCGCCTGCGCCGCGCATACAACCGAAAACCAAAGGCACGAACCGGGAGAATCATGGCACTGCCCAAAATCAAGCCCTACACCTACGTCGACCGTGAACACAGCAACCGAGTGAGCTGGCCCGTGGACCCCTCCCGCGCTGTACTGCTCGTGCACGACATGCAGGTACACTTCGTCCAGGCTTTCGAAGGGGCCAACCTGGGTGAGGGTAACGATAACCCGGACGCCCAGATTAACATCGCCATTCGGAACCTGCGCCGCCTCATTGATGCCGCCCACGCCGCCGGAATCCCGGTCTACTACACCGCGCAGCCGCCGCGCCAGAACCCCGAAGACCGCCGCCTGCTCATCGACTTCTGGGGCGACGGTCTGCAGAATGACGAGTCTGCCCGCGTGCTCGACGCACTTGCACCCACCGACCGCGACACCGTGCTGACCAAGTGGCGCTACTCCGCGTTCGTGCGCAGCCCCTTCGAGGACCTGCTCAAGGAGTCCGGTCGCGACCAGCTCATTATCGGCGGCGTGTACGCGCATATTGGCTGCCTGACCACCGCCCTGGAGGCGTTCATGCGCGATATTCAGCCGTTCATGGTCGCGGATGCGCTCGCCGACTTCTCGGAAGGTGAGCACCGCACGGCGTGCGAGTACGCTTCGGGTCGTTGCGCCCGCGTGCTGAACACCGCCGATGTACTTGCCGACCTGCATGCTGCAGAAGGTGCTGAGAAGGCTGAGACTGCTGAGGAGGCGCGCGCATGAGCTGGGTCATTGTGACCGGCGCGAACGGCGGTATTGGTGAGGCAACCGTCCACCAGCTCATCAAGAACGGTTATTCGGTGTTTGCGGCTGACCTCGCGGAGCAGCCCATTGCCTCCTTCGGTACCTACGGGGACGCGATCTTCCGCTACCGCGCCGTAGACGTTACGAGCGAAGAGTCCGTCACCGCCCTCGCCAACGCTGTAGCGGCACTCGACGAACCCATCACCGGCGCGGTGCTCGCCGCGGGCATCGCCCACAGCCAGCCGCTACTGGAAACCAGTTTCGCCACATGGAAGCGTCTGCACGCGGTCAACTCCGACGGCGTGTTCCTGTGTCTGCGCGAATTCGCGCGCATCATGATTGACCAGCAGGAGAGCGACCCGGCGAACAGCCGCTCCCTGGTGACGGTCGCCTCCAACGCGGCACGTGTGCCCCGCGCGGAGTTTGGTGCCTACGGTGCGTCCAAGGCCTCGGCAGCACGCGTGAGTTCCAGCTTCGGTCTGCAGCTTGCCGCGCACGGTATTCGCGTGAACTCGGTCTGCCCCGGCACCACCCGAACCCCCATGGTGACTGACGCCTGGGAGGGCGAGGACCGCTCCGCCCTGCCGGTTGCCGGTAACCCGGAAACCTTCCGCCTGGGCATTCCGCTGCGCCGTATTGCCGACCCGGCGGATATTGCGGCGGTCAACGCCTTCCTCATCTCGGAGGCGGCCCGCCACATCACCATGCAGGAGATTGTCGCCGACGGCGGTGCGACCCTCTAACGGTACTCCGAGCCCGGACTGTACCCGCGCCCGCATATATCCTAAATGCTTCTGGCGCGAACCCGCACACCACTGATAGAAGTACGATGACGAACCTTCCCGACTTTATCTTTGCCACCGGCACCCGCGTCCTGCGCGCATCCGGTGCGATGACCCCTGTCACCTTCGATAATGCCCTGGACGAGGCGAAACGTGCCGGTAGCGCCGTCGTGGGCCTGATTCCTTTTGACCCGGATATGTCCGCCTACCTCTTCGTGCCCGAACGCCTGGAGGAGCAGCAGGTGCCGGTCCCCGAGCAGACCGTGGCGCTTGCCGAGCCGGTATCGGTCACCGGTCGGCAGAACGACCGGTTCCGTGCCGCCGTGGCGACCGCCGTGGAGCGTATGAAGGCGGGTGAGCTGAGCAAGATTGTGCTTTCGCGTGTGCTCACCGCCCACTACGCACCCGGCGCCCTCAACCTGGAGGCGCTGTACAACAACCTGCGCGCCCAGCAGCGTTCCGCATTCAACTTTGCGGTGCGCCTGCCCGAGGGCGAGCGCGGAATGAACGGAAGCTACCTGATGGGTGCCTCCCCGGAGCTGGTGTTCCGCACCGAGGGCCGCGCCTTCAAGACCCACCCGCTTGCCGGTAGCGCCCCGCGCATTGCCGAGCCCGGTAGCGCCGAGGACGAGGCGATTCGTGACCGCCTGTTCGCCTCGCCGAAGGACCGCCACGAGCACGCCTACGTCATCAACGATATTGCCAAGCGCCTGGCACCCATCGCCGAGGAGCTGAACGTACCGCAGGTGCCCTCGCTGCTACAGACCCCGCAGCTGTGGCACCTGGCGACCCCCATCGACGGCGTGCTGAAGGAGGGGCTGACCTGCCTGGACGGTGCCCGCGCGATCCACCCGACCCCCGCGATTTGCGGTGCCCCCACTGAGAAGGCGCTGGAACTGATTCGCCAGCTGGAGTCTTTCGAGCGCCGCTACTTTGGCGGCCTGGTTGGCTACATGGACGCCGAGGGTAACGGCGAGTGGGCGCTGGTGCTGCGTTGCGCCCAGGTCAGCCCGGAGGAGGCGGTGCTGTACGCCGGTGCGGGTATTGTGGCTGAGTCCGACCCAGAGCTGGAGCACACCGAGACCGGTACGAAGCTCGGTAGCTTTGGCCGCGCCCTGGGCGTGGATACCCTGGGTGAGGATACCCCTTAGGCTCTGCCACGAACGCCTTGACGAGGCAGAATACAACGACTGAATAAAACGACGGAACGCGCTCGCTGGCATGGCGGGCGCGTTCCGTCGTTGTATCAGGTGTTAGGGGATTGAGCGCGACTAATCGGTGAGCAGGCGCTTGAGCTCCAGGGGAGTAGCCACCGGCAGAAGCTGAGCCTCAACCTGCGCGGGCTCACCCTCGGCAGGGTTCTCCACTGCCAGGGCGATGAGCATCTTCTGGGCGTGCTCGGGGTTCTCCGCATCGGGCAGTGCCACGGGTACCCACTGCAGGCTAAAGCTCCGCTCGATAGCCTCGCCGCCCTGAGCCGCGGGCGCGCTAAAGGTCGCTTGGGCGGTCAAGCTGTCCTGAGTCAGTACGCGCAGGGCGGTCGGCTCGGGAGCGTTGCTGCTCAGAAGGTCACCCGGGACCTCCTCGTTCATGGCAAGTTCGAGCGCATCCAGCAGTGCATCGGTGAGCTGCACCCGAACCAGGGAAGGCACCACGCTCAGACCGTGGCCGGTCGCCTTGAGCACAGCCTCCTTAGCGGTCCACAGCGCCACCGAGAGTAGATGCAGTACGGGCGCGGGGCGTTCCTGCGCCACCCGCTCGTAGAACGTACGTTCTTCATTGGAGAGTGCCAGACGCGCAAAACCGGAGAACAGGCGCGCATCCAGAGTCTCAACATCCACACCGAGCACCGCCGAGGGGTTACGGCTAAACGCACCCACGACCAGCGGATTCACCTGCGACATATTGAAATTTACGCCCGCAATACGCGGCTTACCATGCTTCTTACCGCTGGTGCACAGGGTGCAGGAACGATCCACCTCAATCTCAGAAGCGGCACTGGATGGCACATCCAGACGCGCCGCCGCCATGGCGCGCATAAGCGCCTGAGTGCTCAGGTAGCTGACCGCCGCCGTGGAGGTCGGCAACTGCGCCGCATGCTGCTGCTCAGCAAGCCCCAGGTAGCTCAACCAGCTAAAACGCAGGGAGCCGTACATCGTGCGGGTGGGAAGAGCGAAAATCTGCACGCGCTCGCTCGGACGGGGGCGCTCCGGGTGCTGTGCGCTGGGTGTTTCGGGGGCAGAATAGCTCATAGGTTTAGTGTACCCGCCCGGCATTACGGCAAATGGCGCTACAAGTCTGCTTGAGGTTGTCCACAGCTGTAACCGCGCGCTACGCACCCTCGCCGCCGGTGCGGTAAAGTCATCACAGACATCATTACGGACAGCCGCCCGCACGATAGAGCGGCGGCGCAGAAAGAAGGCACCGTGAACAGCACGCAAGAGATCATTGCCGCCGCAGACGGCTCGGCGCTGGGCAACCCCGGACCGGCGGGCTGGGCATGGTATATCGACGACGACCACTGGGCGAGCGGCGGCTGGGCGCACGGCACCAACAACATGGGTGAGCTCAAGGCGGTCCTGGACCTGTTCGAGGCGACCGCATCCCGCCCGGAGGCGAAGCTACGCGTGTACTGCGATAGCCAGTACGTCATTAACTCGCTGACCAAGTGGATGCCCGGCTGGAAGAAGAAGGGCTGGAAGAAGTCTGATGGCAAGCCCGTGCTCAACCGCGATCTTCTGGAGGCGCTGGATCAGGCGCTGACCGGCCGCGACTACGAGTTTATTTGGGTGAAGGGCCACGCCGGTCACGAGCTCAATGAGAAGGCGGACTCCCTGGCGAATGGTGCCGCGCGCGCCTATCAGGAGGGTCGCGAACCTGCGCACGGCCCCGGCTTCGGTGCCTCTGCTGAACCTGCGGCTGCGGCTGTGGAGCTTGTGGCTGTTGAAGCGCCGATTGTGAATGCTCCGGCTGCAGAACCTGCACTCTCTGACGTTGCCCTCTCTGAGGTTGCGCTCTCTGGGGCAGCGCCCTCCGAGTCTTCCGCGGACGCTCACCTGCCCGTGCAGGAATTCACCGCAGCCGAGATTGAGAACGCCCAGCGCGGCGTGGAGAGCCTGCGCCTATCAGGTCTGCTGCGCCCCGCCTCCGCGGTGAACGCCCCCGACCCGGAGGCGGTCCGCACCCGCAAGGAACAGCTGGCGCTCGCGGCGGAGCGTGCCGCTGAGCGTGACGCAAAGGCGCTGGCGCGCCAGCAGGAGACCGCTCAGCAGGCATCGAACGCCGCGCAGGCGGAAGAAGAGGATGACCTGACCGGTCTGGAAGAGTTCGCGGGTATGGACCCGAACGATGTTGACCCGGCGGAACTGCTGGGCGAGACGGAAGCGCACGCAGAAGAGCAGGCGGTAGATCCGGCCGCGGAGCCCGCCGCGGCGCCCGCACAGACCGTAGAGTCCGCTCAGGTTGAGGCACCCGTGGAGGAAGCGCCCGCTTCTGCTCCCGCGCGCACCGCTCCCGCCGCGTCTGCTCCGAACCCCGCTGTCCTGAACCCTGAGGAAGCCTCCGCCGCAGAACAGCTGCTCGAAAGCCGCGGCTCCGCCATGGAAGCAGCGCAGCTGGAATCCATGCTGCACGAGCGACTGGTGTGGGTGACCGCCACCGGCAAGTCGGTGTCCCGCTCCTCGGTGCTGCAGTACCGTGAACGCGCCTTCACCCAGCAGGGTGCCCCGCTCAAGCAGGGCGTGCAGGTGCTGGATTCTTCTAGCGTGCTGGTCATGGCGGCGGTTGCCACCGCGCGCGGCCGCGTGAGCCGTTCAAGTATCTGGCATTACGACGCTGAGCGCGGCCTGTGGCGTTTGCGTTTCCGCCAGGAGACCCCCGCCTCCTAAAGCTGAGCTCCTAACGCTCAGCTCCTAAGGATTGGGCTCTTGAGCCCAAAGATTTCCGTGCAATAAAACCCCGCCGCATCCTCAATTGCGAGGATGCGACGGGGTTTTCTCAATAAATGTTCGCCGCCTTCTGGCGAATCTGGCGGGCGGTGTGCCGTGCGGCCGGACCTTTTAGCCGCCCGGTCTACCGCCTGCCTGCGGGTGGGCTTCTGGGCTTATTGCCCTGCCCCCTTAGCCGACGAACATGGAGGCGTTAGCCTGCTCGGTGTCTGCGTAGTTCACACCTGCGCGGGTGAGTGCCTCGTTGATCTGGGTGATGGATGCTTCGACCTGGCGCTGGGTTGCGTGCCACTGGTCCAGTACGCCCTGGAAGTTAGCGGATGCAGAGCCGGTCCAGGAGCTCTGCAGATCGTGCAGGGATGCGGTCATACCGTTGACGTCTGCGGTGATGGATGCGACGTAGGATCGTGCCTGTGCGCTCTTGGCTGCGATGACTTCGGAATCGACATTGAACTGTGCCATGGTTTTCTCCTTTGAGATATGTGAGATGGGTGGGGCGGTTGCCCCGTGGTGGTGCTTGGGGTTTGGATCTCTGGAAGGGTTGAGTTCCTGACCGGAAGCTTGTTATCACTATATCTTTCAAAATGCATCAAATAAGCTAAAAAATGATGTTTCGATAAATCTGTGGATAAACCCGCCAGATTCACTCCAGCACCTCGAAAAAATCGAAAACCCTCCCGAAAATGACGCCGCCATGACGCACACGAGGTTGCCCCCGCTGTTCTTGAGCCGCGCAGCTTCTCCTCCCCGCGCTCTCCTCACTCGCACTGCCGCGAGTTATCGCCCCGCCGCGATATAGTCCCGCCTCCAGGGCACAGCAAAACCCCCGAACCGTAGAACACTCAAGTTCTACAATCCGGGGGTTTATGCGTCAGTGTTACTTCATCAGCTGATCGTCCGAGACAGGCGGCGGATAGAACGGCAAAGAAATCACGAAGGTAGCACCGCCACCATCGGTCTCGTCAATATGAATCCTGCCCTCGTGCTGCTCAATAATCGCAGCCACAATGGACAGACCCAGACCCGTACCGCCGGTCTCACGCGAACGCGAGGTGTCGGTGCGGTAGAAACGCTCGAAGACGCGCTCGCGGTCTTCGCCGTGAATACCGGGGCCGTGGTCGCGCACCTCCAGCACGGACAGCGGGAAGCCGGGAACCTCTTCGCGCACGCCCACCGCAATCTCTAAGGGAGAGCCGTCGGGGGTGTAGCGCATGGCGTTGGTCAGCAGGTTTGCCACGACCTGACGCAGACGCGATTCGTCGCCGAGCACGGTTGCGGAGGTCGGTGCCACCTCTTCGTTCAGGCCCACCAGGGACACCGCACGATCGGGTGCCGTAGCGTAGGCGTCGTTACTAGCGTCCACCGCCAGGTTGAACAGGTCGAAGGGTGCCAGCTTGGATTCGCGGCGCTCATCAATACGCGCCAGGGTCAGCAGGTCTTCCACGAGCTGACCCATACGCTTGGACTCCGACTCGATGCGGCTCATCGCGGTTGCGACCGCCTCATCGGTGGGCAGAGCGCCCTGACGGTACAGCTCCGAGTAGCCTCGAATACTGACCAGCGGGGTGCGTAGCTCATGCGAAGCGTCACCCACGAATCGGCGCATTTTCGCCTCGCTCTTCTCGCGGGCTTTGAAGAGCATTTCAATCTGGGTGAGCATCGTGTTCAGCGAAACCGCGAGGTTACCAATCTCGTTGCTGGGGTTGTAGTCCTCAATACGCTGAGAGAGGTCACCGGCAGCAATCTTGGCGGCGGTTTGCTCCACGCGAGCCAGCGGCTCGAAGGTGCGGGTCACAATCACCCAGGTCATCGCAATCGCGGAGGCAAGAGTCGCCAAACCAAACGCGAAGGTCAGCACACCCACGAGGGCGACCACCTGGTTTGTTTGCTTCAGCGGCATGGCAATGATGAGGGAGGCCGCCTCCGGCAAACCTGACGTGTCGTTGGTTTCAATGGGCACGGCGAGCACACGCCAATCGGAGGAGCTGCCCACCGAGTTGACGGTGACCGCCTCCTCATTTTGCTTGCGAACCTTCTCTTCGGTCCAGCCCTGCAACGCCGGCTCGCTGAACTGTTCGCTGTCCTCGGACTTGAGCGAGTACAGTACGTTGCCGTCCTTGTCGAGCAGGTACAGGCGGTAGGTGCTCAGGGATTGTTCCTGATTGCCGGAGGGGCGCACGGTCGCCAGCTGCACGAGTGAGGGGGCGCTGTTCTTCATCTCTTCGTCCAGCTGGTGCACCATCTGGGCGCGCAGAGCGGAAATCGCCACCAGGCTCGTCACCGCAATGGAGAGGGCGATGAGCATGGAGGTGATGAGCACCAGCTGGGTGCGAAGGGAAAGAGACTGGGGGATCCGGTCGAGGGGTTTGAGCGCCACGTTAGCCTCGAGAACCGCGAATCATGTAGCCCACACCGCGCTTGGTGTGGATGAGCGGCTCGTGGTTTTCACGGTTGTTGTCAATCTTGCGGCGCAGGTACGAAATGTAGGACTCAACGATGGAGGAGTCGCCGTTGAAATCGTACTCCCACACGTGGTCGAGAATCTGCGCCTTGGACAGCACGCGGTTGGCGTTGAGCATCAGGTAGTGCAGCAGGTTGAACTCGGTGGGGGAGAGGTCAATCTCTTCGTCACCGAGGAACACTTCGTGGGTGTCCACGTTCAGGGTGAGGGCATCAACGCGCAGTACGGCGTCGTCCTCTTCCTGGACGCTGCGGCTACGGCGCAGAATCGCGCGGATGCGGGCGATTACCTCGTCGAGGGAGAAGGGCTTGGTGACGTAGTCGTCACCACCGGCACCCAGACCGGTCACCTTGTCCTCGGTGGCGTCCTTTGCGGTCAGGAAGAGCACGGGGGTGGTGGTGCCGTTTTCGCGCAGGCGGCGGGTCACCTCGAAGCCGTCCATGCCGGGCATCATGACGTCCAGGACGATGAGGTCGGGATTTTCGGCGTGTGCCTTTTCGAGGGCTTCGCGGCCGTTGCCGGCGGTAACTACTTCAAAACCGGCGAAACGCAGGGAGGTGGCGAGCAATTCAAGAATGTTGAACTCGTCATCGACGACTAGGAGTTTTGCTTCAGCAGACATACTCTATCTTTCTCTCTGAATGGCAGGCTGTACTTGATAAGTGAATGATGTGTGTGAGCTTGCGGCTCAAATCTTTATGCCTTGTTGCGGCGCATGACCGACAGAATGAGTGCGGCCATGAGGGCAATAAAGGCGACGGGGAGGAGGACCAGCGGAATCTGGCTCATGAGGGCGGGCGGCGCTGCCCCAACCCACTTCATCACGAGCATGGCGACTCCGGTGAGCAGGCAAATCAGGGCGAGAAGCGCACCTGCCGCGCCGAGCCAACGGATGGCTCCGGCGTAGGGAAGGGGCGCGGGCGCCTGGTCTGCGGTGCTGCGCGTGTCCTGTACGGGTTCATTACTCATGAATTTAACGGTATCAGCTCACACACAGCTGTTCGTGGGCGAAGCCCCAGATTTAGCGGTTTGAGACCCAAATTCACAGCGTATGTGAAGCTTAGGGGAGCGACCGCACTGTTTGTGCACGCGAGATGCTTTAATAGGGGTATGTCTGAACAGGTTATTGAACTGCTCCCCGAAACTACGCCCGCTACTGACGCGCCCGCAGAGTCCGTTGCGCCTTCTGCCGCGCCTGAGAGCACCGACGAGGGTAGCGCTGTACCTGCTGAGACTCAGCCCTCCGTGAACGCTGAGGAGCCTGAGGTGGCTGAGACGCCTGCTGAAGAATCTGCTTCCGAGGAATCCGCTACCGAAGAAACTGAACAGAACGAAGACTCCACCCCCGACCCCTTCACCCCGCTGGATGAAGAGGTAGGTGTCCCCTCCCTGGGTGTTCCGCACAAGCTGCGCCGCACCTCCAAGGTGGATGAGATTCTTGCCGCCGCTAAGGACGTAGCGCTGCAGGGTGTGCGAGAGATCGCCCCGGCACACGCTATCGGTCTGGTTCACCACGTGCGCGCCGAGGAAGAGCGCCTGAGCACTCACCTGTTTGAGTGCACCCTGCCCGGTTACCGTGGCTGGTTCTGGTTCGCGACCCTCTCGCGTGCGCCTCGCTCCCGCGTGGCAACGATCTGCGAGGTTGGTCTGCTGCCCGGTGATGATGCGCTCATCGCTCCGGATTGGGTTCCGTGGGCTGACCGTGTTCGCCCGGAAGACCTGGAGGAGAACGCCGCGCAGGAGAACGCAGAGTCTGATGCTGAGAAATCTGCTGAGTCCGGTGAGCCCGTAGAGAACAACTCGGCGGAGAGTGAAACCGCGCAGAACGCTTCTGCTGCAGAGGAAACTGCCGAGGCTGAGTCCGCAGAATAGAGCCTACTATCCACTCCTCTTACTAAGGGGCGGGCTAACAAAATGTATATATAAGGTGTTGTATTGAGTCGTCCAACGGTTATTGTTGGGCGACTCAATGACTTAAGCCAATGACTTAAGCCGTGGCAAAAGCCGCTGAAAAAGTACATAATAGATTATTGAATAAGTAACGACTTAGGCAGTGCTATCTAAGCACTGTTGCGGTGATAGCTGGGAGAGATATATGACAGACCTTATCGATACCACAGAGATGTATTTGCGCACCATCCTCGAACTGGAGGAAGAGGGCATTGTCCCCATGCGTGCGCGCATCGCTGAACGACTCGAGCACTCCGGCCCGACCGTTTCCCAGACCGTGGCACGCATGGAGAAGCATGGCCTGCTCACCGTTGAGCCGGATCGCCACCTCGAACTGACTGAGGAAGGCCGCCACAAGGCGGTCGAGGTGATGCGTAAGCACCGCCTGGCTGAGCGCCTGCTCTCCGACATTATCGGTCTGGAAATTGAGTACGTGCACGAAGAGGCATGCCGCTGGGAGCACGTCATGAGTGACAAGGTGGAGAAGCGCATCCTGGGGATGCTCAAGGATCCCAAGTTCTCCCCGTACGGTAACGCTATCCCCGGCCTGGAGGACCTGGGCCACACTAGCGAGAAGAATGATGAGCGCACCGTGCCCATGTCCCTGGCTGCACGCGACTCCGGTCCCGAGGATCGTTTCACCATTTCTCGCTTCCCCGAGTCCATTCAGACTGACGTTGAGCTGCTGAAGCTGCTGGCTGACGCAGGTATTGTCTACGGCGCTTCGGTGTCCGTGGTTGCTGGCCAGAACGATGACGTGATTGTTCACGCCGATGGTGAAGAGGACACCCTCTCCCTAGATATGGACGTGGCAAACGCAATTGTGGTCAAGCGCGGTGGCAGCCTCTAAGCTCTAGTTCTGAGAGTCCGCTAACCCAGTTCACGCTTTAAACGGTGGTATCGCCTTCTTACTTGAGGAGGCGGTGCCACCGTTTTTGTGTCTGTGGCGGTTTATATGGTCTTGCGGTGGGATTCGGGTTGGGGCGCCTAGCGGGCGGGCGTTTCAGAGTTTGGTTGCGTGCGCGGGCGCATATACTCCTCTCACAGAGTTTTAGCAACTGCGCTCTAGTGCATTTTTCGTGTTTTTCGCTTAAATCTGAGGTTGAAACTGAGGGAAACGCCGATGCTTGAGCAATCTCTGAGAATGGACACTTAAGAGATAAGGGTCATTTTTAAGAGTTTTGAACCCTGTCCTTAAGGGGTGATGGTGCATTAAAAGCGAATGTGCATCCTTGTGAAATGCCTAGTCAAGCGCCTTAATCTGCTTAAGTTCCCGAAAATAAGCGGGGGGCTAGTCAGTCCAGTCCACTCCATTCCGCCGGGGGTGAAAGCCCGGAATTTAAGGCTGAAAGAGGTGACAACTGGGAGTTTTCTGTGTATTCTCTTTTCTGTGCCCAAATCCTAATCGTAAGAGGGTACCGTCGAAGCGGTTCCGCTGAGTTCTGCCAACGCTTCGATGAACGTCTACCCAATATGGCAGAAGCGGGGGACCCAATCCCCAAGCTGGGATACGGCTTCTCAATCGAGAAGCCTCGGGGCTAAGTCACTTCGGTGGCCGAGCGAATCCATGCTCGAGTCCGACAGCTCACCTCGTCAGGCAATGGAGGAATTATCAATGGTTAAGAAGATCGTACGTACCGCAGGTGCAACCCTCGCAGCAGGCGCAATCCTGCTCGGCTCGACCGTTCCCGCGAACGCATTTGCACAGATCCCCGCTGCTGCTGATCTGTCCTACGACTACACCAACTACGAGTTCGACTACACCAGCTACAACACCCCCGCAACCACCTACGTTGCACCCCAGGCTCAGGCACAGCAGACCTACGTTGCTCCCGCAGCAACCGAGGCACCCGCTGCTCCCGCAGTTGAGACCTCCTACGTAGCACCCCAGGCTGAGGCACAGCAGGCTTACGTTGCACCCGTTGCAGCTCCTGCACCCGCTGCTCCCGCAGCTTCCTCCGCTTCCACCGGTAACGCATCCCGCGACGCAATCGTTGCAACCGCAATGAGCGGCCTGGGCGGCTCCTACGTTTGGGGCGGCAAGACCTTCGGTGCATGGGACTGCTCCGGCTTCACCTCCTGGGTTTTCGCTCAGCACGGCATCAAGCTGACCGCTTTCACCTACGCAATGAAGAACGAGCTGCGCCCGACCGCTAACCCCCAGCCCGGCGACATCGTCTTCCAGAACGGCTACAGCCACGTTGGTATCTACCTGGGCGACGGCAAGATGATTTCCGCTCTGAACCCCAGCTACGGTACCCTGGTGCACCCCACCTCCTGGATGTCCGTTGACGGCTACTACACCGCTCTCTAAGCCTTAGTGCATAAGAGCTGGGTCTAGCCCAACATACTTCTCAAAAGGCGCCTACCCCGCACGGGGTGGGCGCCTTTTGCGTACCCGAGATTTGCGTACCCGAGAGATTCCATGAAAATACCGCCGAGAGCGCACCTTAGTATGGGCGCATTCTCGGCGGTATGTGTTTTAGATGTATGCGGCTAGGACGCGAGAACCTGCAGAAGCCCCTGCGGGTCCTGCGCCCACTCGCTGAGCTCAGCACGCAGATTAGCCCGCGCGGGCTCCTCCCAGAGCTGCAGACCCTCCTCGGAGAGGAAGATGCGCTTACGACCCAGGATCGAACGCAGGAAGGTCATGCGACCGGCACGGAACGCCTCATCGTCAAAATGGGAGTACTCGCTACGCACCCCGCGCAGGTAGCGGCGGTAGCGTGCCGAATCAGCCGCCAGGATAGCCATATCGGCATCGAGGAAAAACTGAATATCCGCCCGCTCATAGCCCGCCGGTAGATCGGCAGACTCGGGTAGCTCGTGGGTTGCCGTGGCACGCACCAGAAGGCCCACCATCTGCAGCTCGTGCCCGGTGAGCAGACCCGCAGTAACCAGCGGCTCCAGGGAGGTGCTCGCCAGCTGCTCGCTACGGCGCTCATCCTCACCCGGCGCGCCCTCGTAGACCACGTCGTGGAACCACGCCGCCAGAATCAACGCCAGGGGAGTAGAACCCTGCGTGCGGTGTGTGTAGAGGCGGTCCAGATCGGTGAGCATCTGTGAAAGGTGCCCGCTGTGGTGGTATGTGCGGTGCGGCTGCTCCCACGCCTGCAACAGGCTCTCACCCAGTTCCGCCACTTGCGCCGTGAGTTGAGCTTGGCTCACGGCAGGAGCCTCCACATGCTTGAGGCGGGGTGTATTAAGGCGGGGCGCAAACGCCGCCTCCCAGGCGCGAAGCAGACGCGGGCGAATCTTCTCGGGGCGTTCCTTGAGCGGAATCCGCAGACCGCTCGCAATGAGCATGCGAGTCAGTTCTGTGCCGCTGAGTTCCTTCGCGCCCGCCCGAACCAGCTCATCGTAGAGGTGCGCCGGAACATCGTAGTGGTCGCGGTCGAAGGCACGCTCACTGATGCCCGCAGTCGCGGCGAACTCGTGTAGTTCCGTCAGGGACACATCGGAGATGAGATGTGAGAAGACGGTGCCGTGTGCGGGCCAGGTGGGCGGGTCAATGTAGATGCTCATTCGTACATTGTAGGAGCGGTTCTGCCGCCGGATGCGGGTGTCTTCGGGTGGTGAACACAGGGCGGTGAACACTGGCTGTGCGGACTCGCGGTGCGGGGTGCTTTATACTGGATAGGTACGCCCTCGTAGCTCAGGGGATAGAGCACTTCTCTCCTAAAGAAG
Organism: Rothia sp. HMSC071B01; assembly: GCF_001808945.1. Taxonomy (NCBI): domain Bacteria; kingdom Bacillati; phylum Actinomycetota; class Actinomycetes; order Micrococcales; family Micrococcaceae; genus Rothia; species Rothia sp. HMSC071B01. Next base: position 330,952 of record NZ_KV795073.1, on the reverse strand, counting down.
GTGTCGGACGTTCGAATCGTCTCGGGGGCACACAGAACCGGTATTCACGCCGGTACGAGAAAACCGCCCGTCGCTTGCATTAGTAGGCGCGGGCGGTTTTCTTATCTTTGCTCGAATGAGAGGGCGGCGGATGACCGAAAGGGTGGGAGCTGCGGAGCAAATGCGGTAGCATGGAATATCGAACGTGTATTCTAGGCAGCGAGGTAGATGATGAGCGACAAGCCCGAACAGCAGAAGCAGCCCTTCACCGAACAGGACGGCCTGTTCGCCGCCGAACTCGTCACCCCCGCAGCACCGGTAGACCCTGCACCAGTGGACGAGCCGCCCTTCGACCCCTACTACGACGTACCCCCTGCCGAGGACGACTACTACGCCCCTCCCACGGACGCCGCAGTGATGGATGCTCCGGTGATGGAGGCGCCCGCCCAGGATGTACCCGTCGCCCTGCCCACCGGCATGCCCGCCTACGGTGCCCCTGCTACCAGTGCGCCCGTTCCTGTACCCGGCGCACCCGCAGCCTTCACCACCGCAGACCCGCTCGGTGACTTCATGCCGCCCGCCTACCGCGTCGGCGGTTACGGCGAGGACTTCGATCCCGCCGACCCCTACGGCGAACGCACCCACAGCCTCAACGCTGTTGACCCCGCCTCCCTCACCGCGGGGCTCAACGAACGCCAGGAAGAGGCCGTACTGCACTCCGGCTCGCCCCTGCTCATCGTCGCGGGTGCGGGCTCCGGCAAGACCCGCGTGCTGACCCACCGCATCGCCTACCTGCTCGCAACCCACCGCGCGACCCCCGGCCAGATTCTCGCCATCACCTTCACCAACAAGGCTGCCGCCGAAATGCGTGAGCGTATTGAGGCGCTGGTCGGCCCGCGCGCCAAGCACATGTGGATCTCGACCTTCCACAGCTTCTGCGTGCGCGTGCTGCGCCGTGAGGCCGCCGCCCTGGGTTTGAAGTCCACCTTCACCATTTACGATTCGACCGACTCGCAGCGCCTGCTGAGCCTCATCATTAAAGAGCTCAACCTGGACACCAAGAAGTTCACCGCCAAGGCCGTGGGCAACCGCATTTCAGCGCTGAAGAACGAGCTGGTCAGCGCCGAAGCGTACGCATCCCGCGTGGTGAGCGATAACCCGTACGAGAAGACCGTCTCGCAGATTTACACCGTCTACACGCAGCGTCTGCGCGCCGCCAACTCCCTCGACTTTGACGACCTGATTGGCCGCACCGTCTTCTTGCTCAAGAAGTTCCCCGAAATCGCGAACTACTACCGTCGCAAGTTCCGCCACATCCTCGTGGACGAGTACCAGGACACCAACCACGCCCAGTACCAGCTGGTGCGTGAACTGGTCGGCGCCCACACGAAGGCACCGGCTGACCGCGGCCCCTACCCGGATGCCGTGCCCCCTGCCGAGCTGACCGTGGTAGGTGACTCCGACCAGTCCATCTACGCCTTCCGCGGCGCGGACATCCGTAATATTACGGACTTTGAGAAGGACTACCCGAACGCCCACACGATTCTGCTGGAACAGAACTACCGTTCCACGCAGAACATTCTCTCCGCGGCGAACGCGGTCATCGAACGCAACCCCGACCGTCGCCCCAAGAAGCTGTGGACCGCCTCCGGTGCGGGTGCGAAGATCATCGGTTACGTTGCCGAATCCGAGCACGCCGAGGCACGCTACATCACCCGCGAAATTGACCGCCTTGCCGATGAGCACGGCGTGCAGCCCGGTGACGTCGCAATCTTCTACCGCACCAACGCGCAGTCCCGAACCCTCGAGGACATGCTCATGCGTGCCGGCCTGCCCTACCGCGTGGTCGGTGGCACCCGCTTCTACGAGCGTAAGGAAATCAAGGACGCCCTGGCGTACCTGCGCGCCCTGAGCAACCCCGATGACGACGTGAACGTGCGCCGCATCCTCAACGAACCCAAACGCGGTATCGGTGCCAAGTCTGAGTCCGTGGTGGCGGAGTACGCGAGTGCGAACCGCATCTCCTTCTACGCCGCCGCACGCCAGGCAGCCGACATCCCCGGCCTGGGTGCCGCCGCGGTCAAGAAGTACGCCGAGTTCGTGCGCCTCATGGACGACCTGGCGCAGATTGCCCGCACCGAACCCGCCGCAACCTGCCTGGAAGCGGTCCTGGAGCAGACCGGGTACCTGGCGGCTCTGCGTGCCTCCAAGGACATTCAGGATGAGTCGCGCGTGGAGAACCTCTCCGAGCTACTTGACGCCATGGTCGAGTTCGAGACCGAGAACCCCGGCGCCGACCTGGAGCAGTTCCTCGAACACGTGGCTCTGGTCGCCGATGCCGACTCGATCCCGAACCGCCCCGCCAGCGCGGAGGGTGAGAGTGCCTCCGCTGCGCAGATTGCCGCCGAGGCGGCCGAGGCGAAGGCACAGGGCATGGTTACCCTCATGACCCTGCACACCGCCAAGGGCCTGGAGTTCCCCGTGGTGTTCCTGACCGGCATGGAGCACGGCCTGTTCCCACACCAGCGCGCCCTGACCGACGAGAAGGAGATGAGCGAGGAGCGCCGCCTGGCGTACGTGGGTCTGACCCGCGCCATGGAGCGCCTGTACCTGACCCGCTCGGAGACCCGCACGATGTGGGGTAAGAGCCAGTTCAACCCGCCCTCGCCCTTCCTGGAGGAGATCCCGGAGGAGCTCATCGAATGGAAGCGCACCGCCGGTTTCTCGGGTTTTGGTGCCTCCGGCATGGGTGCGTACGGCGCTCGCGGTTCCTATGGAGGAAGCTCCTACGGTAGCTCGTATGGTGGCGGCTATTCGGGTGGTTCCCGTTCCGGCTACGGTGGCTATTCGGGCGGCTATGGCTCGGGTGGTTACAGCGTCGGTAGCTCGCGCGGCTCTTACGACCCCTACGAGTCTCGCCCCGCACGCCGCTCTGAGCCGTCCACCGCGGATATTAACGGCTCGGCAAGCTACGGGCTGGCGGCGGTTGCCTCCTCGAAGGTGACGAACCGTTCCCGCGTTCACCAGAGCAAGGAAATCCCGACTCTGGCGGTCGGTGATACCGTGCGCCACACCAAGTTCGGTGAGGGCCGCGTGCTCGCCGTTGAGGGTAGCGGCGATAAGACCGTGGCGAAGGTTCGTTTCGGTTCGGAAGAGAAGCGTCTGCTGCTGCGTTACGCACCGCTGGAGAAGGTGAGCTAACGCGTCAGGCGTGAGAACCTGACAACGCCGATGGAGGGGCGGGTATCTGAGGGTGCCCGCCCCTCTTTTATGTGCTGTATCGGGCGTGTTGTCCGCCTGCTGAGAAGGTGGCCGGGGCTTTGCAGAGCACGGCGGTAAACGCCGCATTTTCGCCGGTATTTCGCGGCGGATGGGGGAGCGTTAGCTCGGGTTAGTTACCTGGTGCACTGCCTTTGGGTGGAATGTACCCAAAATATTTGTGAGCTGAGTCGCTAAAATCTCAGATTTGGGGCTCTGTGAGTGCGAGCTCACGCCGAATCCGATAGAGTAGAGACGAGAGAAATTCCCCGCGTCAATGATGCGTGTGCGCCGGGTGCGAGAGACCCCTATCGCACCGTACTGACCACACGGGGGAACCTCCTCTAATGAGACCAGGCCGAGTGCACCAGTACTCGGCACCACTTCGAAGAAGAAGGACACCTGTGGACCTTTTCGAATACCAGGCGCGCGAGCTCTTCGCAAAGCACGGTGTACCCGTGCTCAAGGGCATTGTTGCGACCACCCCTGAAGAAGCAAAGGCAGCAGCTGAGGAAATTGGCGGCCTGACCGTCATTAAGGCTCAGGTTAAGACCGGCGGCCGCGGTAAGGCTGGCGGCGTTAAGCTCGCAAAGTCCCCCGAAGAAGCTTACGAGCACGCTAAGGCAATTCTCGGCATGGACATCAAGGGCCACACCGTTCACCGCGTGCTGGTCGCTGACGGCGCAGACATCGCCGAAGAATACTACTTCTCCCTCCTGCTGGACCGTGCAAACCGCTCCTACCTGGCAATGTGCTCGGTAGAAGGCGGTATGGAAATTGAGCAGCTCGCTGCTGAGCGCCCCGAGGCACTGGCAAAGATTGAGGTTGACCCGCTGGTCGGCCTGGACCAGGCTAAGGCTGAAGAAATTGCTAAGGCAGCAGGTTTCTCCGCAGAACTGCAGGAGAAGGTTGTTCCCGTTCTCGTCAAGCTGGGCGAAGTCTACACTAAGGAAGACGCAACCCTGGTTGAGGTTAACCCCCTCGTTCTGACCCCCGAGGGCACCATCCTCGCCCTGGACGGTAAGGTCTCCCTGGACGACAACGCAGAATTCCGCCAGCCCGAGCACGAGGCTCTCGTGGACAAGTCCGCTGAGAACCCGCTGGAAGCTAAGGCAAAGCAGTTCGACCTGAACTACGTGAAGCTGGACGGCGAGGTCGGCATCGTTGGTAACGGTGCAGGTCTGGTTATGTCCACCCTGGACGTCGTTGCATACGCTGGTGAGAACCACGGCAACGTCAAGCCCGCAAACTTCCTTGATATTGGTGGCGGCGCGTCCGCTGAGGTTATGGCTGCCGGCCTGGAAATCATTCTGGGCGACGAGCAGGTCAAGAGCGTTTTCGTGAACGTCTTCGGCGGCATCACCGCATGTGACGCAGTGGCAGACGGCATTGTGAAGGCTCTGGAGATTCTGGGCGACGCAGCAACCAAGCCCCTGGTTGTGCGCCTGGACGGCAACAACGTTGCTGAGGGTCGCCGCATCCTCTCCGAGGCGAACCACCCGCTGGTTGTTCTGGCTGAGACCATGGACTCCGGCGCTGACAAGGCAGCAGAGCTCGCTCACAAGGCGTAATCGCCAGCAAAGGATTTCAAGGAAGTAATATGTCTATCTTTGTGAACAAGGACTCCAAGGTCATCGTTCAGGGCATCACCGGTGGCGAGGGTACCAAGCACACCGCACGCATGCTCGCAGCAGGCACCAACATTGTGGGCGGCGTGAACGCTCGCAAGGCTGGCACCACCGTCACCCACAAGGCGAAGGACGGCTCCGACATCGAGCTGAACGTGTTCGGTTCCGTAGCTGAGGCTATGGAGAAGACCGGCGCGAACGTCTCCATCGTCTTCGTTCCCCCGGCCTTCACCAAGGCAGCAGTTCTCGAGGCTATCGAGGCTAAGATCGGTCTCGTCGTCGTCATCACCGAGGGCGTTCCGGTTCAGGACTCCGCAGAGTTCTGGGCAGCCGCTAAGGCATCCGTGGACGAGAACGGCAAGCAGATCACCCGCATCATCGGCCCCAACTGCCCCGGCATCATCTCCCCCGAGGAGTGCCTGGTTGGTATTATCCCGGCGAACATCACCGGCAAGGGCAAGATCGGTCTGGTCTCCAAGTCCGGTACCCTGACCTACCAGCTGATGTACGAACTGTCCGACATTGGTTTCACCACCGCTATCGGTATTGGTGGCGACCCCATCATCGGCACCACCCACATCGACGCTCTGGAAGCTTTCGAAGCTGACCCCGAGACCGAAGCAATCGTCATGATTGGTGAGATTGGTGGTGACGCTGAGGAGCGTGCTGCAGAGTACATCAAGGCAAACGTGACCAAGCCCGTCGTTGGTTACATTGCAGGCTTCACCGCTCCTGAGGGTAAGACCATGGGCCACGCAGGCGCTATTGTCTCCGGTTCCTCCGGTACCGCTCAGGCGAAGAAGGAAGCTCTGGAAGCAGCAGGCGTGAAGGTCGGTAAGACCCCCTCCGAGGCTGCAAACCTGATGCGCGAAATCTTCGCAGCGAAGTAAACAGCATAGTATTGCGGCAGATGCCGGTAGTCGAAAGACTGCCGGCATCTGCGCTTTTAACGCCCCTCTAACGCTAGCAAATATTGCACTAGAAAGTAAGATTGTGCACATAGTGCCGCAAAAAGATGTAAGTATGACCAGAACCTTTGTATACTGGAGGGCGTTGAGCCTAGTCAGAATCATTTTCTGGGCGGCTCCAAGAAACACCACCACTCACAGGAGATCACCACACTCATGACCCAGCCCATCTCTCGCCGCACCATCGCCAAGGCAGGCGTCTGGTCTGCACCCGTCGTCGCAGCCTCCGCAGCAGTGCCCGCCTACGCAGCATCCAAGGAAACCCCCGGCGTACAGTACGGCGTGTACGTCAGCGTGCAGAACAACGGCGGCTACGTCGGCTACGCATCCTCCAACAACACCGGCACCATCAACCCGGCAACCCCCGAGGCACACTTCACCGCCTCCGGCACCCCCGACTCCGACATCAACTGGGACGACGCAACCTCCAAGCCCAAGAGCGCAACCTACGTCAACGGTGAAGGTAAGTTCACCCCCGTCACCAACTCCCAGACCGGCGCAAACGGCGCGTACATGTCCTCCAGCGGCTTCTGGTGGTCCGTACCGACCAAGGACACCGCAACCGGCACCGGCTACATCCCCGGCAGCAGCGTCACCCTCGCAGCTGGCGCAACCTTCGTAACCGAGGTTGAGTACACCGTCTCCGCCAGCGCACAGTCGCTCCTTAAGCTCGGTAAGATCAACGGTCAGGCATGGGCCCCCTCCGGTCGCAAGCTGACCGGTAAGACCACCGAACTGGTAGCCTCCGCAGGCCAGGCAAAGTACCTGTCCGTCGCGCAGACTGCCGGCACCTGGACCGCAGAAGTACCGACCGTCACCAAGAACTCCGACGGCACCTACACCTTCAAGGGTCGTATCGTCTACACCACCAGCAAGGCGTACACCATGAAGCAGTCCGGCACCAAGTACTACAGCCAGACTAACTTCATGCCGGCGCAGCTGCGCTTCCCGGCAAACGACGGCTGGGTTTCGTACAAGCAGACCTCCAGCGTGCAGGTCGCTAACCTGACCTACTCCGGCAACGGCGCAACCGGCTCGGAGAGCGTTTCCGGTCAGGCCACCACCGCGGAGATTCACCCGTAATAGATCAACCCCTCATACGGGCTAAGAGCATATAGAAAACCCCCGGCGGATGATTCACCCGCCGGGGTTTTCTATGCCCAGGATGCAGTACTCATGGGAGAGTGAAGTGCATTCCGTAATGGCTATATAGACTTGTCTAAAGCGTATTTAGGAATTGGAATTAGCCGACCGTCGTGCCGAACGCCAGACCCAGCAGATAGGTCACGAACGCCGCACCAAAGCCAATTAGAATCTGGCGAACACCGCGCCTGAGCGGGGAAGCGCCCGAAAGCAGACCCACCACGCCGCCGGTGAAGCCCAGCGCCGCACCCACAAATAGCAGAGACAGCACCATCGCGAACACACCCGACAAGCCAAAGATATAGGGCAGAATCGGAACCAACGCACCCGAAGCGAAGAACGCAAACGAAGCAGCGGCGGCACCAATATCGGTACCCAAAGCTACGTTCTCCTCACGATCCTCATCCTCGCGGTGAGACAGCGACGGATCGCAGTCACAATCCAGGTAGCCGAAGCGCTCCATCGCACGGTGATGCGCCGCGTCCGGCTCCATGCCGCGGGCGCGGTAAATGAGCTCCAGCTCGTTCGAGTCCAAATCCAAATCACCCGCCACACGCAGGGTCACCTGGGTCGGCTGGGATGCATCCAGCAGCTCACGCTGAGAACGCACCGACACGAACTCACCCGCCGCCATCGACAGCGCACCAGCCAGCAGGCCCGCAATACCCGAGAGCAGAACCATCGAGCTGGACGCGCCCGATGCGGTAATACCCATAATCAGCGCCAGATTCGAGACCAAACCGTCATTAGCGCCAAAGACCGCCGCACGGAAATTACCCGAAAGCTTCTCGCGACCATTAGTCGCCAGGGCGCGAATAATTTCCTCGTGAATTGCCTCGTCAGCCGCCATTTCCTCGGTAGCGTCTGGATCCTCAGTGTAGGGGGAGCGGGACTCGGCGCGCTGAGCCATCGCCAGAATAAACACCGAACCGAAGTTCTTCGCCAAGAACTGCAACACCAGAGATTGCATGGACGGGCGCACGTGCACATTCGCGTGCTCACCGAGCATGTCACGCCAATGCTGCTGGTGACGCTTCTCCGCCTCAGCAACCTGCAGAAGGATTTCGCGGTCGGTGCCCTCGGCACGGCGAGCCAGGTAGCGGTAGATGCGCGCCTCCGACTCTTCATCAGCCAGGTAGCGGCGCCAACGCTTAATCTGCGCGGGGGAGGGGGAAGTAACCGCACTGTGGCGGGTCGGCTTGTGCTCGGTTGCCTCAGCTGCGGTCCTTTCGGCCTCGGCCGCGTCAGCTTGAAGCTTCTCGGTCTGCTCGCCGTACGTGTCTTCGCCGTGCTCGTTCGGGGCGTGCGTGCTCATATCTCTCTTTCCACCGGATGCGGGTCGCGCCGGGTATTTCCCGGGCGCACAATCATGCGTTCAATCTGTGTGTTCTGAGTTGATCAGTGAACAACTGTAGAGCACTCCGAACAGAAAATCTAGGACGGCCTAACCCGATGTTATTGTTCGCCTCAACGTACTTTGCTGTACTGCGTGGACGAGGAACGATGGGTGAACTCGGTGTATATTTCATGCGAAAAACCGGGCGGGTGCACCCTCCATAAGGAGAGCGCACCCGCCCGGTTTCGTGACTCTAAAAGCTGGCACCTATATGACTTGCCGCCATAAGTAGGCTGCAGTTTAGACGCTACAACTTAGATGGTTGCAGCTTAGATGTTGCCTTCGCCGTTTTCCAGGAATGAGCGGATGAACCACTGGAACTTCTCCAGCTCAGCGGTCTGACCGATCAGCAGATCCTCGGTGACGGGGTCGGACTCGCCAGCGAATGCAATCGCGTTGCGGTGAGCCTCAATCACGCGGGTGTAGACGTCGTTCAGGGCGCGCAGGTGAGCGGGGACGGGTGCGCGGCCAACCGCGTAGTCCTCGACGGTGCGCTGTGCGACCAGTGCGCCAGCCAGACCGTTGGGGGCTGCGCCCAGGGTTGCCATACGCTCTGCGATGGCGTCGACGAATTCGCGGACGGTGTCGACCTGGGGGTCAATCATTTCGTGAACGGCGATGAAGCCGGGGCCGGTCACGTTCCAGTGAGCGTGCTTCAGCAGCAGGTGCAGGTCGTTCAGGTCGTGCAGACGTGCCTGGAGAACCTCGGAAATGCCCTTGCCTTCTTCGATGGTCAGGCCGGGTGCGGTGTAGTTTGCGAATGCCATGATGGTCTCCTTCATGATGCTGTGATGCTTGTGGTCCGGTGAGGTTTGTATTCCCACCGAAGTCGTTATTGATTAGTAAATCATTTTAAGGAACTGCTGTCAAGCTTATTCTGAGTATTTCGTAATAAATTGTCATCCGCCTGTTGTGTCGCCCTCAAGTCCTCACTCAAAAGCTCCTGCTTAAACCCACACGGCTCACCGCCCAAGCATGCATAAGGGCGGGATGCGCGGTATCTCGTATCATGCATCCCGCCCTTTAGGGTGAAGCGTATTCAGTTTTCGTGCAGAGCTTTCTCTGCCGGGCTTCCAGTGTGTGAACCAAGCGGCTACGCCAGCGCGCGAACCGCCTCCAGGGTCAGCTCCTCATGCTTGAGGCGCACGGTGCCCAGCTCCGCCGGAACCTCCAGCTCGCCCGGCACAACAATCACGCGCATACCCGCCGCGGTCGCACTGCGCACGCCCGAGGGGGAGTCCTCAATCGCCACGCACTGAGTCGGATCAACACCCAGGCGCTCCGCTGCCAAAAGATAGGGCTGCGGGTCCGGCTTGGGGTGAGTGGTCTCATCGTTACCGATAATGACCGAGAACGTGCCCTCGGGTGCCGCGTTTGCGGTGCGGCGCGCCACGGAGGTGGTTGCATTCGTGACGACTGCCGCCGGAATCTGCGCCTCACGCACCTCCGAGAGGAAACGCTCAATGCCGGGCAGAAACTCGACCGGCTGCTGCGCCAGGGTTTCGTGCACCTTCGCCACCAGTAGGTCGTTAATCTCCTCGTCCGGCAGGTTCACGCCGCGCTCGCGTAGGCGATCCAAGGTGAACTTCATTGACAGGCCCAGGCAGTCGAGGGTGTCCTGCTCAGTCCAGGTGCCGCCAAATTCTGCAGCGAGAGCAACCTTTGCGGCAGCCCATACGGGTTCGGTGTCCACGAGGGTTCCGTCGTGGTCGAAAAGAATGGCGGCGGGGAAGGTGTTCGTAGTCGTCATGTCATTAAGCCTACCGGTTTATTTCTGAGGCGAGCGTAGGACAGCGTCCCCAGTCGTCACCAGAAAATCTGTGCCCGCATTCTGGGGGTTCTTGGCGATAGTGAGTAGCGCATCGGCGACGTCTTCACGGGCAATCGTGGGGATACCCGGAGTTCGCTCGACGCTCGCCATATCAAACACCTTCACTCCGCCCTTACCGGGCTTATCGGTTAGTCTGCCCGGATGAGCACGCGAAATATACGGCTGATACTCGGCAACCAGGGCGTCCGCCTTAACCTTGTCGGTGAAAATGCCGCGCATGATGGCCTTGCATACCAGGCGCATGGGCAGGGACGCGGTCCGTACCGTATCGCCCACACCGTAGGCGCTCATCAGAACGCAATGCTTCACGCCTGCGCCCGTGACCGCCTCCATGATGAGGGGCAGGCGCTCCTGCATGAACGTGGAGGAGAGAAACTCTCGTACCGTGGTTTTCTGGCCCAGGATGCTGACCATGACGTCCTGCCCTGCGGAGGCTGCGGTGAGCCGCTCGGTATCGTTGAGGTCGCCGGGAGTAATCGTGAGGTTCGGGTGGGTTCCCAAAAGTGTTAGCGCCTTATCGGGATTGCGTACGTAGGCGGTGACCGAGTGCCCCTCCTCGAGGGCTTTGTGGATGAAGAGGCGGCCGGTGCGGCCGGTTGCGCCGAGAACCAGTATTTTCATGTGGGGTCCCCAATCTTTAGCTGTTATGGGAACCTATAAGCGCCCAATCCGGTCAGTATAGCAATGCGGCTTCGACTGGGGGTTTTGGTGGGGGCTTTGACAGAGAGTTTTGGTGGGGGCTTTTGCTTGGGGGTCAGGGGTATGGGGCGGGGTGAAAAATACGAAAAAATTTTTTGCAAGAGGGTTGCGAAACATAGTTGAGCGGAGTAGACTCAAGTTATGTAATGCAGGGGCGCATAGGATAAGCCCTCGAAACACGAAAGGAACATTATGGACAACAAGTTCACCACCAAGAGTCAAGAAGTCATCTCGGCGGCAAATACTAACGCTCAAACCGCCGGTAACCCCACTATTGAAACCGCGCACATCCTCAAGGCCCTCATGGACCAGCGCGAAGGCGTCGCCGTAGCAGTTCTCAAGGCTGCAGGCCTGGATGTAGACGCTATCTCCGAGGCGGCATCCGCCGAAATCAAGAAGCTGCCCAAGGCATCTGGCTCCTCCGTGCAGAACGCCTCCTTCAGCCGTTCCGCACTTTCCGCTCTGCAGGCCGCACAGACCCGCGCCCAGGGCTTCGGAGACACCTACGTCTCCACCGAAATGATTCTGCTGGGCATCGCCAGCGGAACCGATAGCACCGCTGAAGCAATGCACAAGCTCGGCGCTACCGCAGAGCTCATCGCACAGACCATCCCCAACGTCCGAGGAGACCGCACCGTGGATACCCCCGACCCCGAAGGCACCTTCCAGGCACTCGAAAAGTACGGCACCGACCTGACCGCCATTGCCCGCGCGGGCAAGCTTGACCCGGTCATCGGCCGTGACTCCGAGATTCGCCGCGTCGTGCAGGTGCTCTCCCGCCGAACCAAGAACAATCCCGTGCTGATTGGTGAGCCCGGCGTCGGTAAGACCGCCGTGGTCGAGGGCCTGGCACAGCGCATGGTTTCTGGCGACGTGCCCGAATCCCTGCGCGGCAAGACCCTCATCAGCCTGGACCTGGGCTCCATGGTCGCAGGCGCAAAGTACCGCGGTGAATTTGAGGAGCGCCTGAAGGCAGTCCTCGAAGAAATCAAGAAGTCCGAAGGCCAGATTGTGACCTTCATCGACGAGATTCACACCGTCGTCGGTGCTGGCGCATCCGAAGGTTCCATGGACGCGGGCAACATGCTCAAGCCCATGCTTGCCCGAGGCGAGTTGCGCCTGATCGGTGCCACCACCCTCGACGAGTACCGCGAGAACATCGAGAAGGACCCCGCCCTGGAGCGCCGCTTCCAGCAGGTGTACGTGGGCGAGCCCAGCGTAGATGACACCATCGGTATTCTGCGTGGCCTGAAGGAACGCTACGAGGCACACCACAAGGTGCAGATCGCTGACTCCGCGCTGGTTGCCGCAGCAACCCTGTCTAACCGTTACATTCCTTCCCGTCAGCTGCCGGACAAGGCAATTGACCTGATTGACGAGGCAGCATCCCGCCTGCGCATGGAAATTGACTCCGCACCGGAGGAAATTGACCAGCTGCGCCGCGCCGTGGACCGTCTCACCATGGAGGAGCTGGCTCTTGCTGACGAGACCGATCCCGCATCGGTTGAGCGCCTGGAGGCCCTGCGCAAGGATATGGCGGACAAGAAGGAAGAGCTCGACGCCCTCAACGCTCGTTGGGAGGCTGAGAAGGCTAGCCTGAACCGCGTGGGTGACATCAAGACCCAGATCGACGAGCTACGTTCCCGCGCAGAGGTTGCACAGCGCGAGGGTAACCTCGCCGAGGCATCCCGCCTGCTGTACGGCGAGATTCCCGCAAAGCAAGCTGAGCTGGAAGAAGCACAGCGCGCCGAGGACCGCGCCAAGAGCGAATCCATGGTCTCCGAAGAGGTCACCGCGGACGATATCGCCGAGGTGATTTCCTCCTGGACCGGCATTCCCGCAGGTCGCATGATGCAGGGTGAGTCCGAGAAGCTGCTCGAAATGGAGAAGCGCATCGGTGCCCGCCTTATCGGACAGGAAGCCGCAGTGGTCGCTGTCTCTGATGCTGTGCGCCGCGCCCGCGCCGGTATTTCCGACCCGAACCGCCCGATTGGTTCCTTCCTCTTCCTGGGCCCGACCGGTGTTGGTAAGACCGAGCTGGCTAAGGCACTGGCCGAGTTCCAGTTTGATGACGAGCGTGCCCTGGTGCGTATCGACATGAGCGAGTACTCCGAGAAGCACACCGTGTCCCGCCTTGTCGGTGCCCCTCCCGGATACGTCGGCCACGAAGAGGGCGGTCAGCTGACCGAGGCCGTGCGCCGTCGCCCCTACTCGGTGGTCCTGCTCGACGAGGTTGAGAAGGCACACCCCGAGGTCTTCGACATCCTGCTGCAGGTGCTCGATGACGGCCGCCTGACCGACGGCCAGGGCCGCACCGTGGACTTCCGCAACGTCATCCTGATTCTGACCTCGAACCTCGGTTCGCAGTACCTGGTCAACCAGGACCTGCCCTTCGACGAGCGTTCCGAGAAGGCTATGGAGGTTGTGCACCAGGCATTCCGCCCCGAGTTCCTCAACCGACTGGACGACATCATCATGTTCCAGCCCTTGTCGGCTGAGAACCTGGGTCAGATTGTGGGTCTGCAGGTCAAGAGCATGGCTAAGCGCCTGGAGGACCGCCGCCTCACCCTGAACGTGACCGAGGCAGCCCTCGAGTGGCTGGGCAAGACCGGCTACGACCCGGCATTCGGTGCCCGCCCGCTGCGCCGCCTGGTTCAGCGCGAGATTGGCGACCGTCTGGCTCGCGGCATCCTCTCCGGTGCCATCCACGACGGCGACACCGTGACCGTGGATGTGAACCCGGACGTTGCCAGCGACGGCCTGTCGGTGACCTCCGAGCGTGAGCAGAAGGCTGAGAACTAAGCTCAACCGGTTGGCTGGGCGGACTTAGCCTGTGGCTGAGTTTGCACATTCGAAACCATAAGAAATAGGCTGTGGGGTACCCTCAAAAGGGGTACCCCACAGCCGTTTAACGCACTAGAACCGCACTAATACACAGAGCATTGAGGAGAAGAATGGACCGCTGGACTGACCACCAGAACTTCGCCGCCGCCGGTGAGCAGCGCGAAGAAATCGCCTCCGTGCACCGTGCCGCAATCCGCTCGATTCAGCGCGTTGTCTCTGAGAACGCCACCCCGCACGACGAAGAATACGCCTCCGCGGGTATTGCCAAGCTACTCAAAGCGGGTAAGGTTCTCGTGCTCACCGGCGCGGGAGTGAGCACCGAATCCGGCATCCCCGATTACCGCGGACCCGGTGGCTCCCTGCACGACCACCGCCCCATGACCTACCAGGAATTCCGCTACGATGACGCCGCCCGCCAACGCTACTGGGCGCGCTCCTACGTGGGTTGGCGCCGCATGCGCCGCGCCGAACCGAACCGCGCCCACTATGCGCTCGCCGAGCTGGAGCAGCTGGGTGCCGTGAGCGGCGTGATTACGCAGAACGTGGATGGGCTGCACGCCCGTGCTGGAAGCTCCCGTCTGCTGGCGCTGCACGGCGACCTCTCTCGTATTGTGTGCCTGGACTGCGGGCAGGACGAGAGTCGCGAAAGCCTGGATACACGCCTGGATGCTGCGAACCTCGGCTACCTGGCGCGCCTTGAAGACGAAGAGCTGCGCGTGAACCCTGATGGCGATGTGGAGTTGGACGACCGCTATATCCGCGATTTTCAGATGGTGCCCTGCCTTGGCTGTGGTTCGACCCGCCTCAAGCCGGATGTGGTGTACTTTGGTGAGTCCGTGCCCGCCGAACGTAAGGCGCTCAAGGACGCCATGCTCGCTGAATGTTCGGCGCTGCTGGTGGTGGGCTCCTCGGTGGCGGTTATGAGCAGCTACAAGATTGTGTTGGAGGCTCTGCGTGCCGGCAAGCCGGTCGCTGTCATCAATGGCGGCCCCGGTCGTGCGGATGCGAAGGCTACCTACCTGTGGCGCAGCGGCGTGGGTGAGGCGCTGGAACTCATGCTCGACGCCGTTGACGTTTAAGGTTGCCGGAGTCGTTGCAGAGGTCTAGGCTGCGCTGTTTTCCAGTGAATGCTGTTTCTCTAGCGAATTTTGCCGCGCGTGCACTGACCTGTAGATGACCCGCTGTTAACTGCACGAAAGTGCTATTTTGTGTTGCAAGTCATTGCAAATAGCCCCTGGACAGGCGGATACACCCAGAGCGCGGGGATAAAATGATGGGATGGACATTCGACACACTATCACTCGCTTCGGTGCCACCGCCCTGATCGGCTGCGGTCTGGCGGTCACCGCAATCCCCGCAACGTTCGCTCAGAACGGTGAAGAGTCCGTCACCCACGTCTACTCCGACAAGGCGACTTCCCACATCTCTGAGGTCTGGTACAAGGGCGAAACCCTGAAGATTACCGGCGAAGGCTTCCTGACTCAGGACGGCACCTCCGGCTCCGTCATCGCTATCAAGCTGAACAAGGGCTCCGTCAAGATTGACGGCAAGGACTACCTGGAAGTTCAGGCTGACGAGAAGGGCAACTTCTCCGTTTCCATTCCCTGGCAGAACGACCTGGATGAGCGTATCTCCGTGGACGTCTACCTGCTCTCCGGCTCCCTGAAGGACAACGACACCGCTCGCGGCGGCAAGGCTGCGACCGTGAAGATTGAGGCTCGTTCCGTTCAGGAAGCAACCCCCTCCGCTACCGCTTCGGTGAGCCCTTCGGCGACCGCGAGCGCTTCGGCTTCCGTGGTGGCTACCCCCTCCGCATCTGTAGCTCCCTCTGCTACCCCCTCGGCATCGGCTACCGCCGCTGATGAGGTTGTCGCCTCCGTGGATGCAGAGATTAAGAACCGCCCGGCAACCTCGGTGAGCCCCTCGGCTACCGCATCGGCTTCTGCTTCTGTGGTGGCTACCCCCTCCGCTTCGGCAACTGCTTCTGCGAGCGCATCGGCTTCGGCTGCTGCTGATCAGAACGCAGCCGTTGTGAACGAGGCGAAGGATCAGCTGGGTGATTCCACCTCCGCTACCGAGCAGGTGACCGCTTCGGCTGAGAGCACTCGCTTTGCGAACTGTGCAGAGGTTGCGGCTGCTGGCCTGGCGCCTATGCACGAAAGCCACCCAGACTTCCGCAAGAAGTTTGATAATGACGGTAACGGCCTGGGTTGCGAGGTCATTAACAGCGAGGTAACCGACGGTTCCTCCTCCAACAGCTCCTCGGGTTCTTCGTCCCGCAACTCTGGCGGTCTGGATAACCTGGGTGGCAGCTCCTCCTCTTCGAGCAGCTACACTTCGAGCCGCGCTCAGCGCTCTTCTCTTGCTAACACCGGTGCTTCTAACGCCTTCACCATTGCTGGTATGGGTCTGGTGGCTCTGGGTCTGGGTGTTGCTGGCGTGTCTGCTGTGCGCAACCGCAAGAACTCCTAAGAACTGTTGCCGCCGCCGGGCGCGGTGTGCATGAGGGTCCCTTCCCCTGAACGCTTTTGAGTGTTCGGGTGGAGGGGATTTTCGCGTTTAACGGGGTGGTTTTTGCTGTTGGGTTGTGCTGATGGGATGAGGTATGTACTTGTTAGTTTCTTCAATGTGGGGTTGAGAGTTTGGGTGTGCACGGCGGTGCAAAAGGCTCGTATAGTTCAACCATGCCTTCAAGAAACCTTCAAGAAAAATATATTTTGTGAGTTAGGTCATGATAAATTGACGTCTTGGGGGTCGGTATCCTAAGCTTCGCTCGTTAGAATGGGGGCATGAACATTCGAAACAACATTGCACGCATCGGTGCCACCGCCCTCATCGGCTGTGGCCTCGTTGCTACTTCCGTCCCCGCCACCTTCGCTGTTGAAGGCGCACCTCAGGTTGTCCACACCTACGCAGACTCTGCACAGTTCATCGCCCCCGACGTATGGGTTGAGGGTCAGGGTCTGAACATTGGTGGCGAGGGCTTCAAGACCGCTGATGGTACCTCCGGTTCCGTTCTGGCGCTGAAGCTGAACAAGGGTGCTGTCAAGATTAATGGCCAGGACTACCTGGAAATCCACGCTGACGCGGCTGGCAACTTCTCCGTTACCATCCCCTGGCAGGAAGAGCTGCACGGCAGCGTTTCCGTTGACATTTACCTGCTGTCCGGCTCCCTGAAGGACGGCGACGTTCCCCGCGGCGGTAAGGCAGCTACCGTGACCATTAAGGTTGCAGAGCAGCCCGCTCCGGCACCTAGCGAAGAGCCCACCCCGGCTCCCTCCGAGGATCCGACCCCCGCTCCCTCCGAGGATCCGACCCCGGCCCCCTCCGAGGACTCGACCCCGGCTCCCACTCAGGACCCGACCACCGAGGCTCCCAAGCCTGCTGAAGAGACCTCCGCACCCGCAGTTGAGGACGCTAAGGAAACCAAGCCTGCTGAAGAGACCTCCGCACCTGCTGAAGAGCAGAAGTCTGATGAGCAGTCTGCCCCTGCGGCTGACCACGTCGAGGGTGATTCCAAGGAGTCTAAGGGCTCCAAGGATTCCGATAACCTCGTGCTGGGGTCCTCCGGCAATGACGACCTGGGTTCCGGTTCTAGCGGTGGTCTGAGCTCCGGCTCGAACGACAACCTGGGCTCCGGTTCCTCGAACGCATCCTCCAAGAACTCTTCTTCCCTGGCTAAGACCGGTGCATCCGATGCGATGACCGCTGCTGGCCTGGGTCTGATTGCTCTGGGTGCTGGTGGTGCGACCATCGTGGCAACCCGCATGCGCAAGAAGGCTTAATAACGCCTAGTCGCTAAGTTTTTAGCTGCTTTTATGGGCTCCCTCCATATCGGAGGGAGCCCATTTTTTGTGCTTTTTGATACCGCAGAAGATACAGAAAACGTAGTGGAGAGAGGAAAAAAATAATAGCCTCTAGTGCATTTGACCAGCAGATTTACTAGAGACTTCTAACACTTATCTCTAAGTTAAGGGCAGCACAGGGTAAACACAGGCTTGCACGGGAATCTAGATACTACAAAGAACGCACAGCCCGAAGCTGAAGAACAGACAGCAAAAAGCACTGCGAACATCACGACACGATATCTGGAGCACCCAATGACTATTCTGACCATGGCGATTGCCGATGCCATAGCCATCGCAGCTCTCTGCACCCTCTACATGGTGCGGCACCGCAACCGCGAACTGATGATTTCCTACGCGGTCATCAACGCCGGCATCTTCACCGTCTCGGTGGCGCTGGTATCCGCCGGATCGAACGCATCCGCTATGGGTATGGGCCTCTTCGGTGTCCTGTCGATTATCCGATTGCGATCCACCGCCCTGAGCCAGCGCGAGGTGGGTTACTACTTCGTAGCTCTCTCGGTCGGCATGATCGCAGGTGTGAACATTAGCCCGGCGTACATCGCCTTCGGCCTCATGGCTACCCTGGTCGGCCTCATCGCGATTCTCGACTCGCGCAGCACCCCGGTCTCTACCGATCAGACTCAGACCGTCACCGCCGATCGTGCGATCAGCGATGAGGAAGAGCTCAAGGTATACCTGAGCGCTCGCCTGGGTTACACCGTCACCTCGGTCAGCGTTACCGAGCTGGATATGGTGAACAACCTGACCCGCGCCACCGTCACCTACCAGCCCAAGGAAACCACCGAGGGTGGCACCCCCGCGGCAGTGGAAGCGGCACAGGCTCACGTAGCACCCATCTCGGCAGTAGCTCAGCCGGTAGCACCGCAGATGACCGCAACCCGCCAGCCGGTAGCACCCACCGCCGAGGCGCACACCACCCTGGACACCCGGATGGTTCCGCTCCAGCGTACCCCGGTGGGCAAGTAAAACCAGCCGGTATAAAAGCCTCCGATTCACTCCAACTGCACAAACATCTCCGATACCCACGACACGCCGCCCCCAGTGCACAGCCCAGCACGCAGGGACGGCACCCCAGAAGGACGAAGACCCATGACTAACGCAGCCGCAAACATCATCCCCGCAGAGTGGAAGAGCATCAGCCTCGAAGCCATGAACGAGAAGGCAGCCATGCAGACCCGCGTGGACCGCAAGTACATTGTCGACGCAGAAACCGCCGCCAAGGTACTCTCCACGCTCGACGCAGACGCCTCCGTCATGGAAATCAAGGGCCAGCGCGACTTCGCCTACGACTCGGTCTACTTCGACACCCCGCAGATGCAGAGCTACCACTCGGCAGCCTACAGCCGCGATGACACCTTCAAGATCCGTACCCGTAGCTACCTGGACTCGGAGCTGACCTTCCTGGAGGTCAAGACCGACGGTGAGCAGGATATGACCGTCAAGAAGCGTATCCCGTACACCTTCGAGAACCGCGATACGCTCACCGCGGAAGGTCGTGAGTACATCACCGCAGCACTCGGCGATATCCTCGCGGGCCCCGTGCACAAGCTGGAGGCGGTCCTGACTACCGGCTACCGCCGTACCACGGTCTTCCTGCCGCAGAGCGAGAAGAACCCGGTCGCCTCCCGTATGACCGTAGATAACGCCCTGACCTGGACCCCTCTGTCCGAGAATATCCTCATGGCGGGCGTGAACTACCGCAACTTCCACGGCAACCTGGTTGGCACCACCTACGGCCTGCCGAACGCGGTCATCATCGAAACCAAGTCCGGCGTGGAGCCCTCCGTGGCAGACCAGCACCTCTGGGATGCGGGCATCACCCCCGCGAAGATTTCCAAGTTTGCAACCGGTATGGCGGCGCTGAACCCGCAGCTGGCAAGCAACAAGTGGGAAGAAACCCTGAAGAACTGGATGCACCTGGAACCGGTTGAGGGCACCCGCCTGAACGTGGATGACATGACCGAAGAGGATTACCAGAAGCTGCTGACCGAGCGTTTCGCAGCCGCCTAAAACAGCAACCTGCCTAAAACGGCAATCTGGGATGCGCGGGTAGGGTAGTGCACCTACCTTACCCGCACCCCCAGCCCCTCATCTATACCCCCGAACCAAGCACAACATCGGCTTTATTCGCCCCACACAGGCAATAACCGCTCTCACACATATTCACATTTCACATACAACCTGTACTCCCTAAACCTGTGGCGCAAAGCTCTCCGCGAGTAGTCACCAAAACACAAAGGAAAACCCGTGAAAAAGAGCAATATGATCAAGAGCGCAACCTCCATTACCCTCCTGGCAGCCCTGGCGTTGACCGGCTGCTCGGCAACCTCGGCATCGAATGCCAGCGCTTCGAGTGCAATCAGTACCTCCGCTTCGAGCACTTCGGGCACCACGTCGAAGGTGGCAGACTCCTTCTCCACCGACGTGAAGAGCGGCGCGAAGCTCGCCGAGGACACCCACTACTCCGCGAAGGATCTGACCTGGGATTCCTCCAGCGAAGTCACTATCGATCTTTCTAACCCGACCGCGACCGACGGCGTGACCGTCAGCGACGGCGTCATCACCATCACCAAGGCGGGCAACTACAAGCTCACCGGCACCTACGAGGGCCAGATCAAGGTTGAGGCAGCCGACAGCGACATGGTCCGCCTGATTCTGAACAACGCGACGGTCACCAACTCCACCGGTGCTGCTATCAACGTTGTTGAGGCGGACGAGGTCGTTATCTACACCGCCTCGGGTACCACCAACACCGTCTCTGACGGCTCCTCCTACTCCGATACCGCCAGCGGCAGCCCCGACGCAGCTATCTACTCCAAGAGTGACCTGACCCTGGCGGGCGAAGGCACCCTGAAGGTTGAAGGTAAGTACGAAGAGGGTATCCACACCTCCGACGGCCTGGTCATTGCCTCCGGCACCCTGGAAGTGAACGCGGCAAACACCGGCATCAAGGGTAAGGACTACGTCGATATTCTGGACGGCACCATCACCGTGACCGCAAGCCAGGACGGCATCAAGGCAACTAACGACACCGACGGCAACCGCGGCTGGGTACGCCTGAGCGGCGGTACCGTGAACATCTCTGCAGGTGATGACGGTTTCAAGGCTGAGCGCGTGCTTGAAATCTCTGGCGGTACCCTGAACATTACCCAGGCGAACGAGGGTATTGAGGCGCAGTACATCAACATCCTGGACGGCACCGTGAACGTGACCAGCTCCGATGACGGTATCAACGCCTCGTACAGCACCACCTCGACCAGCACTAGCTCGACCAGCACTGAGTCGGCTACTGCAACCTCGACTACTGCAACCTCGACTAAGCAGAGCGCGCAGAATGGCCAGAACTCTGCACCCCAGGCGCCCAGCGGTAGCGCAGGTCAGGCACCTGCAGGTGGCGGTCAGGCTCCCTCGGGCACTATGGGTCAGCCCCCGGCTGGTGGTGGCGCAGGTGGCGGCATGGGTGGCGGCGGCACCTTCGAGGTCGTCGACGCAACCATCAACATCTCCGGCGGTACCGTCACCGTGAACACGAACGGCGACGGCATCGACTCCAACGGTACGGCAACCCTCTCCGGTGGCACCCTGATCGTGAACGGTCCCTTCACCGGCGGTAACGCATCCCTGGACACCAACGGCGACCTGCTGCTCAACGGCACGACCGTGGCCGCGGGTAACTCCGGCGACATGTTCGAGGCACCCTCGACCAACTCCACCAGCGGCTACGTGAAGATCAGCAACGTATCGAACCTGAGCGCAGGCACCACCGTACAGGTGACCGACTCCTCCGGTAACGTGGTGGCGAACTACAAGGTGACTAACTCCAGCACCGCACTGATCCTGGTCTCCAGTTCCAAGATCACCAAGGGCGAGAGCTACACCGTGTACACCACCACCGATAGCGTGGATGCCTCCAGCACCACCCTGGCTTCTAACGCCACCTCGCTGGGCTCCTTTACCGCAAGCTAGCAGCTCCTTCGCCGCAGGCTCAGCGGCAGGGGGCTCTCCCTTAGACCCCGTGCGGGATGTCATGACCTGCACGGTACCCTCTCTGAACCCGGTCTTGTGAGTGAGCCGGAGGCAGAGACACTCGCCCCGCATCGGATATAGTGATATATCCGGTGCGGGGCTACGTGTTATATAGGGAGTGTGGCGGCTGGGGTAAAAAAGCTGCGGGTGCAAAATAAAACGGTTGTTCCGGTGCGAAGAAGTGCTCTGATACGCAAAATAGGTGCCGTCCAGCGAGACATTCAGGGCTGAAACAGGGTACTCTATAGTGTAGTAAAGACTGTTGAACGATCCGAGAGCGATGCGCCGCGCGTGCTGTTCGCCTCGGACAGGATGAAAGAGGGGGTCACGCCATGGGGCGCGGCCGTCAGAAGGCTAAAGCAACAAGGCAGGCTCGGGAGATGAAGTACTTCAGCCCCGAGACCGACTACAGCGCACTCGAGCGCGAGCTCAGCAGCGCGAAGAAAACGAAGTCCTCCGATTCGTCCCGCCGTCGCTATGACGACGAGGACGACTACTCGGCATACGCAGAAAAGTACGCGTCCTACGAGGATGAGGCATAAAGAATACGCGGAATGATTCGGTGCATATCGACCGAGCGTATTTCATAGATGATGAACCGGCTTGAGGCCCCGCACGGGGTGCTCAGCCGGTTTTTTCGTGCCTTCGAGTGGCCACGTGCGCGTGGGGGAGTGGGGATGCGGTGGGTGCTCAACTGCTTGGTACACACAGCCAGTACACATGTTTATACATGGGTGTGTATAGCATCTTCTGGTAATACGGAACAGGCAGTAATAAAAAAGCCTGGAATGAATAAGCATACATAGCTTCTGCACAGCTTAGTAATGCCTGGCACAGAGAATAGCCCGGCATTCTAGAGACATGAACAACGAACAGAACATGACTCAGAACATTGACCAGGCCACCCAGACCGCAGCGGAACAAGCTAACGCAGCGCAAACCGCTGCAGAGCAGAAGCTAGCCAAGAAGAAGCTCACCCGTCGAATTTTCATCGGCGGCGGCCTCGGCGCACTCGCAGTAGTTGGCGGCGGCGCAGGCTGGGCGTACAACCGCTACCTGGCAGAGCACACCGAAATCGAAGATACCACCGCCTACGAGGCGGCAGCAGCCCAGGCAAACGCAAGCGCCTCCGGCTCCGCCACCGCAGATCCCACCGAACTGACCGGCGTGAAGGTCAACGGCCAGAGCCTCACCGCTAACGAAGGCTCGATTACCATCACCTCCACCACCACCGGCAGCGGCTCGGACGCGGTCGTCTCCTTCGTAGCAGACATCAAGCTCGACAACGCAACCCTGCTGCGAAGCGCCTTCGCCAACAACAAGTTCGGCCAGAACATCATCGACACCCCCTCGAACATGGCGTCCGAACACAACGGCATCTGGGCGATCAACGGCGACTACTACGGCTTCCGTACCACCGGCATCGTGATCCGAAACGGTGTTGTCTACCGTGACTCCGGTGCACGTGAAGGCCTCGCCTTCTACCGCGACGGCTCCGTCAAGCTCTACGACGAAACCGCAACCAACGCCCAGACCCTCGTCAACGAGGGCGTGTGGAACACCCTCTCCTTCGGCCCCGCACTGGTCAAGGACTCCGCAATCGTCGACGGCATCGACAGCGTCGAAGTGGACACCAACTTCGGTAACCACTCCATCCAGGGCTACCAGCCGCGAACCGGTGTGGGCGTGCTCGGCACCAACCACCTGGTCTTCATCGTGGTCGACGGCCGCTCCACCAACTACTCGCGCGGCGTGACCATGCCCGAGTTCGCCCAGATGTTCAAGGACCTCGGCTGCGTGAGCGCCTACAACCTGGACGGTGGTGGCTCCTCCGCCATGGTCTTCAACAATAAGCTGGTCAACCGCCCGCAGGGTGGCACCAAGGAACGTGGCACCAGCGACATTCTCTACATTGCAGGGAGCGCATCGTGATTATCCTGATACCCGCCTATAAGCCGGACCAATCACTGGTCCGCCTTGCACGGGCCCTGCACGCACAGGACCCGGACGCCGAAATCCTCGTGATTGACGACGGATCCGGTAGCGCCTACGCACCCATCTTTACCGAACTGCGCATCGACGGCGTGACCGTGCAGACCCACCCCGCCAACAGGGGCAAGGGTGCGGCACTGCGCACCGGCATCGCCTGGGCGAAAGCAAACCGCCCCGGCGAGGTCATC
This sequence comes from Rothia sp. HMSC071B01, assembly GCF_001808945.1. Classification (NCBI taxonomy): domain Bacteria; kingdom Bacillati; phylum Actinomycetota; class Actinomycetes; order Micrococcales; family Micrococcaceae; genus Rothia; species Rothia sp. HMSC071B01. The sequence goes on along the minus strand of NZ_KV795073.1, from coordinate 307,131 downwards.
GTCACCGCCGACGCGGACGGCCAGCACCTACCTCGGGACATCTTCCGTGTGGGCGTGCGCACCGAAACCGCCGCGGTGGCAGGTCAGCGGAGCATCATCCTCGGCGTGCGTACCAAGCCCGACCCGAACGCCGGCGAAGAAGGCACCAGGGTGCCGCTGCGCTCCAAAATTGGCAACAGCGCAACCGTAGGCTTCTTCGCCCTGGCGACCGGAGCCCGCGTGGCAGACACCCAGACCGGTCTGCGAGGCTTCACCCCGCAGATCCTGGACTGGCTGCTGCAGATTCCCGGCGATAAGTACGAGGACGAGTTCTCCATGTTGCTACGCGCAACCCGCGCAGACGTGGAACTGGTGCAGGTACCCATCGTGAAGGTCTACGAGCCCGGCAACCCGACCAGCCACTTTAGGCCCCTGCAGGACTCGGCACTCATCTACGCACCGCTGCTTGCCTTCCTGGCATCGTCTTTCCTGACCGGCTTCCTCGTGGATGCTATCGCCCTCTTCGTCCTGGTGGGCATGGGCGCTCCGCTACTGGTAGCCGTGGTCGGTGCCCGCATCATCTCGGCGCTGACGAACTTCACCGTCAACCGAATGCTCATGCACGACGGAGGCGCACGCCCCTCGGCATCCTCCTCGCTGGTACGGTACACCGTGCTGGCGGTGGGTATCCTCGCAGCCAACGCGGCTCTGATGGAAGCATTGACTGGCCTGGGCGCGTCCCTGCTGGTCGCTAAGATCCTGACCGAACTGATTCTGATCCCGATCAGCTTCGCGGTCCAGCGCCGCTGGGTTTTTCTACCCACCCAGCGTCAGGAAAATACGCGAGAAAAGACTCAGGCAATCGCCGCCTCTTCCGGCTTGCGCGCGGTGAGCTACGAGTCCGCTCGCATGGAGGCAGCAGGTATCCGTACCGGTGCGCGCGCCTCCCAGGTACGCCCCTAGCTCGTCTACCCTAGCGTCCAGCTCGTTAGGGGCGTACCCCAAGATTTCTCCCACCTGTCAGTCGTGAGGGTGGGTGGGAGAAGCAAGCTGCAGCACCAAAAGCCGCAGCGTTTCTGTTCACGAAAAGCCCCCGCTGAGAAAACTCAACGGGGGCTTTTTGTATGTGGCATCCTTCAGAAGCCTATTGGCTCACCGGCTTCCGAGCTGGCAACATGCCGATTACTGACCGGGAATCAGACCGTGGGCAGTAATCAGGAACGGCGGGTTGTGGTTAACAGCCGGGTTAGTCACGTAACCAACACGAGCCGCACGGGTCGGGTGCTTGGGTGCACGCTTCGGCCAGGGCTTTGCCTGCGGGTTCGGGTCCTTCTTGCCCTGCACCATAGCCAGTGCACTCGCGGCGTTCACAATGCCGGAACCGCAACCGTTCACATCGCAGGTGAGCGGCTTGGAGCTCTGCTTCAGAATCTGCTTTGCACGCTCAGCGTTCAGCGAGGGATCCACGGACTTCATTAGAGCAATCACGCCAGCAACCTGGGGTGCTGCCATGGAGGTGCCGTCGTACTCGGTGTAGCCTGCGCCGGTGGACACGGTGGTACCCAGATCCACGGTGGACATGATGTTGCTGCCGGGAGCGCTCACATCAACAATCTTGCCGTAGTTGGAGAAGTCGCTACGCTTACCGTTCTGGTCGGTAGCGCCCACCACGATCGAACCGCCGCAGTTAGCCGGAGCGACCTTGGAAGTGTCCTGACCATCGTTACCAGCAGCGACAACGAGAATCGCGCCGCGCTTGTTCACTTCAGCAATAGCCTTGGAGTAGGTTGCGGGGCAGGTGCCTTCGCCGCCGAGGGAGAGGTTAATGATCTTGGCGGGGTTGGAGTTCGCAGGAACGCCTTCAACGGTGCCGCCGGCTGCCCAAACCATTGCATCCGCAATGTCGGAGTCGTAGCCGCCGCACATGCCCAGGGCACGCACGGGCAGGATCTTGGTGGAGGGTGCCACGCCGACGATACCGCGCTTATTGTTCATAATCGCCGCGATGGAGCCGGCAACGTGGGTGCCGTGCCAGTTCGACTCGCTTGCCTCTGCATCAGCACCGCAGACGCCCGCTTCTTCCCAGTTGCCCTGGTCGGTCGGGTCGGAGTCGCGGCCGTTGCCGTCACGAGCAATGGAGGGCTCGGTGATGAAGTCGTAGCCGGGCAGGACGTTAGCGTCCAGGTCGGGGTGCTTGACGATGCCGGAGTCAATCACAGCAACGGTCACGCCAGCGCCCTGAGTGGTCTTCCACGCCTCGGGTGCAGCCAGACCCTTGGTGCCGTGCAGGTTCCACTGCTGCGGGTAGAGGGTGTCGTTCGGTGCTACAGCCTGGTTCGATGCCTGAGCTACCTGAGCGACCTTGGAGGTGGCAGCACCACGAGCGCGTGCAGTGGAGCGGCGCAGTAGGTCGGGTTCTACCGATGCGACGGAGGGGTTGGAGCTCAGGGTTGCCATGTACTTCTCCGCCTGCTCTGCGGTGAGCTTGGAGGAGAGGGTCACCACGGTTGCCTTCTGGGCGGTGGTGCGTACGTAGTTGGTTTTGATTTTGAAGAGGTCGTCGACGCTCTTCACCTCGGAGGTGAGGCCCTGGTAGAGGGCGTCGTTCCAGGTGGCAACCTGGGTGCCTGCGGGGCTTGCCCAGTTGATGCCGCCTGCGTTCAGTGCGCTATCGGTGTAGGTGATAACGAAGCGGTTGAAGCCTGCCTTCTGCTGTGCGGAGCTGAGGGAGGAGATGGTGGTGTGGGCTTTTGCGCGTTCGGCGCTGTTGGCCTGTGCGGGTGCCGCAAAGGATGCGGGGGCGCCCAGGGTTGCGACGAGTGTTGCTGCAGTACCCAGGCTCAGTGCGGTGCGTGCGACACCGCGCGCTGAGGGGTGAGTGGTAAAAGACATCGGGGTCCTTTGCGTATGTGAGTGCCGGAAGCGGCAAGCGGGTTGGTCATCCACTCACATAAATGCACCTTTGAGAAAATATCTGCATTCTTTTGTGTATTTGCTTGTGAGGAGCGAATAGAAAAAGAAAATGCACATCACTGCATTGATGTGTATTTTTCTCTAAACCCCCGTGCGGGAGCTCTTCGGAAGTGGTTTATGTGGTGAGATATCGATATCCTAGCACCTTTTCCTATGTGTGAAGCGGCTAAAACTCGATAGTGTGGCGTAAATAATGAGATTTTTCTTTCATATAAATGCAGATAAAGAAATGCCTAGTCGGAATATTCTCGCGACTTAAAGTAGTGATTTAAGTTTTACTCATCTATGCATAAAATGACCTGCATCACAAAGGTTATTTTATTCATAAAGTAACTGAAAAAGGGTGCTAGAGTATCTCACGGTGCGTACCCGTGCACGCACATTGTGGAGCTACCCTCAACAGCCCCACAAGCAACAACGCAGACACCACGCACCACAGCGCCATGCATCAACCACCCCGCACAACGACATCTGCCCACAGAGACATCTGCCCGGCAGATACGTGCGATGAAAACACCGCACAGCGCTAACACCTCACTCTTCCGTATTCACTCGTACCGAGTACACACACCTCACTCTGCGCCCTCAACGCGAGTCGGCAACGTTACGCCGCATCGTGCGCACTCGGTACCACTCACCTCAAGGATGTCCATGCTTCGCATTGCTCGCCCCTCACAGGCACGCAGCCCCCAGCGTTCCCTGCTGAGCTTCGTCACCGCAACCTGCCTGCTTTCGGCAAGTGTTATCCCCGCCGTGGCAGTACCCACCGCGCAGGCTAACCAGGCCAAGGCATCTGCGGCGGCACAGGCTTCTACCGCCGCCCAGATTTCCAATAATGCGCAGGTCACCCAGTCCGCGCCCGTGGCATACAACCGCTTCATCATCACCTACACCGATGAGGCGAAGAATGCCGCCTCCACCGACGCCACCGCAGACCAGATTGACTGGTCCGCAGCCGCCGGCACCCAGCAGGCGACCTGGACCGACGCACTCTACGCGGGCATCACCTCCGATGTGCAGAGCATTGACGAGCTGCTGAACATTAAGACCAGCTATGTCCGCTCCACCGCGCTGGATGCCAGCGTGGTCACCACCTCCGCGGAGCTCACCCCGGCTCAGGCGCAGCAGTATATGAACGCCCTGAGCGCGAACTCCAAGGTCGCCTCCGTGTCGCCCGATATGCGCCGCTATGCTACCGTGGATCACACCTCCGCGGAGCCCGTCAAGATTAACGACCCGAAGATGAACCGTATGTGGTCCCTCACCGGTGAAAAGGGCGTCTCCGCGCTGGAGGCATGGGGCACCACCCGCGGCAAGGGCGTGACCGTGGCGGTGCTGGACTCCGGCATTACCGCCCACCCGGACCTGGACGCTAACGTGCTGCCCGGCTACGACTTCATTGCCGAGTCGGCGTTCTCCAACGACGGTAACGGCCGCGACTCCGACCCGACCGATGCCGGCAACTGGACCGTAGATAACCAGTGCTTCACCGGTTCGAAGGCGACCGCCTCCGACTGGCACGGCACCCACGTGGCGGGCACCATTGCCGCTATCGCGAACAATAACGAGGGCATTGCCGGCGTGGCACCCGAGGCGAAGATCGTGCCCGTGCGCGTTCTGGGCGCCTGCGGCGGCTTCGACTCGGACATCACCGACGGCATTATTTGGGCTGCCGGCGGTAGCGTGCGCGGTGTTCCCGCAAACCAGAACCCTGCCCAGGTCATTAACATGTCCATCGGCAGCGAGGGTGCCTGCACCACCCCGTACCGCCAGGCGATTGCTCAGGCGAATAAGCGCGGCTCCATCGTGGTCGTCGCAGCCGGTAACAACAACTTTGACGCCTCGAAGTCCAGCCCCGGCAACTGCGAGGACGTCATCACCGTGGGCGCAACCGATAAGAACGGCAAGCGCTCCTACTTCTCCAACTACGGCTCCCGCGTGGACGTGAGCGCGCCCGGTGGCGACCGCAGCTACTGGGGTGGCGGTATTCTCTCCACCCTGAACGCTGGTAAGACCGCTCCGGGTAAGGCTGACTACGCCGAGTACCAGGGCACTTCCATGGCGGCACCGCATGTTGCCGGTATTGTGGCGCTCATGAAGGCGGTCGACCCGAAGCTCACTTACGCTCAGGCGAAGAAGGTTCTGCAGTCCACCTCTCAGGGTGTTGAGTGCGACCAGTCCGCGTGCGGTTCCGGCATTGTGAATGCGGCGCGTGCGGTTCAGCAGGTCCGCTCCGACCGTGAGGCTGCCGATGCCGCTGCGGCTGAGGCGGCACGCAAGAAGGCTGAGGAGGAGGCCGCACGTAAGAAGGCGGCTGAAGAGGCGGCACGCAAGAAGGCTGAGGAGGACGCTAAGCGTCAGCAGGCCCCTGCACCGAAGGTAACTCCTGCACCGAAGGTGACCCCGGCTCCGAAGGCCAGGACCCGCCCGTCCCGCCCGGTGACTCGCCCCTCCTACCCGTCGCGTCCGCGTCACGGCCACACCCCGCGTTACCGCTCCTGGTACGGTGGTGCATCTGCGAACACCTACCCGAGCAGTACTTACCCGAACAATGGCTACCTGAACAATGGTTACTTGGGCTTCGCGACCGGTAATCACCGCTAGTCATTTCCGCTAGTTGAGTTAGGGTTTAGACACGAAAAGCCCCCGATGAGTTCTCTCATCGGGGGCTTTTACTATGCGCTGTCGACTGGGCCTGGTGCGAAGCCGGTAGCGGATAGCTTATTGTTCATTGACCTCGCGGGGCTTCTGGGCGGGGTTGGTGACTAGCGGTTCGTCCTGGGTGATGGGCTCGGCGTCACCGTTCAGGTCGTAGACCTGGGCATCTTCGGGGATTTCCATGGCGGGTGCGCCGGGAATCCGGTCGTAGTCACCGGTGAGGCTCTCGCCGTTGGCTCCTGCCGTGAGAGCTTCTGCGGTTGCTTCGGCTGCCTCGTCGTCGGCGGCTCTATCGGCAATCTTAGTGTTAGATGCGCCTGCACTCAATCCCTTAGAGATCACCTTGATTGTCTTGCGCGGTCGCAGGTAGGTCACCCTACCGTTCGCGTCCAGGTTTCCAGCCTTTTTAGCCAGGTTGAAGCTGTTGATAATACCTCGGCTGCAGAAATACTTATCGCACTTGATGCGGTTTCCCCCCGCGAGGGTGAACGCCTCCTCAACCTGCTTGGTGGTGATGGAGGTGCCGTTGACCAGCTGCTGCGCCAGCAGAGCGGAGACGTGCGGTGCCGCCATGGAGGTGCCGCTCTCGTAGTCGTAGCTGAACTTAGTGTAATCCGGGCGGTCAAGGCTCTTCATGGACAGGGTGAGAATGTCCTCACCCGGTGCCGAGATGTTAACCCTCGTGCCGTAGTTGGAGAACGAAGCTCGCGTGCCAGCCTTGGTGGTTGCACCAACCGTGATGACGCCCATGCAGTTGGCGGGCGCGTACTTGGAGGCCTCCGTGTTGCCGTTACCTGCCGCGGCGACCACGATTGCACCCCTGGAGCGGGCGATGTTGATGGCGCGCTGGTAAGCGGCGGGGCACTGGGTTACGGTGCCGATGGACATGTTGATAATCTTGGCGGGGTAGGTGTTGTCCGGCACGCCGTCAACGTGTCCGCCGGCAGCCCAGATGATGGCGTCGGCAATGTCTGAGGTGCGGCCACCGCATCGGCCCAGTACGCGCACAGGCTGCACGCGGGCGAGGTCGGCAACGCCGACGATGCCCATGCGGTTATTGCCTCGGGCACCGATAATGCCGGCAACGCTGGTGCCGTGCCAGGTGGAGGTGTGGGCGTTCGCCTGGTCCTTGCAGAGGTTGTAGGGCGCGTAGTCGCCTTCATCCCTGGGGTTGGGGTCGCGGCCGTCGCCGTCGCGGGCGCTGAGCGGGTCGCTGACGAAATCGTAGCCGTTCGCCATGCCGGTAACCAGGTCGGGGTGCGGCACGTAGCCGGTATCGAGTACGGCGACCTTCACGTTTGCGCCGCGGCGCAGACGCGCGTTACCGGTGTTCTGAACGCCGGTGGTGGGGTTGGTGAGGTTCCACTGCTTGCTGTACTGCGGGTCGTTGAACTGGAAGGTGATGTCACCTTCTGCGGCGGGGTAGTTGATGTAGTCGGGCTCGACGGAGGCTACGTCCGGGTCGGAGGCGACCTTCGCCATGAACTCCTTCGCCTCGTTTTTGTTGAGGGTTTTGGAGGTCTGGATGACGGCGTCATCGGTGGAGGTGTTGTGCAGGAACTTGGTGTCGACGTTCAGTGCTTCGCTGACGACGTCGACGGTGTCCATGATGTCGTCAACGATGCCGCGAATAGCGTCCCAGTCGCCGTCGCGCAGCATTTTGCGCTGCTTGGCTTCGTTGGTGTAGGTGACGATGAATCGGTCGAAGTTCTGCTGGGGGAGCGTGCCGGGTGCCGCCGCGGTGGGGGTGGTGGGGCGTGCCGCGCCGTTGCGTGTGAGGGTGAGGGGGCTGACGGGGCCTTCGATCTGGGGCGCTGCCTGAGCTGCTGCCAGGATGGCTTCGTCGCTGGGTGCCTGCGCGAGGACTGCGGGTAGGTCGCCTCCGAAGAGGATGGCGCTGGCGGCGAGCAGGCTCAGTGCTGCGCGTGCGGGGTGCTTGCGGCGGCGGTTATCGGTGCGGCAGTTATCGGGGTAGCGGCGAGGAGGTGTTTCGGTGCGCTGCGCGCCGAAGTATGGAAGCCTCATCTGGTTCTCCTGATGTAGGTGGTATGCGGACTGTGTGATGTGTACTGGTGTTTCCGTCTGCAGGCGCACGGGGTGCGGATAGGGTTTTACGGGGCGACAAAAGGGGCCTGTTTTTGGGCGCGCTGAAGTAATGAATGGGGTGAGGGAATAGCGTTTCTTTGACCCTTTTTGCGTACCGGAAGAACTCTTTTTGGACGGTGTGCAACGTACATTTCTAAGGTATCACTTCAAGGTGAACTTGAGGGATTCTTGAGGTGCTTTTCACGGGTTAATGTACAGAAAATCAACCTCTGGAGGCTGAATAGCACCCAATGAATGAGAGTTTATATAAGTAAAGCTTGAGGGTTGGAGTATACGAGGCAGGATATGCGGCACCTCTTGCTGACAGGGGAGAGAAATAAATGTTTTAACACTGTGGTGTAAGCACTAGAATGCATTAAAAATGCAGTTGATAGCAAAAAATAAAAATAGCCTGAAATACGCGTGAAAATAAATAAAAAGCTGGCATCAAACACACGGGACAGCACGCCCCGCCGGTAGACACACAAAGACCGGGGCGGCCACCGCATGGGTGACCGCCCCGGTCTATAGAATCATCAGCACCAGCAAGCTGGCGCTCGCTACCTACTGGAGAAAGCGTCCTTAGGAAGCGTAGGAGCCCAGCAGGCGAACCGCGCCGCCGTCCACGCCCTTAGCGCCCTGAATGTAGTCCGCGCTGTTTGCCTCGGGCTCGCCAGCGGCAACAACATCACCCATAATCCAGGAGGGGATACCGCGGTCGTTCAGGCGCTTGGTAGCAGCCTCAGCCACGGAGGGGTCAACGATAGCGATCATGCCCACGCCCAGGTTCAGGGTGCGCTCCAGGTCGGCAAGGGGCACGTTGCCCAGCGAACCGATCAGGGAGAAGATCGCGGGAATCTGCCAGGTGGAGCGGTCCACGCGACCCTCCAGGCCCTGGGGCAGAACGCGAGCCAGGTTAGCGGCCAGGCCGCCGCCGGTCACGTGGGAGAAGCCGCGTACACCGCTGCCGGTGGTGCCGTCTTCGCCGTTGACGGGGAATGCTGCCGCCAGGTCCAGGCAGTCTGCAGCGTACACGCGGGTGGGTTCGAGCAGCTCTTCACCGATGGTGCGGCCCAGCTCGTCCACCTGGCGCTCCAGACCCCAACCGGCAACGTTCAGGACCTTGCGGACCAGGGAGTAGCCGTTGGAGTGAATACCGGAGGATGCCATAGCAATCAGCACGTCGCCCTCACGTACGCGCTCGGGACCGAGCAGCTCGTCAGCCTCGACCAGACCGGTTGCTGCGCCCGCAACGTCGTACTCATCTTCTGCGAGCAAGCCGGGGTGCTCGGCGGTTTCGCCGCCAACCAGGGCGGTGCCAGCCTGTGCACATGCGCCAGCGATACCGCGCACAATGTCAGCGATACGCTCGGGAACGACCTTGCCGGTGGCAATGTAGTCGGTCATGAACAGCGGCTTAGCGCCGCACACGACGATGTCGTCCACGACCATGCCGACCAGGTCGTAGCCGATGGTGTCGTGAATATCGAGTGCCTGCGCGATAGCGACCTTGGTGCCCACACCGTCAGTGGAGGTGGCAAGGTAGGGCTTGCGGTACTTGACCAGCTCGGAGACGTCGTACAGGCCCGCGAAGCCGCCCACGCCACCAACGACGGAGGAGTTGTGGGTCGCCTTGATAGCGCCCTTCATCAGCTCAACGGCGCGATCGCCAGCCTCTACGTCAACACCTGCGCTCGCGTAGGTTACGGTGGTGGTGTTCTCGCTCATGAGGATTCCTTCGGGGTAGCGGTAGCGGAGGAGTTTGCGGGGATGCGGTCCTGCTCGGTGAGCAATGCCTCGAGGTCGGCGTCGGGGCCGGGGTTGCACATGCCCATACCGGCGTCGTCTGCGGCAACCTGTACTGCGGAGAGATCGAACTTCGTTTCGAGAGTTTCGGTGCCTTCGCGGGTCTCAATGGAGACGGCCTCAGCATGCTCAGGCTTGGAGGGGACGGGGCGCTCCACGGTCACCTCAGCTGCCTTACCGGCGAGGGGTCCGCCCTTGCCCTTCTCCGAGGAGTCGAAGAGGGACTTGCCGCGTCGTTCCTCGCTCGGCAACTCAATCGGGTATTTGCCGGTGAAGCATGCGGTGCACATGTTTTCGGCGGGCTGCTCGGTGGCTGCCATCATGCCGTCCTGAGAGATGAAGCCGAGCGAATCGGCACCCAGGGAGGAAGCGATTTCGTCCACGGACAGGCCGTTAGCGATCAGCTCCGCGCGGGAAGCGAAGTCAATACCGTAGAAGCAAGGCCACTTCACGGGCGGGGAGGAGATGCGCACGTGCACTTCCTTCGCGCCAGCTTCGCGGAGCATACGCACGAGGGCACGCTGAGTGTTACCGCGAACAATGGAATCGTCAATAACGACGAGGCGCTTACCGGCAACCACAGACTTGAGCGGGTTCAGCTTGAGTCGAATACCGAGCTGGCGGATAGTCTGCGAGGGCTGAATGAAGGTTCGGCCCACGTAGGCGTTCTTGACCAGGCCGTTACCGTAGGGAATGCCGGACTCTTCGGCGTAACCAATAGCAGCCGGAACACCGGATTCGGGAGTGGGCATGACCAGGTCAGCTTCAACAGCGTGTTCGCGGGCAAGCTGACGGCCCATTTCTACGCGGGATTCGTAGACGCTACGGCCGGAGATGGTGGTGTCCGGGCGAGCGAGGTAAACGTACTCGAAGACGCAACCGGCGGGCTTAGCTTTTGCGAAACGCTGGGAACGCAGACCGTTCTCATCAATGGTGATGAGCTCGCCGGGCTCCACTTCACGCACGAAGGACGCACCGACAATATCAAGTGCCGCGGTTTCGGATGCGACAACCCAGCCACGCTCCAGACGACCGAGCACGAGGGGGCGTACACCCTGCGGGTCGCGTGCAGCGTAGAGGGTGTGCTCATCCATGAAGGTGAGGCAGAAAGCACCGCGAAGGGTCGGCAATAGGTCGAGTGCTGCTTCTTCAAGGGAGTCGAAGTCGTGCTCCGCCAGCAGGGCGGTGACGAGTGCGGTGTCGGTGGTGTTGCCCTGGGCGAGTTCGCCGTGCTTGGGGGGCTTGCCGCCGTTCTTTTCAATCAGACGCTCGTAGAGGTCTGCCGAGTTGGTGAGGTTACCGTTGTGCGCCAGGCAGAGCGTGCCGTGCGGGGTGGTACCGAGAGTCGGCTGTGCGTTAGCCCAGTGGGATGCGCCGGTGGTGGAGTATCGGGCGTGGCCGATAGCGTGGTCGCCGGGCATGGAACTGAGGGTGGCTTCGTCAAAGACCTGGGAGACCAGTCCCATATCTTTGTACACGTGGATGCGTTTGCCGTTACTGGTTGCGATACCTGCTGATTCCTGGCCGCGGTGCTGGAGCGCGTACAGGCCGTAGTAGGTTAGCTTTGCCACGTCCTCGCCGGGAGCCCAGACACCGAAGACGCCGCAGGCGTCCTTGGGGCCGTGGTCAATTGGATCGAGGTCGTGAGTGAGTTTTCCGTCGGGGCGAATCAATTCACTTCTTTTCGACGATGGGACTGCGGATGCGTCTGTGCAAGCGCAAGATTAGGGCGTGTTGCCGCACTCACACCTGCCTGTGTGTGCCGTAGCATACACCAGACCTTTAAAAGTGTACCGGGTTTCGGAGCCGATGCGGTGAAAGATGCGCTAAATACCTCAGGATGGACCACTAGAACAGGCACCAAACACGCCAAATCACGAAAACTGCGTGGACCTGTGAGCTCGTAGCGAATTCTAGAAGAGCGGCAACAAACCCGAAAGGTCACTACGCTCACCCGACGCATCCAGCGCACCGGCACTCACCGCCTGCGCCCACGAACAGGCACCCAGAACCAGCGCCGCCCACACGAGCGGAGGCGCCTCCACCACGGACGGCGGGGTACCGCGCGTATGGCGAGGACCCGCCACGCACTGGGTCACGCCCAGCGGGGGTACGCGCACCTCCACACTATTGCCGGGGGCGAGGGTTGCCAGCTCCTCCAGGGTGAAGCGCACAAAGGTAGCGCGCACCGGGCGGGGGAGCGCGGCAAACGCCTGCTCCACCTCGGGGCTGTTCAGCAGGTACTCGCCTCGGTTATGCAATTCCGCAGGCTCGCCGGCTGCCGCACGCTGCGCCTCAAAGAAAGCACGCACTTCGCGTACCGCCGCCATGCCGTCTGCTTCGGAAGTTTTACGTCGAATCGCCACGACTAGTCCTCTTCCGGGGCGCCGGGAACCAGACCCTCGCGGGTGAAAAGCTCCTCATGTACGCGCAGCTCGCCCACCTCAACCGGCTTACCGTCCACGAAGCCGCCGGTCACCGGGTGAACCACCAGCGCGAGTAGGCGCTCGCATTCCTCGGCGCTCAGGTAGCCGCCAGCGGCGAGAGCGCGCAGAGCCACGGCGTACATGGCGCGGTGCGAACCGTCGCTCATCTTCACCACCACGGACGCGCCCGAACGCAGACCAATGCAGAGCACGCCCTCCGCGCCGCCCTTGACAATCGCGTCCAGTTCTTCGCTGAGCACGGTATCGGGGGATCCGGGTGCCTGAATCAGCTCGGGGTAGTCCACCATGGCGGTCGCGACCGTGGAGGCGCGCGCATCCGCCCCGAGGTTGCGGATTGCCGCACCCAGGGTCGAGTAGGCGCGTGCGGTACCGGTCAGGGAGACGGCGTGCACGGGCGCACCACAGCCGTCAACGCCGATAGCGGCTACCGGCTCGCCGGTGAACGCCTCCATCTCCTCGGTGATGACCTGCTGCAGCGGGTGTGCGGGGTCGAGGTAGTTGTGCAGGGTCCAGTTCTGCGATCCCTCTTCAAGGTCGCCGCGTTCAAGCTTGGCGGTGCACGCCCACAGGAAGGCGGCGTGCTTGCCTGAGCAGGGGTGCGCCAGGGCGGTGGCGGCGAGGTTCGCCTGAATCATTGCCTGGCGTGCCTGCTTGTCGGAGGGGAGCGTGGACTTGAGCGCCAGGTTTGCCGGGGTGAGCGGGTTGGTTTCGGTGCTGCCCTGGGTGAGTACGTCCTGCACAGCGCGCATCTGCTCGAAGGTGCCACGGTGCGAGCCGCAGGCGATGGCGACCTGGGAGCCGCGCAGGGGTGCGCCCGCCTTCATGGAACCAATTGCCTGTAGGGGCTTGGCGGCGGAGCGCAGGTAGAAGGGGTCGTGAATATCGCCGAGGGCAAGCTGAATTTCGCCGTCGGGGCCCAGCAGAATGAGGCGGCCGCGGTGGCGTGCCTCAACGAGGTTGTTGCGGGTGAGCTGCGCGAGTTCTACGTCGAAGACGCTGCTGGGGTTGGTGGTGTGAGTGGTTGCCTGTGGGGTGGTGCTGTTGGTCATTCTTTTAGTTTAAGGGGTGTATTGTTCTGCCTTATGTACGCGGTTTTACGCGTATAGGGCGGCTCAGAATGGTATCCCCGCAAATATTTCCGTGCAGAACGTTGCTTGTAAGGGTGGGGCGGATTCATCCTTATTTTTGGATGTTTATGTGATATTTTTTGACCGACAGTGAGCTGTATATGTGATACCTCTCATATTAATTGGTGGTAGGGGTTACGTCTTTAGCATGGGGAGGAATAGAATATTCGTGGAGTATACCCGTGAGGTCTGCGCATACCTCTCAAAATGGGAGTGGCCCCTTCCTAGCGCCATGTATCCTAGCGCCACCTATCCTGGAGCCACCTAGAACAGATCCTCCCATCATCTACGTCTCCACTGTTTGCGAGAACGACAGCACCAGATAATACGCACACTAGATCATCAGAAATAGGTAATTTTATGGCAGAGCAGAACAACTCTTCTTCCACCACCCCTAAGAACACCGCAGAAAAAAGCGGCATGAGCGCTGAATCTGAATTTCACGCCAAGTTTTTCCCCATTCTTGCGCGAGTCGCTTCGATTACTGCCGTGCTCATGTATGTCTTCTACTTCCCGCAGATTATCGGTAACCTGAACGGTCACAAGGGCGACTGGATTCAGCCCCTGGTAGCCGCTATAAACTGCACCCTGTGGGTTCTGTACGGTCTGTGGCGCCCCAAGAAGGACGTCCCGATCATCATCGCGAACCTCCCGGGTATTGTCTTCGGTGGTGTGGCTGCTATTACCGCCCTCATCTAAGGTTTAGCTTGATTCGGTAGCTTCGGTTACCGCGCTGTGCGGCTCTTCTCTAGCGTGCATTCTTGCGAATGTGCCGCTACATGAGAAGGGCCGCATTTTTAGTGTGCTCAGCTCACATTTTTGAGAGGGTACCGGGTACCCTAAATACTATGAAGGTTTTGGTACTGGGCCCCGGCGGCCGCGAACATGCAATTATCCGAGCGCTTCTGCGCGACCCTGAGGTAACTGAGGTGCACAGCGCCCCCGGCAACGCCGGCATTGCCCAGGATGTTCCCGTCCACGCAATTGACGCAAATGATCCCGCTCAGGCAACCGCCCTGGCATGCGAACTGAACGCCGACCTGGTCGTTATTGGCCCGGAGGCGCCCCTGGTCGCCGGTGTTTCTGACGCGCTGCGTGAGGCGGGTTTTGATGTTTTCGGCCCCTCCGCAGCTGCTGCACAGCTGGAGGGTTCTAAGGCTTTCGCTAAGCAGGTCATGGAAGAGGCTTCCGTGCCGACTGCCCGCGCTTACGTGGCAACGAACGCCGCTGAGGCGCAGGCGGCACTGGACGAGTTCGGTGCACCCTATGTGGTGAAGGACGACGGCCTGGCTGCGGGTAAGGGCGTTGTGGTGACCGAGGACCGCACCGCGGCACTGGAGCACGCTCAGGCTTGCTTCAACGCTGGCGGCACCGTGGTCATCGAAGAGTTCCTGGACGGCCCCGAGGTGTCCCTCTTCGTCATCTCTGACGGTAAGAACGTTCTGCCGCTGTCCCCGGCTCAGGACTTCAAGCGCATCTTCGACAACGATGAGGGCCCGAACACCGGCGGTATGGGCGCCTACACCCCGCTTCCCTGGCTGCCTGAGGGCTTCGTTCAGGAGGTTGTGGAGAAGGTTGCCCGCCCGACCGTGGCTCGTATGGCTGAGCGCGGCACCCCGTTCGTGGGTGTGCTCTTCTGCGGCCTGGCTGTGACCAGCCGCGGCGTGCGCGTTATCGAGTTCAACGCACGCTTTGGCGACCCGGAAACCCAGGCGGTTCTGGCGCGTCTGCGCACCCCGCTGGGTCAGCTGCTGCGTGCGGCTGCTCGCGGTGAAATTTCTGAGGGTACCGAGCTGGATTGGGATCCCCGCACCGCAGTGGACGTGGTTATGGCTGCTGAGAACTACCCTGACACTCCCCGCAAGGGTGATGTTATCTCCGGTCTGGATGAGGCGAATGCTCTGGAGGGCGTGCACGTGATTCACGCGGGTACTGCCGCATCCGAGGAGGGTGTGCTGACTGCTGGCGGTCGTGTGCTGGCTGTTGTTGCTCTCGGCGATGACCTGGCTGCTGCCCGTAACGCCGCCTACGAGGGTGTTCGCGCTATCTCTTGGGCTGGCGCGCAGTACCGTACCGATATCGCGTTGAAGGCTGTGGAGAACCGCATCCACATTCCCGCTCCGCGCGGTTAAAACCTTAATATGACCGGCTTTCCCGCTTGAGGGTGGGGGAGCCGGTCGCTTCTTTGCCTCAAGATTGTGCCGTATCGGTGACTGATGGCACTATCGGGAGCCGTGCCTGTCGCGGTATTGTAATTACACAGACTTTTTGCATCCACATCACACCACCTCATCAGGAGAAATTCTCATGACTTCTCGTTCTAACCCCGTGGAAATCCCGGGCTGGACTCACATTTATTCCGGTAAGGTCCGCGACCTGTATGTTCCGAATGAGGAACGTTTTGATGCTACCGGCTTGACCGTCAATGATGACGCTGAGCTGCGTGCCGGTTCGGTCATGGTTGTTGCCTCGGACCGTATTAGCGCTTTTGACCGTATTCTGCCCACCGAGATCCCGGATAAGGGCAAGATTCTGACTCAGATGTCCCTGTGGTGGTTTGAGCAGCTCAAGCAGGTTCCGAACCACGTGCTGTCCACTGACGTTCCGGATGTTGTGGCTGGTCGAGCAATGATTTGCCGCTCCCTGAACATGTTCCCGGTGGAGTGCATTGTGCGCGGTTACCTGACCGGTTCGGGTTTGGCTGTGTACAACGAGACTGGTGAGATTGCTGGTGTGAAGTTGCCTGCGGGTCTGGTGGATGGTTCCCGCCTGGAGACCCCGATTTTCACTCCGACCGGTAAGGCTGAGGTGGGTGAGCATGATGAGCTGGTGACCCGTGAGGAGCTGTACGCTGAGGTGGGTCAGCCGGTGGGTGAGCGCCTGGAGGAGCTGAGCCTGAGCCTGTACACCACTGCCGAGAAGATTGCTCGCGAGCAGGGCATTATTCTGGCGGATACCAAGATGGAGTTCGGTACCGATTCGTACCGCGGCGAAATCACCCTGGGTGATGAGGTGCTGACCCCGGACTCTTCGCGTTTCTGGGATGCGACCCAGTACGAGCCGGGTCGTGCACAGCCGAGCTTCGATAAGCAGTATGTGCGTGACTGGCTGCGTTCCCCGGAAGCGGGTTGGGACGGTTCGGATAACGTGCCGCACCTGCCTGAGGAGGTTGTGGAGAAGACTCGTGCCCGTTACGTTGAGGCGTATGAGCGTCTGACCGGCACGAAGTTCTAAACTCAATATTTCGGACCGAATAAGTCTTTGAGATAGCTAAAGGGCGGTGCCCCGGAAGGTCATTCTTCCGGGGCACCGCCCTTTAGCTATGTGGGGTTATGAGGTTGAGTGGCACATCCTAGCCGGCGTGAATGTTCTCGTGGCACAAATCCTCGTGCAGAATATCCCGCGCCGGATGCTGCCGCGCCCGCTCCTCCGCAGCCCGGTCAGACAGCGAATAGAACCACGTAATGTGCTCACACACCCGCTCATAGGCTGCCTGCTCATCGTGAGAGGCAATCGCCTCAATAATGCCGTAATGCTGCTGCTGCAACGTGCGCTTGACCGCTTCCCAATCCTTCAAGAAAGGAACTGCCTCCTGCACATAGCTCATCGTCGCCATGTGCAGAGAGTCAATAACCGTATCAAGCACAATATTGCCGCCGAGCTTCGACAGCTCATAGTGAAAACGCGTATCGCAGAAGTGGAAGCGCTCATCGCTGATCTGCTCATCCATCTCTGCCAGATGCACGCGCGCCCGCTCCAGCGCCGCCGCACGCTCCGGAGTGTCCGGCGCGGCAGCTGCCGCACGCGCCGCAGGGCCCTCCAGCAGCAAGCGGGTTGAGACAACGTCCTTCACCGGCAGGCTACGGGTCGCAATGTGCATGCGCAGCGCCCAGCTGAGCGCATCCGACGGCTCAGAAATGATAATCGCGCCCGACTTCGGTCCCGAACCCGTGCTGGAACGAATCAGACCCAGCGCGTTCAGAACCCTCAAACCCTCACGGACCGAGGGGCGGGAGATACCGTGCCGTGCCGCCAGCTCACGCTCGGAGGGGAGCTTATCGCCCACACGCAACTCACCCAGGCGCAGGCGCCGCTCAAAGGTCTCCAGAATGATGCTGTAGCTGCGGTCCGCCAGAATCGGCTGGCGCTCAACCACAGGGGGCGCCTCTGCAGGCTGGGTGTCGTCAAAAGAACGAGGCATACTCTCTCCTGATAACGAGGCGGATAACGAAAAGAAGTCTCGACTCAGCATGTTCTCCCAAACTATTGGGGCAACCTATCGAGTCATAAGGGGCATAAAAAGCGGGGCGGCGATACCGGAAAGGTACGCCGCCCCGCTGTGGCCTCCGGTCAAACCGGGGCGAATGTCCTACTGTTCGTGAAGCGGATGCTTCAGGAACTCTCTAAAACCTGAGCTTCAGATTAGGGAATCATGAAGGACAGCACGTTGGTCTGCAGGAAGACCAGGATGCAGACGAACAGGAGCATAGCGAAGGACCAGGGGAGGACAGCCTTGAGGATGTCGGATTCCTTGCCTTCCATGTCCACGGAGGTAGCAGCAATAGCCAGCGACTGCGGGGAGATCATCTTACCGACCACACCACCGGTGGTGTTAGCAGCCAGCATGAGCTCGGGGGTTGCGCCGTGGATACCTGCGTGCTGCAGGTTCTCAGCAGCAGACACCTGCAGCTTGGAGAACAGTGCGTTCGCGCTGGTGTCCGAACCGGTCACAGCGGTACCGATCCAGCCCAGAGCCGGTGCGAGGAACGCGTAGACGGTGCCCAGGCCTGCCAGGAAGGTACCCATAGCAATGGTCTGACCGGAGAAGTTCATGACGTATGCCAGTGCCAGAACCGAAGCAATGGTCAGGATGGACCAGCGCATGCGGTAGACAACGGAACCGAACTCGGTGAAGATTGCCGGGAACTTGAAGGCGTAGCGGCCCTTCTCGTTGAAGAAGAAGTAGACCACAGCAACAACCAGACCGGAAATGATCAGCAGGGTGCCGGGGTTGGACATCCACGCGAAGTTGTAGACAGCGTCCTTGACGGGCTTGCCGTCAGCGGTGACGAGGCGGGAGCTCAGAGCCTGGATATCAATCTTGATGACGAAGCTCTTCAGCCATGCCTTCAGGCCAGCGTGCAGGTTAGCAACACCGAAGATTGCGACAACGATGACGTAGGGCAGCAGTGCCATCCAGACGCGAACTGCGGGCAGAGCTTCCTTCTCTTCGGACTGTGCGGGCAGACCGTAGCGTTCACGAACGCCCTCGACGCCGCGCGGCTTCCAGAACTGCAGGAAGATAACAGCAACACCCATGGAGACGATGCAAGCAACAACGTCGGTCAGGTTGAACGCGGGGGTAGCAGCGGTGACCCACTGGGTAATTGCGAAGGAAACACCGATGATCAGTGCGGGCAGCCAAGCGTCCTTCAGGCCCTTCATACCGTCGAGGATGACGAGCAGGATGAGCGGAACGAGCATTGCCAGGAACGGAGCCTGGTGACCAACGATGGTTGCGATAACGTGTGCGTCCTTGCCGCCGACGTCAGCTGCGGTGGTAATCGGGACAGCAACTGCGCCGAATGCCACGGGTGCGGTGTTAGCGAGCAGAACGGTAATAGCAGCCTTGAGGGGCTTAACGCCCAGGGCGAGAATCATGGTTGCGGTAATTGCAACGGGAGCGCCGAAGCCAGCCAGTGCCTCGAGCAGACCGCCGAAGCAGAATGCGATGAGGATAGCCTGGATGCGCAGGTCGCCGCCGCCGAGGCGGTCGAAGACGCGGCGCAGGTCTTCAAAGCGGCCGGAGAGAACGGTGAGCTGGTAGAACCAGATTGCACCGAGGATAACCCAGCAGATGACCAGGCCGTAGATGCCACCGCGGACGGCGCTCAGACCGGCGAGGTCAGCGGGCATGTGGAAGCCCAGGACTGCTACGAGGATGGATGCTGCCAGTGCCACGAGTGCGGACCAGTGAGCGCGTGCCTTAACGCCCAGTAGCATCACAAAGAAGGTGAGGAGGGG
This sequence comes from Rothia sp. HMSC071B01, assembly GCF_001808945.1. NCBI lineage: Bacteria > Bacillati > Actinomycetota > Actinomycetes > Micrococcales > Micrococcaceae > Rothia > Rothia sp. HMSC071B01. The sequence goes on along the minus strand of NZ_KV795073.1, from coordinate 288,032 downwards.
AATGGTTGCCACGAGTGCGCTGAGGCCGAGGCTACCTCCCACTGCATTGGTTACAGCGGTATAAGTTTCCACTGGAACTCCTTTGGTTCAGGGTGTGTCTTGTGTGTGGTCAGACCATAGATAATCCCGCTGGGGAACGGGTCATTGTTTCCCATGCGGGGATGTGGTCAGACCATTGATCGCATGTTTAGAAGAGTACCGGATAATGTGGTGTTTCACCAAAAGTGACCTGACTCATTTTTGTGGAAGGCGACCGGAACCTGGGCTCGCTTCCAGTGAAACTGCCGAAATATTGCGGTTCTGATAGTTAATTCCAGGTTCTGAAACTCGAATATTTTCAGATACATCACGAGTTGGGTGTATGGGTCATTGGTTTACCCAGGGGAGAGTCTTCATTTGGACGCATATACCCGAAAAGAATGTTGTTTTAAAAAGGAAAAGCCCCATAAAACAACCATAAAATCTTCAGAACGGCGGATTTCTAGGGGGTTTATGGTCCACTTCTGTGTGTTTGATAAATGTTCAATCTGCGAAAAGAATATAGGGGTCTTACGGGGGGTGCATGGGAGATGAGGTCACATGTACCGGAAGGTAGGGAAATATACCTTAAGGTCAGGTCGACCTAACCGGTTATTTAACAAGGAAAGTATGTGCTATTCCAACTAGAGAAAAGCCGCCCAACGGTGTTAAATGGCTAGAAAGATAAAAGACATCACCACGGTTTCTGATCCCACCGCATCCCACCTCCACTTGGGGCGCGCACATTAGCCGGAACCATCCGGTCCAGCTTCCCCGACTCAATACATCTGAGTCGCTTCTTTGGAAGACCGAACTTGTTCGGACTGTGCCCCGCCTGCCCCAGACGCAGGCGGTGAGACCGAGAAACTCTGAACACAGAGGAAAGGACGGACAAGTCATGCGCATTGCACTCTTCTCCACGTGCATCGTTGACGGCATGTACCCCCGCGTAGCACGCGCCACCGTCGAAATTCTTGAGCGCCTGGGCCACGAGGTTGTCTTCCCCCCGAACCAGACCTGCTGCTCTCAGATGCACGTCAACTCCGGCTACTTCGATGACGGTTACGAAGTCATCAAGAACCACGTTGAAGCTTTCGACTCCTGGGACTGGGACGTAGCTGTTGCACCCTCCGGCTCCTGCGTTGCTTCCCTGCGTCACCAGCAGGCAATGGTCGCACGTAGCCGCGGCGACGAAGCGCTGGCTCTGAAGGCAGAGCAGATTGCTTCCCGCACCTTCGAGCTTTCCCAGCTGCTAATCGACATCCTGGGCATCACCAACGCTGCCGAGCAGCTCGGCTCCTACTTCCCCGAGCACGTCACCTACCACAGCTCCTGCCACGGTATGCGTATGCTCGGCCTGGGCACCCGCCAGCAGGACCTGGTCCGCACCGTCGAAGGCATCAAGTACACCCAGCTCGAGGGCATGGACCAGTGCTGCGGCTTCGGTGGTACCTTCTCCTTCAAGAACGCTGACGTCTCCGGCGCAATGGTCAACGACAAGGCAGACAACGTTGAAGCAACCGGTGCTTCCGTCTGCACCGGCGGCGACTGCTCCTGCCTGATGAACATCGGCGGTGCGCTGATGCGTCGCGGCTCGGACGTTCAGACCATCCACTTCGCTGAGATCCTCGCATCCACCAAGGAAAACCCGCTCAAGATTAACTCCGAGCGTGTTGAGCTCTCGATCGGCTAAGGAAAGATAAGACCTCATGACCGCTATTCAGCTTGGTATGCCCAAGGTCGTTCACTACGGCGAGGGCAACATTTTCGAAGAAACCCCCTTCCCCAAGTACGCGAAGGAAGAGCTCAAGAACGAGCAGCTACGCGCCAACCTGCGCTTCGTGACCCACGCGATCCGTAACAAGCGCGCACGCGTCACCGCAGAGGTGCCCGACTGGCAGGACCTGCGTAACACCGGTGAGTCCGTCAAGAACTACGTTCTGGCGAACCTGCCCGAGCTGCTCGAACAGTTCGAGCGTAACTTCACCGCCGCAGGCGGCCACGTGCACTGGGCACGCAACGCCACCGAGGCGAACCAGATTGCTCTGGACCTGATTCGCGAGCAGGGCGTGGACGAAATCATCAAGATTAAGTCCATGGCAACCGCAGAGACCGGCCTGAACGAATTCCTCGAGGAAAACGGCATCAACGCTATTGAGACCGACCTCGCGGAAGAAATCGTCCAGCTCGGCCACGACCGCCCCTCCCACATTCTGGTGCCCGCAATTCACCGCAACCGCCGCGAAATCCGCGACATCTTCCTGCGCGAAATTGAGGGTATTAACCCGGACATCACCGATGAGCCGGCAGAACTGGCAGAGGCATCGCGTAACCGTCTGCGTAACAAGTTCCTGAACACCACCGTGGCAGTCTCCGGCACCAACTTCGGTATTGCTGAGACCGGTACCCTGACCATCGTGGAGTCCGAGGGTAACGGCCGTATGTGCCTGACCCTGCCCGACACCCTCATTACCTTCATGGGTATTGAGAAGATTCTGCCCACCTTCCAGGACTACGAGGCATTCCTGCAGCTGCTGCCCCGTTCCTCCACCGGTGAGCGCATGAACCCCTACACCTCCATGTGGACCGGTGTGACCCCCGGTGACGGCCCGCAGAACATGCACGTCATCCTCATCGACAACGGCCGTACCGCCGTTCTGTCCGACGAGCTGGGTCGCCAGGCACTGCGTTGCATCCGCTGCTCCGCTTGCATGAACGTGTGCCCCGTGTACGAGCGCGCAGGCGGTCACGCCTACGGCTCCACCTACCCGGGCCCCATCGGCGCGATTCTGTCCCCGCAGCTCTCCGGTATCGAGGCTGCAGAGAACAACTCCCTGCCGTACGCATCCTCTCTCTGTGGCGCTTGCTACGAAGTTTGCCCCGTGAAGATTAACTTCCCTGAGGTCCTCGTGCATCTGCGCGCTAAGGATGTTGAGTCCCAGCACGCTGTCCGCGAGTTCGAGGGCAACAAGAAGGCTCCCTTCTCGCAGATGGACGGCATGATGCTTGGTGCGAAGAAGCTCTTCACCTCCGGCAAGATGATGTCGATTGCAGAGCGTGGTCTGCCCATGTCCCGCCTTATCAGCGGCCGCAAGCACAAGATCACCGCTGTTCCCGGTATCGTCAGCGGCTGGACCGCTTACCGCGACATCCCCGAGCCCCCCAAGGAATCTTTCCGCAACTGGTGGAAGAAGGAGAAGGGTCAGGCTCCGGCACGCGATAACGCTGAGCGCGTTGACATTCAGGCCCTCATCGAGGCAAACAAGGGTAAGGTCGCTGAGGCGGCAGCAAACGCCAAGGCAGCTATGGACGCCCAGGCAGCCCGTGAAGCTAAGGAGAACAACTAATGTCCTCTGCTAAGGAAGATATCCTCGCACGTATCCGCTCGTCCCTGGCTGACGCACCCGTCGCCCCAGAGCCCGTACGTAACTACCGCCGCGTCAGCGAGCTGAACGAAGAGCAGACCATTGAGATGCTCGTCGACCGCCTCATTGACTACAAGGCAAACGTGTTCCACGCGAACAAGGAGAACATCTCCAAGGTCATCGCAGAGCGACTGGGTGAAAAGTCCACCTACGTGGTTCCCGAGGGCCTGAACATGGAGTGGCTACCGGCTGACACCGCTGACCGCAAGCGCGTCACCGACTCCGGTAGCACCCTCAAACCCGGCTGCCTGAGCCTGAAGGAACTGGACGCAGTTGACGCTGTGGTGACCGGTTCGACCGTCTCCTGCGCAGAGACCGGCACGATCTTCTTGAACACCAACCCCGATGAGGGTCGCCGCGCCATCACCCTGGTGCCCGACCACCACATCTGCGTGGTTCCCCGTTCCACCGTGGTGGAGCTGGTTCCCGAGTCGATCGAGCGTATCACCTACACCCGCCCTGTGACCATGATTTCCGGTCCGTCGGCAACCAGTGATATCGAGCTGATCCGCGTGGAGGGCGTGCACGGCCCCCGTACCCTGGACGTCATCATCTACGACGCTTAAGGTGCAGCGCCAGAAGGCAAACCTCTAAAGAAACCGCCCGAGAGCTAAGGCTCCCGGGCGGTTTCTTTATGCCCTCGAGGCTCCTAGTCTTCAGAAGCATATGCACCAGTCATGAGGATGCAAAAACGGTGGCGGGCCCATGTACCCGCCACCGTTCGGTGCTTTATATGGTTGCTTATCGACGCGCTACCTAGCGGAGCGCTGAAGGCTCTACCGTAGCGATGCCTCCGCGTTGGCGCTTAGGCACGTGCGTCGAAGTGCTGCAGACCGGAGTCCTCGCGGCTACCGCCCTGGCCATCGCCAACATCGTGGTAGTCTTTGATCCACTCGATCTTCTGAACCCACTTGACCATCTTGTAGCCGTGCATGGAGTCCGCACGCAGACGCAGCGGGCCACCGTACACATCCGGCAGAGGCTTATCATTCATGCCCCAGGCCAGGATGGTCTCATCCTCCATAGCCATGGAGATATCCAGGCACTCGTAGTACGGTTCGGTCGGTCGGCCGTCGTAGGTGTGGCCCACGTGGCCGAAGGAGGTCACCATAACGTAGCGAGCCTCGTCGGTCTTCTCGACCAGTGCGAGAACGTCGCGCAGGCGCACGCCCTCCCACTTGGCGATGCCGGTCCAACCCTGCATGCAGGTGTGCATGGTGATGTTGACTTCCTTGCCCAGCTGCTTGAGCTCGTCAATGCTCAGGGACTTGGATTCCTTCACCAGGCCGCCCAGCTCGAGGCGGTAGTCAACGAACTCGTGCTCCTTCAGACGGTTCCACTCGGTGCTCTCACGCTCGGTCGGCGGGCGAGTGTTGACCCAGTGGAAGGGCGAAATATCGGCATCGGTGAAGGTCTTCTTCTGCACCTGACGGGAGGTGATACGATCCAGCAGGACGTTACGAATCGGCTGGGTCAGACCCCAAATGAAGGTCTGGGTGAATCGCAGGTCGCGCAGGGACCAGTACGAAGCGAAAAGCCACAGTGCCACAGCGAAGACAATGCCGCCAATGAGCATGGTGACTGCCTGAGCGAACTGTGCTGCGTCGACCTCGTTGTAGGGCTTGTTCAGCATCATGTGGGCGATGTTGTACTGGGGGTGAACCACGAACACCAGCGCCACGTGAATGACGGTGAAGATGCAGTAGAACGCCATGCCCAGGAAGTGGATGGAACGTGCGGTCTGGCGGTTACGGAAGAGGCGCACGTAGCCGGGGAAGCGGCCGCAGAATGCCGGGCTCATAATCGGGCCGGTTGCAATCATCAGCGGTGCCACAATGAACACCACGGTGAAGTACATAATCTGCTGCAGAGCGTCGTACGGCTGGAAATGCTCAATGGAGGGAATCTGGAAGCCAGCGTAAATCTGGATGGATTCCCACGCCTGCGGGATGATGTCCCAGCTGGTCGGGACGATGCGGCGCCACTGGCCGGTCAGGAATAGCAAGGAGACGTAGACGAGACCGTTAGCAATCCAGATAAAAGTAACTAGAGCGTGCCATGCACGGCCGAGACCAATCTGGCCGTTACCGGGTAGGGAGATAAGCGGCGACAGTCGACGCTGGTCGTCGCGGGCAGTGAACTCACCGGGGACAGTCGAAACCTTGTCCTTGGTGAACTTGAGCCACTCGGAACCCGGGGTGCATTGGTTGTTCCAGTACAGACGGGGGTGAGAGGCGAGAACTTCCCAACCTGAACGAATCAGGAAGCCCATCATAATGAAGTTGATGAAGTGCGTAATTCGGAGCCATGACGGGAAGTCCAGCTCTACGCCACCAGTGCTCGCGGTGAGGAGTAGTTGGTGCATGATTTTTCCTTCGGAAATGACTGTGTGTGCAGACAATCGTTAGGATTCAGTGCGAGGCCTTGAGATGTGAGGTTAGAAATAATTACCTTTCTGACCCATATAATCCTCCTCCGTGGTTGGGAGCCGCCGGGGTATCGTCGCGGATACTCCCGAAAGGGGCGCCTCCCGTGTGTGAATGGGGAGGTACACCAGCTCCCGCTGGGGCGGAAGCGGCTCTGTGCATGTATGTTGGTTTATGTGTGTTTTAGGGAAATACCCTGTGTGCTTTCAATTTTATAGGACAAAGTGTCAGTCGCGAAAGCTAAGACACGTCATCTTCTGTAATATTTGCATAAAAAATCCGAATTTAAGGATTTTTTGTCTCCTCCCCCTGATTTATAAGGAGATTCAGATGCAAAAACTCGCCACACCCTACGATGAGGGCGTGGCGAGTTTTGAGCCTATATGTGGGATGCCTTGTGAAATTGAATAGCGTAGCTACCTGTTATTATGTGGTTTTTATTAAGGTAATCCCACATAAGGTTGCTGTGACTGTATGCGGGGTACCTGTCCAAACTAGTTCATTCCATGAAAGATCGAACCACCACATAGCCGCAGCTACTTCTGCGCAGCATCCGTATTCTCTACAGAGCCCCTGCGCTTCTTTGCCGCATCCCGAGACGCAGTACAGGAAGCAACCTCAACCTCGACAGAATCAGATTCAGCCTGAGACTTCAAACGAACCACCGGAATCATACCCGTAGTCAGCTTCGTCTGAGCATTACGCTGAGCCTTCAGAGCATTCATCTGTTCCTTACGGCTCGGCGCCTGCTGAGACGGTCCAGCAGAACCAAACGCCTGACGAATACCCAACGCCCACAGCGGGAACAGTAGAACCGTCAGCGCGCCACCGGCAACCAGCAGCGACGCCGTGGACTCCTCCAGAAGACCCGAACTGGTCGCAACCTCCGTCACCGCCACAATAATCGGCAGACCCGCAGCCGAATACAACGCCAACTGCGCCTTCTGCGCGCGAGTGGTCAACCCCGAACGGGTATCGAAGAAATGCTCCGCCAAAAGCACCGGAACACCACGGCACAGCAGAATACCCACCACCACGGCAAGCAGACCCAAAGGCTTAGCCACCACGGCAGACACATCAATACCCATACCGCTGACCACAAAGAACAGCGGAATCATGAACGTAAAACCAACCACCTCAAGGCGGCGAGTCATCATATGCAAAGCCGCCGGAGGGGTCAGAGTACGCAGAATCAGACCCGCCGCAAAGGCACCGAGCACCGCATCCAAATCAAAAAGGGCAGTGCACATGATCAGGGTCGCCAGCAGGAACATCGCAAGACGCAAAACCGTCTGACCGGTCGTATTCGCCTCCGCAACCATAATCTGACGCAGACCCGGCACATGCGCAAACAGACGATGCGGAATCAACGCCACAATCACCGCAACCACCATAAACGCCAGCAACACCACAATCGCCATGCCCGGCGAACGCGACGAGAGCAGCAGCGAAATAGCGAAAATCGGCAGAAGCTCACCCACAGCACCGTGCACCAGCACCGCATTACCCACCGGCGTACCGGCAGCACCGTGAGACTTCAACATCGGCAGCAGAGTGCCCAACGCCGTAGAACTCAGCGCCACACCCACCGCAATATACGTATTCAGCTCACGCGAGAACGACGTAATCACCGCCGCACCCGCCATACCCAAGGCAAAGCACACCACCCACGTGGCAATAGCGCTATAACCCTGACGGCTACGCAGCGACGACACGTTAATCTCAAAGCCCGCAATCAAAAAGAGCATGCCCAAGCCCAGCTCCTTCAGTAGCGGGATACCGCCCTCACTGCTGGCAAGGTTGAGCATATTCGGGCCAATGAGCAGACCAAAAATGAGCAGGAAAACCACATCCGGGATCTTCTTACCCGTCAGCCGCGAAAGAATCGGCGACAGCAACGCAACCAACGTAATCCAGAAAATGGAAACAAACTGGCCGCTATCGTGGCTCGATCCATCCGACAGAGTCGTACCCGAAGCAAGAAGAGCACCAGAAGTCCCCAAATCCGTCAAGAAAAGCGGGGAAAAAGTCGAAAACATAAAACCTCAACGTGGTGTGTGCAGGTGGGGCGCGTTTGGGACAGTAAAAGGAGCGAAATTATGCTCCCGCGGGGTTGCTCCACCTTTAAGAACGTACCAATGGTACACACCTAACCTCGTGCAACAACACTTGAACAGCACTCACCAATAGGGCAAGAAGCTCCAGCCAGCAGCCGACAGAGAGGCAGTATGAGAGCAAAACCTCCGCGCCACCACCCGAGCAGACACAGCTTCCACCGTTACACTTAACACCTATGCCAGAGCATCCGACACACACCACCGGATGCGGCAGATACCCTGGCAGGGCACACACCACCGGCAGGGTGCACAGACTCTCAAACACGGCACTACAAGGAGCGAGGACATGGCAGCAGGGCGCACTCAACCTATCCCCACCGTCAGCAGCGGGGCACGTGCCGCCTCCCTCGGAGGAACCCGACGCGACCTTGGGCTCGACCTCGCCCGCGCCTTCGCCGTGCTCAGCCTGCTCATCCCCTTCGGATACTGGCTGCAGCTGATCCCGGTGTCCTGGACGTTCTGGATCCCGCAGACCCTCGTACCGGCTGAACCGCTCTTCGCCGCAATCCTGGGCGCAGCCGCTTGGCGCTACGCCCGCACCGCGAACTTCCCGCAACTCTTCGCCGGAACCATCGTGCGATTCCTCGCGCTACTCCTGCTGGGCGTGGCACTCATGCAGGGCATCACCTACCTGCCGCAAGCTGACGTGACCGTACCCGCGCAGGGCTTCTCCTACTCCCTGCCCTTCGACATGCTCGTGCACCTGGCGCTACTCACCCTGCTGACCCTATTCGTCGTGCACCTTCCCCTGTGGGCAATCGCAGTGCTAGCGGTAGTCACCAGCCCCTTCATTACCTGGACCTACACCCTGCTCATGGACGTAGCCGCCCAGGCAGATGCGTGGACCGCCGTCCAGCTACCCTTCCTCGCAAGCCACGGCGTCAACCACGCCCAAAGCGCCCAGCTCATCTGGGTCATGTGCCTGGGCATCGTACTCGTGCGCCTCTACGACAACCTGCAAGCAAAGCTCGCAATCCCCGTGGTACTCGCCGTGCTGGCGCTCGCCGTCTACCGCACCTTCAACCCCTACACCGAGCTCGGCTTCCTCAACAGCCCGCAGGTGCTGCTAACCCTAAACCTCGCGGCAACCCTCTACTTCTGGGCCGAATGCGCGCGCCTGCTCTCCGCACAGGCGGGAATGCTCACCCCCATCGCCCGCCTGGGCCAGATGTCGCTGAGTGCCTCCATTGTGCTGAGCGGAATCATCATCTACGCCGGACCCACCATCAAGGCATTCACCGTCGGCGAGCACTACGTCGCCACCGGAGGCTGGGGCACCGCCGTGTACTGGAGCGCCTTCCTGCTGCTCGGCGCTGTTATCGCCCTGGGCTTCTGCACCCTCTGGTCACGCATGGCACGCTCCATTGCCGGACGCGGCCCCCTGGAGGCGATTCTCGCCCTCATCTCCGGGCGCGGCTAAACGGAACTGAACTCAAAACGAAAGCGACCCCCTCCCTGCGTTCCTGCGCGGGGAGAGGGCCGCTTTTATACACTCAAACTGCGCAGCAAAAATACTGCGGGTACGACAAAGCCCCGGTCCAGAGGACCGGGGCTATCTGTCGGGATGACAGGATTTGAACCTGCGACCTCGTCGTCCCGAACGACGCGCGCTACCAAGCTGCGCCACATCCCGATGTTGACCTATCAGCGAATACCGTAGGCAACTCACCTAGGATAACCCAAAAAAATTCAGAACGCAACACAGCGGCACTCCACCGCTCAGGGAGAGGCAAATAAAGTTCCTAGGCTTCAGCCTCCTGAACCTGATTCAGCTCATCCCAGGAGGCGTACATCGCCGCAAAACGACCGCCGGAGGCAATCAGCTGCTGCGGGGAGCCATCCTCCACCACAGAACCCTCATGAATCACCAGCACACGATCAGCGCCCAGAACCGTCGAGAGGCGATGCGCAATCACCAGCGCCGTACGCCCCGCCAAAATAGTTCGCAGCGCCGCCTGCACCGCACGCTCACTCGGAATGTCCAGCGAAGCCGTCGCCTCATCCAGAATTAGCACCCGCGGATTCGCCAAGAACACACGAGCAAAGGACACCAGCTGACGCTGACCCGCCGACAGGGTAATACCGCCACGGCCCAGCTGTGACTCGTAGCCGTCACGCAGACGCTCAATGAACGCGTCAGCACCCACCGCCTTCGCGGCAGCCTTCACCTGCTCATCGGACGCCTGTGGGTTACCCATGCGGATATTCTCCAGAATCGACGCGGAGAACAGGAACACCTCCTGGGTCAGCATGAGCACCTCACGGCGCAGCTGAGCATCTGCCAGCTGGCGAACATCCACGCCGTCAATACGCACCTGACCGGCTGAAACATCGTAGAAACGAGCCACCAGCTTAGCGATCGTCGACTTACCGGCACCCGTAGCACCCACCAGCGCCACGGTCGTACCCGGCTCAATGCGCAGGCTCGTCTCCTTCAGCGCGTGACGATCCGAGGTGTACCCAAAGACCGCCGAATCCAGCTCCACCAGAGCGCCCTGAACCGTGCCGGACGCGCCCTCAGTAACGCCAGTAGCAGATTCAGCTACAGACTCTACAGCCCGCTCATGCGGATGCTCCGGCTCAGCAACCTCCGGCTCCTCACCCAAGAAGGACGAAAGCTTCTCCAGCGCGGACATTGCCGACTGGAACATGTTGTAGAACTCAGAGAGCTGCATGACCGGCTCAAACACACGGTTCGCGTAAATCACCAGCGCCAGCAGGGTACCGATCTGCATGGTGCCGCCCAGCACCGCATAACCACCCAGCACCAGCGCACCGGCAATAAACACATTGCCCAAAAGCATCAGCACGGGCGAGTAGACGCCGAAAATCTTAATGGAATCCATCACCGCAAGGCGGTAACGCTCCGACGCCTGAGCGTACTCAGAACGCATCTGCGCCTCCGCACCAAACGCCTTCACCGCGCGGATACCCGTAAAAGTCTCCACAAAACGGCTCGTCAAATGCGCAGACTCGGTACGCATCGTACGGAAAACCGGCACCGCAGCCTTCTGGAACCAGCGCGTCAAGAAGTAAATCGGCACGCCCATGACCAGCATGAACAGACCAATACGCCAATCCAGAAGGAAAATAGCGACCGCAGAAATCACCATGGACAGCAAGGTAATCGCCAACTGGCTGATGCCGCTGTCCAAGAAGCTGCGGACCGTATCAATATCGCTGGTCAAACGCGAAATGACCTTGCCCGAGGTGTACCGCTCATGGAACGACACACTCAGCGACTGCGCGTGACGGAACACCCGCTTACGCAGATACACCACCACGCCCAGCGACACGCGCACCGTGTACGCCACATTGGCCCACGAAAAAATCGCGGTCACCGCGGTAGCCGCCACAAAAAACGCCAGCAGAGTCAGCAGGGGAGATACGTCACCCTGCCTGAGCGGTTCAATGGAACTATCCAAAACGCGGGCAATCAGAATCGGCGCAATCGCCGAGGAGCCCGATACCAAAAGCACCGAAATAATCGACAGCGCCAACGCTCCACGGTGCGGGCGCAACATCTGGCGCAGCAGAGCCATCGAGCGTTCACGAGTCTCCGCACGCTCCTGCGGGCTCAACTCCTCCCGCCGCTCCGCTGGACGATGATGGGCCATTAGCCTTCCTCCATCGTCATCAGCTGGCGGTACTGCTCCGAAGAGTCCATCAGCTCAGCGTGAGTACCCTCAGCGACCACGGCACCATCAACCATCAGCAGCACGCGGTCAGCCAGAGCCACCGTGGAGGGGCGGTGCGCCGTCAGCAGGGTAGTGGCACCGCCCAGGCCCTCCAGACCCTCACGCAGGCCGGTGATAATACGCTCCTCGGTGTTCACATCCAGCGCCGAGAACGGGTCATCCAGCAGCAGAACGGAGGGACGCTTCGCCAGGGCGCGCGCCAGGGACAGGCGCTGACGCTGGCCACCTGAAAGGCTCAGACCCTCCTCACCGATAATCGTGTCCAGCCCCTGCGGCAGCTCCGCCACGAAATCGCAGGCAGCCAGCTGCAACGCGGTGTTCAGGGTCGCCTCCAGCTCTTCCTGGCTCGGGTAGTCCTCATCCTCGGTGCCGCGCTCGTACTGCTCGGCAACGCCCATCAGCACATTCTCACGGACCGTGCCGGAGAAGAGCACCGCCTCCTCAAAGACGAACGCGGTCTGGGCGCGCACCTCCTCAATAGACATGTCGGCGGTATCACGGGTGCCGAAACGCAGGGAACCGGAGGTCGGCTCGTAGAAACGCGGAACCAGCGAGAGCGCGGTGGACTTGCCGCTACCGGTTGCGCCCACCAGCGCCAGAATCTCGCCAGGGAAGACCTTGAAGTTTACGTCCTTCAGCACGGAAACCTCGGGTGCCTTCGTCTCAGAAGCAACTTCAGAATTCGCCTCAGTGGTAGCCTCCGCCGGCGCCTTGATAGCGTCGTAGCTGAACTGAACGTGATCGAAAGTGACAGATACTGCGCCACCGCTGGGGTACTGCATAGTTTCCTTCCCGGAGCCGCCTTCGGCAGACACTCCAGTTACTGTTGACGAATCAGAAGCACCCTGCGGATGCTCGGGCGCAGACATAGCCGCGGAGCCACGAACCAGCGGCACGGCCTCAAATCCGGGCTCGTCCATAACCTCGTTGTGGCGTTCCATCGCCACCTTATAGCTCAAATAGGCAGACATCAGCGCGGTTGAGCGCGTCACGTGGCTGAGCACGGTCGTCTGCACCGCAAAGTAGGCGGTCATCGCGCCCAGACTCAAGGTGCCCGCCGCAACCTGCGAAGCGCCCACAGCCAGCGCCACCGCCGTGGAGACACCCACAATCAGGCCCTGGTACAGGGCGACACGAGCCACCAGCATCGATCTGCTGTACTCGCGCACCTGCAGGGCATCCACCGACTCGGAATATTCCTGAATCTGCTCGGGGGAGCGGCCCAGCGCCTTAATCACGCGGATGCCGCGCACCGACTCCTCAATACGGGTGGACAGATCGCCCGTCATCTGCTGAATCTCATGCGAGGCGCGGTAGTACTTGCGGGTGAAGTTCACCAGTGACAGCACCAGAATAGGCACGGTCACCACGAACACTAGCGCGAGCGACGGCGAAGAACGCAGCATGAAGAAGCCACCGACCAGGAACATCACCGCAACAGTCAGCATCTGAACAATACCGAAAGACAACCAACGGCGAATCGTCCCCAAATCGCTCATGGAGCGGGTCAGCAACTGACCGGAGGGCCAACGGTCCAACAGAGAAAGCGGGGCACTGAGCAGGCGGTCAAAGAAGTTCATGCGCATGGACAGCTCAATTGTGGAGGTCGGGTCCACAATCAGCCAGCGCCTCCAATACATGAAGGAGGCGTGCGCAATACCCAGCAGAAGCACCAGGCCGCCGGCAATCCAGATGGCGCTCTCGGTGGTGCTCTGCGAGAGATGATCCACAATAATCTGCAACATCTGCGGGATGGAAATCTCAAGGGCACCGGCACCGAACGCCACGAGCAGGCCCACGCCCCAGCGCACACGAATCGGACGCGCATACGCGGCGAGGGTGCGCGGGGCACGCTGACCGTGCGCGTAGTCGATCGGGTCGGGGGTCGGTTCGCTCGCCGTCTCCAGGAAAGGATTACGGCGGCGCTTAGTCGTGCGCGCTGTAGAAACCTCAGACATTAGAGACGACCACCCGCCGAGGTAGCGGAGGCGCCCTGCTCCTTATCACGAGCCGTGAGGGTCACCAGGATTGCCTCCGGTGGGCAGAACAGACGCACCGGCGCAAAACGAGAGGTACCCAAACCGGCAGAAACCTGAACCGGAATACCGGACTGCTCACTGACACCCTTCGCACGCGAAGGCGGCAAATCGCAATTGCTGACCAGGGCATGACCGCCGGGCAGACAGACCTGACCGCCGTGCGTATGACCGGCAAAAATGGCCTGCGCACCGTCCTGCACGAAGCGGTGCAGGGTACGCATATAAGGGGCGTGCGCCACGCCGATACGGACGCTCGGCTCCTGCCCCTCATCGAAGGCACCGGGAGCGAATCCGGGGTGCTCATCGTAACGCAGGTGCGGGTCATCCACACCGGAGAACTCCAGGCGCAGACCCTTGAGGTTCAGCGTATCGTAGCGATTGATTAGACCCGTCCAGCCGCGCGACTCGAAGGCGTCGTGCATCCGCTCAATGGGCAGGGCTACACGCGAGCCTTCCTCAATCATCTGCGGGGTGCGCGGCTGCCACAGGTAACGCGCCGGGTTCTTGAACACTGGCGCGAAATAGCAATTCGAGCCGGGCACAAACACGCCGGGGAAGTCCATGAGCGGGTCGAGCGCCTCCAGCAGTGGGCCCATACCGTCCACGTGGGAGAGGTTATCACCCGTGTTCATCACCAAATCCGGCTCCAGGGCAGCCAGCGAGTGCATGAAGTCAATCTTCTTCTGCTGACCCGGAATCATGTGCATATCCGAAATATGCAGAATCCTAAAGTCAGGGCTACCGGCGGGCAACACCGGCAGGGACTCGGTGCGGAGCTGAAAATTATTCAGCTCAATAAAGTGCCCATACGCCGCCGTGGCGGCCCCCAAGGCTGCAGTGGCGGCTACCGCCCCCGCTACCTTCTTCAGGAGCGGGGAGGAGCCGCGTGCGCCGGGGACCGCCACGGGGACGCGGGCGTTGACTGCGTTTTCACACATTATCAACCGCCTTTCAGGCTTCAGCTGATGAGCTGTGATTCTAGCTGTACGACAGAATCTTATCGCTGGGGGTGGTGAAGTCCTTCGTGTTGTACTTCGGTGCGATCGTCTTCATGAACGACTGCCACTGTGCACCCGCATAGGTTGCACCATCGACGTACTCGAGGACTCGACCGTTAATACCCACACCGTTCAGGGAGCGGAAGCCGAGGTTGTTAGAACCAACCCAAGACGCGGTGGACAGGCCACGAGTGTAGCCAACCTGCCAGGTCTGGGAGGAGTTATCGTTCGTACCGGTCTTCGCAGCCGAACCGTTCGGCAGACCAATACCGCGCTGAGAAGCGGAACCGCCAGGCTGGATAACGCCCTTCAGAACCCAGCTGACACCGTTCGCGATGTCCGGATCCAGGACCTGCTCGCACTGGTTCTGGTATTCCTTCATGGTTTCACCGTTGGTCTTGGTGATCTTCTCGATGGGGCGCGGGGTGCAGTACTTACCCTCGGAAGCGAAGATAGCGTACATGGATGCGCTGGTCAGCGGGGAGATACCGTACTTGGTACCACCAATGTTGGTACCCAGGTCGGGGATGCTGTGTAGCGGTTCGCCGGTACCGTCCAGGGCGTGCATCTTGATGGACAGGTCGTGCACATCGCACAGGTCAATCTGGGAGAGCATGCCGTACAGGTACGAGTTCAACGACTGGCGAATACCGTACGCAGCGGTACCGTAGGTCAGACCGCCGTTGACTGCGTTCTTGTAGGACCAGCCGTTCGGCTGACCGGTGTAGTAGTACTTACCGCCGTCGTAGCACTTGGCGTTCCAACCGAAGCTGGTGGGCCAGAACAGCTGGGTACCGTTCACGGTAGCGTTAGCGCCGCGGCCGCTGATGAGCCACTGTGCCAGAATAATCGGTTTGAACGTCGAACCGGGCTGGAAGCCGCGGGTACCACCGTAGGCGCTATCAACGTTGTAGTTGTACTCGGTCTTGGAGTGGTCGTTTGCGTCTGCGGGGCTACCGAGCTCGGTGTTCTGTGCCATCGCGATGACGCGGCCGGTGCCGGGCTCAACACTGGTCAGCGCGGAGTTCACGTCGTTCCAGTTGGTTGCTGCCGGCTGGGTGGAGTCCACAGCCTGCTTTGCCGCGGTCTGAGCCTCGGGGTTCAGGGTGGTGATCACCTTCAGGCCGCCACGCTTGATGGCGGTGTTACGCAGCTCAGCGGTTGCGCCGAGGGACTCATCCTGCAGCAGGTAGTTGACCACATAACGGCAGAAGAACGCCTTGTCGCCTGCCAGGGAGCAACCCTGGGACTTGGTGTGGACGTTGAGCTTAATGTCGCTGGCGATGGCGTCGCTGTATTCCTTGTCGGAAATCTTGCCGTCGCGGAGCATGGTGCCCAGAACGATGTCGCGGCGTTCACGGGCGAGTTCGGGGTTCACGGTCGGGTCGTACACGTTCGGTGCCTGCACCAGACCGGCAAGAAGGGCGGACTGTGCCACGTTCAGGTCCTTAGCGGAAATACCCCAGTAGTACTGTGCAGCAGCCTCAACACCGTAGTTCGAACCACCAAGGTTCACGATGTTCAGGTAGCCTTCAAGGATTTCGTCCTTGGACTTGTTCTGCTCCATAGAAATCGCAAGCTTCATCTCGCGAATCTTTGCGGCGTAGGTCTTGTTACCGTTCAGGGTCGCGGTAGCGTCCTCACCGCGAGCCACAGCGGAGTCAACAATGAGGTTGTTGACGTACTGCTGGGTCAGGGTGGAAGCACCCTGGCGGCGACCGCTGTTGGAGTTAATGATGTTGTTCAGGAACGCACGACCAATACCGATAGCGGAGACCGCACCGTGGTTGTAGAAGTCACGGTCCTCCACTGAGACGATAGCGTCCTTCATGTGCTGAGAAATCTGATCCAGCTTGACCGGTTCACGGTTCTCTTCAAAGAAGGTTGCGATTTCGGTCTTGCCGTCAGCAGCGTAAATAGTAGAAGGACGGGAGGAGATGCCATCGGCAATGTCGTCAGGAAGGTCCTGGAACCATGACATCGACGCGTTCGCGACCATACCGGCACTCACTGCCGGGGGTACGACAATAATTGCCGCGAGGAAACCGGCAATCACGCTGAACGCGAGGAACTGCAAAAAATCTCCCGGGCGGCGACGCGCACGGGTTTTCTTAGATGAAGCCATTCATTCAGTTTATCCCATGAAGCTGTGAGAGGAAGTCCGGTTCGGCACCCCACAGGGAGGTGGGCGCCTCAGCCCTGAGAATAAAGCCCCCAAAAGCGCCGGACATTGACCGAAACCATAGTAAATCCCTTTTACTTATTCGACCCTGAAAGCTAGTCTAGAGGGTATGAAGAAATGGGAATACGCAACTGTACCGCTGATGATCCACACGACCAAGGCAATCCTCGACAACTGGGGTGAAGACGGCTGGGAGCTCGTAACTGTTCTCCCCGGCGCATCCGCACCTGCTGGCGCAACCCCCGCGTCGAACATGGTCGCTCCGACTCAGGGCAACCCCATCGCCTACTTTAAGCGCGAGAAGGCTGACTAAGAGCAGCGTACCCGGCGGTCACCTCGCTATCCCGGCCCTCCTATAACTAGGGGAGCGCGGGAATAGATGAGGAAGACCGCCGGTTAGCCATTTAACAGCTGCCTGAATATCAGTAGCGTTTAGATTTACGGCATTTCCCCTATCACCGTTTGGGTGCCAGCACCCGCCATCCTTCTGGAGTAATCATGACTGAATCCCGTATTGAAGCACGTATCCGCGAACTCGGTTACGAACTGCCCGTAGCACCCGCCCCCGTTGCAGCCTACGTTCCGGCTGTTACGTCCGGCTCCTACGTGTACACCTCCGGTCAGCTGCCCTTCGTTGAGGGTGCTCTGCCCGAAACCGGTAAGGTTTCCGACTCCGGCGCTGAAGGCTTCGTGACCCCCGAGGATGCGAAGAAGTACGCGGGTATCAGCCTGCTCAACGCCCTGGCAGCGGTCAAGTCCGTCATTGGCGACCTGGACCGCGTGCAGCGCGTCGTGAAGGTTGTCGGCTTCGTGGCATCCGAGGTGAACTTCACCGCTCAGCCCGCCGTCATTAACGGCGCATCCGAACTGCTCGGCGAAATCTTCGGTGAGGCAGGCCAGCACGCCCGCTCCGCCGTCGGCGTTCCCGTTCTTCCCCTGGACTCGCCCGTAGAGGTCGAGATCATTGTTGAATATGTCTAATCTGTACACCGGCGCACTGCCGCTGTCTGCTATTCGTGCTGCCCAGGCTCAGCGGGCAGCACAAAGTGGCGCCCAAAAGACGGTGAACGGTATAGACGGTCACGGATCCGGCGAATCACAGGATATCAAGACTCTGCCCCTGCCGGTGCAGGAACGCCGCTTCGGCACCCCCACCCCGGCTGAAGGCGTGGAACGCCCCCGCATGTTTACCGGCCGCCAGTCAGGTCCGCGCACCGCAGCCATTCAGCGTCTCTACACGATTCCCGAGTTCATGCGCACCGCCGCCGAAAGCTGGTGTGAAGGCGGTAACGAAGGTGCGACCGGCTGCACGATGCGCCAGGCGGCATCCGTCATTTTTGTGCGCGACGGCGACAACGGCCTCGAAACGATTCTGACCTACCGCCCCGGCACCTCTCCGCTGGGCGTGGTGGCTTTCCCCGGCGGCACGGCTCTTCCCGGTGATGATGAGTCCGCCTCCTGGGTGGGTCCCGGCGCCGACTACTGGCAGGACCAATTCCACTTCTCCGATATTGCGCAGGCACGCCGTAGCGTCATGGCTACCGTGCGTGAATGCTTTGAAGAGACCGGCATTCTGCTTGCCGGCGAGGACGAACAGGACGTCGTGGAGCGCTCCAGCACCCCTGAGTTCATGGCGTGGCGTGAAGCAGTTGCCGAGCAGGACAAGAGCTTCTCTGACTTCTTGACCTCCAGCGGTTTGAGCGTGCGCGCTGACCTGCTACGCCCGGTCGCGCGTTGGCAGTCCCCGGACTTCTTCCTCAAGCGCTACGATATCGCCTACTTCACCGCGGCGTTGCCCGTGGGCCAGGACCCGAAGCTACTGCTCGGCAAGGGTGTGTGGGGTGACTGGCTGAACGTGCGTGAACTGCTCGAAGCCAAGGACACCAGCGAACTGGGTGACCGCATCGGCCAGCCTAACACGGTGGGCCGTACCCTCGACCAGCTCATCACCCCCGGCGTGATGAGCTTGCTCGAATCTTTGGCGAAGGCACAGACTTCCGTGGCATGGCTGTCCAAACGCCGCAATATTGAGGTGAAGAAGCCCGTGCTCGTGATCCACAATGGCGCGTGCATGCTCTCCTTCACCGAGGTGGTTCCGGCAACCACCGGTAGCGTGTACACCGGCGTAGCGGGTGTGCACTAACAGGCGTGCTCTAACGAGCTGCCGCAATGCTCGCCCGTACGATGAAGCGTTAAAGAAATCAGGAGCCGTTTCCCCATGCAGAGGGAAACGGCTCCTGATTTCTTTAAGCCGCGTGTCTTTCAGCGAGGGCGACCTAGAATACCCTAACTCAAAGAGGCTTTAGCGGGAACGCTGGCGCAGGCGGGGCAGGTCCAGAATGACAACTGCGCGTGCCTCCAGGCGGATCCAGCCGCGGGAAACGAACTCGGCAAGAGCCTTGTTCACGGTCTCGCGGGATGCACCAACCAGCTGTGCCAGCTCTTCCTGAGTCAGTTCGTGAGCAACGAGCACGCCGTCGGTCGCGGGGCGGCCGAAGCGGTCAGCCAGGTCCAGCAGTGCCTTAGCGAGGCGGCCGGGAACGTCGGAGAAGACCAGGTCAGCCAGTGCCTCGTTAGCGTGGCGCAGGCGGCGAGCCAGAGTCTTAATAACCTGATCGGAGATAGTGGGATCGAGCTGCTGTGCACGCTTGAAGGACTCGTGCTTGATGGCAGCCAGGCGAGTCTCAGAGACAGCCACGGCGTTGGTCGAACGGGGCGAAGGATCGAAGAGAGCCATCTCGCCGAAGACGTCACCGGGACCCATGATTGCGACCATGTTCTCGCGGCCGTCAGCGGCGGTGCGACCCAGCTTGACCTTACCGGAGAGCACCGCGAAGAGCTGGTCGTCCTGGTCGCCCTCGTAGAAGAGGACAGCGTTGCGGGAGAGGTCAATCTCCTGAATGTCATCGGTCAGCAGAGCGAATGCTGCGTCGTCGAGGTTAGCAAAGAGAGGGGTACGACGGAGGATCTCGAGATCCATAAAGTTCTCCTAGATATGAGGTGATGAGCCGAAACTCGTAAATGTTCAGTGAGTGAGCCCGAACCGGTGTCATGCGTCTCAACATCTGAAATGTGAGAAGGCTCAAGCTAGTGTGACATATTCAACTGATATGAGCGTACCCTAAAAAAGCGCTTTATGCATTCCGATACAGCGAGCTTTACAACAAAAGTTATTTCTTTCGAGTAAATTCAAAGCTTCCCCACAGGTTCACCACCTAATATCAGGCATTCAGGTGTGTACTTTTATCGGTACCAAGCACGCTGACGCCCTCATGACAAGGAGGCTCCCGCCTCCACACGCGGTACGATGCGACGAGGCAGAAACCCGGCCCCGAAACCTTCGGGTACACAAGCCCGCCGCACCCACCACCGGGTGTCAACGCGCCACCACACTCACCGGGCACAGCCCGCACCAACCACAATGGGCACACCGTGACCACTTCTACCCACCAAGGAGGCAATTAGTCATGACGACTGGCATCAACCTGCTTGATATTGCTATCCCCATCATCCTGCTGCTCTACTTCCTCGCCGGAGTCCGCAGCGGATTCTTCACCACCCTCGGAACCTTCCTCGGCCTGGGCCTGGGCGTCTGCGCCGCAGCCTGGCTCGTGCCTCTCGCCGTGGCATCCGTGGGATCCCAGTGGAGCCTCATTACCGCCGTCGGCGTGCTCATCATCTGCCTGACCATCGGACAGTGGCTCGGCCTCGTTGCCGGACGCACCATCCGCCGCGTCACCGATATCACCCCGCTCAAGGGCATTGAACGCTTCTTCGGCGGCGTGCTGAACCTCGCCGCCTGCGCCCTGGTCATGGTCGTACTGACCATCTCCATGCGCACCGTACCCATCCCGCAGCTCAACACTGCGCTCAGCGACTCCAAGACCCTCTCCTGGATGGTCGCCTCCACCCCCGAGGTCGTCAAGGACCGCATCAACACGGTACGCAATGACGTGCTCGCCTTCGGAACCATTCCGGAAGTCAGCCAACTCATCGCCCCCGAAACCAGCGCCCCCACCCAGACCGTAGAATCTGCGGCACTGGACCGGGCGGCAGCCTCCGTGGTTGAGATTCTGGGCGCTGCCGAGCAGTGCGGCTACACTTCCACCGGCTCCGGCTTCGTAGCGGATAACGGCCTGGTCGTCACCAACGCCCACGTGGTCGCCGGCGTAACCTCCCCGGTCGTGCAGGACTCCCGCGGCCGCACCTGGCCCGGCACCGTCGTCTACATGGACAGCGAACAGGACATCGCCTTCATTAGCGTTCCCAAGCTGCCGCTCGCACCGCTGAACATCGGCACCAACGCCACCGCAGGTAGCCTCGTGACCTTCATGGGCTACCCCAAGGGCGGCCCGTTCAAGGCACTACCCGCCACCGTGCAGGGCATCGGCAACACCCAGACCATCGACGCCGACACCGGCCGCGCCAACGCTATGCGCCAGGTCTACCAGCTGGCAGCCGACGTGCAGCACGGCAACTCCGGTGGCCCCGTCCTCGACGAAAACGGCAACGTGGTCGGCATGATTTTTGGTAAAGCCACCAGCGGCCAGACCGGCTACGCCGTCACCGCAAGCACCCTCAAGCAGGCACTGGCTGAAGGCGGCGACAACACCGCCGCAGTCTCCACCGGCACCTGCCGCAAGTAACTAGCCGCTAGATAGCGATAAAAGTTCAGGCTCCCGAACCTCTAGCGAGGAACGGGAGCCTGAACTATTTAACGAAAGGAGGCGGCGCGCTGTTATTCAACCAAGCGCTGCGCGAGATGCTGTGCTGGGTTATTCGGCAAGATGCTGAGCGAGGAAATCAACCGCCATGACATAGCCGTACGCACCCGCACCGGCAATCACCGCAGTAGCCTGCGGTGATACAAACGAATGATGGCGGAACTCCTCGCGGCGATGCACATTCGACAGGTGCACCTCAACCACCGGAAGCTCAGCCGCCTCCAGCGCATCGTGCAGCGCTACTGAAGTGTGCGTGTACGCCGCCGGGTTGATAATAATCGCCGCGCCACGAGTGCGAGCACGCTGAATCTCATCCACCAGCGCCCCCTCATGATTCGACTGCATAAACTCAACATCAAAACCATGATCCGCCGCGCGTTCACGCACCATACGCTCAATATCGTGCAGAGTGGTGTAGCCGTACACCTCGGGGCGGCGCTGCCCAAGCAGGTTCAAATTCGGTCCATTAAGCACAAAAATCGTATCTGACATAAAACCAGTGTGGCACAGTAGGCGCCCGCCAAGCGCTAGTCGGCGCGAACTGCCCAAAAAAAGATGAGACACAGAAAATGATGGGCGAGCGAGCCAAGTACGGTGAACCTCGCTACCGCCCACATACCCAAGCCCGGTACCCTCGCGCTATGACCGAGAACGCCACCCAGCCCACAGCAGACGCACAGAACACCGCAGCACGCAACGCTGCGGCACAGAACACCGAATCGCTCCTGCAGATCCGATTCGTTCCCGAATTCAAAGCCGCAGCCGCCGCCCGCCGCCTCAACGCACGCGCACCCGAAAGCCACCTCGCCACCGTGCGCCGCGCCCGCAAAATCAACCGCATCCTCGGCGAAACCTACCCCTACGCCGTCGCAGAACTCGACTTCGACAACCCCTTCGAGCTGCTCATCGCCACCGTGCTCTCGGCACAAACCACCGACGTGCGCGTCAACTCCGTCACCGGTGCTCTCTTCGCACGCTACCCGGACGCTGCCGCGCTCGCCTCCGCACGCACCGAAGAGGTCGAACCCTATATTCAGTCCCTCGGCTTCTACCGCGCCAAGGCACGCTCCATCATCACCCTCTCCCAGCAGCTTGTAGAACGCCACAACGGGCAGGTTCCCTCAACCCTCGAAGAGCTCGTAGAACTCGCCGGAGTCGGCCGCAAAACCGCGAACGTCGTCCTCGGAAACGCCTTCGACGTGCCCGGACTGACCGTAGACACCCACTTCGGCCGCCTCGCCCGCCGCATGGGGTTCACCACCGCAGACGCCCCCGAAAGGGTCGAAAAAGACGTCGCCGAACTCATCGACCGCAAAGACTGGACGCTCTTCTCACACCGCATGGTCTACCACGGCCGCCGCATCTGCCACGCCAAAAAGCCCGCCTGCGGTGTATGCCCCGTTGCCGACCTCTGCCCGTCCTATGGAGCCGGGGAGACGAACGAACAAGCAGCACGTAAACTCATGAAATACGAAATGGCACCCGGTCGAGAAGACCTGCACCTGCGATTCCTGCAGGGCGCAACCCGCCGCGAACTCATGGCAGAAGGCTACTCGCTCAGCGCCTAACGGCGACTGAACCAAACCGGAATGCAGCCGCACAGAAGAGAGGTACACAGATGAGCGCACCCGAGGTACAACCCGAACAGGCGGGGCAGGAGGCACAGCACCCCGCCCAGCAGGCACTGGCGGCTCTCGCAGAGGGCGGCGTGGAATTCGACGTCCAAGCCCTGCTAAGCAGCGCACCCGCCAGCCCGTTGAACAAAGAAGCCGCCGTGCTGATTCTCTTCGGCGTGCTCGACAACTCGCCCTCCACCGGCGAATTTGAAGGCTGCCCCGAGAACGTCAGCGCCGACCTGGATGTACTGCTCCTCGTGCGTGCCGCAACCCTGCGCTCACACGCCGGTCAGCCCGCCTTCCCCGGCGGCAAAATCGACCCTGAAGACTACGCGCACGCCGAAACCACCGGCGAACCCGTCGCCCACATCGCTGCCCTGCGCGAGGCGGTCGAAGAAACCGGGCTCGACCCCGCCGGCGTGCAGATCCTCGGCCAGCTACACACCCTGCCGCTACCCATCAGCAACTTCATGGTCACCCCCGTCATCGGCTGGTGGAACAGCCCCGTGCCTGTCGAAGTCGTCGACCACAACGAGTCCGCGCTCATCGCCCGCGTGCCCGTGCGCGACCTGCTCAACCCCGCCAACCGGCACACCGCCTACGTCAAACGCGGCCGCACCTCACACCGCACCCCCGCCTTCGAGGTGCGCATGCCCGGCGGCGAAGAATTCACCGTCTGGGGATTCACCGCGATTCTGCTGGACCGGATCTTCGACTCGCTCGGCTGGACCGTGCCCTGGGACCAGAAAAAGATGCGCCCGGCACCCGGCTACGAGGAGTAAAGCTCATCGCAGAATAAGCGCCTGACCAGCGGATATAGGGTGCAGATAGGGGCGGCAGGTAGCTTGAATGAAGCTACCCGCCGCCCCTATTTTTTGTTGCACGGTGCCGCTTATGCGCGGCTGATTATTTACCGCTGATTACTTACCGTCTGCGTAGTTGCGCACCCGCGCCACCGACACCGGAAAATCAACCGGCACCCGACCGAACAGCAGACGCGCCGCCTCCGCAGCGCCCTCACGCACAATACGCTCCACGCGATCCGCCTCCAGCTCGGGGCCGCACAGCAGAAGCTCATCGTGCAAAAAATACACAATGCGGGTGCGCATCGGCATACCAAAAATCCGCTCCGACAACAGACGAGAACGCACCGCGCCCATCCAGCACAGAGCCCACTCAGCCGCCGTACCCTGCACAATAAAATTGCGGGTCATACGCCCGTGCGCACGCGCAGTCGACACCGCACGCGACTCAGCCGCCGGCGAAGACCGATCAGCCACAATCTCACGGAAACGCTCATCCACCGGCGGGGACGTACGACCCAAAAAAGTCGTCACCTGACCGCCCGCCTCACCAATACGAGCCGCACGCTCCGTAAACTCCATCGCCTGCGGAAAAAGCGCCGCCACATGCGGCAACAGGGCACCAATCTCACCGCTGCGACCGCCATACATAATCGCCAGCATGCCCACCTTCGCGTGGGAACGCTCCGTCAAACCCACACCCTTCAGGCGCGCCAACTCGGCAATACCCGCATACAGGTCAGCGCCACGACCCGCCGAAGCGAGCGCCTCATCACGGCTCAACGCCGCCAGAATACGCGGCTCAATCTGCGATCCATCCGTCACCGTCAGCACCTGACCCTCCGGGGCCTGCACCGCCTGACGAATCTCCGCAGGCAGCTGCAACGCACCACCGCCGGAAGCGCCCCAGCGCCCGGTCGCGGCGCCACCCACCTCAAGATGCGGGCGGAACGCCCCCTCAGAAACCCAGGTATCAGCCCACGTCCAGCCGTTAGCAGTCCAAATACGGTACAGCTTCTTATAGCGCAGAATCGGGTCAATCAGCGCCCAACGCTTCTCCCGCTGAGCCGGAATCGCATCCGCCCAACTCTTCAACTCCCACGAACGCGTAGACTTCACCGAAACCCCCGCAGACTGCAGAGCACGCAAAAGATCCTGCGGCGAATCCGGATTCAACGACGGCATAAACAGCATGCGCTGAATCTGCTCCGCCAACTCCTGCATCTTCTGCGGACGCTCCCCAGGCACCGGGCGCGGACCCAACAACTCGCACAGATGCCCATGATGCGCCTGCACATTAAACGGGATGCCGTAATAGCCAATCTCAGCCGCAACCAACGCACCGGCAGACTCAGCCGCCGCCAAAAGACGCAGCCGTTCCGGGTGCCTCGACGCACCGATAGCGCGCGCCTGCGCCAGCCACTCACGCATCAGCACACGCACTACCGGATGCTCCGGAAGCAGGGTCACCGGGCCCGCCGCCAACTGCGGGGCAAAAGGCTCATGAGGCGCCGCTTCAAGGAAATCGGGGGAGGAATCTGCGGGGGACTGGGTGGCGTTGGTAGCGGGCGCACTCAAAAAATCGGCGCCGAACAGCTCCTCCTGACCCTGAATCTGCCGCGCCACCGGCAGATACCCCTGAGGCTCCACCGCCTCACGCACATCAGAAAGATCCAACACCGGGCTGTACTCCACAAAACCGCTCGGATGCGTAGCGGCAGTCACCAAAATTCGCTGCACCAGACGCAAATCATGGCACAGATGCACCCGCACCCCGCGGCGCAGAAGCAACGGGTCAACGTGGCGGGTATCAGCCCAAATCCAGCGGGGGAAACGCGCCTGCGCCGAATCTGCCGCCTGCCGCTCTACCTCTCGCACATACGCCGGAAGATTCGCCGCACTCACCCGATCCGCGCGCGTAATCCGCGGAATAAAGGTCGGGTCCTGCAACTGCTCAGCGGTTGGCGCCGAAAAATGAAAAGCACCCCACGAGGTCACCGGCTGAGCACCGCGCGGGGACGCACCCGCGGCAATAGCCGAGGTGACCGGGTGTGCGGGGGTGCCGGTCTGGGCGGTAATACCCGCGCCGGTGGCAGGACTGAGCAGAACGTACATTCTTCCATTATCGAGGATGTGTCGGTAGAACGGGTGGTGCGTGGTTATCACCAGAATGTACGAGTGGTTTGTCATAAAAGCGCCGGATGCGTGCGTTTTGTTCGTTTGAGGTGCGTGCATCGTGGATATTTCGGGGTGCGCGAGGAGTTATCCACAGAACGCTCATTCTCATAAAAATTCGGGGCGGGCGCAATGCTCTCCTAGAGCCATGAACCCCGTCATGAATCCCTCCAGCAATCCCGCCGGGCACCCTGCCAACAATCCCGGTAGCCCCAACGGTTGCTCGCCGCGTGCCGCACAGGGCGTGAATCAGCCGGGCGCACAGAATACGGGCGTCCAGAACACCCGCACGCACTCGCTACCCGCCCTGCTCATTCCCGAAGACTATCGCGCCCGCGCCGTCGCCCTGCACGCCCGCGAGCTGATTCTGCGCTCGCCGCAGATGAGCGCTATCGCCCTGGGTGGTTTTAGTGGCGGGTTCAGTGCCGGGTTCTGTGGCGGACCCAGTAACGGATTCAGCGCCGGGGCCGAGCGGGCAGGGGAGCGGCCGCCCACAGAGGGCGTGGTTGCCGCGGGCAGTGCAAACGCTGCGAGTGCCGCGGGCGGTGGGCTACTCCAAGAATCCCAGCCCCTCCGCGAGATTCTCGAAAACGCCGTGGATGAGGCAATCTGCACCATTGACGGCGGACACCTGGGGAACGCGAGCGCAGAAGGAACGGGCGCAGACGGAACTAATGTGACGAAGCCCCGAAAATTTCGCGCCAAAACGGTGCAACCCGCGCCCGCCTCCTGGAGCTACCCCAGCGTGGAATACGTGCCCGTCAACCGGCAGACCGCGCTGCGCTACCTCGCCGCGGAACTCTACGGCCTCGGCGCCCTCGACCTGCTCCTTGACGAGGGACAACGCGCCGGAACCATCACCGATATCTACGTGAACTCGCCCTGCGATATCTGGGTGGGCATCAACGGAACCACCCGCCCCGTGGCGCTGAGCCTCGGCAACGAGCGGCGCGTGCGCGACCTCGCCGAGCGGCTCATCCGCAGGCACGGCGGGCAGCTGGACGCCGCGCATCCGGCGGCTGACATCAGCGACGAGCACGGCAGGCGCATCCACGCGATTATCCCGCCGCTGAGCGAACGCACCCGACTCTCCGTGCGCCTACCCGCCCGCGAGCGCCCCACCCTGGCGCAGTTACAGGCCGCCGGGCTGTGCGATGAGGCGACTGCCGCCTACCTGCGCCGCATGATTGCCGAGCGCCGCGGGTTCCTCATTAGTGGGGGCACCGGCACCGGCAAAACCACCCTACTCAACGCACTGCTGGGGCTGTGCACGCCGCAGGAGCGCCTCATTCTGCTCGAAGACACCCCGGAACTCGCGCCGCAGCATGAACAGGTTATTGCCCTCAAAACCCGTGCCGCCAACTCCGAAGGCGCCGGTGAAATCGGGTTGGGTGAGCTGATTGTGCAGGCGCTGCGCATGGGCCCGGATCGGCTCGTGGTCGGCGAGTGTCGCGGTGCGGAGGTGGTGCACCTGCTGACCGCCATGAATACCGGTCACCGCGGAGCTGGAACGACCCTGCACGCCAATAGTGCGCAGGCGGTGCCCCTGCGTCTGTGCGCCCTGGGTGCGCTCGCCGGGCTGGATAGTAGAACGGTCGCTCTACATACGGCGACGGCTTTTGAATGCATTATCCACCTGGAACACCGGGACGGACACCGCCGTATCGAGGGTATCTACAGCCTGCACCCCGCAGTTGAGGGGAGCGAAGAGTATCTGCAGGTCAGGCGTATTTCTGTGGGCTCCGAAGTTGGGTACTAGCCCCCGTAAAGGGGAAACGGAAAACGTGAAAGGAGGAACCATGAAAAGGGAAGAAACGAGTCGAGGAAGCCTTCGCGAACGCTGGGCTGAGCACCTCGCCGGACCCGCCAGCGCCGAGGAAATGCGCATGTGGCCGCTCATGCTACGCACCCTTGCCCTGAACCTGCGCGCCGGTATTCCCCTGCAGGAGGCGGTGCACGCCGACCCTGGCACCGGGCAGTTTGCACAGTTCGGGCAAAACGAACCGGTGCCGGATGCGGGGAAAATGCACGCGAAGAAAATAACAGCCCGGAAAAGCGCTGGGAAAAGCGCCCAAGCTCGACGGGCACGAGGCTTCTCGCCCCTCTCCGAAGAGTACGGGCAGAAGCGGTGCGCCGAAGATATTCGCCGCTTCACGCAGGCGCTCGCCACGGTCACCTCCTGGGGTGCCCCCGCGCACATCGCCTGCTCGCAGCTACTCGAAAGTAACACCCGGATGCGCCCGCACAGCCGCGAGCGCTTGCACGACCTGCAGCTGAGCCTGCGCATGAGCGAGAGCGCCGGTGCGCCGCTCGCCACGAGCCTGGAACGCGCCGCCGAACACGCCGAAGAACGCATCGACGCGCTTCTGGGCAGGCAGAGCGCCCTTGCCGCACCGCGCGCCACCGGCAGGATCCTCTCCTGGCTACCGCTGCTCGGCCTGGGCCTGGGCGTGCTCATGGGAAGTGACCCCGTGAGCGTGCTGACCGGATCTATTCTCGGGGCGCTCACCGGTTTGCTCGGGCTGGGGCTCGCCTTCGCCGGGCGCCGCTGGACCGCTGCGCTCGTGCATCGGGCGGAGGTGGAGAGCCTGCGGACGGCGAATGCAGAATCTGAGACGGAAAAGCCTGCCTCTCCAACAGATGCCGCGCCCGTTGATACCGC
The DNA here is from genome assembly GCF_001808945.1 of Rothia sp. HMSC071B01. Lineage (NCBI taxonomy): Bacteria > Bacillati > Actinomycetota > Actinomycetes > Micrococcales > Micrococcaceae > Rothia > Rothia sp. HMSC071B01. The sequence goes on along the minus strand of NZ_KV795073.1, from coordinate 259,149 downwards.
CCTCGTGCTGGAACTACTCGCCGCGCAACTACGCGCCGGGCTCGCACCGCTCGCCGCCCTAGGTGCCCTTGCCGAGGCGCTCAACAGCCGACCGCTACACGCGGTCTGCCAGCGCCTGCAAATGGGCAGCAGCTGGGGGAGTGCCTGGTCGGGCTCCGCTGCGGGAACCTTCGGTGAGCTGCGGGATGCACTCGCCCCCGCTTACACGGGCGGCGCACCCAGCACTGCACTGCTGCTCTCCCTTGCCGATGCGCACCGCCTCAGCGAACGCCGCGCGGCAGAACGCGCCGCCGGAAAGCTCTCCGTAGCGCTCGTGGTACCCCTCGGGCTGTGCTCGCTACCCGCCTTTATTTGTCTGGGTATTGTGCCCATCCTCATTTCGCTACTACCCACGCTGACCGGCTAAAGAACCATGTCCATAAGCGCTGTCGATTAGCCGAAATGCTGAAAAGTTTAGACCTTCGCTTTTAGACCTTTGCTCATCTGCCGTGAACGCGGATGAGTACCCACCCCGCCCCGAATGAACGGGGCACAACGAAAGGAAAACCAATGACGAACACCCTCTGCGAAGCAATCCGCCACGACCTGCACACTGCCGATGTTCCGGTCGGCACTCCGGTCAACGCCCCGGCCGGTGCTCCGGGTGGCATTCCGAGCGAAATTCAGCCCGCCGCACCCGGCGCAGAGGCGCAGACCATTCTGGGCCCCGTGCCGCTGTCCGTTGCCATCGCAACCACCATGAAGCAGTTGCGCGAAGAATGCCCCGAGCTTTTCGCCGATACTGGGCTCTTCAGCGATGCCGAGTTTTTCAATGATGCTGAACTTTCCGCCGGCGCTGAACAGAAGCATGCCGGCCCCAGGATTGACCCTAACGAAATGGAGATTGATATGAACACGAATCACCTGAACCCCGAGCAGGCATTGACCATTGCCCGCGCGCTCGCCGAGGGCTGCACCCTGGACGAATGTGGCCCCACCTGCCACAGCCTGGGTGAACACGTGCCCGGCTGCACCGAATATGTACCCGCTGAGGGGCACGAAAAGGCGCTCGAAGATTACGCCCCGGCGGGCGATCCGGAGGAGGGCGCCTCCACCGCGGAGTACGGCATTGTGATGCTCGCGGCGGTCGGTTTCGCGGGCCTGCTGGTGCTGATTCTCAAGTCGGATGAGGTGCGTTCCATGCTCCTGGATATTGTGCGTAACGCCCTGTCCATTGCGGGCAATACGGGACTGCTCTAGAGGCCTTAGTCTAGAGGTATTGGAAAACCCGCCGTAGGGTTTTGTCCCTAGATGCTAGGTTCTTTGGAAAATCAAGCCAGAAGGGAGGAATAAAGAATGAACGCTCATGTGAATTTGGGTGCTTTGTGGCGCGCCTACTCCGCGGGGAAAACCGGTGCGGAACCGGCACCCTCGACCCCGCACAAAAGCCCCGCAGAAGAGGGGGTGATTACCGCCGAATTTGCGGTTGCCCTACCCGCCGTGACGGTGGTGCTTGCCCTCTGCCTGGGCGCCGCCTCCACGGGGGTTGCGCAGCTCAAGGTGGAGGAGTCCGCGCGAACGGCCGCACGAGCCGCCGCCCGCGGAGATTCCGAGGCGCAGATTCGCTCCGCCGTCAGCCGCATCGACCCGGCGCAGAGCGTGCAGATTTCTGTTTCTCCTGATGATGTAGTCGTGACAGAGGCGGGGCGCGCCCGGGAAGTGCACGTGCGGGTGAGCCGCCCCGCCCCCGGTGTGATTGGTTCGGCAACCGGCTGGGTGCTGCGGGCGGACGCCCACGCCCGCGTTGAAGCCGGCGCTGAAAACGATGCTGAAAACGGTGCGGGTCATGAAGGTGAGTAGAGTCGCTATGGGTCCCACCCCGAAAACAGCCTCCGAGAATCAATACCCCGAAGCGGGTAGCGGCACCGTCCTTGCCCTCACCATTATTGCCGCGCTACTGGTGGTGACCGTGGTGATTGCCGGGCTCATTGGGGTGGTGTCCGCAAACCGCAGGGCTTCCGCGGCCGCCGATTTGAGTGCGCTCGCGGCGGCAGACGCCTACCGCGGGCTCACCGAGGGGGACCCGTGCGCGGTCGCGGCGGATCTTGCCGAACGCCACGGCGCGCACCTGGAATCCTGCACTTTTCCGGATCGCCCCGAAACGGTGGAGGTGACGGTCGCCGTCCCGGTCGCGGGGCCCATGGGTGCGCTGGGCCCGGCGAGGGTGCGTGCCCGCGCCGGGGCTGAGCATCTCGAAGAAGGGCGCCCCGAAGAAGAGCACGCGGCGGGCAACGTGGAGGAGCTGAGCCCCGATGAGGTAGCCGAGCTGGAGGAAGAGCTGGAAGCTGCGCAGGACTCAGCGCCCGAGCCTCCCGCACCAGAAAGCTCCGCAGAATCAGAGAATCCAGTTGAGCCAGAAAACCCGCCTGAGCCAGAAAGCCCAGCCGACTAGGCTATTTACGCTCATCGGGAGTTGTCATCCCAGCTTGCCCCGCGCTCCCAGCCCGCTCTACGCCTTCTGCAGTAACCTACGCCTCCGCCATGCTCTGCAGCATCGCCTGCAGTAGCGCCCGTGCGCCGTGTTTGCTGAGCGGCTCGTTGCGGTTGCCGCATTTGGGCGAGTGCACGCAGGAGGGGCAACCGTTTTCGCATCCGCAGCTTTCGATTGCTTCAAGGGTGGCGCTCAGCCACTGCGCAACCGCGTTGAAGCCGCGCTCGCTAATGCCCGCGCCGCCGGGTGCGGCGTCGTAGACGAAAATGGTGGGCCTGCCGGTGTCCACGTGAAGCAGCGTGGAGAGTCCACCCAAATCCCAGCGGTCGCTGGTGGCGATGAGCGGCAGCAGCCCGATGGCGGCGTGCTCGGCGGCGTGAAGGGTGCCGGGGCCGTCCTCTTCGGTCACGCCCGCACCGAACAGGTAGCTGGGCTCGAAGGTGAACCAGACCGCCTCGGTCATGAGCACTTCCGGCGGCATGGGTTGCGCCTCTTCGCCCAGGTATTCGCCGCCGTAGACGGAGAAGCGCCGGTACCCGGTGACCTGGTCGGTGACCTGAACCTGCCCGCGGTGCATGGTGAGCGGGGCGAGCTGCTGTTCTCCAGAAGCACTCTCGACGGGAGCAGCCTCGCCGGGAGCAGCCTCGCCGGGAGCCGCTTCCCCAACAGCGTTATGCGCACCGTAACTAACCCGCGCACGCTCTGCCAGAATACGAACCTCCGTGCTCTCAACGGCACGCGTGTAGTAGTCCGGGTAGACGCGGCTGAGCAGGATCACGCGCTCGCCCTCGCTGAGGGACTCGACCACATACTGCGCGTTCTGGTGAATGTAGATCGCGCCCGGGTGCCCCTGGCTCATGGCGTGCGCGGCGTCCATGGTGCCAACCAGGGTGCCGTCTTCGGCGTCGATGAGCTGGTAGGGGCCGCCACCGGTGCCGCGGATATCGACCAGGTCGGCGGCTGATTCGGCGTGCGTCCAGTACCAGCCGTCCGGGCGGCGACGCAGGTACCCCTGCTGCACCAGCCGATCCAGCAGAGCGGCGGTATGCGGCCCGAACAGGCTCAGCTCTTCGGCACGGAGGGGTGCCTCCTGCGCGGCGGCACACAGCTGCGGTGAGAGCACATACGGGTTCGTTGGGTCGAAAACGGTCGCCTCAACCTCCTGCCCGAAAATCGCCTCCGGGTGGTGCACCAGGTAGGTATCGAGCGGGTTGTCATCGGCAATGAGCACGGCGAGCGCGTCCTGACCGCTTCGACCCGCGCGGCCCACGCGCTGCATGAAGGAGGCGCGGGTACCCGGCCAGCCCGCCACGAGTACGGCGTCCAGTCCGGAGATATCGATGCCCAGCTCCAGCGCGGAGGTGCTCGCCAAGCCGAGCAGTTCGCCATTGCGGAGTTTGCGTTCGAGTTCGCGGCGCTCTTCGGGGGTGTACCCGGCGCGGTATGCGGCGACGCGGTGGGCGAGGCCCGCCTCCACCTCGTCGAGGTAGCGTTGGGTCTTCTGTGAGAGGATTTCTACGCTGCGGCGCGAACCGGCGAAAACCAGGGAGCGGGTGCGGGAAAGCACCAGGTCGGTGAGCATTTGCGCGCCCTGCTCCACGGGGGAGACGCGGCGCGGCGCCTCCTGCTCAGCCTTCGACTGGACCGCCTGCTGCTGGGTGCTACGGGCGCCCTTGGCGAGCTGATCGTGCGCCTTGGGCGGCATGAATTCGGGCTCCCAGAGTGCGACGGTGGTTTCACCGCGTGCGGAGGTGGACTCGGTAATGGCGGTGACCGCCTGCTGCGGCACGCCGATGAGCTTGGAGAAAGACTCGACCGGGTTGGAACTGGTCGCGGAAGCGCCGTAGAACACGGGCACGGTGCGGTAGAGCGCGCAGACGCGGCGCAGGCGGCGCAGCAGGTTGGCGATGTGCGCGCCGAAAACGCCGCGGTAGCTGTGCGCCTCGTCGAGCACCACGTAGCGTAGCCCGCGCAGGAAGGATGCCCACTGTCGGTGGTTGCTCAGAATCGAGTAGTTGAGCATGTCCGGGGTGGTGAGGATGAAGTTGGCGTGTTCGCGAATCCAGCGGCGTTCGCCGGTGGGGGTGTCGCCGTCGTAGCTTGCCGCGTGGAGCCCTGGCAGGTTGTAGGAGGTGAGGGCGGTGAGCTGGTTGGCGGAGAGTGCCTTCGCCGGTGAAATGTAGAGAACGTTCGCTCTATTATTGAGGTTTTCAGCCCCAGAATACGCGGAAGTTGAGCTCGCCGGCTCGCCGCAGGATGCGCGATAAATAGCGTCCAGGGTGGGCATCAGGTAGCTCAGGGTCTTGCCCGAGGCGGTACCCGTCGCCACAATCACGTGCCCGCCGCTGCCTGCACTCTTCGCGTCTTCGGTGCGCGTTGCTGCCGATGCTTCGATACGCTCAGCTTCGATGCGCCCCGCCTGCCAGCCGTAGCGCGCCGCGCTCGCCGCCAGCGCCGCATCAAGGCCCGCATGGGCGGCGTTCGCCGCCTGCACCTGGTGGGCGTAGGGCTCGGCAATACCGAGCGATTCAAAAGCCTCCACCACACGCGGATGCAACCACTGCGGCCACGGCGCGTAGCTCGCCTCCCTGGCGGCAATGGTGTGAATATGGGTCACCTGCTCGGGCAGGATTCCGGTACGTTCCGCCTCCGGCAGCAGGGATGCCAGCACCTGCTGTGCGCTCGTGGGCAGCTCGCGGTAACGGAGCGTTTTTGGGTGCGCCGTAGGCAGCCCCTGCTCGGGCTGGTGTGTGGGTTGCTGCTCGGAGTGCTGTTTAGGGTGCTGGTTGGCGTTCTGCGAAGGGGTGCTGTGCGGCATGGGTTCCATTGTAGAGCGGCGGGCGAAAACCCGACCTGCCGCCGGTCATGTGCCGTCCTGAATCTGTGCCCCGTGCCTGTCTGAACCCCGCCTCGGCACCGCTTCTGCGCCGCCAACCCCGTAGTCAGCGCGCACATATCAAAAAATTTGCATGCTTTAGACGTATATGACGATAAAATAGTTTCGTGGCTCAAAATAAGATTATTCTGTATTACCAGTTCGCCCCCATCGCCGACCCGCAGGCGGTCATGCTCTGGCAGCGTGCCCTCTGCGAGAAGCTCGGCCTGCGCGGGCGCATCCTGATTTCCAAGCACGGCATTAACGGCACCCTCGGCGGCGAGATTAACGCGGTCAAGGCGTACACCAAGGAAACCCGCAAGTACCCCGGCTTCAAGAACATGGAGTTCAAGTGGTCCGAGGGTGGTGCGGAGGATTTCCCCCGCCTGTCCGTGAAGGCTCGCGACGAGATTGTGGCTTTCGGCGCTCCCGACGAGCTGCAGGTGGACGAGAACGGCGTCGTTGGCGGCGGCGTGCACCTGAAGCCCGAAGAGGTCAACAAGCTCGTTGAAGAGCGCGGCGACGAGGTGGTCTTCTTCGACGGCCGTAATGCCTTCGAAGCGAAGATCGGCAAGTTCAAGAACGCCATTGTCCCCGACGTGCGCACCACCCACGACTTCATCCGCGAGATTGAGTCCGGCAAGTACGACGACCTCAAGGACAAGCCGGTCGTCACCTACTGCACCGGCGGGATCCGCTGCGAGATTCTCTCCGCGCTCATGAAGAACCGCGGCTTCAAGGAAATCTACCAGATCGACGGCGGCATCGTGCGTTACGGCGAGAAGTACGGCGACAAGGAACTGTGGGAAGGCTCGCTCTACGTCTTCGACAAGCGCATGCACATGGAGTTCACCCCGGACACCGTCACCATCGGCAAGTGCGAACAGTGCGGCGCCCCCTCGAACAAGTTCGAGAACTGCTCCAACGATTCCTGCCGTGAGCTGGTTCTGCTCTGCCCCGAGTGCGCAGCTGATGATGCGAAGCGCCGCTGTGTGCCCGAGTGCTCGGTGGACCGCGAAGCCGCCGAGGTGAGGGCCTAATGGCCTCCGCCAAGGAGAACGCGGTTCAGATTTCAGAGCCCCGCGTTGAGGAACACCCGGCGATGGTCGTTGCCGGCGTTTCGCGGGTGTTTTCCCTGGATGAGGACTTCTCCCCGCTGTGGGATGAGCTGAATCAGAAGGCGTCCCCGGCGATGCTGGATGTTCTGAACGTGACCCAGTACCTGGGCGTGTGCACTCAGCCGAACCCGAAGGGTCAGGTCCGCTACACGGCGGGCTTCCTGGTGTCGGAGCCGGCGAGCGCGGTGAAGCTCGGCCTGGGCGTGCTGGAGCTGCCTGCGAGCACCTATGCGGTGGTTGAGGTGACCGGCCCGATTTCGGAGTCTATTCCGGCTGGCTTTGCGAGCTTTGAGGAGGCGTTCTTCGCGAAGAATCCGCAGTACCGCCCGGTGGGTGGTCTTGAGGTGTACGGTCGCGGCGATATGCAGGCGGCTGATTACCGTATGGAACTGTGGGTTCCGCTGGCGAAGCGTTCCTAGGGCAGTTTGTTTCTGTCGTTTTAGTTGCAGTTTTAACTGTTGAATGGAAGGGCCCGGTGGTGCGATGTGTTCGTGCCGCCGGGCTTTTTTGTGCCCTTTTCGACTGTATTTTGCGCCAGCATTTTGTGGCGGTATGTGTGCGCCGGGTGGGTGAGGCGTGCGGCGAAAGGGGAGCGGTGCTCCTTTGCTGCATGCCCCAAAACAAATACTTGACATGTAAAGTATTTGGGTTTAGATTTAAACCACCAGCCCGGCACTACAGGAGCCCGAGCGCAACCCACAAAGGAAAAACCATGAGCACCCCCACCGCCTCCAACAGCCAGAGCACCCCGCAGCTCGACGAATCCATCCGCATCAGCCACCTCGAACCCATGCGCGGCGACGAGAAGAAGCTCGGCTTCCTCTCCTTCGGCCACTGGGCTGAGGTTCCCGGATCCCGCGTGCCCTCCGCAGCGGAATCACTGCACCAGGCAATCGACCTTGCCGTAGGTGCCGAAGACATCGGCCTGGACGGCGCGTTCTTCCGCGTGCACCACTTCGACCAGCAGCAGGCAACCCCCTACCCGCTACTCTCCGCAATTGCCGCCAAGACCGAACGCATCGAGCTCGGCACCGGCGTGATTGACATGCGCTACGAAAACCCGCTCTACATGGCAGAACTTGCCGCCATGGCAGATCTCATTGCGGCGGGCCGACTGCAGCTGGGCGTCTCCCGCGGCTCGCCCGAATCCGTTATCCGCGGCTTTGAGAGCTTCGGCTACTACCCGGCAGAAGGCGAAAACGAGAGCGACATGGCGCGCCGTCACCTCGACATTTTCCTCAAGGCAATCGAGGGTGAGGGTATGGCACCCAGCGCTCGCGTCCCCGGCAAGTACGCCCCCGTCCAGCCGCAGTCGCCGGGTCTGCGCGAGCGCATCTGGTGGGGCGCGGGCACCGATAGCACCGCCGTGTGGACCGCGCAGAAGGGTCTGAATCTCATGTCTTCAACCCTGATGCTGGAAGATAGGGGCATTCCCTTCGATCAGCAGCAGGCGCAGCAGATTCGCCTCTTCCGCTCCGAGTGGGTGAAGGCGGGTCACGCCGGTGTTCCGCGTGTTTCGGTCTCCCGCTCGGTGCTGCCCATTATCGACGCAACCTCGGCACGCTACTTCGGTCACCGCGCCGCGGAGGACTCGCAGGACTACACCGGCATTATTGACAACAGCTTCTCTCGTTTTGGCCGCAGCTACATTGGTGATCCGGCAGATATCGCCGAAGAGCTCGCACGTGACGAGGCGGTTCAGGCGGCGGACACCGTGTTGCTGACTGTCCCGAACCAGCTGGGTGTGGACTTCAACCTGAAGATGCTTGACGCAATCGTCAAGGAAATCAAGCCCGCGCTGACCACCAAGTAAAGCCCCTGAGGTGAAGACTCCGCAGAACCTTCTGCGCTAGCAGGGTTTCGCGCCAGCGTGCCGCCGTCGCTTCCGTGATGGGCGGTGGTCGCTGATGAGTGCGAACTCTGCCGCCTCCCGAGGGCAAGGGCGCGGAGCACGTGCGGCAGCCCGCACAAGTGGACAATTAGTCAGTTATCACTGTATAGTCATCGTATGCTGACTATTGCTTCACGCCTCGACGTCATGAACCGGCTCGGCCGCGCCATGGCCGACCCGACACGTTCCCGGATTCTGATGACCCTCCTCGGCGGCCCGAGCTATCCAGCCGTGCTCTCGCGCGAGCTGGAGCTGACCCGCTCGAACGTGTCCAACCACCTGACCTGCCTGCGCGATTGCGGAATCGTCGTCGCCGAGCCCGAGGGCCGCCAGACGCGCTACGAGATCGCCGACCCGCACCTCGCCGCGGCACTGACGTCCCTGATCGACGTCACGCTCGCGGTGGACGAGACCGCGCCGTGCATCGACCCGGCATGCTCGGTGTCGGGCTGCTGTGGAATGGCGGCGGGAGCATGAGCGAGACCCTGACCACCGCACGCCGCGCGATGCTGCACCGGCGCGTCCGCTTCATCGTCGGCTTCACGATCACGTACAACGTAATCGAGGCAATCGTCGCAGTCTGGGCAGGCGTCCTCGCCTCGTCCGCGGCGCTCATTGGCTTCGGGCTCGACTCGGTTGTCGAGGTACTCTCGGCCGCGGCCGTCACCTGGCAGTTCACCCGCAAGGACCCTGAGCGGTGGGAAACGGTCACCGTCAAGGCCATCGGCATCGCGTTCTTCGCGCTGGCGGCCTACGTCTCGATCGACGCGGTGCTGGCCCTGGTCGGCCAGGAGGGCCCCGACCGCAGCCCGCTGGGTCTCGGTATCACCGCGCTGAGCCTGGTCGTCATGCCTCTGCTGGCGTGGATTGAGGTCCGCACCGGGCGGGAGCTGGGCTCCAAGAGCGTGATGGCCGACGCCAAGCAGCTCATCCTGTGCATCTACCTCTCCGGTGCAGTGTTCATCGGCCTCGTCCTCGACAGCCTGTTCGGTTGGTGGTGGGCTGACTCGGTCGCGGCGCTGGTCGTGGCGGTGCTCGCGGTGCGCGAAGGCCTGGAGGCCTGGCGCGGCGACGTCGAGTCGCCGTTCGAAGTGCTAGAGGACCTCGAAGACGACTGACCCGTCACCCGACGATGAAGAGCCAGTGCTGCAACCCAGACATGCGCTACGAAACCCGCTCTACATGGCTGAACTTGCCGCCATGGCCGATCTCATTGCGGCGGGTCGACTGTAGCTGGGCGTGGACTTCAACCTGAAGATGCTTGAGACAATCGTGAAGGAGATTAAGCCCGCGCTGACCACCAAGTAAAGGCCCTGAGGTGAAGGTCCTTGGGTAAAGGTCCTTGGGTAAAGACCCCGTGCCAAGCTGTTTCCAGCGCTCTGTAATGCGCTGAGATGTTTGTCCCCATACAGCTTGAGCCACACATACAGCGATGCCCCGGCAGGCACCCGCAAAGGTTCCGCCGGGGCATTACTATGCTCACGTTCTTAGAAATCCTTCTATCTAGAAGTCCCTCTGTCTAGAAATCTTTCGTCTTTTCCCAAGGCTCAATAGCGCCCGGAACCACCTCAAAGAGCGGATGCGCACACGCCGCCAGCTCGCCGCGCGCCGCCAGGCGCTCGCTCAACCGGTGCTCCCACTCGGGGTCACGCCCAGCCACCTTGTGCCGCAGAAAGGCGAGCTCGTACTCCAACTGACCCAAAGGCACGGGAATACGCGCGACCGAAGCGTACGGGTCTTCCGCCTTGTCAGCGCAGTTTTTATCGGTACCGTTTTTGCCTACGCTATTTTCGTTTGTGCTATCTTTGCCCGCATCATCTTTGCCCGCACCAATCAGTGCACGGTTGAACGAGTAGCCGCGGGCATCCGCCTCATCCGCCAGCCCGGACAGGTAGGCGGCAACCGCCTCCAGCGGCTGCGGATGCGCGCGAAAACGAATCAGCTGCGGATGGTTCGTGTACCCGCGAGTCAGACCCCGCAGAACCTTCTGCGCCAGCAGGGTTTCACGCCAGCAGGCGACCAGGGCGCGGCGGTCAAGCAGGGAGGGGTGCAGGGACCAAATGCGCACGCTTAGCCCTGCGCTTCGGCAGTGCTCTCGCCAGCCGATGCTGCGCCCGCGTGCTCGTCGCTAAAGTGCAGGAAGCTCTTGAGTACCAGCTCGCGCACCGCGTGCAGCAGGGTGTCGCGCGGATGCTGCTCCTGCGTACCGCGCACCGCGGCGGCAGCCTCATCGTATTCGGGCCAGGACAGCAGCATGGTAAGAGCCGCCACGATCTGACCCACGGCAAGCTCACCATCGCTCGCCGACGCAAAACCCGCCGTCTCGGTGGAGAGTAGCTGGGTGCGGCACAGACCCGAACCGGCACGCAACAAAATGACGCTGGGGTGCTCGGCGCCAGGGCGGCCGTGGCGTTCCTCGGTGACGTCCTCGGCGACCTCCAGGTGTGCGGTAAGGAGCGCCTCATCGTCCATGGCGGCGAGGCGGTCGTAGCGGCGCACGGACTCGGTGAGGGCGCGGGCGATGGGCTGCTGAATCGGGTAGGTGATCTCCTCGAAACGCTGCAGGGGCTCGGTCACGCCTGCCGCGGTAGCCTCGGTCGGGCGGCGCAGCCAAATCATGCCGAAACCAATAGAATGAACGTTCCGGGAAGCGAAGTCGTTCAGGTACGCCACGTAGGTCTGCTCGTAGTGGCTGCGGTCGCGGTTCTCGCTCGCATCCTTCAACCAGGTCTCCGCGTAGGAGGCGGGGGTCAGCGCCTCACGCTGAATAAACCACGCCTCCGCGCCGCCGTCGGCAACCCAGGCACGCGGGCGCTCATCCCACGGGCGCGGTGCATCCGGGTCCGCCGAATCGCGAATAATTTCCCAGTTGCCCAGCATCTGCGCGCGGCCACCGGGCACCAGCACCGACGGCAGCTGACGCACCATCGTGCTCACAATTTCGTCACCGGGCAGGCCGCCGTCGCGGTAGGTGAACTGCTCCTCGGCGCTCTCACCGGCAACACGCGGGGTAATCACGAACGGCGGGTTCGACACCACCAGGTCGAAAAGCTCACCGGCGACCGGCTCCAGCAGGGAACCCTCACGCAGGCTCACGCGCGCCTGTGGGTTCTGCGGATTAATGTTGAGCGCCTGCGCGTTCAGCAGCAGGTTAAAACGGGTGAACGCCAGGGCACGCTCCGAAATGTCGGTGGCGGTCACGTGCTCAGCGTGGGCGAGCAGGTGGAAGGTCTGAATACCGCAGCCGGTGCCTACATCCAGGGCACGCTTGACGGGGGTGCGCTCGGTAATCTGCGCCAGAGTCAGGGAGGCGTGACCAATGCCGAGCACGTGATCCTTACGGAGCACTCCGGGGCGCTGATGCGCACCCAGGTCGGCGGCAACAAAGATTTCGGTGCCGTCATCGGCGGCGTGAGGGCGCAAATCAACGCTCGCGGACCAGTGGGCAGAATCCGCAGCGTCGCGCTCAATCAGCGCGGCATTCTCAAAATCAACCAGGGTATCGCCGAAAACCTCGGCTGCCTCAGCCTCGGTGAGCGGGCGGGCCAGCAGGAAAAACGCCAGCAGACGCGCCAGGTTCTTCTCACCCGCGCTGTAACCGCCGCGCAGAATATGCTCCACACGCCACAGGCCCGGAACCACCTGGTCACGAGCCAGCGCCTCAGCCGCCTCAACACCCAGCAGCTCCTGCACAGCGTCATAGCTGTAGTTCAACGCCAGCAGGCGTTCACGGATGCGGGTCAGGCGGGCGTAATCATCGCTACGGGGAGCATCCACAACAGCGGCATACTCGGGAGCGAAAGCGGCGGCAGAAATAGTCATGCACACCATTCTACGCACCCGCCGCATCTGCCCGGGCGCGCCCACCGCGTATAGGCGGCAGCGCAATGACACGGCCCCGACCCACCCACTGACCAAAACTGTCATCTACGCAAGAGCGCCCACCCCATCGCATACACTGAAACCATGAGTAACCTGTACCCCGATGAAAGTATCAGCGTCGACAAGTGCTGGGAGCGTCTGCACGCAAACACTCTCGGCCGCCTCATCCTCACTGACGGACAGCACGTCGATGTGCTGCCCGTGCTCTACGCCGTCGCCAGCCAAGACGACAAGCAGGAAATCTACATCCGCACCACCCGCGGCAACAAGTTCTCCTCCGTGGTGGTCAGCCGCCGCGTCGCCTTCGAAATCGACGAAACCCTCGAAGACGGCATCCGCTCCGTCATCGTGGTCGGTATCGCCCACTGGCTGCCGCCGGAAATGACCCCGCAGATTGTGCGCACTTTCGACCTGCCCGACTCCGAAACCCACGAAATGCAGTGGGTGCGCATTGTGCCGCAGACCGTGTACGGCCGCGAATACCCGCTGCTGCCCGCATACCTGGACGGCACCCACCCCGACTCTGACACCCTCACCAGCTAGAAACGCAGGTGAGCGGGTGCGCGGTGCGCCCCAGCACCCGTCCCCATGTACCTCGTGCACACACCACCGCTCCGGTACCGTATGATGTACCGAGTACCCTGCGCACTCGTGCAAGCTCAACACGCCCGGTCCACATCAACCAGAACCGGGCCAGCTCGCCCGGTGCCGGGCCACCGCGCGCTCGCCGCATGAAACGCACCGAGCGCACCACATCAACCCAACATAAACTACACCCCCACCGATCACCTCACCCGCGTACAACCACCCCCCGCCGGCGCCCACAAGCGCCAGCGTAGGTTATGGTTGAATACGTAGCTTTTCAACACACAGATAGAGGAGTGCCGTGCCCGCTCAGGCAAAGACCGGAAAAGCCCTGCTGATTGTGGAGTCTCCCTCCAAGGTCAAAACCATTAGCAGCTACCTCGGCGAGGACTACCTCGTCGACTCGTCCATGGGCCATATCCGCGACCTTCCGCAGCCCTCCGAACTGCCCGAAAACCTCAAAAAGAGCCCCGTCGGCAAGTTCGCTGTCAACGTTGAAGAGAACTTCGAACCCTACTACGTGGTCAACCCCGACAAGAAGAAAAAGGTCGCCGAACTCAAGCGCAAGCTCAAAGAAGTAGACGCGCTCTACCTGGCAACCGATGGTGACCGCGAGGGTGAGGCCATCGCGTGGCACCTGAAGGAAGTCCTCAAGCCCAAGGTGCCCGTCTACCGCATGACCTTCCCCGAAATCACCCGGGAAGCCATTCAGCGTGCCTTCGGCGAACTGCGCGACATCGACCTGCACCTGGTCGATGCGCAGGAGACCCGCCGCATCCTCGACCGTATCTACGGTTACGAAATTTCCCCCGTGCTCTGGCGCAAGGTCGGCCGTGGCCTCTCCGCAGGCCGCGTGCAGTCCGTCGCGACCCGCCTCGTGGTCGAGCGCGAACGCGAACGCATGGCCTTCGTCGCCGCCAACTACTGGGACCTGACCGGCCGCTTCCTGAACGCGACCTCCGAGGGCTTCGACGCCAAGCTCGTCGCCGTGGACGGCAACCGCATCGCCACCGGCAAGGACTTCGCTGACGACGGCACCCTCAGCTCCTCCAAGGTCACCCACCTGAACGAGGAGACGGCCCGCGCGCTCGCCGCCGCCCTGCAGTCAGCGGCGTTCTCGGTGCGTTCGGTCGAGACCAAGCCGTATAAGCGCCGCCCGGCAGCGCCGTTCACGACCTCCACCCTGCAGCAGGAAGCCGCGCGTAAGCTGCGCTTCTCCTCCCGCGTGACCATGCAGGTTGCGCAGCGCCTGTACGAGAACGGTTACATCACCTACATGCGTACCGACTCGGTTGCGCTGAGCGATCAGGCCGTCAAGGCCGCACGCCGCCAGGCCTCCGAGCTGTACGGCGCCGAGTTTGTGCCCTCCGCACCGCGCGTGTACACCTCCAAGAGCAAGAACGCGCAGGAAGCCCACGAGGCAATCCGTCCCGCGGGTGACACCTTCCGCACCCCGGACGCCGTGCGCGGCTCTCTGTCCAACGACGAGTTCCGCCTCTACGAGCTGATCTGGAAGCGTACCGTCGCCTCCCAGATGGCCGACGCGACCGGTTCCACCGCTTCCGTGCGCCTGGGCGCCGTGGCGTCTAACGGCCAGGACGCCGAGTTCGCTGCATCCGGTACCGTCATCACCTTCCGCGGCTTCCTCGCCGCCTACGAGGAGGGCGTTGACGCATCCCGCGTGGCTGAACGTGAGGCGAAGGCTGCCGAGAAGCGCCTGCCGAACCTGACCGCCGGCGAGGCTCTGACCGCAGAGGCGATTGAGCCCGCCGGTCACGAGACCCTGCCGCCCCCGCGCTACACCGAGGCGTCCCTCGTGAAGACCCTGGACGAGCTGGGCATTGGCCGTCCGTCCACCTACGCGGCGGTTATTTCGACCATTATGGACCGCGGATACGTGAACGTTCGTTCTGGTTCACTGATCCCGTCCTGGATCGCGTTCTCCGTGGTGCGCCTGCTCGAATCCAGCTTCGGTCCCTACGTGAACTACGAGTTCACCGCGCAGATGGAAGAAGACCTCGACCGCATCGCACGCGGCGAAGAATCCCGCGTCGAATGGCTGGGCGAGTTCTACTTCGGCGGCGGCTCCAAGCGCGGCCTGAAGCCCATCGTCGACAACCTCGGCGAGATTGACGCCCGCAGCATCAACTCCATCCCGATCGCGGACGGCATTGTGCTACGCGTGGGCAAGTTCGGCCCCTACCTGGAAGCCGAAGGAACCCTCGACACCGAGACCGGCGAACTGACCGAACCGATCCGCGCGAACGTACCTGCCGACCTGGCACCGGACGAACTGACCGAAGCGAAGGCACGCGAACTGCTCGAACAGGGCAAGTCCGACGGCCGCGTACTCGGCGTGGACCCGGTCTCCGGCAACCAGATCGTGGCACGCGACGGCCGCTACGGCCCCTACGTCACCGAAGTCATCGAAGAGATGACCGAGGAACAGATTCAGGCGTACCTGGACGCGCAGCCGACTGAATACTACAAGAACGGCAAGCCCAAGCCGAAGAAGAAGCCGAAGCCCGCCAAGCCGCGCACCGCGTCCCTGTTCAAGTCCATGGACCTGGCAACCGTGACCCTCGAGCAGGCACTACAGCTGATGAGCCTGCCGCGCGTGCTCGGTACCGACGCTGAGGGCGTGGAGATTACCGTGCAGAACGGCCGCTTTGGCCCGTACCTGAAGAAGGGCACGGACTCCCGCTCGATTGGCAGCGAAGACGAAATCTTCACGATTACGCTGGAGCAGGCGCTGGAGATTTACTCCCAGCCGAAGCAGCGCGGTCGTGCGGCGGCTAAGCCTCCGCTGGCTGAGCTGGGCGTGGACCCGGTCAGCGAGAAGAAGATCGTGGTGAAGGACGGCCGCTTTGGCCCGTACATCACCGACGGCATTACGAACATTACGGTTCCGCGTGCGGAGTCGGTCGAGTCGCTGACCCACGAGCGTGCGGTGCAGCTGCTTGCTGACAAGCGTGCGAAGGGCCCGGTCAAGCGTAAGACCGCCGCGAAGAAGACCACTACGGCTAAGAAGACGACCGCAAAGTCTACTACCGCGAAGAAGACGACCACTCGTAAGACCGCGGCGAAGAAGACCGCCGAGTAGCTCTTCTACCTGAAGGCGCAGGATGCGTCCCGAACCCCTTAGCGGGGGTGGGGTGCCTCCTGCGCCTTTTGCATGCCCGGCGCGTTCGGAGGTTCGGCGCGTTTTTATACCCGCGCTATGTTTCTTAGGCTTGCGCCGTGTTTTTATGGCCTCGCTGTGCTGATGCTGGGCATCCGCCCGGATTGTTTGCGGAGTGAGCCGCGCCTCTGACAGACTGGAAGAGGCGCCGCACCTGCGGTACCGCACACAGACGATATCCCGCCGCGGGGCGGGGGAGGGGAGCGCATCGTGCGCCTGGGAGTTCTGGATGTCGGGTCGAATACGGTCCACCTGCTGCTGATTGACGGCAGCCCTGGAGCGCGCCCCGAACCGTACGCGTCGCACAAGATTCCGCTGCAGCTCGTGCAGTACCTCGACGCTGAGGGCAATATTTCGCAGGAGGGCGCGGACGCGCTGACCCGCTTCGTGACTAGCGCCCGCGACTTCGCGATCGAGAATGAGGCGGAGGACCTGCTGGCGTTCTCCACGAGCGCTATCCGTGAGGCGGGTAACGGCTCGGCGGTGCTGCATCAGGTGCGTGAGCAGACCGGCGTGAGCCTGAACGGTATTTCGGGTGATCAGGAGGCGGCGATTACGTACTTTGCGGTGCGCCGCTGGCAGGGCTGGGGTGCGGGCCGCATCCTTGATTTTGATATTGGTGGCGGCTCGTTTGAGTTCTCGACGGGCACGAATGCGTTGCCGGATGCGGCGATGAGCGTGCCGTTGGGTGCGGGCCGTTTGACGCGTGAGTTTTTCGATGAGCAGCCGCCGAGCCCGAAGCAGGTGAAGCGTCTGCGTAAGTATGTGCGTGAGCAGATCGCCCCGGTCGCGGAGAACCTGTTGAAGTATGGTGCGCCGGATATGACGGTTGGTACGTCGAAGACGTTCCGTTCGTTGGCGCGTATTTGTGGTGCGGCGCCGTATTCGGCGGGCCCGCATGTGAAGCGTGAGATGCATTTGCAGGATTTGCTCCTGTGGACTCGTCGCATGGAGGCGATGACGGTGTCTGAGCGTGCTGACCTGCCGGGTGTTTCGAAGGCTCGTGCGGAGCAGATGCTGGCGGGCGCTATCGCTGCGGAGGCGGCGATGGAGGCGTTCGGGGTTGAGACGATGCGCGTGTGCCCGTGGGCGCTGCGTGAGGGCCTGATCTTGAAGCGTATTGAGCACCTGGCGGAGGGTACGGGTACTCCGGTCAACCCGAAGACCCTCCTGGGTGAGTAGAACATGATGATGACCCCCGCAGGTTGGTGCGTAATGTGAACCCGTCTGCGGGGTCAACGCTTTTCTTGTATATAACCCGCCGACAACGATGTAGGAAAGGAACAATCACCGATGAAAATCCAAGAAGTTATTGACGAGGTCAACGAAGCCTGGGGCGAAGAGCATGAAGAAAAACGGAGAAAAATATTTAGAAAATATATTATTAATGCCCCTTTTAATCTTTTTGGTATCGTAACTATAGCTTATTTCTTTGTAATATTTCCAGCAATTTTGGCATTTATTTCCAATCCTGAAAAAACAGGTAGTTCAATTAGTTTGATATTTCAGGTTGTATTTAATGTTCCGTATTATATCTTTGATATACGGATTGGAATTCTTGCTTCCTTGGCTAGTCTTCTTTTGAGTCTATATGTTAGTGTAGGTAAATTTGCAGATGGGGTAGAGGGCCCTTTGGGTGACGCTCGCCGTGCAGCCTATCGAAAATTTGCTAAATGTGTTAGTTACATTGTTTCTATGGTGTTTATTATAAATTTTTGGTATGCTGCTTTTGCGGGATACCTTCAGGGTACATCGTATGCTCCTGAGTTTTTTGGACCATGGCGTGTAGGTCCTGGGTGGGGTACTTATTTCGTTCCTGTTGAAATTGATCTTTCAAGGTATGGAGATATTCCTCAGTGGCTCATTGTATTTTTTGCTTGGTTTACACTATCTTCTGGATTGATGTTAACTTACAGTGAAAAGGATATTCTGATTGAAAATGTATCTAGACTGAAAAAATTTAATAATATATATAAAAAGATCAACAAATCTCATGTCGATGAGTATTTCGTGGTGGACTCTTTGCTTGCAGAGCCAAAGATTGAATCGAATGATTCTGATGCTACAGATAGACATATTGATTTAGGCTGTAAATATGGCGACCGTTTTGTATCTGAGATTAGCCATATTGGATTTAGTTTCAAAGTAAAAACAA
Organism: Rothia sp. HMSC071B01; assembly: GCF_001808945.1. Lineage (NCBI taxonomy): Bacteria > Bacillati > Actinomycetota > Actinomycetes > Micrococcales > Micrococcaceae > Rothia > Rothia sp. HMSC071B01. The sequence goes on along the minus strand of NZ_KV795073.1, from coordinate 240,992 downwards.
ATCTATACCTCAAGGGTCTTGGTGAACTGCTTAGAAGTCCTGGGCTGAGTTTCTTGTGTATCATTTGCTTATTATTCAGCCCGTTATCAGTTTTTCTTGTCACTGGGTCATTTGAATTTGCTAGCTCGGTTTTTGGTGTTATTCTGGGTATTTTTCTAGTTGAGTTGCTTATTAGGATTTTTGAAAGCGGGCATTTATATAAGGGACTGTATATTACGGAAACGTCAGATTTGAGTTGGCGGCATAGGATTTTTATTTGGGTCAGGTACTTTTGGGTTGACTTAGTTGGAAAGCTGCTATATAGAACTACGTATATTCTATTTATTTTTCTGATATTGGCCTATTTGTACAAGTTATATTTGGAATCTGCTGATAAATCAGTGAAGTCTAGCCTAGTAGCTCTCATGGTCATATTTATAATCTCAATATTTAGTGCTTACTTGGTAATGAAATTATGGCAGTATGATATAAAGTGCATTTTTGACAAAGAACTTAAATTGTACTCTGATAAGTTTATACCCTGCTATATTGAAGACTCTAAAGCTGGTAAACCTCTGGATTATTTAGCTATAGCTTATATTTATATGTCAGTGCGGAAAATTAGTGATTACTATGCAGTATATAAATCTGAATTGGGGGAAGATAGCTTATCTTCCGTTTGCAATAGGAAAAAACTTTATCGGTATTCGAGGGCATCTAATTCTAGGCCTTCAAAATCTCTCCGCCACATGTGGCCTTAAATATTTTTGGGTTTACAGATGGGCAGGAATTTATGTAGTAATGAAAATATTTTTTATGGGTAGGGCTTCGGTAAATTTAATAAGGAGGCTATGAGAAGTGTGAAATTTTCGCTAGGTAATTAATCGACAATACGAAGAAAGGAACAATCACTGATGATAAACCAACTACTGTTAGCGCAGGTGCTGGCTGAGGGATTCAGCTGGGATTATCTCTGGCATTGGACCCACGACCATGATCTTGGCAAAGTACTGATTTCCGCCGTCGCACCAATTGCAACGGCAGTTATCGCCGCTTTGAGTCTTATACTGACTGCTCGCAGGGAGACTAAGCAGATGGAACTCTCCAAACAAGGGATGCCACCTGAGTTAACTCGTTATAAGACCTGGCTCGAAGTGTCAGAGAAATATAAAGAGCTTGTCAAGTTTGGAAATGTAGATGCGCTTTCTGTAGCTTCTGAAGAATATAGGGAGATTGAAGCATCTCGAAAAGCTGCTCTTGAACGAGCTGTGTGGGAGCGAAAAGTTCTTAGTGTCTGTTCGGATACAAATGCCCAGAAAAAGATACTTAATCTTCCTGAGCGGTTTATTGTTGGCAAGTATCTGAGTCTCCCCGGATATTTCCCTAAATTTCAATCAGCGCGTAGTGTGGTAGTGGAGTTCATTCTACAGGGAATATTTTTCCTCCAGCTCTTGTCTAGTGTTTTTGCGCCTGTATATCGTGATGTGAATTCTATTTTTAATCTATCGACTATTATTGAAGTTATATTTGCTTTGTTTTTAATTGGTTTATTGGTCTATATCCCTAGCTCTCTTCGAAATTACGTTTGCTCTGAGAATCTTGCTGAGTATTCGTATCTTAAGGTTCTCCAGGGTTATATGTCCAAGAAGGAGCTTAAAAACCTTCTAGTGATGGTAAATACCTATGGTAGAAATGCTGGAAGAGTGAGAGTTTCAATATGGGACAGAGATTATAGTGAGTATGTATGCCTCCCTGCTCATTGGAATATTAAATATGTCTCATTGTTGTTAAAGTCTTTGATAGCTGCTTCTCCGTATTGGGTGTTGTGTTTATTTTCTAGAATTATTCATGGAGAATGGGGCTATTACGGGAAATATAAGCCAGAGATATTTGGGATTGACGAGAAAGAGGATTTGAAACAGGAGGCTATATAAGAAGTTTTAAAACTGTTTCTAGTATCGAAGAGAAAATAAGATTATCAAGATAGTTTCCTTATCGGGGGGTGCGGGAGTGTTTTTAAATCGTGTAGAATTTCGACCATAGGTTACCGTCTTCTGCCATGGTTTTTGACTACGACCAAAGACGCTAACCTATGGCATAAATCCGTAACTCATGACCGAATCCCCTCCGCACCAGGTGGTAGATAGGCGGGAGCCGGTTATGGTTTAGCCTTTTCGGTAATGGGTTAGTGACTTTGGGCTGGGGTTTTAACCATCACTAAAGACGCTAAGTCATTACCGAAATCACTAAGTCATCACCGAATTTCCACCTCCGCCGAGCAACCCAAACGAAACAGGCGGCCTCGAATGCTTATAAACATTCGGGGCCGCCTGCTGCGGTTATTTATGTGTTGGGTTAGAACTGGTTTACATGTCGGGCCAGTCGCGGTGCAACGAATACTCAGTATCCCCGTCACCGTTATCGTTCAGGTGCCAGCGCTGACCGGTACGGATGTCGGCCTTGCGCAGGCGCGGGTTCGGGTTGTCCTTCTTGCCCATGGTGGGATCATTCTTGCAGCCCCAGCGAGTATCATCTTCGGCGCAGGTGCCGCCGACACGACCCACGTCAACCCACCACACACGCACCAGCAGCGGGTCAACGGTATCCTTCGTCAACACGACATCCAGGGCCTGCCAATCGCCACCATCCACACGGAAACGACCAGAATAAGACACTGTTGCGTAGGCGTGGAAGTTACCCGAACGCTTATACACATAACTGGTTGCGGTCTTGCGTGACTCTTCACCGCGTGCCCTGCTAACCGGCTTACCCATCGTGTAGAAGCTGCCCTCATCGCCGTTGCCATACTGAATGGTCATCTGGGTGGGGTAGGACTCCATCTCCACATGACCGATCATGAGGTCGCCTTCCCAACGTGCGGTGGGTGCGTCAACGTAGAAGTTGACGGCCTGGTTCTTATAGACGTTGGGGTTGTCTTCGCTCAGACCGGTGCCAAGGTTGTAGGACTGCTTCAAAACAGGGGCCTGGATATTGGTGTTAGCGAATTGGTCCTCAATCTCTTGGAGCATTTCTTCGGGAGAAGGGCCCTTGGGCTGTTCGGGGTTATTTGAGGTCAGGGTTTTGGTGTCGTTGGGTATGCAGTAGCGGCCGCCAACATGGTTGGGGATTTTGTTGGCGTTATCTCCCTGAGGTAGAGACCCTATAACGTAATGGCCAGGACGTCGGTCTACTTTCGTGTAACATTCTGCATCTCCGGCTTTTCGAGCTTCGGGTACAGTTCCGTAGACTGTTTGATTAGTGCCATCACGCATTGGGATGTGGTTATCCTCCCAACTCTTGCGTGCTGCTTCGATGGAGGCGCCAGAAGATGATCCCTCACTTGGAATATCTGTTCCGTTAGATTGGTCGTGAGAAGGTGATTTTTTTGAATGAGTATCCTTTTTAGGTTGATTATCCCGCTGAACCTTTACACAATGTCCATTAGAATTTTTCTGCGTACATTCACTGGCCATAGAAGTAGAAAAACCAGAGATTGAATTTATAGCAAGGATAGATGCGGATAGGAGGATATAAATTTTTTTAGAAGTAGATTTTGATGGTGTCATAATGCTATCCTCCAAAATCAGATCCGGAAATTTTCCAGTATCCGTCAGAGTACGTATACAAGAAGTAGAAAGAATCATTGGTGGTATCTGTATTGGACTCCATTTCAAGATGGCCGTCAGGATTTACATACGTAACAGTCGACCATAGAATGCTGAACTTCATTCGATAATTCTTTTTCTGGTCATCGTAAATCAGAGAGCTTTCAGCCTGGTAAGACTCCAAACCTCCGATAATCCATCCTCCACGTTCGTAGAGCGATTCCGTATAGTTATATGAATTATATTCATCGGTATCTTTCATGACATATTTGAAAGCATACGAACAATCGCCAGTCTGAATTCCATAATTGTGTGCAACCAGCCAGTCCTGCATCATCTTCATTAGACCCTCTTCGGTCTCAGGGTACTGTGCAGGTTCATTACGGGGCTTGGGAACGTTCTGTGCAGGACCGTAGCCGTCTGCCTTACGGTACTCCCCATCGGGTGCCTTCGAGCCACCCGAGTAGCCGCGGGTAATGACCGGGTTCGGAGTAGTCGATGCAGAAGCGGCATCAGACGCCACCGCAGACGCCGAAGCAGTCTCGCTCGACACGGCAGTAGAAGAAGCTGCCGCCTCGTTATTTGCCTGCTGGCCACAGGCCGCAAGCAGGGCACCAAGGCCCACAAGTGCGCCGCCGCCCAGCAGGGTGCGGCGGTTGAAAATGGTCGAATCCATAGAAGATA
>NZ_KV795073.1:45181-236624 GCF_001808945.1 Rothia sp. HMSC071B01 | reverse complement strand
GGTGATGGTGTGTTGTTTAGTTACTAGTCGGGCCATTATTCGTAGGTCAAGCTGACCACCGGAAGGAAAACAGCCCCGTAGTGTGCCTAACAAGCGCATCAATGCGCTGTGGAACACTACAGTTACCACCCTACCGCATGTTTGCCATCGTTTGCATTCTTTTGGGTGCTACAGCAACGAAACATCACCATACGAATACCTCAATGCTTTATGTATCAAATAAGTACCTGCACGCAAAGAATTTACATATAGTGGCGGGTGTTCCTCGGTAGAAGAATCCCAGTAGTAGACCAGGGGAGAGGACTGCAGACCAAAAGAATGAACAGCAATCTAGGGGAGTGGCGGCGGGGCAAAGGAATAGCCGATAGGTTAAGGGAAAAATCGATAGGTTAGTGTCTTCGCTGCGGGTTAAAGACCTACGGTGAAGGCACTAACCTATCGAAAACCTCGGTCTAAAAAGCGGCCCCGGACGCACACACGCATCCGGGGCCGCTCCTATTTCTGAAAGCTACTTCTTAGAGCCGAACACTCGCGTCCACGCCCAGCGCGTCAGCACCGCCGTACCCACCGCAACCGCCATCGGCAGCCACGCACTCGCGCCCTGACCCGTAAAACCAATCAACAACGTCAACGCAGACAGCGGCGCATTCATCGACACACCCAAAAACGCCGCCGTACCCGTCAACGCCGCCGCATACAACACCATCGACGCGCCACCCGGCACCCCGCCCAAAGCAGGGAACACCCACAGCACCAGCGCCGCCACACAAAACGCAGCCGCCGCACCCAACGCCAAACCCGGCGTCAACGTACCGCCATACGAACCCGAACGCAGGCTCAACAACACCACGGCAGCCTTCGCCACGCACAACGCCAACACATACACTGCCGCCGCCGCAGACAAGCCGTCCGCCGCCGTATCCAGCGACACATTAAACGTGTGCTGAGTCAGCAGACGACCATTCCCCAGAATCTCCGGAAGCCACAGCGAAACCACCGCGACCAGCGCAAACGCCACAGGAATACGCCACAGAAGAGAACGGTCCTTCGCCTTCAACTTCTCCGCACGCTGCGACAACGCCCTAAAACCCAACGCCAACGGAGTCAACACCACACCCGTCAGCGCCGCCACCGTCAGCGTCGTCGCATCCAACGGAAGCTGCGGCACCGGGTACGTCGGCTCATTGACAATCACCAGATTCGCCGTGACCGTCGCCGTCCACACCGTCACCGCACCCACATACAGCGACCGCAGGCTCAGACCAACAGCCATCGCCTCCACAAGGTACACCACGCCACCAATCGGCACCTGATACACCGCCGCCAAACCGGACGCCGCACCCGCCGCCACCAGCAGGCGACGCTCACGATCACCCAGCAGCAGCGAACCATCCGGGCGGGTACCACCCACACGCTCCAGAAAACGCGCGCACCGACCCGCAGCCAGCGCACCCAGCTCACGCGGCGCGACCTCCTTACCCACCGGGGAACCCGCACCCACCGCAACAATCTGAATCACCGAATGCGAAATCTGCCGCCACAGCGACGGCGCACGATCCTCCTCAGTAGCACCCGCAATCTGCGACTTCACACCGACCACACGCCGACCGCCCGACTGCAGGTAATACCAAACCAGCGCCACAAACGGCCCCAAAGCCGCCAGCACCAGGGCACGCCGCGCCGGGTCAGCGCCGTCAGTGACCATCGGGTGATGTCCCTCAGCCTGACCGAAAGTTAGCTCCTGCATAAAATCCAGAACATAATGCAGAACAATCGCGCCCAGGCCGCTGAACACGCCCGTGACCAGCGCGGCAAGGGTCAACACCAGAAGGAGGCGAAACAAAAAAGAGCGGGAACCAGCAGGATTCTGCGGGCTATTCGGGGAAGAATTCGAGGAAGAACCAGTATGAGAAAACATAGAAAGAGGGGGGTGTTGCGTGCTGTGTGTTGTTGAAGGCCTCATGCCCGGCACAAACTGCCGCGGTTGAAGTTGCTTTCATTCTACGCCTGCACTTTTGGCGGCTTATGGGCAGGCCGCAGGGTGGGAAGCTGAGCCCGGCGCATGGGGCGCGGTACATGGGGCGTGCAGAGTGAAGCCGCCACCCAGAAAACCCGGAAGAAGCACGAGCCAGGTCACATGCCCATAGCCGCACCCGCTATGCTGGAAGGGTACGCCTCCACGCGCCCGCCGCGCACCGAACCGTAGCCCCCGGAACACACCGGCGGTACGCCTGCCGGCACCCGGCGCAGGCACCCCATTAGGAAGGATCAACGATGACCGCAACTATTGCTTTTCTCGGCACCGGCTCCATGAACGGCTCTATCGCCGCAGGTCTGCTCGCTGCAGGCCACGACCCCGCCCACATCCGCGCTACCGTGCGTAGCGAAGAATCTCGTGCCGCCCTCGCCAAGCGCCTCGGCGACAGGGTAGAAATCATCACCACCGGCGGCGAAGCTGACGGTAACCACAAGGCAACCGCCCACGCAGACGTCGTGCTGCTCGGCGTGAAGCCCTACGGCATTGTCGAGCTTGCCCGCGACATTGCACCCGCCCTCGCGCCGAACGCTGTTGTGGTGTCCGTTGCCGCTGGCGTGACCCTCGAAACCCTCGCCGCGTGCCTTCCTGCAGGTCAGCCCATTGTTCGCTGTATGCCGAACACCCCCTCCTCCGTGGGCAAGGGCGTGCTCGCTATCTCCACCACCGACTCCGTGAAGGATGAGCAGAAGAAGCTCGTCGAAGAGGTCCTGGGTACCGTCGGTCTGGTCGTTGAGGTTCGCGAGGATCAGATGGATGCGGTCACCGCTGTCTCCGGTTCTGGCCCGGCATACGCGTTCCTGCTCGCGGAGGCGATGGCAACCGCCGGCGAGAAGCTCGGCCTGGACGCAGACACCGCCCTCAAGCTCGCCAGCGCAACCGTTGCCGGCGCGGGCTACCTGCTCGACACCAACCCGGATGCGCCCGCCCTGCGCCGCGCCGTGACCAGCCCGAACGGCACCACCGAGCGTGCGCTGAACACCTTCGTGGACGGTGGCCTCTTCCAGCTGACCGAGGAAGCGATGCGCGCCTGCGCGGCACGTTCGGCGGAAATGAGCCAGCTGTACACCGCTGACGAGGACTAATCGGCGGGAACTAATACCGTCTGGTAGCATCCCTCTGACTAGGTGAAACTACAGAAAAACAGCCTCCTCCCGACAGAACGGGAAGAGGCTGTTTTTCTATGTCTATTTGCGGGTTCCTCAATCGCGGGCTGTTCAAAAGCAACAGGCGAGGAAAAGCTCTCTTAGGGTCGCGCCGCAAAACGCTCGATCAGATCCACCTGACCGGACACGATCAGAATGTCACGCGAGTGAATGCGGGTGGTCGCATCCGCGTAGGTGAAATCCTCACCGGGGGACTTAATACCGACCACGGACACACCGTACTTGGATCGGATATCCGACTCCGCCAGAGTGAAACCGTGGGTTTCCTTCGGCGGGCGCATCTTCGCAATCGCGAAGTCGTCATCAAACTCAATGTAATCCAGCAGTCGACCCGAGACCAGGTGTGCGGCGCGGCGGCCGGCGTCCGCCTCCGGGTAGACCACGTGGTGCGCGCCAATACGCTCCAGAATCTTGCCGTGCGCGGGGGTAATAGCCTTCGCCCAAATACGCTCCACACCAATGTCCACGAGGTTCGCGGTAATCAGCACGGACGCCTCAACGGAGGTGCCCACACCCACCACAGCGGACCCGAAATCGTCCGCACCCAACTGGTGCAGGGTGTCGATATCGGTCGCATCCGCAGAGACCACGTGGGTCAGCACGCCGGACCACTTCTGCACCAGCTCGGGGTCCTTCTCAATAGCAAGGACCTCCTTGTTCTGCAGGCGCAGCTGGGCCGCCACCGCGGAGCCGAAGCGTCCCAGACCAATCACGAGGACGGGGGCGTTATGTGCACTAGCCAATGGTGGGCCTTTCTTCGGGGAACTTGTAGAGGCGGCGGCGTGAACGCAGCGCCAGGCCGGTCGCGGCGGTTGTGGTGCCCACACGGCCAATGAGCATCAGGCCGCTGAGCACGTATACGCCTGCCGGAGGTAGGCTGGCGGAGAGGCCGTTCGAGAGGCCGCAGGTCGCGAAGGCGGAGATGACCTCGAAGATGACTTCTTTGAGATCTGCGCCGCTGATGATAAGAATCGATGCGGCGCCAACAGCTACCACGGTAGCACCCATAACAATCACAGAGATGGCAATGCGCAGAGAGGATTCGGGGATGGTGCGATTGAACGCTACGACCTTCTGATCACCTCGCGCCTCGGCAAGAATCGACAGGGCAATGACCGCGATGGTGGTGACCTTCACGCCGCCTGCGGTCGAGCCGGAGCCGCCACCAATGAACATGAGCGTGTCCGTCAGCAAGGTGGAGACGGGCGTAATGCTACTCATATCGACCAGGTTGAACCCGCCTGAACGCATCATCACGGAGGCGAAGATGGCGTTGAGGATTTTATCGCCGGGAGAGTAGGAACCGATGGTTGCGGGGTTATTCCATTCGAAAAGACCCCAGAAGAAGGCACCAAAACCGAAGAAGAAGAGGGTGGTGACCATGGTCAGTTTTGCGGTGAGCTGCCAGTGTGAGGGGCGGAAGGGGTTGCGCTGAATCGCAATGAACACGGGGAAGCCGAGCGAGCCGAGGAACACCGCGATGCAGATGGGCACGAGCAGGAAGAGATCGTGGCCGTAGGGCACGATACCGTCTGAGTGCGGGGTGAATCCGGCGTTGTTGAAGGCAGAGACGGCGTAGAAAATGCCGTGCCACAGGGCCTCGTGTGGTGCTTCACCGAGCGCGAGGAATCGTGGGGTGAGGAGCATTGCAATGAACGCTTCGATGGAGAAAGACGCGTACGCCACCGCTTTGACGATGCCGCCGACCTCGCCGAGTCGGCTAATATTCAGGTCTTCCTGGGCGATGAGTTTGGTGCGCAGACCCATTTTGCGGCCGATAGCCAGCGCCAGCAGGGAGGTGATGGTCAGCGTGCCCAGGCCACCCACCTGGCAGGCGAGAAGAATCATTGCCTGACCGAAGGTTGACCACTGATCTGCTGTGGAGACGGTGGTCAGACCGGTCACGGTGACCGCGCTGGTTGAGGTGAAGACCGCGTGGTGTAGCGCGACGCGCTGCCCGTCTGCCGAAGAAATCGGCAGGGACAGCATGATGGTGAAGAAGATGATGACTAGAAAGAAGGCACCGATTGCGGTGCGTGAGGGAGACGCCAGAACTGAGGAATCAATGAAGTCGCGGAAGCGTTCGAGAGTCTTCTGGTTGAACTCTAGTGGGGTTCGTTTGCGCTGAGTCTTGGGGTCTTCGTGGTCACGTAGGGTAGGCAGACGGTCAAGATCGATGCCGGGCACGCTGGTGAGGATGCTGAGCTTTTCAGCTTCGAGGCGGTCGCGGCGGCTTCGGCGAACCTGCTGCTTTTGCGGTTCGGAGGTGGCACCGCTGAGGGTGTCCCAGCGGCGGTTGAGCTGGCCCTGGGGGTGGTGGTGTCGGCGCCGGGTGCGGCGGAGTATGCGTCCCATGCGCCTCCTTCAGTGGGTGTCTGGGTGTTGGTGTGTTGATGTGTTGGGCGGCGGTTTGAGCCTGTGTTTAACGCCTTCTAGTGTATCGCGCCGGGTGCCCGCTGAGGGGGTTGGGGGGTCTGGTGGTTCGGGGGTAAATATGTGAGTTCGGAGAAGGCGTACGGCTGGTTTTGTGGGGTGGAGCCACGAAAACTATATATTCTGTATTGGTTATATAAGTATTGAGGGGTTTGCTGGGTCGCATATGCCTAGGATGAGATACAGGAAATCAACATTAGATGTGATAGGCACTTCATGCTTTTCCCCCTTTCAAGGCTCCACGTTAGGTTAGTATTCAGGGGTCTTTCAGAATTTTTGAAGGTAATTTCTGTATCAGCCTCATTCTAAGCTTGAGGCGCCACTTTATATGTCATAATCGCTATATGCATTCTGATGTTTTTTCTGTCATCGCGGATCCGACTCGCCGCCGAATTGTGCGTATTCTCGCTGAGCAAACCCACACTGTGGGTGCAGTGGTTGAAAAGCTGGGCATGAGCCAGCCGACCATTTCGAAGCACCTGAAAGTACTTCGCGATGCAGACGTGGTCTCCGTGACCGTGGAGGGGCAACGTCGCCTCTACTCCCTGAACCCGGATGTATTCGCCACCGTGACCGAGTGGATTAACGAGACCGTTCAGATTGCACGTCAGTCCAGCGAAGCACACGTGCCCGTGGCACTGCCCGGTGGCGTGACTGCATCTGCCTCGGATAAGGCGACGGCTGAGCACGCAGCCGAGAAGCCGGCCGAGAAGACCTCTGAAAAGAGCGCTCCGAAGCCCGAAGTTGAAGAACCCGCTCAGAAGCTTGCGCCCGCCGCAACCGCGGAGAAGGCTGATGAGACCGGCTCTGAGACTTTCGTCGTTGAGGCGCCCACCCCCGAGGAAATCGAGCAGGCACGCATTCAGCGCGCCCGCGCCCAGTACCTGACCCCCAGCGCGCGCATCTACTCGCGCCCTGCGGAGCAGGCTGCTGAGAGTGCCGCTTCCGAAGCTGTCGCTGAGAAGGCAGGAGCTACTGAGCCTACCCCGCAGGAAGAGGCAGTGGATAGCACCCCGATGCGTCCCTTCACTCCCGCAGCCTACGGTTACGACGCTGGGGTGACCCCCGCGGCGTCGGCAACCCCCGCTCAGGCCGCTACCCCTGCGGCACCTGCTGAGGCTAAGCCTGTTGTAGCGCAGAAGCCGGTGGTATTCCCTCAGCCTGCGGCTGTGGTGCCTTATGGCATCGACCCCGCTGCGGTTGTGGGTGGCTCGATTCAGCCTATCCCTGTGATCCCCGAGGCTGTTGTGCTTGAAAAGATTGCCGAGGAAAAGGCTGCCGACGAAAAGGGTGCAGCTGAGAAGCCTGTTGCACCCGCTGAATCCGTCAAGGAAGAAGCAACCCGCAAGGAATTTGCAGCTGAGGATTCTGCCGCTGAAAAGTCTGTGATTGAGAAGAACGTAGTGGATGAAGCCGCGGCAGAAGAGCCCGTGAAGGCTGAATCTGTTGAGGCTGAGTCTGTTGAGGAAGCAGCTTCGCCCGCAGAAGCTACTGAGATGGCTGAACTCGGTGAGGGTGAGCCTGCCAATGATGAGCTCACCAAAGATGAGCCTGTCGAGGGTGAGCCTGCTAAGGCTGAAACCTCCGCTGAGGAGCCCGAGTACCAGACCATGCCCGCCTACGATTCGGTGTACCGCCCCAGCACTGAGACGACCAGCACCGAGGCGAAGGATAACCACCGCGGTGGTCTCTTCGGCTTCCTGCGTGGTCGCCGCCGCTAAAGCGCGCCCTGACGCCGTTCGACCTCCGGCATAACTCTGTATAAAGCACACACACTCTCACTCACCTTATTGACCGAAAGACGCATTCACGTGGCTATTCATCGTAAAATTCTGCGCTGGCTCGAGAACGAACTGTTCGAGGGCAACATTCAGCTGGGCCAGGACCTGCCCAGCGATAGCGAAATTGCGCGCGCTATTGGTGTGAGTCGTTCCCGCACCCGCGAGGCTCTACGCACCCTGGAAGATATGGATCTGGTGCAGCTGTACAACGGTCGCGGCAAGGAAATTCTGGTGCATCTGAGTGACGAGCCGGCTTCCGCGGCGAGTGCCGCTCTGCGCCTGCACATGTCCAGCTCGCGTTACCCGACTCGTGACCTGGTGCAGACCCGTATTCTGCTGGAAAGCTGGGCGATTGCGCGTATTGACCCGAAGACCACCTCCTTCGCGGAGATGGACGAGGTCCTGGAGCAGATGGAAGATTTCGACCTGTCGATTCGTGATTTCCTCGAGCTTCTGCTGACTTTCCACCACCAGGTGATGCGTTGCGCCGGTAATGAGCTGCTGGTGGGTCTGCTCGCGTCGGTGCGTCAGCCGAGCTTTGAGTCGATGCTGTCGCTGGTGGGCCGTATGCCGCTGTGGAGTAGCGCTGTGGAGCGTCTGCGCGCTGAGAGTCGCGCTATTGCGGAGGCTTTGAAGGCTGGCGACGCTGCGACGGCTCGTTCCATGGTGATTGGTCAGCTGCGCGGCATGTATTCCGATGCCGGTATTGACCTGGAGCAGGAAGCGACCTCTGCGAACGGTCTGCCGGGTGAGCCGATTGCTTCTGAATTTGCGCCGGTTGATGTGGATGAGTTTGCCGCTGATGACTTTGATGATTTGATGCAGGATGACCCGTCCTTCGCCGATGTGGGGGCACTTCCTGCCGCGGATGCTCCTGTTGCGGCGCCGGATGAGCCGACTCAGGTTCCTGCTCCGGTTTCTGCTGCGGTGTCTGCGCAGTCTGAACCCGAGGTTGCCCACGGTGATGAGGCGGGGTCTGAGATTTCCTTCGGGCTGACTGATACCTCTGCTGATACTACAACTGGTGCGGATATTTCTGCTTCTGACAAGGCAGAACGTACGATTCCCGCTGCGTCTCAGCCCGCACCTGCTGCGGCTTCCGTAGCCACCGCACAGCCTGCCGCTCATTCGGTGAGCCCGGATGTGCCGCTGAGCTTCGGCACCCCGCGCCGTAGCACCGTCCCGGCCGCTTCTGCGGCTCCGGTATCTGGTGTCCAGGCGCCCGCCTCGCAGACTCCCAGCTCGCAGACTCCCAGCGGTCAGCTGCCGAGCCTCCCTGCCGCGTACGCGCAGGAAGAGGCTGAGGGTCCCGCGAAGGTTCTGCGTGCTTCTACGGCGGCTCCGCGTCGTCGTAGCGGTCAGATTATTTCTCCGGTGCGTGCGACCATTATTAAGCCGGTGGATCGTAGCAAGGTGCTGACTGCGCCTGCCCGTACCGTGCATCCTGCGGCTGTTGTGACTGCTGCGGCTCCTGCGGAGACTGAGTCGGCTGAGAATGTTCTGCGTGCCCCTGCGCGCCAGGAGGCGCCCGCCGTTCAGCCTGCTGAGCCTACCCGCCTTGAGGCGGCTGCGACCATCCACGACACCTATGAGAAGCTTCCTCATGAGGAGCCGGTGCAGGAGCGCCGCGGCATCTTCTCGAAGATGAAGCGTTTCTTCGGCGTGGACGTGTACGAGCCTGAGCACGATGAAGCCCAGGAGAGCGCTGAGAAGGATCAGGCAGTGAAGGAGCAGGCTCTGAAGGCTGAAACGAAGTCCGAGCCCCAGCATGAGCTCCAGCCTGAGCCCCAGCCCGTCATTGATGAGGAGGCGCTGGCTCGTGCCGAGGCTGAGCGCGCTGAGCGTTTGAAGGCGTTGCACGCGGCAGCGGAGGAAGAATCCGCAGCGGAAAGCTCTGCTGAGAAGGCTTCTGTAGAAGAGCCGGTTGAAGAACCCGCTGAGGACCCCGCGCAGGAATCGGCTGAGGAGCCGGTTGAGACCGACTTCCAGACTGAGGAGAGCACTTCTGAGGGTGCTGTAGCTTCTTCCGGTTCGGTATTGTCTCATGGCCGCGCTAAGGGCTCGAAGAAGTCGAAGAAGAAGCGCCGTTAGGGCTGCCGAATCCCCATTTTGACCCGGAGATACCCTCGATATGCCCGTGGGAAAAGCGGAAATTCAGGGGAAAACTCCTGAAAAGCCGCTCTCGAATGGTGAAAATGGGGGTAAACCTAGTACTCTAGGTAGGTAGCGCTCTAAAACGCAAGGGTATTTCTGTGCCTAAAATGCGTTTTGGATCGGTTATACCGGTATAAATATCCCCGGGTAGCTACCGAGCCGAATGGCTCGGCCGGGTACGAGTAAAGTGAGGAAATCCTATGGGTTCCGTTATCAAGAAGCGCCGCAAGCGTATGTCCAAGAAGAAGCACCGCAAGCTGCTTCGTAAGACCCGCCACCAGCGCCGCAACAAGAAGTAAATAGACTTCTTTTGCCCCGCCTTCCGTATGGAGAGGCGGGGTTTTTGCGTTTCTGCAGTTTTGCGGGCTGGGTTTTATGCCGTGTTTTGTAGAGCGTATGTGGGGTCACCTGTTTGGGGTGCGGCGCGCTATCTGAGAGACTGAGATTATGACTGAAACTTCCACCATTAAAGTTCACCTCATGCGTCACGGCGAGGTGCACAACCCCGAGCGTATCGTGTACGGCCGTCTGCCCGGCTACCGTCTGTCCGATAAGGGCCAGCAGATGGTGCGTCTGAGCGCGGAGGAGTTCGCGGCTCGTGCTGAGCGCGGCGCCCGTTTTGTGCATCTGGTCTGTTCGCCGTTGCAGCGTACCCGTGAGTCTGCCGCCCCGGTTGAGGAACTGCTGGGTCTGACCGCGCAGCCGGATGAGCGCGTCATTGAGGCGGATAACTACTTTGAGGGTCTGCACGTGAACGCGCAGGAGCTGCTGAAGAACCCGCGTCACTGGACTAAGCTGTACAACCCGGCGCGCCCCTCCTGGGGTGAGTCGTACCTGGATCAGATTCGCCGTATGGCTGCGGCTGTTCAGGATGCGGCGCGTACCGCCTACGAGCGCGGCGGCGAGGGTGCGGAGGCGATTATTGTGTCGCATCAGCTGCCGATTTGGATTACTCGCCTGGGTGTTGAGGGCCGCATGCTGCAGCATGACCCGCGCGCGCGTGAGTGCAACCTGGCGTCGATTACGACTCTGGCGTTTAGCACCACTGATTTTGAGCATGAGATGCCGCGTTTTGTGGAGTATTCGGAGCCTGCCGCGCCGCTGTACGGTGGCGTGATTCAGCTGCCCGGTAGCTAATCCCTAAAGCTGTTTTTGAGCATAGAAAAGAGGCTGTGAGCCCATCCGTTACGGATGTGCTCACAGCCTCTTGCTGTAAACCTTGAGGGGCGCACGAGCTGCAAGTCTAGCTGTCCTGACTAGTTCTGCCCGTTACCCTGATTCGGGGTGCCGTCCTCAGGATCCTTACGCTCGGAATCCTTATGATCAGAACCCTGCTTGTTGTTCGATTCTGCCTCGCGGCTGCGGCGTTCGCGTTCCGCTTTTGCTTTGAGCCAGCGCAGGTACTCTTCATCATCGTCGGGGGAAGAGACCGAGGGCGCCGGGGTGTTGCGTCGCTGACCGAAGCCGGGGCGAGGACCGCCTGCCACGGGCTGTGCTGCTAGCTGTTCCTTGGGGCGGCCCAGGATAAGCCACATGAGCGGGCCCACCACGGGGAAGAGCAGGGTGACGAGAACCCACAGCCACTTGGGCAGGGTTCGCGCCTCGTGTGCGGGGGTGCGGACGGCGTCCAAGAGGGTGTAGAGGGTCAGCCCCACGATGAGGGCGGCGCCGCCAATTATCAGCATGGCTCGAATCATAAGCACTACTATGACATACCGCCGCGTTATTGCGGAACTGTGAACCGGGTGCCCGCCAACGGCGTAATGGCGCGGCAATCCGGTGCAGATTTGTACGTCGGCTTAGTAGCCGGTCTTAGTAGCCGGTGAACACCTGAACCTCGTGGCTAATAATATCCAGCGAACCCAGCCACACGGCGAGGGCAAGAATCACGGAGTACACGAGCGCCACAATACCCGCCTGCTTGAGCACGGGAATCAGCTCGCGGCCGCCGCGCGTCCACACGGTCACGCAGGAGTGAATGGTCGGGCCGACCAGCAGGAAAATCAGCAGGAACCAGGGGTTCTCATCGAGCAGGAGCACGCCCAGACCCAGGGCCAGCGCCATCTCCACGATGTAGGTGATGCGCGACCAGCGTTCGCCCAGGCGGACCGCCATGGTCAGCTTGCCCGCCTCAATGTCGGTGGGAATGTCACGTACGTTATTCGCCATGAGCAGCGCACAGGAAATCAGACCGATGCCGATAGCGCCAACCCAGCCGAGCAGGGTCAGGGTGTGCGCCTGCGTGTAGAGGGTGCCCAGGGTCGCGACCAGACCGAAGTAGACGAAGACGAACACGTCACCCAGGCCCATGTAGCCGTAGGGGTGCTTGCCGCCGGTGTAGCCCCACGCCGCGAAGACGCTGGAGGCACCAATCGCCAGGAACCACCACTGGTTTGCCAGAGCCACCAGGGCAAGACCGGCAAGCATTGCTAGACCGAAGCAGGCGAAGGCGGCAAACTTGACGGAGCGGGGGCTTGCCACGCCGGAACCGACGAGGCGTAGCGGACCCACGCGGTCTTCGTCGGTGCCCTTGATACCGTCGGAGTAGTCGTTGGCGTAGTTCACGCCGACCTGCAGGAAGAACGCGACGAGGAACGCCAAGAACGCGTAGAGCGGCTTGAATTCGTTGATCTCGTAGGCGGCAGCTGAGCCGGCAATAATGGGGGCGACGGCGAGCGGCAGGGTACGCAGGCGAGCGCCTTCAATCCATTGGGCGGCAGTTGCCACGGGGGTTCCTTCCGGGTCTAAATACGTATGATGCGTGGGTGTTGTGCGTGACGGGTTGTGATGATGACGGTCAGGGCATGCGGGCGGCTGCGTGTACGGGGTGAAAACCCGCGGAGGAGCCTGCTTTAGCCCTGACGATAGTCTCTGTCCAGGATACTGTATATTTCTGCGCGGTCCGGCTTGCCGGTGCTGGTGAGCGGGAAATCCGGCAGGATGCTCAGCTGCTTGGGTGCGGCGGGGGCACCGAGCTTTTCGGCGCAGCGGGCACGTAGCAGGGCGCAGAGTTCTTCGTTCAGGGTGGGGCTATTCTCGGTAGGCGCAGCCGCGGCATCGGCAGAAGGCACCAGCGTGACCGCTGCGGCAATGGCTGTGCCCCAGCGGGCATCGGGTAGGCCGATGACGCAGGCTTCGCGTACGGCGGGGTGCTCTTCGAGGACGGTCGCTACGGCGCGGGCGGAGATTTTTACGCCTCCGCTGATGAGGACGTCGTCGCTACGGCCGAGCACCTGCAGGCGCGGCTCGCTACAGTTCTCGTTGCTGTCGGGAGCTAATAGACCGTAGTCGTCGGTGCGGTACCAGCGGGTGCCGTCGGCGGCGGTGAAGAAGTGCTCGGCGGTGCGGGCGGCGTCGCCAATGTAGCCGCTGGCGAGGTGCGCGCCGCTGATCCAAATACGGCCCACCTGTGCGGGCTTCCCCTCAATATCTGGCACGGCGGGCATGCCTTCTTCAGGCACGAGCTCCACCCGCGCGCCGGGCAGAACAGAGCCGGAGTAGACGCATCCACCGGCGGTTTCGGCACTACCGTAGGTGGTCACCGTGTTCAGCCCCAGGGCGGTGGCGGCAGCGAGCAGGTCGGCGCTGGCGGGGGCGCCTCCGAGCAGGATTCCGGTGAAGGAGCCAAGCGCCTCGTGAATCTCGGTACCCAGGGACGGGTCAGTGTCCGCGCTTTCAAGGAGCTTATGTAGCTGGGTGGGCACCAGGGAGATAAACCGGCGTGCCGAGCTCATTCGCTCAACCGCCTGCAGGAATACCTCCGGGGTAAAGTGCACCGGTTCGGTCACGGAGCGGGCAATGACCGGGGAGGTCCCGGCGAGCACGGAGCGGGCGAGCACCTGCGCACCGGCAATATAGTGCGCGGGAAGAGCCAGCAACCACTGCGAGGCGGCGTCAGCGTTCGCCTCAAAAAAGTTCTCGGTGGCTACCGCGCTGGCGGCAAGGGCGCCTACGGTCAGTGCGGTGCGTTTGGGGGTTCCGGTGGATCCGGAGGTGCCCACCACCAGGGCAATAGGCTCCGCAGCCGCGCCCGCATCCGCCGCGTACCTGCCCAGTAGCTGCTCAAAGGCGCCCAGCATGGTGTGCGGGTCGGCGGGCTGGTCGGCGCGCACCTGTACCGCCTGCGGGTGCAGGGCAGCCTCCTGCGGGGCGGGGGAGGGCATGAGCCCGGGTACGGGGGTGTTCATCATGGCTAAATCCTTAGCGGCTGTTGGTAGCGGCTGCGTGCTGTTATGCGCCGGTGTCATATGCCGGGGCGGGGAAAAAGAGAGGGGCGGCATCAAATGCGCCGGAGCCGGATTCTTAGCTGAGGTTCTCAGGGTTGAATCCGGCTCCGAGCCTATGCATCTGAAACTACTTCTGTAGAAGGGGCTGTCTCTTAGAAGTAGTAGGGGTAGTTGGACCAGTCCGGGTCACGCTTCTGCAAGAACGCGTCGCGGCCCTCCACAGCCTCGTCGGTCATGTATGCCATGCGGGTTGCCTCACCAGCGAAGACCTGCTGGCCGAGCATGCCGTCGTCGGGCAGGTTGAAGGCGTACTTGAGCATGCGGATTGCCTGCGGGGACTGGCGAGCAATGTGCGCCGCGTATTCCAGGCCCTTGTTCTCGAGCTCTGCGTGGGGAACGACGTCGTTGACCGCGCCCATTTCGTACATGCGCTGGGCGTCGTATTCTTTGGCGAGGAAGAAGATTTCGCGGGCGAACTTCTGGCCCACCTGGCGGGCGAGCAGCGCCGAACCGTAACCCGCATCGAAGGAGCCGACGGTCGCGTCGGTCTGCTTGAACTTGCCGTACTCTTCGGAGGCGATGGTCAGGTCGGCCACCACGTGCAGGGAGTGACCGCCACCGGCTGCCCAGCCGGAGACCAGGGCGATAACGACCTTGGGCATGGTACGGATGAGGCGCTGCACCTCCAGGATGTGCAGGCGGCCCGCGCGTGCCGGGTCGATGCTTTCTGCGGTGTCGCCGCTGGCGTAGTGGTAGCCGTCGCGGCCGCGGATGCGCTGGTCGCCGCCGGAGCAGAAGGCCCAGCCGCCGTCCTTGGGGGAGGGGCCGTTGCCGGTGAGCAGTACGGTGCCCACGTTGGAGGTCATGCGGGCGTGGTCGAGGGCGCGGTAGAGTTCGTCCACGGTGTGCGGGCGGAATGCGTTGCGGACCTCGGGGCGGTCGAAGGCGATGCGCACGGTGGGCAGATCGCGCAGAATCTCGCCGTTTTCGTCGCGCTCAACCTGGCGGTGGTAGGTGATGTCGGTGAAGTCCTCGAAGCCCTCAACGACGCGCCAGTCGGCGGGGTTGAAGATGTCCGAGACCTTTTCGGGAAGTTGTGCAGTCATAGACCCTATTTTACGGTGCCCGCGGTGCGGCTCGTCGAGGCCGGGGAACGAAGCACGCTCGGCATAATATTCCAATAGCAGAATATGATGCGTGGGGAAGGGTCTCTGTCCTTGCGCTCATACCTGTATCTTGGCAGGTTAAGACCCTATAAACAGACCAAGGCCCGGACCGCGTGTGTGCGGCCCGAGCCTTGGGGAAGAGACTCTTTACTTGACCTTGGCGAGTTCAACCGCGCGGTCGAACTCTTCGTCAATGGCGTCGTTCTTCTTGTAGGTCATGAGCGAAACCACGATGGCGACAAGCAGCGCCGAAGCGAAGCCGGGAACCATTTCGTAGAGCACAGACTTCATGGGGCTCTGGCCCCATGCGAATGCCACAACGGCGCCGGTAATCATGGAGGCCAGTGCACCCTGGGTGGTCAGCTTACGCCAGTAGAGGGAGAGCAGAACGGTCGGGCCGAATGCCGAACCGAAGCCAGCCCAAGCGAATGCGACCAGCTGCAGAATGGAGCTGTTGGGGTTCCATGCCAGGGCACCGGCGACCAGCGCCACGATTGCCACGCCTGCACGGCCGAGCCACAGGGACTTGCCGGCGCTGAGCTTCTTCGAGGAGAAGATGCCGTAGAGGTCCTCCACCAGAGCGGAGGAGCACACAATCAGCTGCGAGGAGAGGGTGGACATAATTGCCGCCAGAACCGCAGCCAGAATTAGGCCCGCAATGAGGGGGTGGAACAGAATCTGGGCGAGGTCCAGGAAGACCGACTCAGCGGTTTCCGGGTTGGTGAGGGACGCCTCGGGGTGGCGTGCAAAGTATGCGATACCCATGAACGCGCCGCTCAGTGCGCCGAACACGGTCAGGACCATCCAGCTGATGCCGATGCGGCGGCCGGACTTGGCGTCAGCGGGGGTGCGCATTGCCATGAATCGCACAATAATGTGCGGCTGACCGAAGTAGCCCAGACCCCATGCGAGGGATGAAACAATACCGGCGAAGGTGGTACCCGCGAAGATGCTCAGTGCGTCGGGGCGTACCTGGCTGATGGACTCAACCACGGGGCCCACGCCGCCGAGGTCAATGATGGTGACGACCGGAACGGCAATCAGTGCTGCGAGCATGAGCAGACCCTGAACCATGTCGGTGTAGGACGCGCCCATGAAGCCGCCGAAGAAGGTGTAGAACACGGTAATGCCTGCCAACAGGAGCATACCGGTGTGGTATTCCTGACCGAAGGAGGACTTGAAGAACAGACCGCCGGACACCATACCGGAGGAGACGTAGAAGGTGAAGAATACCAGAATCACGACACCGGAGACGATGCGCAGCACGCGCTTGGTGTCATGGAGGCGGTTGCTCAGGAAGACTGGGACGGTCACTGCGTCGCCTGCTACTTCGGTGTAGCTACGCAGTCGCGGTGCCACGAACGTCCAGTTGCACCATGCGCCGATGGTCAGGCCGACGGCGAGCCATGCCTGGGAGAGGCCGCTGAGGTAGACGGCGCCGGGCAGACCCATGAGGAGCCAACCGGACATGTCGGAGGCGCCCGCTGAGAGTGCGGCGACGGTGGGGGAGAGCTGACGCCCGCCCAGCACATAGTCGTCGAGGCTGTTGTTCTTGCTATTTGCCCATAGGCCGATTGCGATCATGGCAACAAAATAAATCGCCAGCGCGATGACCTGGTATGTACTCGCGGCCATAATGTTCCTTCTCTCCTGGTGGTAGTGTGCGCCTGTGTGTATTTATGCGCTACCCCATAACTTTATGAGTGGCATAGGATACAGTCTAGGCTTTGAAGGACTGAAAATAAAGTCTATTTGACGCTTAGGGGTGAGGATCTATGGAATAAATATGTATTTTCTGTGTAAAATCCATGGTCGTACACGTGGGTCATTGTGGGAGCGTGTGCGAAAAAGTGCCCGAAAAATCCCTGAATTTCAGGGTTTCGGGCACTTGAGTGAAAGATATGTAGTTGAAAAGCAACGCAAACGCTCAATGGCATATGCATCTAAAACGAATTAAACGAAAAATTTAAAAGCCGTTCGGAGTGTTGAACTGTTACAAAACAATGTCACAGAGGTTTAGAGGTCCCTCACGACCCACGGCTCAGAAGCCATATGAGCCGGATCAAAACGCTCCAAAATCGCTGCCGCATTGGGCACCGGAACATCCGCCGAATGGGTGGAGCCATCGGCGTTATACACCGGAATAGATGCGGCAATCCACCCCAAAATCGTAGGGATTTCAACGCCCGCCTCACGCAACTGCGGCAGAGTCACCGCACCGTCACGCTTCGCCAGGCGCTTGCCCTCCTCGTTCAGCGCCAGCGGCACATGCGCGTAACGCGGCTGCGTCAAACCCAAAAGCTGCGCCAAATACGACTGGCGGGGCGCAGAAGGCAACAGATCATCGCCGCGCACAATCTGCTCAACGCCCACAAAGGCATCATCCACCACGGAGGTCAGGTTGTAGGCGTAGGTTCCGTCATTGCGCACCAGCACAAAATCATCCACCAGGCCGGTGTATGCGCCGTAAAAATCATCCTGCACGGTGTAGCTCGCGCACTCGGCGCGCAGGCGCAGAGCCGGCGGACGCTGGGTGCGGCGCTCCTCCCGCTGGTCCTCGCTTAGGTCGCGGCAAGTACCCGGGTAGGCGCCCGGTGCACCGTGCGGGGCGCTTGAGGCCTCCTGAATTTCGCGGCGAGTACAGAAACACTCGTAGACGAGTCCCGCCTCGCGTAGCTGTTGAACCGCCTGCTCATAGGCGGCAAGGCGCGTGCTCTGATACAGTACGCCTGCTTCCTTGCCCTCGGTGCTTTCGCTACCCTCAATACGCTCTGCCGAGGCGCCGGGGCTCGCCTCCCAATCCAAACCCAGAGCCGCCAAATCAGCAATCTGACGCTCCGCAGCACCCGGGCGCACGCGATCCAAATCCTCCACACGCAAATAGAAGGACTTGCCACCGCGGCGCGCCATAGCCCATGCCAAAATGGCGGTACGCAAATTACCCAGGTGCAAATCACCCGAGGGGGAGGGGGCGTAGCGTCCGGTGCCGCTGGGGAACGGCTGAGTTACAGGCTGAGCAGAGGAAGGGCTAGAGGAAGAAGTCATACTCCTATCCTATAGGGCGCGAATTTCTGGTTCCTGCTCAGATTCCCACGGGCTCCTCACTGACTGCTCACTGGCTCCTAACCGGCGCTGGACTAGCAGGAGGAACGCGCTACCCTCCTAATCAATCTGTGGAGGTTGTCAAGCATCACGTATCAGCTGTCCGTAGAGGCTGAATTATGCAGAATGATGCACTTTCATCCCCTTAGAAGCGTGCAATAGTGCAAAAATATGTTCTCCAGAAGCCCGAATAGCCCCTCAGTCGCCAAAAATTACAGTAGGGTTGTATCTATGGCTCGTACTATTGAACTCGCAGACGGCGTGTACCGTATTGCGACCGACAACTACCGACTGAACACCGGACTGGTCCTCGGACTGGAACGGGCACTTGTCGTGGATACCGGCGCAGGTCCCCGTCAGGCAACCGAAATCTATGATGAGGTTCGCCGTCTCACGCGCCTTCCTATCACCGTCGTAAACACTCACGGTCACTATGAGCGTTTCTTCGGTAACGATGTTTTCGCGGCAATGGGTGCCGAAGAATTCTGGGCGCATCCTCGCGCCGCGCGTGCAATTCGTAAATACGGTGAGGCGCAGCGTCCCTACGTCGAGACGCTCGAACCGGAAATGGCACACCACCAGGGTGCAGCCACCAATATTATTGTTCCCAACCGCCTGGTCGCCAATAGCGGTGACGGTATTACCTTCACCCCCATTGACCTGGGTGAGCGTAGCGCAACCCTCATGTACATGGGTCCCGGCCACACCGACGGTGACATTCTGGTCGGCATTGAAGATGTGCTCTTCATGGGCGGTCTGATTGAAGAGGGTACCGACCCCTACTTCGAGGATTCCTTCCCGGATCGCTGGATTGATACTCTCGGTGCCGTGCTCGAATTTGATCGCTACCGTGTGTTTGTGCCCGGTAATGGTGAGCCGGTGGACCGCACCTTTGTGGAGCGTGAGCGTAACACCATGGTGACCGCTATTGAGTCGATTCGTTCCTCCACTCTGGACCGTGAGGATGAAGCAACTACCGCGGCAATGTATAAGCTGCCGTATGCGCCGGGTGCGACTCGCTTCCTGCTGGATCGATTGGCTCAGCTGGAGAACGCACCGGTGGCGGCGTACCTCGATTCGGAGCACCCGGATACCAGTGGTTTCACGGGTCCGATTACTCTGGGTCAGGCATCGTACTAAACCCCGTATGCAATATGCCTCATGGGGTATAAATACAGGTGAGGGCTGGTTTCTGTGATAGAAACCAGCCCTCACCTTTTATATACCCTCAGCTGCTACATGTCTTCATCTGCATGTCTTCAGCGAGGTGACGTTTTTTAGCGCTGAACG
Organism: Rothia sp. HMSC071B01; assembly: GCF_001808945.1. Lineage (NCBI taxonomy): Bacteria > Bacillati > Actinomycetota > Actinomycetes > Micrococcales > Micrococcaceae > Rothia > Rothia sp. HMSC071B01. The sequence goes on along the minus strand of NZ_KV795073.1, from coordinate 217,271 downwards.
TACTGGGCGCGCATTGCCTCGCAATCAGCCTTCAAAGAAGCCGGGACTTCACCCATTGCCTCGCAAAGCTGCACGAAACGGTGACGCCAATCCAGGTGCTGCAGAGCCTGACGAATCTGCTGCTCACCCTGCTCCGGGGTCCAGCGGGAGGCGGCCTCAGCAACCTGCGCGAGGCCCGCGCGAGCATCCGCGTGATCAATGTCGATGGTCGCGCCATCCCAAAGGATTTCACGCACGGTGGTGGTGTTCGGTACCTTGCCGACCACGGTCACGCCCGAAGCCAGGGCATCGGTCCAACGGCCGGTGATGTACTCCTTGGTCGGGTGAGTGTACGGTGCCGGGCTGACCGAAGTGGAGAATGCCAGCAGGAACTTCGCGCGGTTCAGCGAATCCTGCAGGTGCTGAGCCGACTCGCGGTCGTTCGCGCCGAAGGGCGGGCGGCCCTCAAAGCTCAGGCCCAGCTCGCCGGCGAGGGCGGCAGTCGCCTCGTCATCTTCGTAGGCGGCGGGCTGACGGCCCACGCGCAGCAGGTCGGTGCTCTTTGAGCCCAGAGTAGCCAGACGGTCGCTGAACTTGCTCCAAACATCCGCACCCCAGGGCAGAACGCCGGGGTTCTTCACGCCCGCGGCAGTCCAGGGCTGAACGTCATCAACGTCCGCAACGAAAATACGGTCGTAGGTGGAGGACTTAGCCACCGCGGGAATACGGTCATCCCAGAAGCTATCAATCACCCAGCCATAAATCGCGCCGTAGCGACGGAAGGCGAAGGAACGTTGCGAAATGGCGTACAGCTGACCGGGATCAGAAGCAATCACCAGGCAACGATTGGAACCGCCCTTGAGGCGGGGCAGACGCGCCAGAAGCTTCGTTTCCTTGCTGAGGGATGCGCCCACATCCACGGTGTGTACGGTGCCGCCGGTGTAGCGGGCGAGAAGCTCCGCCATGGCGTGTACAGGAACCCAACCGGCTCCGGAGGGGACAGCAACAATAATATCGAGTGAGCTCATGAGAATCCTTGGGAGCAACGCCCGCCGCATGTACCGGGCTCACCGGGGTAAAACCTCGGGTCGCGTGCGGTATGCGTTAGCGGTGAGAGCGTGAATGTCAATAAATGATAGATAGGGTGCCTTGCATCAGCAGGCGCGCAGAAAAACGCGAAGGCAGCGGTGAGTGAAACCGCTACGACCGGCTAGATTCAGCCACGGAAGGCTACGGCACAGGTAGTTTTCAGTATATCGGTCAACCCTGCCCAGGGGGCTTAGCCTGCAACCTTAGAAACGGCTTTAGGGTGTGTGAATGCGCACCTCAATGCCCGATTCGGTACCAAACCCAGCAGCCATACGAGCCAAATCAGTGTTCGGGGCGGCAGCGACCGTGAAGAAGCGGTCTACAGCGGCGGCAAACTGCTCCTGACGAGCCATATCACCGTGTTCAAGGGTCGTGAAAATACCGCCGCCGGCATCGTCAAAGACCTCAACGCGCAGTTCGGGCAGAAGCTCCGTGTTCGGCAGGTTTAGTGAGGAAACATCGTGCTGGAAGGTCAGGTCGCCGCACAGCAGGGTCACCGGCAGGGCGGCACCACCAACGACCGGGCGGGAGTTCTCATCCACGCCGGCGGGGTAGTAGCCCGACAGGGACACACCAATAGCGGTCGCAATCGTGCCGTCAATACCGGCAAGACCGCGGTTGGCGAACACGCGTGCGGGGGCGGGCTCACCCAGGGCGGGGGCTGCCGCATCCAAATCACGCACCAGGTTAGAGGAGCCCAACACCATGAGGCGACGCTGAGCCACCGCATCCTTCCAGACGCGGCGGGCGTAGGAGCGGCCAGCGGTGCGGTTGCGGTAATCGGTGTAGTCAACCGAGCTCTCAGCACCCGGGTGTTCGTAGGCGGCAATGGCGCCCAGGCACTCATCCTGTAGCTCGTGGGCGGGCTCAACCCACTGATCCAGCCAGCTGAGTCCGTCAACGAGTTCATCAGCGGGCACAGTGGAGGCGCTCGCAAACTCGGCGAGCTCGCGCGGGGTCGACAGCTCCACGAAGGAGCGAGCACCCGGCTCGTACCAGCTGGCGCGGCGTGGGGCGTAGAACGCGCACTGAATATCTTCGCGTTCCAGCAGTGCCGTAATCGGGCGCGAAAGCGTCGGGTGGCCGAAGAGCACCACACGCTCAATCTGCGCGGCGGGCACGAAAGACTCATCGCCGAGCAGCTGCGGGTAGTGAGGAATCGAGGTTGCGCCGTGGCGCGCCTCGGAGGAAGGCTCCGCAAACAGCGGCAGGTTCAGCACGCGCGCGAACTCCGCCGCAAACTCGCCGGCACCGTCAGCGGCAACCACCACGGTGCGGTGCGCCGGGGTGAACTCCGCAAGGTCCGCCTGCGCCTCCAAAGAATCCAGAAGCCAACGCTGCTCGGCGCTGGAGAGCCCGGAACCCTCGGCGCGGGCGGCGCGGGCGCGACCCTCAGCCTGCGGGTCGTAATCTTCCAGCAGGCTCTGCGCCCACTGCGGCAGCATCTGCGCAAAACGGCCAGAGGGGGTCAGCGGCGTATCAAAACAAATGTTCAGGTGCACCGGGCCAATCGGCTCCGTCGACTGCTTGCGCCAATGCTCGGCACTACGACCGGTCAGCGCATTCAGGCAGGCGGCAAAAGCCTGAGTCTGCTCACCCTCCACCTGCTCGGGGTAGGAGGTCAAATCAGCTTCAGCACGCACAAAAGGATGGAAGAAACTCGCCTGGCGGGTCGTCTGATTCACGCCGCTACCGCGCAGACGCTCCGGACGGTCCGCGCTCAGTACCGCCAGGGGCACGCCGGCGTGGTACGCCTCCATGACAGCGGGCATGTACTCGCCCAGAGCCGTACCGGAGGTGCACACCAGACCCACCGGCTGGCCGGATGCCTTCGCAATACCCAGGGCGGTAAAGGCTGCACTTCGCTCGTCCACGCGCACATGCGCAATCAGGGCACCGGCTTCAGCGGCGGCGGCGGCAATAGCGTACGCAAGAGGTGCACTACGGGATCCCGGAGACACGACAACATGCCGCATACCGGCACGAATCAGCGAGTCGAGCACGGATACTGCGGTGAGCATGGCGGGGGTTGAGCGGTTTTCAGTCACCGTACCATTCTAATGCCGAGGGCATTTTCCTTCAGTTATGGTTACCCTTCACGACCTCATCATTACGGCACTAGCCGTTACAGATCAGCGGTGCGTTCCAGAACGCGGTAGCAGGCGGTAACTCGTTCCACCCACCACTGGCGGGTCTGCTCATCGGTGGCAAGACGCTCCAGGCGCTGCGGGCTGGGGGTGATGGTGCGCAGGTCCATGAACCCGTCGCGGGCGATGAGCGGCTCGTCGGTGACGTCCTCAGCCATGAGGGAGACCGTGCCCAGACCGCACCCGTACCTCAAGGTCGGTAGGGAGGCCGCCAGGGAGGCACCGGTGGCAATGCCCACCGAAGACTCCAGCGCAGAAGACACCACCGCCGGAAGCTGCGCCTGCTCCACCAGCGCGAGCGCACGGCGTACACCGCCCAGCGGCGCCGCCTTAATAACCATGAGGTCCGCGGCGTTCGCGCGAGCCACCTTCAGCGGGTCTTCCGCCTTACGAATCGACTCGTCGGCGGCAATGCGGGCGGGCAGCCCCTCCTTGGCAATGGCAAAGCGGAGCGCAGCCATGTCCTCAATGGATGCCACCGGCTGCTCGGCGTAAATAATGCCGTACTCGCAGAGCTTGCGCAGCGACTCAAGGGCACCGCCGAGGGTGTAGCCCATGTTCGCGTCCACCTTCAGACGAGCATTTGGGAGGGCATTTCGTGCCGCCGCCACACGCGCAATATCGTCGGCGAGGCTCTGACCCTTCTCAGCCACCTTGATTTTGAGTTCCTGAATCTCGCCCTCGTACTTGGCGAGCACCTGCGGAACACGCTCCGCCGGTACTGCTGGCAGGGTCGCGTTCAGCGGGATGCGCGTACGCACCGGCTCCGGTGCGGGCAGCCACGCCGCCTCCAGCGCGCAGGCAAGCCACGCGGCAGACTCCTGCGCACCGTACTCGAGGAAGGGCGCGAACTCGCCCCAGCCGTGCGGGCCGCGAATCAGCGCGCTCTGGCGGCTATTGACCCCGCGGAAGGTCACGGTCATCGGAATTTCGACCGTGAACAGGTTCTCCAGAACCTCCTGCAGTGGCGGCAGGGGAGTGTTCGTGAGGTGAAAACCGTAGCCGAGAGGCGGCACGCTCATACTGGTGTTCAAGGTATCTGCCCTTCTTCGATGCGCTATGAGCTCACCATAACATTCCGGGGGCGGGTGGGTGCGCTCGCACCCTGTCACGCATTCTCTGGAAACTCTCAGGTTGTGGTCGAAAAAACTTTAGTTTTTCATAGCTTAACCTGGGATAGTAGGTAGTTATTCGCCCGAGAACTCGGACGGTGCTTCGCATAAAACGGCAGCTTGGGGGCTACTGTTTTGAGGGGCTGGCATCGGCGGGCTCGGGTATGGCTAACAGACATGAGGGCGAGAAGGTACGAAGGGTTATGAAGAAGACACCGCAAGCGAATACATCAGGTTCGGGAAACTCCGGTTGGGAGAGCTCCGAAAACCTCGACGCTACCAGTGTGCTTCACCCCGATGACGTGCGTGCAGCCGCTGCCGATAACGCGCCCACTACGGTGTTTTCCTCTGATGAGACTGCGGTTCTCTCCGATTATCAGGACCCGACTGCGGTGCTTTCTGATTATCAGGACCCGACTGCGGTGCTTTCTGATTATCAGGACGCTATCCAGGTGCTCGCCTCCCACGAAACGGCTACCCATGCCGCTGCGCACAGTGATGACCGTACGAAAGTTTTGACGGATTACGGTTCGTCGCCGGCTCACGAAGCTGCGCCTGTAGGTTCTGCAAACGTGGGTTCCGTAAACGCGGGTTTCGTGAACGCTGAATCGGCGAATACCGAAGTTATTTCTTCGCACCCCGACACCTCAGAGGTTATTGGCGCGACCCGCCCTCTGCCGCGCGCCTACCGTGCCCCCATTAAGATTCCTGAGACGATTCCCTCGCCGCAGGAACGCGCCTCTCAGGGGAACTACAGCGCGGATGAACCGATGCAGGCTACGCGCCGTCTGGATCCGCCGAAGCCTTCGGTGAGCGGTTTCCCGCTGAATAATCAGATGGGTACCCCCCAAATGGGTGCCTCCCCAATGGGCGCCCAGCAACCGCTTCCCACGCGTGCGATGCCTCCGCAGCCGGTGGCTTATCCGCCCGAGGCGTATCCTGCCGCCGCCTACCCGAACGGTGCGTATGTTCAGACCGGTCAGGTTCCCGTGGATGCTTCGGGCCGCCCGGTGAATCGTCCCGGCGAAGAGCAGGGGCACCATCTTCCGAGTACCGGTATTTTGATGCGTCACGTGATGGCGTTGCTGTTCTTGGGTCTGTCTCTCTACGGTGCGTTTGTGTTCTTCATTTACACGGCGACCGGCCAGCAGGTTGATGAGCAGGCGTACACCGAGTATGCGCATCAGTTCAAGAGTTACCGCGGTCCGACCCTGACTGCGCTGGATTCTTTGCCCACGATTGTTGGTGTGATTGCGGTGCTGGGTCTGATTGCGGTGCTGATTTGGAAGCACCGGTTCCTGCCCTCGCTGATTGGCGTGCTAGTTGGGGCTGCGGCGGTGACGAGCACGTACCTGCTCAAGCACTACCTGATCGTGAAGCCCGACCTGGGTGTTCAGGAGGCGCTGAGCAACTCGGCGCCCAGTGGCCACACGACCTTCGCGGCGGCGGCTGGCGCGGCGCTCTTCCTAGCGGCGCCTCGTTTCTTGCGGCCCACGGTGGCTCTCTGCGCGGCGGTGGCGACCTGCCTGACGGGTGCCTCCACGATTATTAACGGTTGGCACCGCCCGGCGGATGTGGTGACCGCTATTCTGGTCACCGCCATCTGGACGGTCGTGGGTATGGGCGTGTTGCGTTATGTGCGTCCGGCAGATTTTGCGGTGCCGGCGCGTGGCGGTTTGGTGCTGGTGCCGTTGATGACGATTGCGACGCTGTTCCTGTCGTTCTGCGCGGTCATCCTGTATCTGATTGCGATTTTTGCGCCGATTCCCGGTGGTGCGTTTACCGCGGCGACCTGCATGATTATTGCGGTGAGCTTTGGTACGACGGCGTTGATGGTGAACCTGTTGCGTCCGCGTAATAGTAATCGCTCCGCCTATTCGAAGGTGTGGAGCTACCAGTAAGTATTGTTCCCCTCTCTGCGCGGGATGTTTCAGCTTGATGTGAGCTGAGATATTGTCCGGGTGCGGGGAGGGGAATACAATATAAGAAATTTAGTATTTTTAATACCAATATTAGAGAGGGGGTGTGTGCCCCCTTTCACTCACCCCTGAAGAGAAAGGTGCGTACCATGGCAGGTACCCATGAAGGCCGCGTCCTCGTATTCCCCCAGCTCACCGAAGCGCTGACCCCCTTTGAAGATAAGCCCCAGGCCCGCAAGATCGTTGATGCCGACGGCGGCAACCTGACCCTCATGGAACTGGCTGCAGGCCAGTCCTGGCACGAGCACCACAGCGTCCACCCCGTCTTCGTGCAGGTGCTCAAGGGTGAAGTTATCTTCCACGTGAAGGACCGCGATATTACCCTGGTACCCGGCAAGCCGATTCACGTGACCGCCAAGCTGCTGCACTCCCTGCGCGCCGTGAAGGACTCCACCCTGCTAGTGACCATGCTGACCGGCGAATCGCACCCCGAACCCAAGGTTAACATCGACGTCGAAGAGGTCTAAACCCCGGCCTCTAAACCCCTGACCCCAAAACCTTAGCTCGCCGCCGCATCTGCACAGGATGCCGCGGCGAGCTTTTTCTCTGTCTTCCTGCCCTCACATATGCCGGTGAGAATACCCTCACGCTACGCCCTGAGCTTTCTGCACGCCGGTTCACCCCGCGTGAGCGTACCCTGAAAGTACCCGCCCGCTAATATGCCCGCTACCACTGCAGGGAACAACCCGAAAGGGGAGCAACCCGAAAGGATACGCAATGCCCAAGTCACTGCAACGCCCCGTTGTTCTTCTCACCGGCGCCAGCTCCGGTATCGGCTACGACGTGGCGCCGCTACTGGTGCGCTACGGCTACACCGTCTACGGTGCTGCCCGCCGCGTTGAGAAGATTGAAGAGCTCGCCTCCGAGGGCGTGAAAGCGCTGAGCATGGACGTTACCGATGAGGCATCCATGGAAGCCGCCGTACAGCAGGTCATTGACGCAGAAGGCCGCATTGACGTGCTCATCAACAACGCTGGCTACGGATTCTACGGCGCTATTGAAGATGTCCCCATCGACGAGGCGCGCCGCCAGTTCGAGGTGAACCTTTTCGGCCTGGCACGCCTCACCCAGCTGGTGCTGCCGCATATGCGCGCACAGGGTCGCGGGCGCATCCTGAACATCTCCTCGATGGCGGGGCGCATTACCATGCCCCTGGGAGCCTGGTACCACGCCACCAAGTACGCCCTCGAGGCGTTCAGCGATGCTCTGCGCATGGAAGTTGAAGAGTTCGGCATTGACGTGGTCATTATCGAGCCCGGCGGCATTAAGACCCCCTGGGGACTCATCGCGGCAGACCACCTGGAGGAATCCTCCCGAAACGGTGTCTACGCTGAGCAGGCGCAGCGTGTTGCGGCAAATATGCGTAGGCTCTACTCGCCATCCTCCAACCTCTCAGAGCCCAAAGTAATCTCTAACGCTATTCTGCGAGCCCTGGAGGCGCGCCGCCCCAAGACCCGCTACCTGGTAGGTTTCGGTGCTAAGCCTTCCGTGTTCCTGCATACCGTGCTGCCGGACCGTCTCTTTGACAAGGTGGCGCGCCGTATCTTCTAGAACCGAAATAGCGGTGAACTAGAGCATTAAAAAGCGGGCGGTGCTGCGCGAAACAGAATGTTTCGTACAGCACCGCCCGCTACGTTTTTCAAGAGCTAGTACTAGTCTACTACGGCGTGGGTCGGATCGAGCACGCGCGCCAAGAAAGCCTGAGTACGTTCGTGCTGGGGGTTGCCAATCACCTGATCGGCGGGACCCTCCTCCACGACCACGCCATCGGCCATGAAGACGACCTTATCGGCGACCTCGCGGGCGAACGCCATCTCGTGAGTCACCACGATCATGGTCATGCCCTCGTCAGCAAGGTTGCGCATAATGCTCAGAACCTCGCCGACCATCTCCGGGTCGAGTGCACTGGTCGGCTCATCGAAGAGCATCAGGTCCGGGTGCATGGACAGTGCACGCGCAATAGCCACACGCTGCTGCTGACCACCGGACAGCTGAGCCGGGAAGCGGTCTTCCTTGCCCTCCAGACCAACCTTGGCGAGCTGCTCGCGGGCAACCGCCTCCGCCTCCGCCTTGGAACGGCCCAGAACCTTAATCTGAGCAATCGTGCAGTTATCCAGGATGTTCAGGTGACCGAACAGGTTGAACTGCTGGAACACCATACCCATGTGGGTACGCACGCGGTTAATGTCTACGTCCGGGTCGGTGACCTCGGTATCGCCCACCATGATGGTGCCGTCGTTCGGCTCCTCCAGCAGGTTCACGCAACGCAGCAGGGTGGACTTACCGGAACCCGAAGGGCCGATAAGGCACACGACCTCGCCCGGCTTGACCTGCATGTCAATGCCCTTGAGAACCTGAACCTTGCCGTAGGACTTGTGCAGGTTAGAAATGCGCACCGAGGAGGCGGCCATGGATGAAGTTGAAACAGTCATAGTATCTTCCGTAATCCGTATCTGTCGTTGCGCTTACTTGCGGCCCGCAAGCTGGGTGCGGCGCTCAAAGTATGCGGAGAGCTGGCCCAGCGGAACAGTGATAATCAGGTAGCACAGGCCCGCAACCACCAGGGGAGTCAGACCCGCATTAGCGGCGGTCAGGCCCTCACGGCCGAACTTCGCCAGCTCGTACTGAGAAACCGTCACGCCCAGCAGGTACACGAGGGAGGAGTCCTTGGTCAGCAGGATAACCTCGTTGGTCAGCGGGGGCAGAACCACGCGGAACGCCTGGGGAATAATGATCGAAATCATCGCGCGAGTGTGGGACATACCCAGGGAGCGTGCCGCCTCCATCTGGCCCTTCGGGATCGCCTGCAGGCCCGCACGCAGAACCTCACTAATGTAAGCAGCCGAAACCATACCCAGGGACAGGGTCACCGGAATCAGATTATCCACGAAGCGAATCTTGAACGCCAGGGGAATACCGTAACCGAACGCGAAGAAAACCAGCAGCGCCGGGATACCGCGGAAAAGCTCCACGTACAGGGTCGCAATCCAACGGTAGGGGGCGATAGAGGAAATACGCATGAGCGCCAGCAGCAGACCGCCGGAGAGGCCCACGATGAAGCCCAAGGTGGTGTACAGCAGGGTGTTCTTCAATGCCACGGTGATGACGTCGGGGAACTGCTGAGCCGCAACGTCCAGGTTGAATACCTGCTGGCTGAGGGTCTTCCAGTCAGCCAGAAGAATGGCTGCCAGAGCAATAACGGCCAGAAGGGCGTACTGTGCGTAGCGGAAGAGCTTCTGCTTCTGACGGGGTGAGAGTTTAGAGGACATGCGCTTTCTTATCCGTGTGCTGTTTATCCGTGTGCTGTTCGGTTAGGAGCGTTCTGCACGCTCACAAGGGTAGAGGCCGGAGAATCCCCCAACCCAAAAGTAATAAGGGTACTCCTGAATTTTTTTTTGGGGGGGGGGGAGAGGCTAACCGGCTAGATGCTTAGGAAGCGGAGGAAGAGGCGCTCGCGGAGGTGGAGGAAGTGGCACCAACCCACTTGGCCTTCATCTTGTCGAGCTCGCCGTTTTCCTTGAGCTTGGCGATGGTGGCGTTTGCCTTGGTCAGCAGTGCCTTGTTGTTGGAGGAAACTGCTGCGGCAATCTGCTCGGTGTTCTCGGAATCCTGGTAGGCAATCTTGAAGGAGTCCGGGTCATTGGTCAGCGCCTCGGACACCACGGAGAGGTTCGCTGCGACTGCCTTGACTTGACCGGTCTTCAGGGCGGAGAACATGAGGGAGGTGTCTTCGTACTGGATGACCTCTGCGCCGTTTTCCTTGGCGTAGGTTTCACCGCTGGTTGCCTGCTGTGCACCAACGCTGACACCCTTCAGGTCTGCGGCGGAGGTGATGGAGGAGCCCTTGGGAACCAGGATTGCCAGGTTGTCGTCGAAGTAGACGGTGGTGAATTCCATCTTGCTCTTACGTTCGTCGGTCACGCCGATACCCGCCAGGGCGATATCGCACTGACCGGTGGCCAGGCCGGTACCGGAGTCCAGGCCCTCAAAGCTGATGGAGGTCAGCTGAGCCTTCACGCCCAGGTCGGAGGCGATAGCGTTGGCGATGTCTGCATCCAGGCCGACAATGGTGCCGTTTTCTTCGTATTCGAAGGGCTTGTAGGGGGTGTTGGTGCAGACGCTGAGGGTGCCGGACTTGACGAGGCTGACCTCGCCGTTGGCGTCGGAGTTCTCGTTGGCGGTGGAGACGCAGCCGGTCAGTGCCAGGGGTAGCACTGCCAGTAGTGCGAGGGGCTTGAGGGATGCCTTCTTGAGGGATGCGGTGTTCATTGGGATGCTCCTGTGTATGGGGGTGCGTTCACTCGTTGAGTGGTGCGTTCTATGAAATCTAGAGTCTATTGTGCGCGCCTATGTTAAAAAATGCAAGCATATACATAAATATTCATAAATTTTTGCTGAATATGAATAATTTACACCCCCAAAAACTGAATAAAACCCCGAATTAGCGACTCGAAAACCACTTCAGAACGCACCTTAACGCACCGTGCGACACTACTACGGTTTACCCAACTATCGAATCTAGTAACCTCCATGCCACAATTGAGAGCGTGAACGCAGAGAAGAACACCCGCGCAACCCGCGCAACCCTAGACAAGAAAACCGGCGATATTGCCGCCATGTTTGATACCGTCGCTGAACGCTACGACCTCATGAACGGCATCCTCTCTCTCGGCCAGCACATCTACTGGCGTAAGCAGGCAGTCGCCGCCGTAGACGCGCACCCCGGCCAGAAAGTACTGGACGTAGCCGCAGGTACCGGCGTCTCCTCCGAACCCTTCGCCGACGCCGGCGTAGACGTTATCGCTGCAGACCTCTCCGAAGGTATGCTCGACGTGGGCCGCCGCCGCCGCCCCGACATGACCTTCGTGCAGGCAGACGTCACCGCCCTACCCTTTGACGACGAAACCTTCGACGCAGTGACCATGTCCTACGGTCTGCGCAACGTCGCCAACTACCCCAAGGCACTGAGTGAAATCTACCGCGTGCTCAAGCCCGGCGGACGCATCGTCATCCTCGAGTTCTCCACCCCGACCTTCGCCCCCTTCGGCGCGGTCTACAAGAACTACATCATGAAGGCAATCCCGCCGATTGCCCGCGCAATCTCCTCCAACCCCGAATCCTACGAATACCTCGCCGAGTCCATCATCACCTGGCCCAACCAGCAGGAACTGGCGCAGAAATTCAAAGAGGCGGGCTTCACCTCCGTGCAGTACCGCAACCTCACCGGCGGCATCGTCGCCATTCACCGCGGTTTCAAGCCCGAAGCACACAACGCATAGACACCGCGTTCACACACCACCGAAGACACCAACACCAAGAAGATAGAAGACACCGTGAGCAACGCAGAGCAGCCCATTGCCGCAACCGACCTGCTGGGAGACCTCGACCTGAAGCTTCCCGCAGGCTTCGAACTCATCGCCGCAGACCCCAAGCTGGGTCCGCAGATTCTCTCCTCCCTCGCGCGTATTGAGGAGCGCCTGGCTGAAGCAATCGCCCAGACCGACCACCTGGCGGATGTCGCATCCCGCCACCTGCTCTCCGCGGGCGGTAAGCGCGTGCGTCCCCTGCTGGCGCTGCTCTCGGCAGCAGTCGACGGCGAAATCAACGATGAGGTCATCGAAGCCGCCGTGGTCGTTGAGCTGACCCACCTGGCAACCCTCTACCACGACGACGTCATGGATGATGCTCCCAAGCGCCGCGGTGTGGACAGTGCCCAGATGATTTGGGGTAACTCCGTCGCAATTCTGACCGGCGACCTGATCTTCTCCCGAGCATCCCTGCTGGTGTCCGAGCTGGGTACCCGCCCCATGAAGATTCAGTCCCAGACCTTCGAGCGCCTGGTGCTCGGCCAGCTCTTCGAAACCACCGGCCCCCGCGAGGGTCAGGACCTGCTCGACCACTACATTGCCGTCATTGAGGGCAAGACCGGCTCCCTGATTGCCGCCGCCGGCGAGTACGGCTCCCTGCTTTCGGGTGCCTCCGAGGAAGTCATCTCCATGGTCAAGGCGTACGGCGAGCTGGTGGGCGTGGCATTCCAGCTGGCTGACGACGTGATCGACATCGTTAGCGACGGCAAGACCAGCGGTAAGACCCGCGGCACCGACCTGCGCGAGGGTGTGCCCACTCTGCCGACCATCCTGCTGGACCGTGCGGTAGCTGCCGGCGACGAATCCGCTGTTACTGTTCGCGCCCTGCTGGATGCCGACCTGAGCTCCGACGAGGCACTGGATGCAGCCGTGGAGGCGCTCGCCGCCCACCCGGTCACCCAGGAAGCATGGCAGATCGCCTACGATTGGGCGGACCGTGCAATTGCCGCGATTGCTCCGCTGCCCGAGTCCACCGCGAAGGCTGCGCTGGAGTCTTTCGCTCACGCTGTGGTTCACCGCGAAGGCTAAAACCCGCCGTGTAGCGTGTACCCGAGTCTAACGACTTCCGGGTGTCTCATACTTCAAAACCCCCGCTGAATCTGCCCGGATTCGGCGGGGGTTTTCTGCGTTATGACTAGTCGGCGCCGATTTTAGGGGTGCTTTGGGGCTCCTCTTACCCTCCGAAAGCTTCCGCATGCTGGGGTCTTCTTGACCGGCCCCTACCTTTAAGGTAAACCTTATAGGCATGTCCGAGGTGCACATCCACCCCTCCGGCGCTTGACGGCTCCCACACCCAACCCGTGTTGGAGAGCCATTTACTATTTCTGGACGCGAGCAGAGCCCAACCACTCCGACGGGTTATTCTCGCACCAACCATCCGCGTCCCCACACATTCGAGGTTTACAACTATGGGAGCATCTACCCCTAAGGCGCCCACGAAGCGCGAAGGCTTCTCCAGCCGTCGCGTCTTCATCTTTGCCGCCATCGGTTCTGCTGTTGGCCTGGGCAATATTTGGCGTTTCCCCTACATCGCATTTGATAACGGCGGCGGCGCCTTCATGATTCCCTACATTGTCGCCCTGCTGACCGCTGGTCTGACCTTCCTTTTCTTTGACTACGCTATCGGTCACCGTGCGCGTGCGTCTTCCCCGCTAGCTTTCCGCCGTCTGAACCGTAAGACCGAGTTCATCGGCTGGTGGCACATGGGTATTAACTTCGTCATCGCTATCTACTATGCCGCTATTGTGGCGTGGTCGCTGCGTTACATGGTTTTCTCCTTCACCAATGAGTGGGGCGATAACCCGAAGGCGTTCTTCAATGGCGAGTTCCTGAAGGTCGCAGAAACCCCCGGTGTCTCCCTGGACTTCAACATGAACGTCCTGATCCCCATGGTTCTCGTGTGGGGCGTCCTGCTTGCTGTGATGGCTCTGGGCGTTCAGAAGGGTGTGGGTGCAGCCAATATCATCTTTATCCCGCTGCTGCTGGTCATGTTTGTTGGTCTGGTGATTTACTCGCTGACCCTGCCCGGTGCGGCCGATGGTCTGAATGCTCTGTTCACCCCTAGCTGGGACTCCCTGGCTAACCCGGATGTGTGGGTTGCTGCCTACGGTCAGATTTTCTACTCCCTGTCCATTGGCTTCGGTATTATGATTACCTACTCCTCCTACCTGAAGCCTAAGACTGACCTGACCGGTTCCGGTGCTGTGGTTGGTTTCGCGAACTCCGGTTTTGAGCTTCTGGCGGGTATCGGTGTGTTCGCTGCTCTGGGCTTTATGGCTCAGGCTGCTGGCACCCAGGTGAGCGAGGTTGCAACCAGCGGTATTGGCCTGGCGTTCATTGCGTTCCCGACCATTATTTCTCAGGCTCCCGGCGGCGTGCTGATCGGTATCCTCTTCTTTGGCTCCCTGCTCTTTGCTGGTTTCACCTCCCTCATTTCGATTCTTGAGGTGATTATCGCTGGTATTCAGGATAAGTTCGCGACGTCCCGTCTGGCATCTACCATTCTGGTGATTGTTCCGATGGCTCTGATTTCGCTGTTGCTGATGCCGACTACCACCGGTCTGTACGTGCTGGATATTCTCGATAACTTCGTGAACCTCTTCGGTATTCTGGCTGCTGGCCTGTGCGCTATCATCGTGGTCTCCTACGTGGTGCGTGCACTGCCGGCTCTGGCTGAGCACCTGAACCGCTACTCCTCCATCAAGGCTGGCAAGATCTGGATGATTCTGCTGGCTGTCGTGACCCCGCTGGTTCTGGGCTACTCCCTGATTCAGAGCGTTATTAAGCTTGTGGTAACCCCCTATGAGGGTTACCCGGCAGATATGCTGGCTATTTTCGGTTGGGGTATGAGCGCACTCCTGCTGGTTGGCGCAATTGTTGTTTCTCTCTTGCCCTGGTCGAAGAAGTCTCGTGCGGCTGAAGAGCCTCCGGCGCCTCCGGTGATTGCCGGTCAGGTGGAGCACGGCCACGTTGATTCGACCATTACCCGTTAGGAGCCCTCATGTCTTTCTCCGCAATTGTGATGCTCATTGTGGCAATCCTGATCATTTGGGGTGGCCTGGGTTTGGCTCTGCTGAACCTGCACCGTCATCCGGATTTGGATGCTCTCGATGCTGCTGCTGAAGCTCAGGATTCTGAGCTTTAGAGTGTGAACGCGATATAAAGTGATGCCCCGCAGGCGTTAGCCTGCGGGGCATCACTGTGTTTTGTGCGGGACTGTGCTTTATGCGGATTTGGTGAGAGCTACTTGCTCTGTACGTCTTCAGCCTGCACGAGCGGGATCATGCCGGTTTCCGGGTCGGACAGCGCGGAGGCGCGGTAGGCGCGGGAGGCACGCAACGCATCCACGGTGAAGATGATGAGAGCGACCCAGATGAGGCTCAGACCCAGCACCTTATCGGCGCTCATCTGCTCGTGCAGAACGGTCAGCGCCAGAACAAACTGGATGGTCGGGCCCAGGTACTGCACCATGCCGATGACCGACAGCGGAAGAGCCTTGGTCGCCGCGGCAAAGAGCATGAGCGGCACAACGGTGACCACGCCGGTGGAGGCGAGAAGCCAGAAGTGTCCGGGACCCTCACTGAAGAGAGTCATCTGTCCCTGCGCGTTCAGCATCAAGAGGGCGGCAACGCCGAAGGGCGCCAGGATGAAAGTCTCTAGAGACAGTGAAATAATGGGGCTGACATCGTGGGCGATGCGCGCCTTCAGCAGACCGTAGATGCCGAAGGAGAACGCCACGCCCAGACCCGTCCACGGCACCTGGCCGTAGATGAGGCTCATCATCAGCATCGCAATACAGGAAATCGCCACGGATACCCACTGCGCCGGGCGTAGACGCTCATGCAGGAAGATGACACCCAACACCACGGAGACCAGCGGGTTAATGAAATAGCCCAGGGATACGTCAATGGTGTGGCCGCTGGTCGTCGCCATCACGTAGATGAGCCAGTTCGCGCAGATGAGGAATGATGCTGCCGTCAGCACCAGCATGATGCGGCGGTCCCGCAGCGCGCGGCGGAAGTCTGCAGTTACCCTTAAAATCGGCAGCAGCAGGGCGCAGAAGATGAGGGAGAAGACCACGCGCGCCACGACAATCTCAATAGGGCCTGCAGGTGCCATCAATACAAAATACAGGGGGAGCAGACCCCAAATAATGTAGGTGCCGATGATGGCGATGAACCCGTTGCGGGTGGTGTGCTTCTGAGTTTCTGACATGGTCTCTTCTTCTGAGTTAAGTTCTTCGGTTAAGTTCTTCTAATGCTAGTCGTCCGGATGCGCCAGCGGGGGCATTGATGCGCACCGAGGCTACTCTACCCGCCGGGTACGCCACAGGCGCGGTACCACGAGGATACCGCGCCTGAGGAATGCTGCGTATTCGGTTTAGAGGCCGAAGAAGCGGGAGAAGAAGCCCTTCTTCTTGGGCTGCTCTGCCTCGCGGCGTGCAGTTTCTTCCTGCTCGCGGCGGGCTGCCTCTTCGTGCTCTGCCTGCAGGTCGGGAGCTGCGCCAGCGTTGCGGATGGGCTCCACGTGCTGCTCTTCGTATTCTGCTGCTTCCTGCTCAACCTCGACGGGCTGCTCAGCTGCAGCCTCAGCGGCGACCGGCTCCTCAGCGTACTCTGCGGAAGCCTCAACGGTCTCGTACTCGGGCTGCTCGGCGCCGATGGACTCGTCGGTGTAGACGCGAGCCTGCTCGGTCTCTTCTGCCTCGTACTCGCCGGGCAGGGTCTCTACGGTGACCAGGCCGGGCTCTGCGTGCTCTGCCGGCTCCTGATCGAAGGGAGCTTCGTCGGCGGGGTAGAGGTTCTCGGTGCTCTCGACGCCGGGTACCTCGGTCTCTGCGACCGGTGCGTGCTCGGCGATCTCGACGGCGCGCTCAGCCTCAGCCTCGGCACGTGCGGCGGCGCGTTCTGCTGCCTCCTGCTCGCGCTGTGCGTTCTGAGCGGCTGCTTCAGCGGCTGCCACGCGCTCAATCTCGGCGCGCAGTGCCGCGAGGGATTCGCGACGCTGTGCGGCAGCGGCTGCGCACTGCTCCAGTACCTCGGGGCCAACCTGAGGTTCAGCCTGCTCGATGCCGCTGATACGGCCCTCGTCGAACCACAGGCGCAGGGCACCGTCGGTTGCGGTCAGAACGGCGGTTGCCTCGGTGTCCCAAGCAATGTGGAAGCCACGCTGCTGAGCGTAGGAGTCCACCGCCAGAACCTGGTTGTGTACCTCTTCGCTCTGCAGGGTCTTAGCAATCACGCGGCCAATACCCTTGTAGGTCGGTGCCTCGAGGGTCAGCTCGGCACCCTCCAGCAGGGTCCATGCGCGCACGCCAGCGCCCGCGGGTAGCGGGTAGTGTGCGTACAGGCCACTGATGGTCTTGGTCGCCAGGGTCAGGCGGCGTGCCAGAGACTCGGAGAGGGGCAGCTCGTCGGTGGTCAGCTCAACCAGACCGTCACGCTCACCGGTTTCACGCGCCTGAATAGCGGCAGAAACAACGGAGTCGGGGAAGTAGCCCAGCTGCTGCCAAGACCAAATCCAAGTACCGCGGTTCTCAGATTCAGTGCCCAGCAGATGCGGCTTGAGCGAGAGCGGGGGAGTGGTCTCAAAGTCCAGAGACTGGGAGGTGAAATCCACGTTCCACTCGGAGGTACCCACGAGCTCGGCGAGTCGAGCCTGGTACTCGGTGGAGATAAAGATCGATGCGTCGATAAGGTCCTGCAGAGAATTCGTCATGCTTCAAGATTATCAACCTTTTAGCGTTCACTATGCCGTGTATCCCCGGTTTTAGTGTGTGCTTTAGGCGTATTGGGCTCTAAGGCGCCTGTTTGAGCCGTATCCAAGAGCTCTGAGGGAGAGGTAGAGCATATATCTTTCGGCGTAAACTATCTGCGTTGAGTGCCTGTGTTCGTTAGAATCGAAGGGACGGCTTCTTCCGGCACCCTGTAAGCCGACACTACGACCGAACACGGATGCCTCCAGCCGCGCCGTATTCACACTCAAGGATGTATGAACTATGACTGAACCCCGCCTTGCCGAGACGAGTAGCCGCGCCGCGCGCATCCAGGATGCGCTGAACAACATTGGAAGCTGGCTGCTGGAT
This sequence comes from Rothia sp. HMSC071B01, assembly GCF_001808945.1. Classification (NCBI taxonomy): domain Bacteria; kingdom Bacillati; phylum Actinomycetota; class Actinomycetes; order Micrococcales; family Micrococcaceae; genus Rothia; species Rothia sp. HMSC071B01. The sequence goes on along the minus strand of NZ_KV795073.1, from coordinate 199,514 downwards.
GTCGTTAGTGTTGACTCCGGCTGGAGCGAAATGGTGCTGGACGTCAAACCTCTGGCAGGTCAGATTTTCGTGCGCGTGCGTGAATTCCGCAACGGTGAAGAGTTCATTGGCACCATCGGCCCGCTCAAGGACGGCTCACCCATTATTGCTGAGGTCCGTAAGCTACAGCGCGCCGCCTACGACGGTAACCGCGGCACCTGGTTTACCGCCTCCATCGTGGTTGCGGCTACCGGCTGGCCCAACCCGCAGTTCAGCGTGGGGGCTTCCTATAACCGTGACGACGAGCCTGCTAGCTGGAAGAACGAAGGCACTCTGACCGCAACCGACGTGCGTGAGCACCTGGCGGAGTTCCCCCGTGATGCTTCGCGTATCCCGGCATGGGCTCGTGAGCGTATGGAGGGCCGTGCCCGCCACTCTGCCGCTGCATCATTGTCTTCGAGCGAGCATGAGATTCCGAACCCCTACTTGGTTGCTGCTCTGGAGACCTTCCGCAACGACGTGCAGGAGCGAACCCTCATTAACGTGGTTCGTACGATGCTTGGTGGCGACGTTCTACTTGATGCGACCGGCTCCCTGCTGATTCCGTCTGAGACTGACCCGATGGGCCCCGAGTCGGTACTGGCCCACCAGGTCATTCGCATGCCCGAGACCGGCATGCAGGCGCTGTGCGTGTTCTCCTCCTCCGAGCACATTGGCAAGAGCTACGTGCGCCAGGAATCCGAGGGAGATGAGCTGATTCTGCGCGAACCGGCGATGAAGGTCTTCATTGACTTCCTCAGCAATGAGGCGCTGGACTTGATCGTGGTTGACCCCGGCACTGACCACGAGTGCTACATTGAGCGCGCTCAGGTGCACTGGATTGTCACTTCTCCCCGCAATGACGGCGCGAAAATGGCGCTTGTGCAGGACAATATGCAGATGCTGCTCGGCTCCCTGGTGTCCCCGGCATCCGTGCTGCTGGTGGGCGTTGACCCGGCTGATCCTTCGGGTACGTCTTTTGTGTTTGACCCGGATGAGAACGGTAACCCGAAGAGCCTGCTGGTATTCACCTCGCCCATTGAGATTGCGGCGCTGGACCCGCATATTGAGGTGCGTTCGGCGAATGCCCTGGATATTCTGCGTTACGCCCTGGAGATTGGCGCACCGAGCGTGAAGGTGAACGCAATTAACCCTTCCACCGTGTTGAGCGCGGCGCAGATTCGCGAGCTCCTCGATATTGTGGGTGAATAGGAAGCGGTCTTCGGCGCTTCTCCCGCTGGTGCTAGTGCATCCGCATAGTTCGTAAAACCCGTCACGTAAAATCGTCCGGAAGAGACACCCACACGGTGTTGTCTCTTCCGGGCGATTTTTGTGTTTGGAGAGGGTTGTAATCCTGCAAACGGGTTTAAAATATGGGGCCGGTGACTCCACCTTACTGAAAGTCACCGACCCCATAGTAGTAGCCAGCTGTGCGTCATGTTCTCGAATCTACAGGAGAACAGACGCTGCCGTATCTTATGAACCAGATGCGGCGGCTGCCACGGCCTCGCGAACGCGAGAACCGAGCTCAGGGTGAACGCTATCCCAGTATTGGAACGCGCGTTCACGAATCTCGTCGGAACGAACAGCGCCTACGTGACCGGAGATGTTGCTGATCAGGCGCTCGCGTTCTTCGTCGTTCATGGTTACCTCGTAGAGGGTGCGAGCCTGCGAGAAATCATCATCATCCGGGCGCAGGGTGTAGGCGGTGCGTACCAGCTCGCCATCAGACTCCCAGCTACCTTCGCCAGCGCGTTCCGCATCCGCATGCGGTCCACCCAGACTATTCGGCGCGTAGGTCGGAACGGAGGGGTCGTTGAAGTTATAACGCATCGAACCGTCATGCGAATAGTTGTTCACCGGCGCTGCGTGTGGTGCGTTCACGGGCAGCTGTGCGAAGTTGGTGCCGATGCGGTAGCGATGCGCATCCGGGTAGGAGAAGATACGACCGAGCAGCATCTTATCGGGCGAAGCCGCGATACCGGGCACAAAATTCGAGGGGGAGAAGGCTGCCTGCTCGATTTCGGCGAAGAAATTCTGCGGGTTGCGATCCAGCACCATGCGGCCCACCTTGATCAGCGGGTAATCCGAGTGCGGCCACACCTTCGTCAGATCGAAGGGGTTAATACGGTAGGTCTTCGCGTCCTCATAGGGCATGATCTGCACATAGAGCGTCCAGGCGGGGTAGTCGCCACGCTCGATAGCCTCGCGCAGGTCGCGGCGGTGGAAGTCAGCATCCTTACCCGCCATTTCATCGGCCTGAGCCTGGGTGAAGAACTCGTTGCCCTGCTCGGTCTTGAAGTGGTACTTAACCCAGAAGCGCTCACCCTCGGCGTTAATCCACTGGTAGGTGTGAGAGCCGAAGCCGTCCATGTGGCGCAGGGTGCGGGGCAGGCCGCGGTCGCCCATCAGCCAGGTTACCTGGTGCGCCGATGCCGGATTGAGGGTCCAGAAATCCCACTGCATATCGTGATCGCGCAGACCCGAACCGGGCATACGCTTCTGCGAGTGGATGAAGTCGGGGAACTTAATGGCATCGCGAATGAAGAAGATAGGAGTGTTGTTGCCTACCAGGTCGTAGTTGCCTTCGGTGGTGTAGAATTTTACCGCGAAACCGCGTGGGTCACGCCAGGTATCGGGGGAGCCGGATTCGCCCGCCACGGTTGAGAAACGAATCAGCAGCTCGGTTTTAACGCCGGGCTGAAAGAGCGCCGCACGGGTGTACTGCGAAACGTCTTCGGTGGTTTCAAAGTAGCCGTATGCGCCGGTTCCCTTCGCGTGCACCACACGCTCGGGCACACGCTCACGGTTGAACTGAGCGAGCTTTTCAACAGTGTAAGCATCGTGCAGAACGATGGGACCATCGGCGCCCACGGTGAGCGAATGATCATCTGAAGCCACCGGCGTGCCAGTGCTCGTGGTGGTGTAAGAACCGGGCTGAATGGGGTTCTGCGGGGTCTGATACATATTTGCTTCTCCTTGTGTTTTTGGTGATGCTATGTGGTTTTCGACGAGCATTCTTCCTGTTTTAGGGTGCAGCTAACGAACACTGAGGCGCTGTTTCACGCCCGGAGTAAGGTGTGGGAATGTGGTTCGTTAGTGCTGAACGCTCGCTGCGGCTTGCACCTGGCTCTTCGCCAGTTCTGCTTCTGCCTCAGTTTGACAGTCTACGCACACGCCCTGATAGAGCACGTCTGCGCTGAAGAGTGCCATGCCGTGAAAATCGCTGGGGGTCAGGCAGGGTGCGGAGCCGACCGCGCAGTCCACGTCTTCGACCTTGCCGCAACGTACGCAGAAGGCGTGGTGGTGGTTGTCGCCCGTGCGGGTTTCGTAGAGGGCGGGGGTTCCCGGCGGCTCAAACTTACGCAGCAGGTCGATGTCGGTCAGGTCGGCAAGAATCACGTAGACCGACTGAACCGTAATGGCGGGGATACGCTCGCGGACTGCCTGCACGATGGTGTCGGCGGTGGAGTGCGGGTGTTCCTGCACTGCGTGGAGTACGGCGAGGCGCTGCTTGGTGACGCGGCGGCCCCTGGCGCGCAGTCCGGTGGTCCATGCTTCTTCGAGCTGTTCGGGGCTCATTGCGGAGAGCAGGGGTAGGCCGGTGGTGTGGGCGCAACCGGTGTTGTGATGGTCTGGGCTTTGAGCCTTCTTCGTGTCGGAGGTTGTCTTTGCGTCGGTCATAGGTTTAAGTCTACACGTTATTATGAGAAATTCATCATTATTTTATGAAAAGCTCATAATAAGCCGGCAAGGCGTCCCTTTCATCCACTCTGTGGCGCCCCTCCTCGCCCCGGCCTCGGGTGTGAAGAGATGCCGTACAATCAAAGAACCTAGAGTAACCCGTACCGGCGATCACCATCAAGGAGGATAGGGTCATGGTGTACGACTTCACAAACCCCATCTACATTCTGCTGATGATTCTGCTCTTCGGTGTGCCCATCGTGACCCCGGTGATTTACGGCCAGTACCGCAGTACTACCACTGGTTTTGATCTGGAGGGTCAGCTGATGCTCGGTCTGCTCTTCATCCTTTTTCTGGGCGCGTACGGCACGATTCTGCTGCTGGGTATTTTCCCCACTGCTACGGCGCAGGTGCTGGAGCAGGTGCCCCTGGTGAATATTCCGGGCGCTATTCCCTAATCCCTTTTGAGCTTTCGGCGCATGGGTGACGCTCTGGGTGAATCCGCGTGCCATAAGGTGCGCCCGCGGGTGCTTGCACGTATTCTATAGAGTCAAGTACACGCTGTACGCACTGACCTAATTGTTCAGGAGGATACCCATGCACAGCCATAACAACGGACTGAAAACTGCCCTGTTGATGGGCTCCATGGTGGGCATGATGTTGCTCATCGGTGGCCTGCTTTCGGCGACTTTCCGCACCTCCATTTTCATCTGGGTTATGGGCCTGTTTAGCTTGGGTTCGGTCGTGTACACCTACTGGAACTCCGATAAGCTCGCCCTACGTTCCATGAATGCTTACCCGGTCAGCCGTGAAGAGGTTCCGGTACTTTACGACATAGTGGAGGAGCTGTCCTCCCGCGCGGGTCAGCCCATGCCCGCCCTCTACGTGGCACCGACTATGACCCCGAACGCGTTTGCGACCGGCCGTAACCCGCAGAATGCGGCGGTGCGTTGCACTGAGGGTATTTTGCAGTTGCTGGATGAGCGCGAGATGCGCGGCGTGCTCGGCCACGAGCTGATGCACGTGTACAACCGCGATATCCTCACCTCTTCGGTGGCGGCGGGTATCGCCTCCATCATCGGTACGATTGCGCAGATTCTTTCGTTTGGTGCGATGTTCGGTGGTTCCAGCCGCGACGGTGAACGCTCGAACCCTATCGCCATGTTTGTGATTGCCATGCTGGCGCCCATTGCTACTCAGGTTATTCAGATGGCTATTAGCCGCACCCGCGAATTTGATGCCGACGAGGACGGTGCACGTCTGACCGGCGACCCGCTGGCTCTGGCTTCGGCGCTGAACAAGCTGGAGAGCGGTGTGTCCATGTATCCGATGGACCCGAACAACCGTAGCACTGAGGCGGCGAGCGCCATGATGATTGCGAATCCCTTCGGTTCGCTGAAGAGCATGCTCTCTACTCACCCGCCGATGGATCAGCGTATTGCGCGTCTGCAGCAGCAGGCTCGTGAGATGGGTCAGTACTAAGTCTTTTTGTCGCCCTCATCTCTGGGCGTGAATATGACCCGCGATGACGGGTTGGCAGACAAAAAATCCTCGGGGTGGCTACTGTGGAAGTAGCCACCCCGAGGATTTTTACGTTTCGGCTTCTAGTCCTCTATCCTCACCCATCGCTGGGCGGGGATAGAGGGTGAGAGCCTCGCCTGAGCTTAGCGGTAGTTGACGAACTGCAGGTCAATCTCAAGATCAGCGGACTTGAGCATTGCAATGACTTCCTGCAGGTCATCGCGGGACTTGGAGGAGACGCGCAGCTCGTCGCCCTGGATGTTCGCCTTTACGCCCTTGGGGCCCTCTTCACGGATCATCTTGGAGATCTTCTTCGCCTGATCCTGTGCGATGCCTTCCTTGATGGAGCACTCGATGCGGGTTTCCTTGCCGGATGCGTAGGGCTTGCCGGAGTCCAGGGACTTCAGGGAGATGCCGCGCTTGACCAGCTTGGACTGGAAAACGTCCAGCACTGCCAGTGCGCGCTCTTCGGCGTTTGCCTTGATGAGGATCTTGTCGCCGGAGTAGTCGATTTCTGCGCCAACGCCACGGAAGTCGTAACGCTGGGAGATTTCCTTCTGCGCCTGGTGCAGTGCGTTAGAAACTTCCTGCTTGTCCACCTTGGACACAATGTCGAATGAGGATTCGCTAGCCATGGGTTTTCCTTTCGTGAATGAGGTGCTACTGGCACCGGTTAGTACTAGCCTACCGGGTTGGGGCTCTTGTTCACAGCTAACTAACAGAAATACGGGCCTGTTTTACAGGCGTTACCAACCTAAAAAGAGGACAATAGAGATATGACCATTCATAACCTGTCTGCAACGGACGCACACACGAGCGAGGAAGCTCACGACCTGCAAACCCTGCTCTTCATTGACTTGCATACCTCTCTGGGCGCTGAGCCCGAAGATATTCCTGAGGCTGAGCGCCTCAGCGAGTCTGACCACCACGATATTCACCTTGACCTGCACGAGGAAGATGCTGAGCCTTCTCTCTTTGACGGTATCGGTATCACCCTGACGGAACCTTCGCTGGTGGCACGTTTCCGTGGCGTTCGCCGTGACCTGGAGCGTGAGATTGCCGGTGACATGTGCACCGTGGAGCAGGCGCGCCGCTATCTGGAGCACCTGGAGATTGTGCTTCTGCTTGAGCAGGATGGCGATACTCCTTCCCGCTCCTTCTAAAACTGCTGTAGGCGGTGGCTTTATTCGCGGCTTTATTCATAAGGTGAGAGCGTGGGCGCTGCGATAGATATGGGCGCGCGGTGAGCGTGCGCTGACGCTCTTGTGTGACGAAAAGACGATAAATACAACCAGACATATAACCTTCGTCACAAAACCCTATGTGAAGTGTACAAGTCCCTAAAACTGCTGTAGAGTAGTCTCTGTTCGCTTGAGCGAGCAACTAGCACCTAGCTAGGCGGCAGGTTACCCGAGCGGCCAAAGGGGGCTGACTGTAAATCAGCTGGCACTGCCTACGGGGGTTCGAATCCCTCACCTGCCACAAATAGCCCGGTTACGAAAGTAACCGGGCTTTTGTGTATCTAAAACCAGTTTTATAGCGGATTCCGCAGCCGCTTTCCAACCCAGCGGCTTTCCACCGCGGTAATCTTCCACCACAGTGGTCTTCCACAGCAACGGTCTTTCATGGTTGCGCCCGTATTTTCTGGGTGCCCGCATTGGGTGCTTTCCTCAGGATGCTGTAGGGGACGACCACGGGGCTTCGCCCGCCGGGTCGGGCGCCTCCATCATTCGGCTACAGGGGCATTCGCCAGAGTATTCGCGACACGCCCGTGAACCGGCTGAAACAGCCGCAAAAAGTATTTACTATGACCGCAATTTGTCATATCTTTCACATGTTTGAATCCCAGAGCGAACAATTAGCGATTGGGGTCTTGAGGGTGTAGCTTTATCTCATGGCTACTAATGAAATTACTCAGCAGAACCTGACTGCTACCGTCGAGAGCAACGATATTGTCTTCCTGGACTTCTGGGCAGATTGGTGCGGTCCCTGCAAGCAGTTCTCCCCCGTCTACGAGGCGGCTTCGGAGAAGCACAGCGACATTGTTTTCGGCAAGGTCGACACCGAGGACCAGGGCCAGCTCGCTCAGGCAGCAGGCATCACCTCCATCCCCACCATCATGGGCTTCCGTGACGGTATCCTGGTATACCAGCAGGCTGGCGCACTGCGCGAAGACCAGCTGGAGACCGTAATCGGTTCGATCCGCGAGCTCGACATGGACAAGGTCCGTGCAGAGATCGCAGCAGCAGAGGGCTCTGCAGAGAAGAAGTAAGCTCACCACCACAAAAGAGCTTGAACGGGGCGCACCCGCCGGCACAACCGGCAGGGGCGCCCCGCCCCCTTTTAACCTCGTGAGGGTGCAGGAGCGTTAGCGGTCGCGGTGATCCTCAATGGTCATGCGCGCCCCGTAGCGCTGCTTCGAAAAGCCCGAAGCATGCATGAGCCGCACCAGACGCTGCCGATGCGGGCTAAAGGGCGCCAGCAGGGAGAGCATTCCCGCATCATCGGTGCGCTGACCTATGAACAGCTCACCGACCGCGTGCGCCAGATGGTAGTCGCCCACGCTGATGGCATCCGGGTGCCCGCACACACGCTGCAGGGCCTCGGAAATACTCCACGGGCCCACGCCGCGCACAGCGTGCAGGCTCCGCGCCAGAAGTGCGACGTCGCCTTCTGCCGCAATGTTTTTTAGAGACTCTGCGGAACGAGCGTAAGCGTACACGGCATCGTAGCGGCTTTTATCAACGCCAGCCCGATGCCAATCCCAGGTAGGAATCGTCGCCAGGGTCCGGGCGCTTGGATAGACGCGCATCCCCTCCGGCTGATTCCCCAACCCGGTCGAAAGGGCGGGGGAGCCGTACTTTCGCAGAACCCAGCCTAAGGTCCTGAACGCTTCGGTCTGGGTGATGCGCTGCTCCACAATGGCGTTGAGCATCTGCCGGTCCAGCTGCCCCGAAGCGCTGAGGCGGAGCCCCGGATTCTGCCGCCACGCCTGCTGAACACGCGGCGGAAGAGACTCAAAAGAAGACAGAGCACCGAACTGTTCGGCGGGGTCGTGCAACCCCAGCCAGTACGTCATTTCCTGCGCTAGCGCCTGAAGGTCGGCTCGCGCCTGCATCTGCTGATCAGCGGCACTATAAGAAACCCAGATACGAATACGCACCGGGCGCATCAGCAGGCGATGCAGGGAGGGGAGAGTCTCGGGAAGCGTGGCTGTCTCCGCAACTCGTTCAACGTACAGCACCGCTGGGAACTCGTGAAACGGCGTGCGAGCCGTCAACCAGATTCTCTCAGCACCATCTGCGCGGCTCAGCGCACGATACGAAAAATCCTGAGCGCCGCGACGTAGCGACCCCAACGTCTGCGCCAACTGCACCGGAACATGCGGCTCAATCACAACCTCGCACACCTCAGGAGCCAGGACACCCGGAAGGGGCGAAGCGGCGGAGGAGAGAGTACGAATCTGAACGCGCGGTTCGTGAAGAACATCCGCAAGCGCTGGCGCATAGGGCACACCAGCTGCCGCCAAAGGATGCCGGATGCGCCGAGCACCCGCTACCGGGTGGCTACCAGGGGTGACACCGCCGGGGGTTGAGGAAGGAAACGTACTCACCACACCAGTCTATGCGCCCAAACCGGGCCCTAGCATCCGGGGCAGATATTTGAGGGACAAGATACAAAAAGCGCAGGAAGGGCAGGCACAGCGCTAATGCGATACCCTAAAGGGTAGAGTGAGAACGAACGCAAACTCCGCCACCGGCAACGACAAAGGCGACGCGTTCCACCCGTTCTGTGGGCGCCTGTAGCCCGGACACACACCCCGAGAGAAGGACGCCTATGGCAGCGGAAGCACACGAAGCATCCTCGAATACTGACGCACCTGAACAGAAGAACAGCACCGCCACCAGCACGGACCGTACTCAGCGCGCCAAAAAACAGCCGCGTCAGTCCCTCACCGAGCGCGTCAAAAGCATCCGCCCCCTCGAACTACTACCCGGCCTGCTGCTTGCCGCCGCCGTCATGGCGTTGTACACCTACTACTCGCTGCAACAGATGAAGCACTGGATTACCCCCTCCTGGGACCTGGCGATTTTCACCCAGATGGCGCAGGCGTACTCGCACTTCTCCGTGCCCATCGTGCCCATTAAGGGGCCCGACTTTAACCTCTGGGGTGACCACTTCCACCCGATTCTGGTGCTCCTGGGACCCGTCTACGCGCTGTTCCCCTCGCCGACCACGCTACTGGTCGTGCAGAACGCCCTGGTCGCCTTCGCAAGCTTTGCCATTGTGCGCTTCACTCAGCGTGCCTTCGCGCTCGCCCAGAAGACTGAGGACGCACAGAAAACTGAGGACGCGCAGAAGAACGAACCTGCGCAGACTGCTCAGTCCGCAAAACTTCAGAGTGTCATCCCGACCATCACCGGTCTGCTGCTCGGCGCCGGATTCGCCCTCAGCTTCGGAGTTCAGCAGGCTATCGCCGCCCAATTCCACGAAGTAGCCTTCGCCGTGCCGCTGCTTGCCATGAGCCTCGGTTACCTGGTGCTCGCCTCGCGAGTGAGTGGCACCGAACGTGCCCGCTACCTCGCCTACGCTTGCTGGTGGTCCCTGCCCATTGCCTTCGTCAAAGAAGATATGGGTATCACCGTCGCAGCCATCGGCCTCATTATCTTTATTCGCACCGGCTGGCTGAGCACCGCCGTAGACATTCTGATGCCGCGCCTCTCCGCGGGCACCCCCGCCCCCATGCGAATCCGCGTGCATCAGCTCTACTCCTCCTGGGCGCGCACCCCCGCCGTCGCCGAATCCACCATGGTCATGATTTGGGGCGTATTCTGGTCCGCCGTCGCCATCTACGTGATTCTGCCCTACTTCAATAGCGGCGGAAACTTCGACTATGCCGACAAGGTGAACATATCTGCGGCTCTGGGCGACCCCTTCGGCTCGGCACTGCAGATGCTCAGCAACAACACCAAGCTGGCAACCCTCGGCCTGCTGCTCATTACCGGAGCAGTCCTCTGGGTGATTTCTCCGCTCGCGGCAATTGCCCTGCCGACCCTTGCCTGGCGTCTACTCTCCACCATGGAATCCTACTGGGCAAGCACCTGGCACTACTCGCTCGTGCTCATGCCCGTCGTCTTCTTCGCCCTGCTCGACGCTGTCATGCGGATACGCTACGGAGTGGTTCCCGCTGCGATTCCGGCGCGTTTGGGCGCGCGCGCAGCCGATAGCGCCTCCGCGCAGGAACCTCAGACCAATACCGAGCCCGGCCGCCTGACCGCCACGGCGCGCCGCATGCCCGTGTGGGTTCTGCCTGCCGTGGCGCTCTTCCTAGCCGCGTCCCCGATTTTCGTGCCCGGATCCCAGCAGCCCCTCGCGTCCCTGGGTAATGCGCAGTTCACCGCCTCCGCGCTGACTACGACTGACCAGATGAAGCGGGACGCCGTCCAGAAGGTACCTGAAGGGGTATCGGTCGCATCTGACCTGTCGATTCTGACCCAGCTGATTCCCGGTCGTACCGTCTACTGGATTGGACACACCGGTAAGCCAGCGCCCGACTACGTGGTCATCGACCGCATGAGCAACTCCTGGGGCGGCAACCCGCCGACCAACGCCGCACAGTATGCGGCTGACCGCTACGGCAGCTCCTACGCTAAGTATGCGACTGTCGGCACGATTGATATTGTGCGACGCGTCGACTAGCCCCTCGGCTCAGCAACTGAAAGAGCGTCCACCCCGCACGCAGCGGGGTGGGCGCTCGCCGTTAAGAGATGAGGTTTTAAGCACCTTTTGGGGTTAAATGGACGCCGCTAAGGTAGACTAGGTAGAATACGGGAACCCCCGATGAAGGTCTTGTGCGCACCCGGCACCCAAGGTGGTGCTGGAATTGTAGGTGCGCCGTACTCACCATCACCGATTGATACGCCCCATAAATTTGCGGTTTACACCGTACACGCGGGCTTCTCTTAACGATCTCTGGTCCAGCGTCTTTGCTGCGTCTGCTGTAACAGACACACCACCGCCGTAGAGCGGGAAGGCGAACCACCAGGAATACGTGACATTGCATGTGAGCATTACCCACCCTGTACACCCTGATTCACAGGAACTACTGTGCGTTGAGCGTAGAGTACGAACAAGCGTGCGGATAATGTGCCGAGAAATTCAAGACCACCCCCAGCAAAGAGCCGCTACCCGTAGCATCCGCAGAACACCTCTGCAGAATGTGCCGGTAACGGAGGACCCCTGGACGCTCTACTCCCCAGGGGATGATGTGTGGCTGGGCCGTGAAGGGGACACCCGGTAAGCGCCGAAAAGCGTGCGCTATCCACCCCTACCGTATAGAGGAAAAATTGACTGAGAATACTGCTACCCCGGCCGAACTGAACGCCGAGGCAGAGACCGTTGTGACCACTGAGAACATCACCGAGAACACCGTTGAGAGCCCTGCTGTAGAAGCAGAAGAAACCATCGCAGAAGCTACTGCAGAAGCACCCGCCGAAGAAACCGCCGACAAGGCTGAAGAAGAAGGCGTACGCTTCACCGACCTGGGCCTGGACGCACGCGTCCTGGCAGCCCTGGAAGAGGTAGGCTACGAGAAGCCGTCCCCCATTCAGGAACAGACCATCCCCCTGTTGCTTGAGGGCCACGACGTGGTTGGTCTGGCACAGACCGGTACCGGTAAGACCGCAGCATTCGCGCTGCCGGCACTGTCCCGCATGGCTGAACTCGCCGACATCAACGGCGTCTCCCGCGACACCCAGGTTCTGGTCCTGGCACCCACCCGCGAGCTGGCTCTGCAGGTTGCAGAAGCCTTCTCCTCCTACGCAACCCACATGGAGGACTTCACCGTCCTGCCCATCTACGGTGGCTCCCCCTACGGCCCGCAGCTGGCTGGTCTGCGCCGCGGTGCGCAGGTCGTCGTCGGTACCCCCGGCCGCGTGATTGACCACCTGGAAAAGGGGTCCCTGGACCTGTCCAACCTGCAGTACCTGGTACTCGATGAAGCAGACGAAATGCTGCGCATGGGCTTCGCCGAAGACGTGGAAAAGATCCTCGAAGGCACCCCCGACAGCAAGCAGGTTGCCCTCTTCTCCGCAACCATGCCCAACTCGATCCGCAAGATTGCTCAGCAGTACCTGAACGACCCCCGCGAGGTTCGCGTCAAGGCTAAGACCACCACCAGCTCAAACATCTCCCAGCGCTACATGCAGGTCATGCACTCCCACAAGCTGGACGCAATGACCCGCGTGCTCGAGGTTGAAAACTACGACGGCATCATTGTCTTCGTGCGCACCAAGAAGGAAACCGAGGAAGTTGCCGACAAGTTGAAGGCACGCGGTTTCGCGGCGGCAGCGATTAACGGTGACATCCCCCAGCAGCTGCGTGAGCGCACCGTTGACGCCCTGCGTGACGGCCGCATCGACATCCTCGTGGCAACCGACGTGGCGGCACGCGGCCTGGACGTTGAGCGCATCTCCCTGGTCGTCAACTACGACATCCCCCACGACACCGAGTCCTACGTGCACCGCATCGGTCGTACCGGTCGTGCAGGTCGCGAAGGTGCCGCAATCCTCTTCGTCACCCCGCGTGAGAAGTACATGCTGCGTCAGATCGAGAAGGCAACCCGCCAGAAGGTCGAGCCGATGCACATGCCCACCGCAGAGGCAGTGAACGAGACCCGTAAGCAGCGCTTCGCACAGCAGATTACCGAGACCATCGAGTCTGAGGACCTGAGCTTCTTCCGCCAGATTATCGAGGACTACGAGAACGAGCACGACACCACCGCTGAGGACATTGCGGCCGCACTGGCTGTTATCGCCCAGCAGGGTCGCCCCTTCTTCCTCGATGAGAGCGAAGATATCGCCCACAAGTCCCGCCCCTTCTCTGACGAAGATTCGGATCGCGGCGGCCGCAAGGCAAAGCGCGCGCACAACGATGAGGGTATGGTCAACTACAAGCTGAACGTTGGCCGTTCCTCCCGCGTGACCGCAGGCGCTATTGTGGGTGCATTGGCTAACGAGGGTGGTATTAAGGGCTCCCAGATTGGCTCCATCGACATTCGCCAGCACTTCACCATTGTTGGCCTGCCCGAGGACCTGCCCCGCGACTTCTTCGACCGTCTGCGTGACACCAAGATTGCTGGCGAGTTCATCAACATCCGCAAGGACAACGGTCCCAAGGGTGGCGGCGGTGGCCGCAGCTTCGGTGGTGGCCGTCGTGAGGGCGGCTACCGTGGCAACCGTGAGGGTGGCCGCGATTTTGGCGGTCGCGATAACCGTCGCGAGGGCGGCTACCGCGGTAACCGTGACGGTGGCCGCGACTTCGGTGGCGACCGCGACTTCAAGCGTCGTGACTTCGGTGGCAAGCGCAATGACCGCGACTTCGGTGGCCGCGACTTCGGCGGCCGTGATAACCGCCGCGATGGTGGCTACCGTGGCAACCGTGATGGCGGCCGCGACTTCGGCGGCCGCGACTTCGGCGGCCGTGATAACCGTCGCGATGGAGGCTACCGCGGTAACCGTGAGGGCGGCCGTGACTTTGGCGGCCGCGGCAAGCGCTACTAAAATTTCGGCTAAGCCTGGATTTGCGGTACGAGGGGCTTGCTGAGGCTATCGGCTAGCAGCCTTGTCATCCGCATATGATTCAAAGACCGGCAGGGGAGTGATGAGCTCTCCTGCCGGTCTTTATGTATTTGTGTGTTGATGTGTTTGCATCAGCTGTTGCGGTGGCGCCTGGTCGATGCTGGGGCTCCTGGTCCTTGCTGGGCTCTCAGACGGCAGAGTGGAGAACAATCAATCATAAAATGTGGCGCATGCCATAGCTTCTCCGCTTGCAAGCATTCGTGAAGACCTGTATAGTTTTACCTGTTGCCCCGATAGCTCAGTGGTAGAGCGCCATCTTGGTAAGATGGAGGTCCCGGGATCGATTCCCGGTCGGGGCTCTCTCATTAATTCATGCGAGAGCACGTATTAATGATGTGGCGGTGTAGCTCAGCTGGTTAGAGCGCACGACTCATAATCGTGAGGTCGACGGATCGAGCCCGTCCACCGCTACGCCCCGATAGCTCAGTGGTAGAGCGCCATCTTGGTAAGATGGAGGTCCCGGGATCGATTCCCGGTCGGGGCTCAGATAAGCCTGTCTCTTTGGAGGCAGGCTTTTTTGTTTTACCTATTTTGTTTGCCTAAAGCCCGGTCTGCAGGCGCTCAGCGCACGGCTCGATGCCGGGTAGAGCATGCCGGGTATAGCAAAGCCCCCGAGAAAAACTCGGGGGCTTCGTCTTTATGCTCTGATCTAAGCGTTAGGAGGCGCGGCGCACCACCGGCAGCTGGGACAGCAGCTCGTAGGAGCGCAGGCGGTCCTCGTGCTCCCACGCCTCGGTCATGACGATGAGCTCGTCAGCGCCCGTGCGCGCCACCAGGTCCTCAATACGAGCCTGCGCGGTGGCGGGGGAACCTACGATTGCCTCGGCGGTCATGCGGTCAATGTGCATCTTCTCCGCGTCGGTCCAGACGGCGTCCATATCTTCCACGGGAGGTGCGAACGACAGATTGCCGCGCACCACGCCCAGGAAATGCTGCTGCTGGGTCGTGTACAGGTAACGTGCTCGCTCGTCGGTATCGGCGAGCATTGCGGTCGCACCCACCATGACGTAGGGCTGCTCCAGATGCTCCGAGGGCTTGAAGTTCGCGCGGTAGGTGTCCACCGCCTCCTGCAGCATTGCGGGTGCAAAATGCGAAGCGAACGCGTAGGGAAGACCCAGCTGTGCGGCAAGCTGCGCACCGAACAGGGAAGAACCCAGAATGTACATAGGCACCTTCGAACCCTGACCGGGAGTGGCGTGCACGCGGTGCATGGGGGAGGGATCACCCAGGAAGCGCTGCAGCTGCTGCACCTCGGCGGGGAAGCTCATGGCGGCAGAATCGTCGCGGCGTAGAGCGGCGGCGGTCATCGGGTCAGTGCCGGGCGCACGGCCCACACCCAGGTCAATACGACCGGGATGGAACGCGTTGAGGGTACCGAACTGCTCCGCTACCACGTAAGGTGCGTGGTTGGGGAGCATAATGCCTCCCGAACCCACGCGAATACGCTCGGTTGCGGCGGCAATCTCCGCCATGACCACGACGGTCGCCGAGGACAGCAGGGAACCGGCATTGTGGTGCTCAGCGACCCAGAAACGCTCGTAGCCGTAGGACTCAGCCGCGCGGGCGGCATCGATGGTGTTGAGCATGGTCTGGTGCTGACGCTGATCGGGGCGGTGCGGCATCAGGTCAAGCACCGAAATTTTTACGTTGGAAGACACAACTTTTCCTTCTTGATTGATTGCGGGTACCCATTCAGTCTACGCCTGCTCAGGCTGTAGGGGTAGGGGCGCGCCGGGCGCCTTCGCTAGAAGGTAAACAATGCTAAGAAATACTGCGTGCATCCATGCTGGCTGTTTGCTGATGCGTCCACTCTGCGCGTTCGAGCTGAACACTGTGCATAAGAACGGTAGACTGAAACCATGAGCATTAACCCTGAGATTGTGGGCAGGGTCTACCCGTCCGAGAACACCTACGTTGTCGGCCGTGAAAAGATCCGCGAATTTGCCCGAGCAGTTCACGCAGAAAACCCCCTCCACCACGACGTTGAGGCAGCCCGCGCGGCAGGGTACGCAGATGTGATTGCCCCGCCGACCTTCGCCATTATCCTGGCGCAGGCAGCTGACGCGGCACTCATCAACGACGATTCCGCCGGTATTGATTTCTCCCGCGTGGTGCACGCCGACCAGCGCTTCACCCACCACCGCCCCATCGTTGCCGGTGATGAGCTGCGCACCGAAGTTCACGTGGACTCCGTACGCGTCATGGGTGCCGGCGCAATGCTGACCACCCGCGAAGAAATCGTTGACGCGCAGGGCGAGCCGGTCACCACCTGCATCTCTTCCCTGCTGGTTCGTGCTGAGGAGGAAAACTAATGGTGCGTTTTGAAGATCTTGAAAAGGGCCAGGACATCGGTTCGCGTACCGTGGAGCTCTCCCGCGCTTCGCTGGTGCGTTACGCTGGCGCATCCGGTGACTTCAACCCGATTCACTGGAACGAGCGCTTCGCTCAGTCGGTGGGCCTGTCCGGCGTAATCGCTCACGGCATGCTGACCATGGGTACCGCAGTGCAGCTTGTGAGCGACTGGGTAGGCGACCCCGGTGCGATTGTGGACTACCAGACTCGATTCACCAAGCCCGTTCCCGTGGCGGATGCACCCGGCGGCGAAAACCCCGACACCCCCACGAACGCCCTGACCATCAGCGGTAAGGTGGGCGCCCTGAATGAGGAAGAGCGCACCGCCCGCATTGACCTGACCGTCACCGCTCGTGATGAGGAAGGCAAGGAACAGAAGGTTCTGATGAAGAGCCAGGCTGTGGTTCGTCTCTCGGCATAGATTTTTCTGTGCGGGTAGATAACCGCGTGAAAGTAGCTATGTGAAAGCCCTGGTGCTACCGCGATGCGGTGGTGCCGGGGCTTTTGCATGCTCGGCTGTGCGCTCGACTGCGCGCTCGCCGGCGGGTGGTGGCGCTTCTTTTTCGTGGGAGGCTCGCCGGAAAATGAAGGCAAAATCACCATAAGGTTTTCGTGACTTTAACGCATGGTGGGTGTCGACCCCGCACAACGACCGGTATTCTTAACCTATGACTGAAAAGCTGTTGAGCGAACTGACCACCGCCCAGGTAGGCGGCCCCGCTAAGACCTACGTCCGCGCCACCTCCGAAGCAGAAATTATCGAAGCAGTCTCCGCTGCAGACGCCGCAGGCGAACCCGTCCTCATCGTGGGCGGCGGCTCCAACCTGCTGGTTTCCGACGAAGGCTTCAACGGAACCGTCGTGCACATCGCCTCCGAAGGCGTAGAGGTTCTGCCCATCCCCGCATGCGGCGGCGCGAACGTGCGCGTGCAGGCAGGCACCATCTGGGACGACTTCGTGAAGCTCAGCATCGAGAATGAATGGGTTGGCCCCGCGGCTCTCTCCGGCATTCCCGGCACCGTGGGTGCAACCCCCGTGCAGAACGTCGGCGCATACGGCGTTGAGGTGGGCGAGTTCATCGCCTCCGTACGCACCTGGGACCGCGAAAAGAACACTCGGAAGACCTTCGCGAGCGCAGACCTGCGCTTCGGCTACCGCGACTCGGTGCTCAAGCGCGCAACCGTCAACGGCTCGCCCCGCTACGTGGTGCTGACCGTTGATTTCCAGTTCACCCTCGGTAGCCTGTCCTCCCCGATTCGTTACGCCGAGCTGGCGAGGAGCCTGGGCGTTGAGCCCGGTCAGCGCGCCGAATCCGCCCTGGTACGCGAAAAGGTGCTTCAGTTGCGCGGCTCCAAGGGTATGGTGCTCAACCCCGAGGATCGTGACACCTTCTCCACCGGTTCTTTCTTTACCAACCCGATCGTTCCGCGTTCTACTCTGGAGTCCCTGCCGGAGGGCGCCCCGAACTTCCCGGTGGTCGTGAAGACTTCCCCGTTTACCGCGGGTGTCGAGGACCCCGATCGCGTGAAGCTCTCGGCTGCTTGGCTGATTCAGCACGCCGGTTTCGAGAAGGGCTTCGGCCTGGAGGGTGAGTCTCGCGAGATCGCTCAGGGTCGTGCAAGCCTGTCGACCAAGCACACCCTGGCGATTACGAACCGCGGCGGCGCATCCGCTGAGGATATTTTCGCTATTGCCCGCGCTGTGCGCGATGGTGTGCGTGAACGTTTTGGTGTGACCCTGGTTCCTGAGCCTGTCGTGGTCAACGGCGAAATCTAAACGCTTAACTTCTCGCCTCTCGTAGCGCGAGGACGTATAGAATAAACGCTTCGGGCGGTCTCTGATAAAGAGGCCGCCCGAAGCGTTGTATTGACTTGCTGAGCTAATGGCGAGGTGAGGAGATACGCACCTGCCCCGGCAGGTAGGGCCTGCGTTTGGGCGCTGTGCGCGTTGCCGCCAGGGGAGCGGCGGGCAGGTGCTCCATCAGCACCTGAACCGCCAGGGGAAGCTTCTGCGGCGGGCTGGGGGCGTGGAAAATCGGCTTATGGCGCGTGGGTCGGTACGGGTAGTATTCCGCGTCCTCGCTGCGGGACCAGACAAGGTTGCCGAACTCGCCGGGAACAGGGGAAAGCACGTTGGCGTAGTAGGCGCGCGTCTGCAGGTCGGCACGCTCGGAGGCGCCGGTAGTGGTGCCGGTGGATACGCCGCTGGGTACGCGGTCCTGTTCGATGATGAGGGCGCGGACCATGCCGCCTACGGTGCTAATCGCGTTTACGTGTAGGGCGAGCAGATCCCCGTCCTTGTGGTCGACCTGTACCTGCCCGTCCGCGAGGATTTGGGTGCCCATCGTGATGCTGCTGGCGACTCCTTCGCAGAGGGCGCGGATGAGCGCCATGCGTGCCGGGTAGGGGTCTGCGATATCCCAGCCGATGAGGGTGGGCGCGGCGGAAATGCCGGCGTATTCCTCGCAGGATTCGTAGGAGGCGACGTCCACGTAGCCGCGGGCGATGGGCTCACGGTCGTAGGGGCGGCCGTCGCGCTGCTCCCAGAAGCTGAGGGCGGTTGCGGTGAAGACAGCTTGGCCGTCGCGTACGGCGACGGTGAACATAAAGTCCTGCGGGTAGCCGTTCTTAGTGCGCGGGCGCAGGGTGATTGCGCGGGTATATTCGTTGAATTCCTCGGGCCAGTCCAAGTAGTAGCTCATTTTTGCCCCGTCGCCACGGTGCACGGTGAGTTCGCCCGGTAGCAGCATGGCTTCGGGCACGCCGCCGGCGCGTTCTGTGGCGTAGTGTTCGCTCACGGGCCAGGGGCTGAACTCTGTGCGGTAGGGGTTGGAGAGGAAGGAATCGAGCATAGAACGTATCCTCTCATAGTTTGAGGTTGTGGCGCACGGTTAGAGGGCTTAAATGACAAATGGGCTGTCCCTTCTGATTGCTCGGAAAGAGCGTTCAGGAGGGACAGCTCATATTGTATGGCGTGCCGCTCGTTTAGAGGGATTCGCCGCGGCGTTCAGGGAGGAAGAACACGGTGGTTGCCGCTACCAGGAACGCGGTGGAGAAGAGCGCAAAGAGTAGCGGGGTTCCACCGAATGCGACCAGCGGCGGCACAATGAGCGGTGCCGCGATGGAGGCGATACGACCGATACCGGCGGCGGCACCGGTGCCGGTTCCGCGCAGGTGGGTCGGGAAGATTTCCGGGCTCAGGGCGTAGAGGGCACCCCACGCACCCAGGTTGAAGAAGGAGAGCATGCATCCGGCGAGGATGATGAATACCTCGGCGTGCGCCATGCCGTAGCCAGCCGCCGCCAGCGCGGAGCCAAGCAGGAAGGTCGCCAGGGTTGTGCGTCGGCCCCACTTTTCGATGAGGTAGGCGGCGACCGCGTAGCCGGGCAGCTGGGCAAGGGTCATGATGAGCGTGAACGCGAAGGACTTCACGAGGCTGAATCCCTGGGCGTTCAATAGTGCCGGAATCCAGATGAACGCGCCGTAGTAGGAGAGGTTGATGCAGAACCAGATGACGCACAGGGCGATGGTCTTGCGGCGCTGACCGGCAGCCCAGATGGAGTGGATTTTCGCGGATTCTGCGTTGTCAGCACTTTCTGCGGCACCGTGTGCGGAAGCGTCTTCGGTCTGCTTCTTACCGGCTCGGGAGAAGAGCGCGGGAGAGGCCTCGAAACGTTCGACCACCTGGCGTGCCTGATCGTGCTTGCCGACCGACTCCAGGAAGCGCACCGACTCGGGGGTTCCCATACGGATTACGAGCGAGTAGATGGCGGGAATCAGACCAATGGCAAGCGCCCAACGCCAGCCGTTCGCCTGCGGAACGACGAAGGTGCCGATGAGAGCGGCGAGGATCCAGCCCAGAGCCCAGAAAGCCTCCAGCGCGACCACGACGCGGCCGCGGATAGCGCGAGGTGAGAACTCAGAAATCAGAGTGGATGCCACGGGAAGTTCCGCGCCCAGACCCAGACCGACCAGGAAACGGAAGACGAGCAACACACCCAGGGAGGTCGCCAGGGCGGAGGCGCCGGTCGCCAGACCGTATACCAGCAGGGTGAGGGCGAAGATGTAGCGGCGGCCGAGCTTATCGGCGAGTAGGCCGCCGAAGGTTGCGCCGAGCGCCATGCCGGCGAATCCGATGGATCCGAGCCAGGAGGCTTCGGTGGGGCTGAGCTGCCATTCCTTGATGAGTGCCGCCATGACGAAGGAGATGAGGCCAACGTCCATGGCGTCCAGTGCCCAGCCGAGACCCGAGATACCCAGGAGCTTGCCGTGGGCGCGGGTGAAGGGCAGGTTTTCGAGGCGTTCGTTGAGAGTCGGGGCGGCGTTGCGTTCAGTAGCGGGTGCAGAGGTACCAGCGGGTGCAGCAGCGTTGGTGCGGGGTGAGTCCGTTGATACGGGACGAGGGGAGGACACGGTAGTGGGTCGCTTCCTTAGTGTTTAGGCGTAGTGCCGGGCGAATTGTTCCCTTACAGTGTATAAAGGTACTTTCGACTTGAACACTATTGAAACGAAAAAATTGTGAAGATGACGGAAAAATCTCAACATGAAGAAATCTTTCACAGCCGCCGCCCAGCGGTAGGTGCTATTCTCTAACCACCGCCGCCCGGTGAAACTCACCTACGGCACGTTTGGAAGGACCACCCCTGAAAACCATTGAAGATGAAGTCAAGGAAAGCGAGACCAGCCGCTTTCACCGCTGGCTCGAAGCCCGCAAGGAGCGCATGCACGCGCATCCGGTCATGCGTCATCTCTACAAGCCCCTCGTCATCGGCGTGGGCGCCTTCTGCTTTATCGCCGGACTGATTATGCTCGTCACCCCCGGCCCCGGCTGGCTGTTCATCTTCATCGGCCTGGGCATTTGGGGTACCGAATTCACCTGGGCACGCCGCGCCAATATTTTCATGAAGCACGTGGTGCTCACCGCCTGGTACCGCTACCGCGCCTGGCGACAGCAACGTAAGGAACGCAAAGCCGCACGCAAGGCAGAACGCAAAGCCGCCGCCGCAAACCAGCGCTAACCCGGCCAGCGCTAAACCAGCTCGCGCTAAGCCCACACGCGCTATACGCAGGCACAAAAAGCCCTCGCTCCCATCCGAAAAGAATGGGAGCGAGGGCTTTCTTATAGCTTGTCAGTGAGCTTTAGAGCTTGCCAACAGCAATCTGCAGCATGCGGCGAATCGGCTCAGCAGCACCCCAGAGCAGCTGGTCACCCACGGTGAACGCGCTAATGTACTCGGGGCCCATCGCAAGCTTACGCACGCGACCAACCGGAATTTCCAGAGAACCGGAAGCAGCCACGGGGGTCAGCTGCTCCATGGAAGCCTCACGCTCGTTCGGCACGAAGCGAACCCAGGGGTTGTCCTCAGCGATGATGCGCTCAATCTCCTCGAGCGGCAGGTCCTTCTTAAGCTTGATGGTCAGCGCCTGAGAGTGCGAGCGCATCGCAGCGATGCGGACACACAGACCGTCCATGGTGATCTTATCGTCTTCGGAGCGGCCCAGGATCTTGTTGGTCTCGACCTCAGCCTTCCACTCTTCGCGGGACTGACCGTTGCCCAGGTCAGAGTCGATCCAGGGAATTAGGGAGCCGGCGAGCGGCACACCGAACTGGGAAGAATCCAGCTCACCGGAGCGCTGCTTAGCAAGGATCTTGCGGTCGATGTCCAGAATTGCGGATGCGGGGTCGTTCAGCTCCTCGGAGACCTCGTTGCCCAGGTCGCGGAACTGTGCGAGCACCTCGCGCATGTGGCGGGCACCGCCGCCGGACGCTGCCTGGTAGGTCATGGAGGTAGCCCACTCGACCAGGTCGTTCTTGAAGAGGCCGCCCAGGCCCATCAGCAGGCAGGAGACGGTGCAGTTACCGCCGACAAAGTCCTTCACGCCGGATGCCAGGCCGCGGTCGATGACGTCGCGGTTGATGGGGTCCAGCACGATGATGGAGTCATCGTTCATGCGCAGGGTGGAAGCGGCGTCAATCCACAGGCCGTCCCAGCCGGCTGCACGCAGCTTCGGGTGCACAGCCTCGGTGTAGCTACCGCCCTGAGCGGTCACAATAATCGAGTGCTTACGCAGCTCATCAATGTCGTATGCGTCCTTCAGCTCGGACGGCTCAATTACGCCGTCGAAGGTGGGCGCAGCGCCACCAACATTAGAGGTAGTGAAGAAGATGGGGGTAATGCCCTCGAAGTCGCCTTCCTCAACCATGCGCTTCATGAGGACGGAGCCCACCATGCCGCGCCAGCCAACAAAACCTACAGAGTCACCGGGATTAAAGTTCATGGTTCCCAGTGTACTCTCAGG
This sequence comes from Rothia sp. HMSC071B01, assembly GCF_001808945.1. Lineage (NCBI taxonomy): Bacteria > Bacillati > Actinomycetota > Actinomycetes > Micrococcales > Micrococcaceae > Rothia > Rothia sp. HMSC071B01. Next base: position 177,002 of record NZ_KV795073.1, on the reverse strand, counting down.
CTGGCGGGTGCGGACTAACACCGTACAAAAAATTTGATATTCGGAACGGAATACCGTGTGAAGAGGCGGGGCTTATTACCGGGGCACCGGGAGGCGCATTAAACACTCAAGCCCGCGGCGCTCCGGGTGGAGCAGCCGCAGGCCTGAAATGCATGTCTATATCAGCGAGTGAACGAGGGAAGCTTGAACTAGATACGTTCGAGCCGCTGGAACGAGAAGTACATGGGGTTCTTCGTGCCCGACTCATCGAGCAGGTAGCCCTTCTCACTATTCTCCCAGGCACTCTCGGAGGTGACCCGCCAGCACCCGTTTGGTGAGCTGCCCTCGCAACTGCCCGCAGAATTTGCAAGCTGCAGCTCGGGCGCTCGCGTATCGCCGGTAATCTCGTTGCCCTCCTGGCAGTAGAAGAGGGTCCGTTCCACCGTCTTCACCCGACCGAAAGCGGGCAGGTTGGTGCGGGAGAGCGCCTCCGCGTACACGGAGCCGCCGCCAAGAATCCAGGCGTCGACTGCGGGGGTATCCGCGGTAACGGTATCCGCGGGGGTATCCTCAACCGGCGCGCCCACGGCGTCACGAGCCGCGTACAGCGCCGCATCCAGCGAAGGAACCCACAGGGCGCCATCACGCTCTTGCGCCTCGGCCACAGAACGGCTAATCACAATATTCGTACGGCCCGGCAGAGGGCGAAAACGCGGCGGGAAGGACTCCCACGTGCGGCGACCCATAATCACCGGAGCACCCAGCGTCACCTTCTTGAAATGCACCAAATCCTCCGGGGCGCGCCAGGGCATATCCCCGTCACGACCAATGATGCCGGCATCGGTTTGAGCCCAAATAGCACCCAGACGATACATCATGCCTCCTAGAACTACCTACAGTTAGACCGCAATCGGTGCGGCAATACCGGGATGGTGCTTATAATCCACCAGCTCAAAGTCTTCATACTCGTAATCGAAGATAGAAGGCTTCTTGGTCTTAATAACCAGCTTCGGGTACGGGTAGGGTTCGCGCGGCGGGTAGGGGTTACCCTCCGGGTCGGTGCCGTAGCCCAGCTGCTTCTTCACCTGCTCCAGGTGGTTCGAGTAGATGTGGCAGTCGCCGCCGGTCCAGATGAACTCGCCCGGCACCACGCCGACCTCTTCAGCAATCAGGTAGGTCAGCAATGCATACGAGGCGATGTTGAAGGGCACGCCCAGGAACATGTCGGCACTACGCTGGTACAGCTGGCAGGACAGCTCCTTCACACCGTCCGGACGCTCGTACACGTAGAACTGGAACAGCGCGTGGCAGGGCGGAAGCGCCATGCTATCCACCTCGGCGGGGTTCCACGCCGAAACAATATGACGGCGAGAGCTCGGGTTGTTCTTCAGAGACTCAATAACCTTCGCAATCTGGTCAATCGTGCCGCCATCGGGGGTCGGCCACGAACGCCACTGCACGCCGTACACCGGGCCCAAATCGCCGTTCTCATCAGCCCACTCATCCCAAATGGTCACGCCGCGCTCCTGCAACCAGCGCACATTCGACGAACCGCGCAAGAACCACAGCAGCTCAATAGCAACCGACTTGAAGTGCACACGCTTGGTGGTAATCAGCGGGAACGACTCACGCAGATCAAAACGCATCTGACGGCCGAAAACACCGAAGGTGCCGGTGCCGGTACGGTCGGAACGCTGCGCATCCGCCGTAATGGCGTCCTTGTTCTCCTCGAGGATTTCGCGCAGAAGATCTTCGTAAGGGGTGGGGATTGCGTGAGTCATAAGAAAAACCTTGAATCCTGTTAGTAGACGTGAGAGACGGCCACAAATCAACCGCCCCTCTATTGTAAAACCCTCGAACGGGCGCAGGTAGAGCAAACGCGCTGAGCATAAAGCCCAGCGCGCTCACCGTTAGAAGATCAAAGTATATGGATGTTAGTCCAGAGCCGCGCGTACTCGCTCCACCGAGACAATACGCGGGTTATCGCCCTCGGTCACCTGCAGAACCAGGGCATCGCCAGGCTCCAGGTACGGGTCCTCAGCCGGAAGAACCTCCGCGGAGCCCTCCAACAGGTACTCGCGCAGAACATCCATCACCTGGGGCAGCACCGGGCGGTGAGTGCACAGCAGGGACGAAGAATCCTTATCGAACAGTGACGCCACGGTGCGGGCAGTACGTGCCGGGTGACGCTGAGCGCCCGCCTCCGATAGGGACTTCTTCTCCTTCACCGACACACCATAATCCACCGAGTACGGGGTCACGGTCTGAACGCAACGCAGCCACGGGGAAGAAATAATACGGCTCGGAGCCCACGCCGCAAAGAGACGGCTAGAGGCCAACGCCTGACGCTTGCCGGTCGCCGCGAGCGGACGGTCATCCTCAGCAGCAGCCCAGTTCGAACGAGGCTTAGCCTTCGCATGGCGGGCAATGAGAATCGGGCGGGTGCGCAGCGCATCCGCCTCAGCCAGAGCCTCCAGGGATTCCAGGGGTGCCAGGTCATCCTGGTTAGTCAGCAGCGCGCGAGCCACATCGGTGGTCACCCAGCGCAGCTCATCCACTTCACCCTCATCCGCCAGGGCGCGGGCACCGTCGGGCAGTTCAGCAGCCCAGTAGAAAACATCCTTCGGACGGCCACCCACCGGGTAGGAAGTCACCGCCAGGGGCACACCCAGAACAACCTGCAGACCGACCTCTTCGCGAATCTCACGAATAGCGGTCTCAGCAAGGGACTCGCCCGGATCCTGCTTGCCCTTAGGCCAGGACCAGTCGTCATAACGAGGGCGGTGAATGATCAGGACCTCAAGCGCACCATCGCGCATACGCCAAATCAGTGCGCCAGAAGCAACAATATCCGCAGTGTTCGCGGGGGAACGGTCAATGCTGTTGACCGCGTCAAAACGTCGTGCCGAGTAGTAGATGGAGGGGGAATCCAGCGGTGCCATATCTCTCTCTGATCCTCTTCGCTAGGCTGCGCACAATGCCAACGGGCACCATGCTCCGCGTCTAATTGTAGGGGAGAGAAGCGTCAAGTTGTAATCTCAACGTAACCTGTTGTTCACTTTTGCGCTAAGTGCACTAGTCCACCGCACGTTTTTGCACGACACGCGGCAAACCCCGCCTACCCTCACACCAAAAAGCGTGAGAACAGACGGGGTTCACAACCAGAAATCACCGGTAGGTCAGCGGCAAGTCCTTAGACCTTATCCACCACGTTCTTACGGGAACGCGAGCTCAGATAGTACGACTGCACATCCTGCAGCGGGTTGCCCTGGTCATCGGTATCGTGGCGGGTCCAGTTACCCTCAGAATCCAGGTGCCAAGTACGCGAAGAATCACTCATGTAGATAGTGAACATGTCACGCAGATACTTCACGTGGCGCGGATCCTTCACCGGCACCAGAGCCTCAATGCGGCGGTCCAGGTTGCGGTGCATCATATCGGCAGAACCAATGTAGACAATCGGGTCGCCACCGTTCTCAAACGCAAACACGCGCGAGTGCTCCAAGAAACGACCCAGCACAGAACGGACGCGAATATTCTCGCTCAGCCCCTTAACGCCCGGGCGCAGAGCGCAAATACCGCGAACCACCACATCCACCGGCACACCAGCCTGCGAAGCACGGTACAGCGAATCGATGATGGCCTCATCCACCATGGAATTGCACTTGAACTGAATCTTCGCCGGACGGCCCGCCTTATGGTTCTCAATCTCCTGATCAATGCACTCAATCAGGCCGCTACGCAGAGTACGCGGCGCCACCAGCAGCGACTGGTAGTTAGTCTTCGGTGCGTAACCAGACAGCTGGTTGAACAGGCGGGAGACATCCTCACAAATCTGCTCGTCACAGGTAATCAGACCCAAATCCTCGTAGAAACGAGCGGTCGACGGGTGGTAGTTACCGGTACCAATGTGCGCGTAACGACGCAGGTGGTTACCCTCGCGGCGCACCACCAGCGACAGCTTGCAGTGAGTCTTCAGACCCACGATGCCGTACACCACGTGCACGCCGGCGCGCTCCAGCTTACGAGCCCACGAGATGTTGGCTTCCTCATCAAAACGAGCCTTAATCTCCACCAGCGCCACAACCTGCTTGCCAGCCTCAGCCGCCTCAATCAGCGCATCCACGATGGGGGAGTCGCCACTGGTACGGTACAGGGTCTGCTTAATCGCCTGAACACGCGGGTCGGCGGCAGCCTGAGCCAGGAACGCCTGCACACTGGTCGCGAAGGAATCGTACGGGTGGTGCAGCAGCACATCGTGATCGCGGGCGGCCGCGAAAACGTCCGCAGCCTTCGCGGTCTCGGTGGCGTTGAGCCAGCGGGAGGTGTGCGCAATGTGCTTGGGGTAGTGCAGAGCCGGGCGGTTCGCACGAACAATCGCACTCATGCCGCGCAAATCCAGCGGAGCCGGCAGACGGTACACCTCAGACTCGTCAATGTTCAGCTCAGAAATCAGCAAATCCAGGATGGTCGGGTTGATGGTGTCCTCAACCTCCAGGCGGACCGGCGGACCGAAACGACGGCGCAGAAGCTCCTTCTCCAGGGCCTTCAGCAGGTTCTCTGCATCGTCTTCTTCCACCTCAAGGTCCTCGTTACGGGTCACGCGGAAGACGTGGTGTTCCACAACCTCCATGCCCGGGAAGAGGGTATCCAGGTGCTCAGCAATGATGTCTTCCAGAGCAATGTAGCGGCTCTCGCGGCTGGCAGTATTAGCGGCGCGGGAACCATCCACAGAGATCATGCGGTCCAGCTGATCGGGCACCTTCACGCGGGCGAACAGCTCCTTGCCGGTCTGCGGGTTACGCACCAGCACCGCAAGGTTCAGCGACAGACCCGAAATGTAGGGGAAGGGGTGCGCCGGGTCAACCGCCAGCGGGGTCAGAATCGGGAAGATGTCCTGCATGAACTCCTGACGCAGGCGCTGCTTAGCATCCGCATCCAGGTCGTTCCAACCCACAATGCGGATGTTCTGCTCCTCCAGAGCCGGAAGAACCTGGTTGTGGAACACATCAGCGTGACGAGCCTGCAGCTGGTGGGCGCGTTCAGCGATCTCTTCCATCTGCTCCTCGGGGCTCAGACCGGCAGCCGAAGGAACCGCCAGACCGGTCGCAATGCGACGCTTCAGACCCGCCACACGCACCATGAAGAACTCGTCCAGGTTAGATGCCACAATCGCCAGGAAGTTCAGACGCTCCAGCAGGAACAGGTTCGGGTCCTCCGCGAGCTCCAGCACGCGGGTGTTGAAATCCAGCCAGCTGCTCTCACGGTCAAAGAAACGATCTGGACCGAACTCCTCTTCCAAGCTGAAGTAGGAGCGCTTCTCACCCTTCTCAATGCGGTCACCGCGAGATTCGGCGCGCTCAATCTTCGAAATATCGTGGCCAATGTGAATGACACCGGTCATGGGCGCAGGCTCAGACGGCTTGGGCTTAGGCGCCTTATTCAGGCCATTGGGGGCGGGTACCATACTGTACTTGCCTTTCTGATCGGGGATAAGTCGTGAAGAAGCACGTCAAAGACGGCGTACAGAAACTATGCGGCAGGCTCATCCTGCTGGGCGGGAGCGTACATGCGATCAACCGTCGCCACACCAAAGCCCAGGGAAGTGTAGAGGGAGTACGCAGCGGTGTTGTCGGCGTCCACGTACAGGTCAATGGCTCGCAGCGGCTCGCCGTTCTCATCCTCAGCGCATGCCAGGTATGCCAGCGCACGCAGAGTGAGGGTGCGGCCCAGGCCGCCTCCCTGAGCCTGTGGGTTCACACCCACCACGTAAATCTCGCCGGAGGGTGACAGCTCGCTCTGCTCCTGACCGGTCGGGATCTTCGTCCAGGTGAACGCCGCAATGGCGGAGTCATCCTCAACCTCGGAGGCGATGAAGAAACCCTCGGGACGGAACCAGGGGGAGCCGGTGCGCTCGCGCAAATCGGCAAGGGTGAGCTTGCCCTGCTCCGGGTGGTGCGCAAAAGCGGCGGCGTTCACGCGAAGCCAGGGGAATTCGTCTGCGCCGGTGAAGGTGCGCATGCGCAGGTTCTCCGGCAGAGTGCGCGCATCGGAGCGTTCCACAAGCTCTTCGCGGGTCTGCGCGTCCAGGGGCAGAACCATCTTGTACAGCACACGCACCGGCTCGAAACCGTGCAGGGTTGCAAACGCGTGGGCGGGGCTTTCAATACCGGTGTCGGTGGCGCTACCGTGAACCCAGAGGCGGTAGCGGGTCGCGTCATCGCCCAGCTGGCGGACGGCGTGGTCGAAGAATGCGCTACCTACGCCTTGTCCGCGGTATTCGGGGGCGACGGCTGCCTCAATCACGCCGGTGTCTTCGTCGTTGGCGGGGGTGAGCGCCACAAAGACGGCAGCGAGGGTGCCGTTATCCTCGGCGACAAAGAAACGCGGAGGGGTCAGGGTGCTTTCGCGGAGTGCCTTACTCAGCTCAATGCGGGTCTGCTCAGAGAACGCCGAGACGCCGTCATGGCGGGCAACCTTCTGCGCGAAGGAATCGAAGCGTTCCAGCAGCTCTTCGGTGAGCTGCGGTTCTGCGTAGACCGGGGTGCTTGCAGTGGACAGGGTGGAGGAATCGGGTGTCTGGTTGTGTACCATCATCGCCTTCTTTCGTAGCCTTCTGATTCAACTCTACCGGGGATAGTTGCTCTTTGGAGAGTTTGTTCTCCGTCCTGGGCGAATATGACAAGAACCGGAACATTTACGCATTCTGGTACTCGGTGCAGTACCGGGGCAACTGGCAGAGTGGGTACACCAATTGAGTGGTTGGCGCCGCGAAATTTAGCGGGTGCTATTGAAGGAATACCCCACATTACGCACGGTCGAAATCATCTGCTCGTACTCGGTGCCGAGCTTGGAACGCAGACGACGCACGTGCACATCCACGGTACGGGTGCCGCCGTAGTAGGAGTCGTAACCCCACACTTCGGAGAGCAACTGGGCGCGGGAGAAGACCCGTCCGGGGTGCTGCGCCATGAATTTGAGCAGTTCAAACTCTTTGAAGGTCAGGTTCAGTGCGGTACCGGAAAGATGCGCGGAGTACGCCTGGGTGTCAATCACGAGGTTGCCTGCGCGTACCACTCGTTCCTGCTGGTTTTCTTCTTCAGCGGTTGCTTCCCTTTTGATGGCAAGACGCAGACGCGCATCCATTTCGGAAGGGGAGGCCTGGTCAGAGACAATATCGTCCACCTGCCAGGAGGCGGCAACAGCCGCCATGCCACCTTCGTTCAGGAGTGCGATGAGCGGCAGTTGCACACCTGCGGCGCGCAGTAGCTGGGCGCAGTGGCGTGCTTTGACGAGGGCGGTGCGGGCATCGACCATGAGCAGGTCGAATGTCTCGGTTTCAAGGGTGGTATGGGCGGTGTCGAGGGGGAAAACGTGTACCTTGTGGCTGAGTAGACTCAGCGAGGGGATCATATCCTGCGCGGCGGTATCGCTCAGAAGCGCAATACGGTACACACCCTCTCCTTTCCCGGTAAAATATTAGGCTCTTTCTAGTGTACTCGCCAGGCTGTGACGCGGCTGTGGGCGCCGGTGTAGACCGGGCCGAATATCGTATTCCGGACTGTTCGTACAGGCTTCTCAGCTGGCTATGATGGGGCACCTACCCGGATTCTGCGGGGCTAATATTTTGCTGGCGCCGGGTGGGGCGTATGCCTGTTGAGAATCGTGCTGTTCACTATGTTTCAGCCGTTGATTCTGCGCCCTTTCGGGGTGGGTCTGTGGTAGGTTTAAGGCATGGAAAACAATCTTATGGCTCTTGAAGCTCTCTTCATGTCGCTGATGGCTATTATCTCCGTGTGCATCGGTATCGGTGCATTCGCAGTGTTGCGTGGCCTCTTCAGCGGACAGAAGTAGTCTTCCCGCACAGAGCAGAAGCATCGCCCACACAGGGCTTTAGGCGGTCGTACGGTTCGTACCGCCTCGCCAATGGCGGCGTGAACCCCCACCCGGTCCCCTCCGGTTGGGGGTTTTCTTTATGCTGCCCGCCGTACCGTTTACTCTGCAGGAGGCGGTGCTACCCCGTGCCGTGAGCGAACGAACAGGGTGCCGTTTTTACGCTCGGGTACTAAAATGGGAGGTATGGCTATTGAAATCCCTACCAACCTAACCCCTGAACTTGTTCCCTTCGCATGGCTGCTTGGTACCTGGGAAGGCACCGGAACCATGTGGTACGAAGGCCAGGAAAACACCCCCTTCGGCCAGATTATTACTTTTGAGCAGGATGGTCTGCCCTTCATTGAATACCGCGCTGAGTCTTTCCTGCTCGATGACGAGGGTCAGAAGCTGCGCCCCATCACCGTTGAAACCGGTTTCTGGCAGATTGACCGCCCCCTGACCGACGCTGACGGCGGCTTCGGCATTGTCCCCAAGGACGTTGTTCCCGCCTTCGCTGACGCGGCAAGCGTAGAGACTCTCCGCAATGCCGACGACGGCTTCTCGCTGCTCGCAACCATCGCGCACCCCGGCGGCATTAGCGAAAACTACGTGGGCATGGTTAAGGGTCCGGTCATCCGCATGCAGACCGGTAACCTGCTGCGCGACGACATCTCCCACGAATACGCAGGCTCCGTGCGCCTGTGGGGCCTGGTCAACGGCAACCTCATGTGGGACTGGGAGATCGCAGACGCCGAGGGTAAGCTGCACAAGCACGCCTCCGCTGAGCTACGTAAGACCTCGTCGATGACCGGTGACTCCCTGGGCACCTCGATGTTCGGTTCCCTGGATGGCGAAGAGCCCACCGGCGAGCCCGGCTCCGAGCCCACCGCCTAATAACTAACGTGAGTCTGCCCCGCTGGCCGGCGGGGCAGACTCTTTGCGTGAAAGGTGCACCTTCCGTGACTGAATCTTCGCTTGAAGCGCCTCAGGCTGAGGCACCCCAGCCCGATGCCGCCCGCCCGGTGAGCCCCCTGCTGAGCCTGCACGGCGCTTTTGCCGCCTCCGGGCTGGATGCCGGCGTCGCCGCACATTACGGCAACCCCATGCTGGAGCAGCGCGCCCTCAGCTTCGACCGCTCCGCCAGCGCGGACGAGCCGCTAGTGTTGGTGGACCGCTCCTCCCTGGGCGTGGTGCGTGTTGAGGGGCCGGACCGCCAGACCTGGCTGACCTCCATCGCCTCGCAGATTCTGACCGGTATGACCGCCGGGGAGAGTCGCGAGTTCCTGCTGCTTTCCCCTCAAGGCCGCGTGGAGTACGCACCCGCCGCAATTGAAGACGGCGAGGCGCTCTGGCTCATCGTGGAGGGCGACCAGGCTCAGCCGCTGACCGATTACCTGAACCGCATGAAGTTCATGATGCGTGTTGAGGTACAGAACCTCAGCGACGAGTACGCCGTGCTGGAGAGCGCCCGCAACCCGATTCTGCAGGACGGTTCGGTGCATCCGGCGCTCGCCGAGACTAAGCCGCTGGTGTGGGAGGACTCTTGGCACACTCCGGCACCTGGCAGCTACCGTTACGATGAGGCGGGTGACGCTCACCCTGGCGCGGACTACGTGCGGTTCTTGAGCATTGTGCCGCGCTCTGTCCTGCCCGCCCTGGCTGAATCTGCGGATGCGCGTTTTGCGGGCCTGTGGGCTGCGGAGGCTCTGCGTATTGAGGCGTGGCGCCCGCGCTACGGTACCGAGGCTGACGATAAGACCATTCCTCAGGAGCTGGATTACACCCGTACCGCGGTGCATTTCGATAAGGGCTGCTACAAGGGGCAGGAGACGGTGGCTCGCGTTCATAACCTGGGTCGTCCGCCGCGCCGCCTGGTGTTCTTGGATATTGACGGTTCGGAGCACACCCTGCCCGCGGCAGGTAGTGAGCTATTCGTGGAAGGCAAGTCCCGCCCGGTCGGTCGCATTACCTCGGTGGCGCTGCACCACGAGGCCGGGCCTATCGCCCTTGCGGTCATTAAGCGTGGCGTTGATCCGCAGGCGCCTTTGCGTGCGGTTGACGGTGGCGATTTCCTGCCCGATGGCTCGCCGGCACCGGCTACCGAGTATGCGGTGGCACAGACGACGGTGGTTTCGCCGGAGTCCGGTGAGGTGGCGCGTCGTTCTTTGGCGGGTCAGGACTTCCTGAAGCGTTAGGCGCTTCCCAGCCCAAAACCGCCTGAACTAGAAATAAAAACCGCGGAGGCTAGCACCCGTTACGAGTGCCCGCCTCCGCGGTTTTAGTATGAGTGCTCAGCTAATGCGCTGAGGCTGTGGGGTTTAGCGGCCGAAGAGGACGGCTGCTTCTTCCCAGCGTTCCTGAGGTACAGACTTCAGACCGTCCAGTGCCTCTTCGAGGGGTACGTACTTGATTTCGGTGCCCTGAACGGAGACCATCTTGCCCCACTGCTTCTGAGCGACCATGTCGACTGCGCCCATGCCCAGGCGGGTTGCGAGCACGCGGTCGTAGCCGGTGGGTGCGCCACCGCGCTGGATGTGGCCCAGGATGGTGTTACGGGTCTCGACGCCGGTCATCTTCTCGATTTCGTGGGTGATGTACTCACCGATACCACCGAGGCGGGGACGACCGTCCTTCTCGGTACCCTTGTTTGCCATGACGTCGTCGAAGCCTTCGGGGATGAAGCCTTCAGCCACAACAACAAGGGGAGAGCGGCCGCGGTCGTGTACTTCCTTGACCCATTCAGCAACCTGCTCCATGGAGACCTTGACCTCGGGGATCAGGATTGCGTGTGCGCCTGCAGCCATACCGGAGTGCAGTGCGATCCAACCGACGTGGCGGCCCATGACCTCGGCGACCATGCAGCGGTGGTGCGATTCACCGGTGGTGCGGATGCGGTCCATTGCCTCGGTTGCGATGGACACTGCGGTGTCGAAACCGAAGGTGTAGTCGGTTGCGCGCAGGTCGTTGTCGATGGTCTTGGGAACACCGATGACGGGCAGGCCTGCGTCTGCCAGACGCTTTGCGCCTGCGAGGGTGCCTTCACCACCGATAGCGACGATTGCGTCGATGCCGTGGCGTTCCATCATGATTTCGATGTTTTCGGGGCCACCGTTGGGGCCGTCGAAGGGGTTGGTGCGGGAGGTACCGATGATGGTGCCGCCCTGGGATGCCAGGCCGCGGACCTTCTGGCGGGGCAGGTCCATGTAGTCGCCTTCAACGACGCCTCGCCAGCCATCGCGGAAGCCGACGAATTCGTAGCCGTACTTCTTGACACCGTTGAGCACGGCGCCGCGGATGACAGCGTTCAGGCCGGGGCAGTCGCCGCCGGAAGTAAGCAGACCGATCTTCATATTGGCTCCTTGTTGATGTCTGCGCATTGGGGTGTTGTGCGCGCGTATATAACTATGACCTCCGCGATTTTGGCACGGGAATGTGTGCCGGTCGGGAGGTCGTTCTCTTGGTCTCTATTTTAGCGGTGTTTGGGTTGTGTTGGTAGTGGTGGAAAGGCGTGGGAATGCCCAAATCGCGGCATAAAAGTTCAGGTTTTTGAAACCTGTATGTTTGGGTTTGATATACAAATAGCCGCCGCTTCCCACCTATGGCACCGAAGAGGCAAACGAGGCCTCCGCGCATCCGAAAAGATGCGGGAGGCCTCGAACGTTTTAAAAATATTTTTAAATCTTTGTGGGATTCCCGGTTTTTAGGACATAAAACGGTCAATAGCCCTGTGTTTGATCGTTTTGTGCCGGTTCACCCAACACCTAAACCGCACCTCCCGCCGGGGCAAGAGACGCGGTTCGGAGAGCCGCGAACTAGTCGCGTGCCTGACCGAGGAACTTCTGCAGGCGTGCCAGGCCCTCTGCCAAATCCTCGTCGCTCAGGGCGTAGGAGAGGCGCAGGTAGCCGCTGGGGCCGAATGCCTCGCCGGGAACTACGGCGACCTCAGCCTTTTCGAGGATGAGCTCAGCCAGCTCTGCGGTGGTCTGCGGGCGTACGCCCTCAATTTCCTTGCCGAGCAGTTCGCGTACATCCGGGTATGCGTAGAACGCACCGGTGGGTACGGGGCAGTGCACGCCTTCAATAGCGTTCAGGCCATCTACGATGGTGCGGCGGCGGCGGTCGAAGGCTGCGTGCATGATTTCCACGTCGTCCTGCGGACCGGTCAGAGCGGCAAGGGCTGCGCGCTGGGCGATGTTGTTGACGTTGGAGGTCATGTGGGACTGCAGGTTGGAGGCTGCGGCGATGACGTCGCGCGGGCCAATCATCCAGCCCACACGCCAACCGGTCATGGCGTAGGTCTTTGCCACGCCGTTGAGGATGACGCACAGGTCAGCGAGCTCGGGTACTGCCTTCAGGATGGAGACTGCCTTAACACCGTCATAGGTGAGGTGCTCGTAGATCTCGTCGGTCAGCACGAAAATACCCTTGGACAGTGCCCATTCGCCGATGGCGCGGGTTTCCTCTTCGGTGTAGACGGCACCGGTCGGGTTGGAGGGGGAGACGAAGATAAGTGCCTTGGTGGCGGGGGTGTATGCGGCTTCGAGCTGCTCGACGGTGACCTTGTAGTGCTGGTCGCTACCGGCGAACACCTCGATGGGGTTGCCGCCTGCCAGGCGGATGCACTCGGGGTAGGTGGTCCAGTAGGGTGCGGGCAACAGGACGTCGTCGCCTTCGTCGATGACGGTTGCGAATGCCTGGTAGACCGCCTGCTTGCCGCCGTTGGTGATGACAACCTGGGAGGGGTCAATCTCTACGCCGGAGTCGCGCAGGGTCTTTTCCGCGATTGCCTTCTTCAGTTCGGGAAGACCGGAGGCGGGGGAGTATCGGAAGTTCTTGGGGTCGTTGAGCGCTTCGCGTGCGGCGTCCACAATGTGCGCGGGGGTGGGGAAGTCCGGTTCGCCTGCGCCGAAACCGATGACGGGGCGTCCCTGAGCCTTGAGTGCTTTTGCCTTTGCGTCGACGGCAAGGGTTGCGGAGGGTGCGATGGCACCGATGCGGCTTGAAATACGCGCCATGGGGCTCTCTTCTCTTTCTTCTTGTGCGCTGCCGGCGTGAAGTCGACAAGGAAATAGGTGATGGGAATGCACGTGTGGGACCAATCCGCGCGTGATGGGCGCGGGTGTGTGCGGCGTTCCTTGTAATAGGATACGGTCCACTAGTAGCGATGCGGAACCCTTCGTCAAGGTATCTCAAGAGGTTTTTCGAAAAATATTACATTTTGAAGTTGCATCGGCCCCGAAAGATGGTTTACAGTTAGTTCTGCACCCGCAAGGGTGTAATTGTTTGCCCCTCTAAAGCCACGGCTTAGGAGGCAGTGGAGGAGTAGACAAGTGAGAAGCAACTCTCACACCTGAAGTTAACGCTTCAAAGGGTGGTGGCTCAATTGGTAGAGCAGCGGTCTCCAAAACCGCAGGTTGCAGGTTCGAGTCCTGTCCGCCCTGCTTTTATTGCCTCAATAAATAATTTGTACGCCCGCACCCCGGGCGTACTTTTTTAGACTCAGAAAGGGGCAGAAGAAATGGCATCGTCTGCTACCGCCGAGAAGGTTGTTAAGCCCGGCGCATCGTCGAAGAGCGATAAGAAGCTCGGTTTCTTCGGCCGTATTTTTGCATTCCTCCGTGAAGTTTTTGCGGAGTTGAAGAAGGTTACTACTCCCACCGGACGTGAACTGGTTGGTTACTTCTTCGGAGTTCTGTTCTTCGTCGTGGTGATGCTCCTTCTTATTTCTGGTCTGGATTATCTTTTCGGCCAGGGAGCATTCTGGATTTTCGGTAACGGAACCATTCAGCGTAACTAGTACAGGCTGCATCCTTATCTGGGGTGCCCCATCAGTGATTTCCCTTAGCGCATTGGCGAGTGGGAGTCCCCTCTAGATGATTAACGATAGAAAGTAGGAGCGACGTGTCCGAGCAGGAACTGGTATCCGAGATTGAAGAGGTCGAGGTAGCCGCTGCTGAGGCTACTGAGGAGTCTGCGGCTATTGAGCAGCAGGCTGAGGAAGCTACCGAGGCTGTTGAGGTGGCTGAAGCAGCTGCTGAGGCTGCTGAGGAAGTCGACGCTCTGGAAGAATTCAAGTCCAAGCTGCGCCGTCAGATGGGCGACTGGTATGTGGTTCACACCTACTCTGGTTACGAGAACAAGGTGAAGACCGGTATCGAGACCCGTATCCAGAACCTGGAAGCTGAAGATGAGATCTTCGAGGTTCAGGTTCCCATGGAGACCGTGGTTGAGTTCAAGAACACCGTGAAGAAGACCATCCGCCGCGTGCGTGTTCCCGGTTACGTTCTGGTTCGTATGGAACTGACCGACCACTCGTGGGGCGTTGTCCGCCACACCCCCGGTGTGACTGGCTTCGTGGGTCAGGATGCGTACAACCCGGTCCCGCTGCGCATGGACGAGGTCTTCGACATGCTCCTGCCGGTCTTCGAAGAGCAGCAGCAGAGCCAGGGCCTGCCCGTTTCCAAGCCCGTTATCGAGTCCGACTACACTGTGGGTGAGAACGTCCGCGTGAAGTCCGGTGCTTTCGAGGGCATGGACGCTACCGTTTCGGAGATCAAGGGCGAGTCCCAGCAGATTGTCGTGATGATTTCCGTCTTCGGCCGCGATACCCCGGTGACCTTGAGCTTCACCGAGATCGAAAAGATTTAACGTTTTTAGCGTGTGAATATGAGCCTCGCACTTCGGTGCGGGGCTCATATTTTGTAGTGACTGTGTAGCCGGCGGTGGCTGTGTGGGTGAGGTTTACTCTTTCTGCTAGCTGGCGCTGGATTAAGTCGCTGATTAACGCTAGAATGTTGATTTGTGTATGCGCATGTCACGCTTTCATGCGGATGCACGGGTGACCGCGCCACGGTCACCGTCTTGCCGGCGTACGCTCCTGTGCGTCGGTTCCCAGCTAAGAAAAGGACCCTACATTGGCTCCCAAGAAGAAGGTCACTGGCCTCATTAAGCTGCAGATCCAGGCAGGCGCCGCTAACCCGGCTCCCCCCGTCGGCCCCGCACTGGGCTCGCACGGTGTGAACATCATGGAGTTCTGCAAGGCATACAACGCTGCAACCGAGTCGCAGCGCGGTAACATCATCCCCGTTGAGATTACCGTCTACGAGGATCGCTCCTTCACCTTCATCACCAAGACTCCTCCGGCTTCCCAGCTGATCAAGAAGGCTGCTGGCGTTGCTAAGGGCTCCGCTGTTCCTCACACCACCAAGGTTGGTTCGCTGACCGAGGCTCAGGTGCGCGAGATCGCTGAGACCAAGATGCCCGACCTGAACGCAAACGACCTGGATGCTGCTTCCAAGATCATCGCAGGTACCGCTCGTTCCATGGGTATCACCGTCGAGTAATTTCGGTTCGCCGAATAGCCGAGTAATCGGCACCGTAGATTTTTCTACACAGAACTTGTAAATGCCCGTCGTATGGACGGGATGTGGCAGAGCCGAGCGCGGCTCACGAGACCACAACTGCATAAGGAGAAAAGCAGATGGCAAAGCGCAGCAAGGCGTACAAGGCAGCTGTAGCCAAGATTGAAGAGGGTAAGCTCTACACCCCCGCTGAGGCAGTTGCCCTGGCGAAGGAAACCTCTTCCACCAAGACCGACGCAACCGTTGAGGTTGCAATGCGTCTGTCCGTTGACCCCCGTAAGGCAGACCAGATGGTTCGCGGTACCGTGAACCTGCCCCACGGCACCGGTAAGACCGCTCGCGTGGTCGTTATCGCAGCAGGCCCCAAGGCTGCTGAGGCTGAGGCAGCTGGCGCTGACTACGTTGGTTCCGACGAGCTGATCGCAAAGATCGCTGGCGGCTGGACCGACTTCGACGCAGCGGTTGCAACCCCCGACATGATGGGCAAGGTCGGCCGCCTGGGTAAGATCCTGGGTCCCCGTAACCTGATGCCGAACCCCAAGACCGGTACCGTGACCATGGATGTTGCAAAGGCTGTTGCAGACATCAAGGGCGGTAAGATCGACTTCCGCGTTGACCGTAACTCCAACCTGCACTTCATCATCGGTAAGGCTTCCTTCACCGCTGAGCAGCTCGAGGAGAACTTCCAGGCAGCTCTGGAAGAGGTTAACCGCCTGAAGCCCTCTTCGGCTAAGGGTCGTTACATCTCCAAGGCAACCGTTGCTACCACCTTCGGCCCCGGCATCCCCGTTGATCCGGCTGCCGTTGCTGCATAAGGTATGCACCTGTAGCTTCTAGCATGAGCTAGTAATCGCCCCCGACGTTTAGGCGTCGGGGGCGATTTTTTATAGGATTGAAACGATAGAGCGATTTTTAGCCCCCGGGTTCTGGCTCTGAGTTCTGGCCCCGAGTTCTGACTCTAGCTGGCTTTGACGTTATCTCTGCCCGGAGCTCTCGAGACAATATTGGGGCTGCGTGTCCCCAACCTGCCCTACAACCATGAGAGGTAAAACCTAATGCCTTCTTCCCTTCAGAGCGAGCAGAGCGCCCGTCGCGGTCTCAGCGTGCCGGTCAATTATTTTGCGGTAGCGCTGGGCACCGGTGCTTTGGGCGCTGCCTGGCGTACCGGTGCGTCGAAGGGAATGGCACCTGATTGGGTAGGGGAGAGTATCCTGGCTTTTAACGCTGTGGTGTGGCTGCTCCTTGTGGGGTTTTTGATTCATTCGGTGGTGAAGTACCGTGCGTGGGTGCGTAGTTTTTGGGAGCATCCGGCGCGTACCTGCTTCTTTTCGCTGATTCCGGCGACGACGGCGCAGGTGGGTGCGGCTCTCTACCCGTATGCGGAGGTTCCGGCGCTGACTCTGGTGGTGCTGGGAGCTGTGGGGCAGCTGTACTTTGCCTCTCACCGCATTGCCGGTACGTGGCGTGGTGGGTATGTGCCTGAGGCTGCCTCGCCGGTGCTGTATCTGCCGACTGTGGCGACGAATTTTGCGACCGCTACGGCGATGGGTTTTGTGGGGTGGCACGATATGGCGATGCTCTTCTTCGGTGCGGGTCTGATTTCGTGGTTCAGTGTCGAGGCCGCGATTCTGAGCCGCCTGCGCACCCTGGCCCCGCTACCTCAGGGGGAGCGCGGCATTATTGGTATTCAGATGGCGCCGCCTTTTGTGGGTGGTAACGCGTACCTGGCGGCTAATGGCGGTATGGTGGACTGGTTCTTTTTGGTGCTGACCGGTTATGGCATTCTGCAGTTGTTCTTCTTGATGCGTTTGCTCCCGTGGACTCTTGAGGGTGGTTTCTCGATGAGCATGTGGGGTTTCTCGTTCGGTATGGCTTCCATGGCGGCGAGCGGTATTCGCTTGACGGCTGCTGGCTCGCTGGGGTTGGTGGGTCCTGCGCTAACGGTGGCGGGTACGGCTTTCCTCATTTTCCTGTGGGTGGGTACGCTGCATTTGGCGTTGAAGGGGCGTTTGCT
Source organism: Rothia sp. HMSC071B01 (assembly GCF_001808945.1). Lineage (NCBI taxonomy): Bacteria > Bacillati > Actinomycetota > Actinomycetes > Micrococcales > Micrococcaceae > Rothia > Rothia sp. HMSC071B01. The sequence goes on along the minus strand of NZ_KV795073.1, from coordinate 159,773 downwards.
GGTACGACCGAGCTAGGGCGCTCACATGAGACTCTGGTGCGAGGTTCGCGCGCTGTTTTATGACGGTGCTTATCTTCTGCACGCGTGCCGGGCACAAGTTTCGGCGATAATGGGGGAATGACTTCTGCATCCTACTCTTCTGCCGCGGCGGAGCCTTTTGAAGGCCTGCGTATTCGAGGTGTCGCTAAGACCTTTGGCACTGATACGACGGTTCTGAATGAGATTGACCTGGATGTTCACCCTGGCGAGTTGATTTCTCTGGTTGGTTCTTCGGGTACCGGTAAGTCCACTCTGCTGCGTATTATTGCCGGTTTGGAGGAACCGAGCGCGGGTCGGGTGACCTACGCCGGTCAGCCTCTGGAACGCGGCTCGGTGGGTGTGGTTTTTCAGCGCCCTATTCTGTACCCGCACCTGAGCGTGAAGGACAATATTCTGTTCCCGACCCGGCTGGGTGCGTTCGCCGGTCGGGTTGATATGGACTACTACCGTGAGCTGCTGGAGGCGTTGAAGCTTGAAGGGTTGGAGGCTCGTAAGCCTTCGCAGCTGTCGGGTGGTCAGGCTCAGCGTGTGGGTATTGCGCGTGCTTTGATTCGTCGTGCCCCGGTGGTTCTTTTTGATGAGCCGCTGGCGAGTGTGGATGAGCAGATGAGCGCGAGTATCCGCGCCGATATTGTGCGCTTGCATGAGCGTTACGGTTTTACGGGCCTGTACGTGACCCATGATCAGAATGAGGCGCTCATGCTGGGTCAGCGGGTGGCGGTGATGGATGCTGGCTACCTGGTGCAGGTGGATACTCCGGAGCGGCTGCTGGCGCATCCGCATACTCTGCAGGTGGCTAAGCTTTTGGCGGCGCCCGCGCTGAACCTTTTGAATCTTGAGGATTCTGAGTCGCTTCCTGCCGGGTGTGAGCTGGCGATTCGTGCGACCGCGCTGTGCCCTGTGGCAGCAGACGCTGCTCATGCTCTGCCGGTGCAGGTGCTTGGCAGCCGCCATCTGGTGGGCGGCATGCTGTACAGTGCGCGTCTGTTAGAGGCGGTGTCCCTACCTCTGGAATCTCGACGGGCTTCGGTGGATTCTGAGTTGAGTGCCCGAGTGCGTGCCGGTCAGGAGCTTGAGTTCTTTATCTCGGATGCGCAGGGCACCTCCCTGATTGGCGCCTCGCTCAGCGTAGGGGAGCAGGTGCACCTGGGTGTGGCAGCGGAGCGTTGCTTCTTGTTCTCAGGTGGAAAGCGCTTTTACCTCTAGAACACGGTTTCTGGGCCTTTCAATCGGGCCTTTTAGGCGGGAGAAAGAGCGGTTATTTGGCTTAAAAGGGGTCTTTAAGTGATTAATCCCACTTAATCACGTTTTTAACTTGCGACTCGGGCTTTAACCTGAGATGATGAATGAACCAAAGACCGCCGGTCTAGAACTATGTCCTTTATCGCCACCTCGATGGAGACGAAGAATAGAGTTCTGATAAGAGCAGATTTCACTAGAAATCGCCGCCCGCGTAGGTAACTCGAAGTGAATAGTCGTTGCCCTAATTTAGGGTGCCGTCTATCGTGCCTCGTACGCCTACGCGTCGGGGCATTTTTTATTGCTTGCAATAAATGCTTCGAGGCTCTACCGGCGACCTTACAAGAATCGGAAGAAGGAACTACCATGGCGACTCAGGAAAAGATCGCTGCAGTATCCGAGCTGAAGGAACTCTTCGAAGCTTCGAACGCAGTCATCCTGACCGAATACCGCGGTCTCACTGTTGCACAGCTCAAGGAGCTGCGCCGCGCACTCGGTGCAGAGACCGAATACGCCGTGGTGAAGAACACGCTGGCTGCTATCGCAGCTAAGGAAGCTGGCATCGACGCATTCGAAGGCCACCTCCAGGGTCCCTCCGCACTGGCATTCATCAAGGGCGACCTGATCGATGCTGCCAAGGGCCTGCGTGACTTTGCCAAGGCTAACCCCCAGCTGATTGTGAAGAACGGTTACTACGAAGGTGCCGCTCTTTCCGAGGACGACGTCAAGCGCTACGCTGACCTGGAATCCCGCGAGGTTCTGCTGTCCAAGGTTGCAGGTGGCGCAAAGGCAGCCATCGCACGCATCGCACAGGTTGCAGACGCACTGCGCGTCAAGCTGGAGGAGCAGGAAGGCGCAGCTCCCGCTGCTGCCGAGGAGGCTTCGGAAGAGGCATAAGCCCCTTTCGTGCTACTGCACCAGCGCTGAGATACTCAGCAGCGTGAACGCGAATAGCGTGTAACGCACCCTAAATTTGACCGACCCTTTCGGGGTAGGTACTGAAGATTTACACCGCGGGCGTCAGCCCGCACCAGATAGTGAAGGAGCCAAACAATGGCTAAGCTGTCCATCGAAGAACTCATTGCAGCATTCAAGGAACTGTCCCTCGTTGAGGTTTCCGAGTTCGTCAAGGCATTCGAGGAAGAGTTCGACGTCACCGCAGCTGCTCCCGTTGCAGTTGTAGCAGGCGGCGCAGCAGGCGAGGCTGCTGAAGAGAAGTCCGAGTTCGACGTTATCCTGGAGTCCGCTGGCGACAAGAAGATCGCAGTGATTAAGGAAGTTCGTGCCCTGACCTCCCTCGGCCTGAAGGAAGCAAAGGACCTGGTTGACAGCGCTCCCAAGGCTCTGCTCGAGGGCGTTTCCAAGGAAGACGCTGAGAAGGCTAAGGAGCAGCTCGAGGCTGCTGGCGCAACCATCACCCTCAAGTAATCGACTTCTTCTCGATTCTTACGCGGGCGGTGCATCCATTGGATGCGCCGCCTCGCGGCATTTAACGGCCCCGACCCGCCCGGTATGAAGACTGGGGAGGCTCGGGGCTTTTGCTGCGTCCGCTCTTTTCTCCTGTAGCAAACGGTGGTGCTGTCCCATCTGACCGCGCTCACCCGCAGAAGTCGCTGTGACCGCACTGTGCCCCGGATGAGAGAGGCTGAGAGCACTGTGGTGCCTCTCTCCTAGAGCCCGGTAACGGGTCAGAGGTGCCGTATGATGGGATGAGACAACCCAGACATTCCTTTGCACGAAAGCGGATAGACATGAGCGAGCAGAAGAAAAAGAAGAAGAGTGCGACCGAGCGACCCGCCCGCGATCTGGCGGCTGAAGCACAGCAGATTCTGGACGCTTTCGGCGCCGGTGTTCGTGAAGATCGCGATTACCCGGCACTGCACCTGGCGCCTCCCGTGGGTCGCCTGAACGACCCGAACGGCCTGGTCTTTGACGGTAAGCGCTACCACGCCTTCTACCAGTACTCGCCCCTGCATCCGGAGCGTATGGTTTACTGGCGCCACGCGGTCAGCGAGGACCTGACCCACTGGACCGATGAGGGTACCGCGCTGGTTCCCGATAGCCGCTACGATTCGCACGGCTGCTACTCCGGCTCCGGTATTAAGGTTCCCGGCGGTTTTGAGTTCTTCTACACCGGTAATGTGAAGGACGAAAAGGGCAACCGCGAAACCTACCAGATTCTCGCAACTGCGGGTGAGGACGCGAAGCCGACCCGTCAGCTGCCCCCGCTGATTTCCGGCCCTGAGAAGGGCTACACCGCGCACTACCGCGACCCGCACGTCTTTGAGCGTAACGGCGAGTGGTGGATGGTTGTTGGCGCTCAGCGTGAGGACCTGACCGGCGCCGTGGTCGTGTACACCTCCAAGGATCGCCGCGAGTGGACCTTCCGCGGCGAGCTGGGCATCAAGGACAAGACCCTCAAAGGCACCTACATGTACGAGTGCCCCTCCCTGCTGAGCATGCGCGATGAGCTGACCGGCGAAATCCGCGACGTGCTGATTTTCAGCCCGCAGGGCATGGAGCCCCTCGGCGAGAAGTACAACAACATTTTCCAGAGCGGCTACATCGTCGGTTCGCTGGATAACGAGACCCTCAAGTTCACCGTGGAGACCCCCTTCACCGAGCTGGATGCAGGTTTCGAGTTCTACGCTCCGCAGACCATTTCCGGTACCGGCCTGACCGCCGACCCGAAGGCACCCCACACCGTGAGCGGCGATGCCCCGGTGATGATTGCTTGGCTGGGCAATGCTGACCAGGACGACCTGCCCTCGTGGAGCCACCGCTGGGTGCACATGTTCACCTACCCGCGTGAGCTACACCTGCGTAACGGCAAGATTTTCCAGCGCCCGGTGCCGCAGCTCAACGACGCTATGGAGATGAAGCCTCTGTACCGTGAGGAGGAGAAGGGTAAGCTCGTCGAGCTGAAGAACGCCCTGACCTTCCGTCTGCGTGGCCGCGTGAACGTCTCTGATGAGCGCGTGAAGCTGAAGATTAAGGACACTCACGGCGTGGCTCTGAGCATTGTGCTGGATAAGGACTTTGTGCAGATGGACCGTGGCGGTACCCGCTACACCGAGGGTGGCAGCCTGCGCCGTCGAACCCTGAAGCGTTCGAAGATTCGCGAGTTTGACCTGCTTGTGGACGGTTCGGCTACCGAACTGTACGTGGGTGGCAAGCTGGTTGCCTCCATGGGCGCTGAGGTCATGACCGCTCGCACCTTCTTCAAGGGCGATAAGCGCCGCGTCCGCCTGACCGGTGGCGAGGTGCTGTCCCTGGAGTACGGCCGTCTCTAAGCCGTTTTCTAGGCGTTGGGAGCCGCCTATGCGGGTAGTTTCCGGTAATTTCTGAATATGTTTGAGAGCTCACTCTCCGTGTGGAGAGTGGGCCCTCGCTTTTAAGAACTTTCCCGTGATACCATGTTTTACATCTGATATGTCAAACGTATGACATATACATGACATGCACACACAGACATGTCACCCCACCCCATTTACAAAGCATCATACGGTGGTGCTCCAAACAAAGGAGAGCGAGCGTGGACCACAAGTCAGTGGCACAGCGCGTGCTGAAGGACGTCGGTGGCGCCGGCAACATCGTTGCAGCCGCACACTGCGCAACCCGCCTTCGCCTCGTCCTGAAGAACCAGGACAAGGTCGACCAGACAGCAATTGACAACGACGAAGACCTCAAGGGCAGCTTCCTCAACGCTGGCCAGTTCCAGATCATCGTCGGCCCCGGCGACGTCAACGAGGTGCATAAGCACCTCATCGCTGCTGGCGCACCCGAGGCATCCAAGGACGAACTCAAGGAAATTGCCTCCAAGCAGGGCAACATTGTCTCCCGCTTCATCAAGACCATTGCTGACATCTTCGTTCCGCTGATTCCGGTGCTGGTCGGTGGCGGTATGCTGATGGCGCTCAATAGCCTCCTGACTTCCAAGGGTATCTTTGGTCCCCAGGCAGTTATTGAACTTTACCCGGAATGGGCTGACTTCGCGGACATCGTCAACCTGCTCTCCGCAGCTCCCTTCGCTTTCCTGCCCGTGCTGGTTGGCTTCTCCGCAACCAAGGTCTTCGGCGGTAATCCTTACCTGGGCATGACCATGGGTGCCGCAATGGTCTCCCCGGCACTGATGAACGGCTACAATGTCGCTGCCTCTCTGGCAGGTGCCGAGGGTAGCGAACCGATGAAGTACTGGAACCTCTTCGGCCTGCAGGTCCAGCAGGCGGGCTACCAGGGTACCGTGCTGCCCATCATGCTGGTTGCCTTCATCCTGTCCCACATTGAGAAGTTCTTCCACAAGGTCCTCAAGGGCACCATCGACTTCATCTTCACCCCGACCCTCACCATCCTTATCACCGGCTTCCTGACCTTCATCTTGGTCGGCCCGCCGATGTTCCAGCTGGGTACCTGGCTGGGTGAAGGTATTAACTGGCTCTACACCGTTGCTGGCCCGCTCGGCGGTCTGATCTTCGGTACTTTCTACGCATTCATCGTGATGACCGGTATGCACCAGGCATTCCCGCCCATCGAGATGAGCCTGTGGGCTACCGGTGGTTCCTTCATCTTTGTTGTCGCGTCGATGTCTAACGTGGCTCAGGGTGCTGCCGCAGCCGGTGTCGCACTGACCACCAAGAACAAGAAGATCAAGGGTATTGCTTCGGCATCTGCACCCTCCGCATTCCTCGGCATTACCGAGCCCGCAATGTTTGGTGTGAACCTGGCTCTGCGCTGGCCCTTCTACATTGCAATCGTCTCCGCGGGTATTGGTTCGATGTTTACTTCTATTCTTGGAATTAAGGCGGGTAAGCTTGGCGCCGCTGGTTACCTTGGCTTCCCCTCGATTGAACCGACTGTTGGCGCTGGTATTCCTGGCTTCTTCGGCTGCCTCATCCTGACCACCGTCATCGCTTTCGTTGCCTCCTTCATCTGGGGTAAGAAGGTTGAGGCTGGCAACACTGAGGCACCCGCTGCACCCGCTGCTGCCGCTCCCGTTGCCACCGTAGCTGCTGCCGCAGCTCCCGCCGCCGCTGTAGCATCTGAGGCTGGCGAGAGCGTCGAGATCGGCTCCCACATGGTCGGTTCCGTGGTTCTGCTGGCTGACGTCAAGGACCCCACCTTCTCCTCCGGCGCACTGGGTGCAGGCACCGCAGTGGAGCCCACCGAAGGTAAGCTCTACGCACCGGCTGACGGCAAGATTACCGTCGCATTCCCCACCGGTCACGCATACGGTCTGCGCACCGAGGATGGCCTGGATCTGCTGATGCACATCGGCATGGACACCGTTGAGCTCGACGGCAAGCACTTCGAGCCCAAGGTTGCTAAGGGCGACACCGTTAAGCGCGGCGACGTCATCGCCGAGTTCGATATTCCCGCCATCAAGGCGGCAGGCTACCCGCTGGCAACCCCCATGGTGATTACCAATGCCAAGAAGGCAGCTGCCTCGGTTGAGGATGTCCAGGCTTCGGGCACATCTGTCACCAGCGCAGATTCACTCCTGAAGGTTGCACTGAAGGCAAAGGCTAACGCATAGTCTGCACTCTTAGTGAGTAGATAACCTCAACGTGATGTACACCCCGTACCGCTCTTCCTAGAGCTGGTGCGGGGTGTTCAAATTTTCCTGCAAAGTAATGCAAAAATAACATGAATAAATATTCGTAAAATTTATGCATATTGGTGCAATATAAGCTGGCACACATTCGATGCATGGCTATGAAAAATGTCTTGATAAGGCAGAATTTATTAGCCAGGAGTGAATAATCCAGCTAATATTTATGTATAGTTTCAAGCTTTTGTAAAGGGTGAATATGACCTCAGCTTCCTATACCGTCCGCACCGCCGAGTCTCATGAATATGCAGATGCGCTCGAGGTGCTGATTGCCGCATTCGACGGAGATCCCGCCATGATGGCAGTCATCGCAGGCGGTAGCCGCCGACAGGAACTTGCCAAGCTCCGCGCAATCATGACCCTGCAGGTCTACGGCAACTTCCAGGGCCGCGGACGTATCGACATCGCTATTGATAACTCCACCGGCAAGATTGTGGGTGTCTGCCTCTGGAACACCCCCGAATCTCACGAAGGTTCCTTTGCTAACGAGCTCAAGCAGTTTGGCGCCTACTACAAGGCTCTCGGTTGCAAGACTCTGCTGAAGGCAATCCTGATGGAGTTGCACCTGCTCAAGTACCGCCCCGCGTACAAGCACTGGTACCTCTTCAACATTGGTGTCCTCGAAGAGTACCGAGGCCGCGGCATCGGCTCGCAGCTACTCGATTACGGTACCGAACGCATCGGCGACTACCCCGCCTACCTCGAAGCATCGACCTACGATAGTGCCCGTCTCTATGAGCGCCGCGGATTCTTCTCCCTCGGCCCGCTCCACGGAATCTTCTCCAAGGCACACGCCGTTGGTATGGTCTACCCCGGCACCGGTCCCACCGAGATTGTGCAGCGCACCTCCTAAACTTCCGGACGCGCACAAAACCGATAAATGTATATGCAAAATCCGCCCCACCGTGAGCACTCGCACGGTGGGGCGGATTTTTATCGTCAGAAGAGGAGCTTCTTATTGGAGCTCGTCTATTGGAGCTCGTCCGGGGCGGAGGTGTCAGGCTGAATCTGATCCAGATTCGGGATAGAACGCACCGTAGCCCCCAGATGGAGCTCAACCGGGAGTACATCCTCGGGCTGGGTAATTGGGGGAGTGGTCTTCTCTGAGGAATCCTCCTGCTGTAGCTCAATGAGCTCCAGCAGACGCTGCGCGGTACGCTCTGCCATGCCCTCAATCGGCTGAACCACGGTCGCCAACTCCGGCATGAGCAGCTGAACGCTCTGCGTGCCATCGTAACCAATCACCTGGAAATCCTCCGGAACACGAATAGCGCGTGCGCGCGCCCAGCCCAGCGCCAACGCGGCGTAATTATCGTTGGAGGCGAAGACCGCATCCACCGGCTCCGGGCTATCGGCGCGTTCGTCGAGGTGGCGGTAGAGCACCTCACGCTTAATGCCCAGGGAGGGGTGGAAGCCCAGCTCCAGGAACTCCGGCATGAGTCCGGCTTCGAGCATTGCCTCACGGTATCCGCGCTGACGCTCATTGTGCTTACCCAGGGTCGACGTCACGTGCACAATATTCTGCGCACCCGTGGCAATCAGATGCTCCGTGGCGGCGCGGGCGCCTCCGTAATTATCGGAGCGGACATTCGGGTAAAAGCCGCTTTCGAGGCGGTCCACGGTCACCAGGGGAGCCTGGGCGTGCGGAATATTGACCAGCGCGTCAGAGTGGGCGCCGCTGATGATGCCGTCCACCTGATTGGAGAAAAGCATCTCCAGGTAGCGCTTCTCTTGTTCGGGGTGGTCATCGCTATTGCAGAGAATGACCCGGTAGCCTGCTTCGGCAAGGTAACTTTCGAGGCGGTACACCATCTCCCCGTAGAAGGGGTTTGCGACCGTGGGGAAGATGAGGCCCACCATCTGCGAGCGCTGGCCCTGCAGGCTGCGGGCGATGGCGTTGGGGCGGTAGCCGAGTTCCCGCATTGCCTCGTGGACCTTGGTGCGGGTGCTTTCGCTCAGGTAGCCGCGGTTGTTGAGCACGCGGGAGACCGTGGTGGGGGAGACTCCCGCCAGGGCTGCAACGTCGCTGAGTTTGGGCTTAGCCACGGGGGCTCCCTTCGGTATGCTAAACGATTGACATATCTCTCTACTATACCCCGACCGCATACCGCATAAACATTTCAACGCCGGAAAATAGCGCCTTACTACAGCACCGGAATAATCGGAACCCGAGCTCCCACCTCATGGGCAGAACCCCGAACCGAAGAATCATCCAACACCGCACAATGAGTAGCCGCTGCCAACGACGACAACATATGCGACGCCGACTTCGGTAGAGGATACGCTACACCATCACGCACCGACACCGGCAACAGACGAACCCCCGCCGGCTTACGCAAAGTATCAACCGGCTCACCCAAAACAGCCGAATCCAGCTCCGGTAGGGGCATATCCCTCATACCAGCCAAAAGCGGCGGCAAATACGAATACAAAGCCGTGTACGCTGCCAAAGGATTACCCGGCAGACCCAACACAAAACGCTCACGACCAGAATTCGGGCCCGTCTCCGGAACCGGCAAACGCGCAGCCAATGCCGGATGCCCCGGACGCACATCCACCGACTCAAACAAATAGGTTGCGCCCATGTCGTTGAGCACCTTACGCACCAAATCAACACCCGAGGTGCTCGACCCGCCCGTAAACACCAGCACACGAGCCGTCGACGTGGACAAGAACGTGCGGAACTCAGACTCAACATCCGCCAAACGAATCGAAGGGCGCGCCTCGCAGCCAGCAGAAATAATCGCATGCTCCATAAAGCCGCCAAACGCATCACGCACCTGACCAGGCGCAGGCACACCAAAGGTAATGACCTCATTACCCGTAAACGCGCAACGTACCGGAATCGGGGCGTACACCGGCAACTCATCAAAACCATTCGTGCCCAAGAACGCCGCCATACGCGCAGAGATACGGTCGCCGTGGCGTGCCAACAGCTCGCCACGCTCTAGCTCAACACCAGCATGGCGAATATCAGCACCCGGCGCCGGAGGCTCAAAACCCTCCGCCATATCCAGGTAATGAATACTGGACTGAGTCTCCAAATGAGCAGCTACACCAGGGCGAGACGAAGCCTCCGCACCCTCATACAGGCGCGAATGCTCCTCGCGCACAATCGCTTCAGCGCCCTCAGGGAGCAAACCACCCGTCAAAATCGGGGTCGCCTCACCCGGAGCAATCGGCACCGTCAGACGGTGAATATTAGCGCGAGAATCCTCCGGATACGCCGGAGTCACCAGACGCCACGGAGGCACACCCGCCACAGCGTAACCGTCCATCGCGGAAGAGCTGTAGTGGGGCACCGGCATCACCGAATAAACATCATCCGCCAAATAGTGGTCAATTGTCGCCAGCAGCGGCAAAGACTCCGTCTTCACATGGTGTGCAATCTCCAGGCCCTGCTCATGCAAAATCTGGCGGGCCTGCTGCCACGAAACAGAAGGAATATGGTGAGACATCGTACCTCGTAAAAGTGTGTGCGGGACGCGCAACAGCGCGCGAGCTCAAAAACGCTACATGTACACGGCATCTAAAGCCAAGACTTATCACCTAGGGTACTCGTAGTCAGGCCCTAATATCACACTGCGGTAGCTCAGCTACTAATAGCTTGACCAAAGCGAAGTCGTATAACCCAGCGCCTGCGCCTGCTCCCACGTATCAACATCGGCGGTATCAGCGGCAGACATCTGAACCGCCACCGGGTTCAAACGGCGCAAAAAAGAACGAACAGAAGCGTTGGTGGTGCCGGCCGAAAAGACCGAACGAATTGCCTCAAAACGGTAAATACCCACCAGCGGCTGATAGATACCCTCAGAAACACCCCAGAAACCTGCAGATGATTCAGCACCCTCAAATGATTCCGAATCAGTAGGGGAGAAGCCCGCCGTGCGCTCAGCACTTTGCGCCGCAGTAATCAGCTGTTGAACCGCCGGGGCAATACGCGGAGTATCCACACCCAAAATCAGGCACCAGTCGGGCACAGGAATCTGCGAGCGCTCGCAATCGGCCGCAATGCACTCCAAACCGGCATGAATCGCCGCGGCAGGACCCGAAAACGGCGGATCCTCACGAGTACGCAACACCCCCGACGGCAAGGGTAGGCTCTCAGGACCCACCACCACGCGCGGGGATGCGGCGGCCACCGCCTCCAGAGCACAATCCAGCAGAGTATTCGTACCATCAGACAGGGACGCCTTCGGCACGTGGTTCAGGCGGCGAGAAGCACCTCCGGCAACAACGACCGCGGCGCACGAAAAATCGCCCCCAGCGGGAAGTACAGAACCGGGCATTTTATCCGCCCGCATTATCCACCCGCAAAGGGAGGCAGAACGTCCACACGGTCGGCATCCTGCAGAGGTGCCTGCGCATCCGAGCGGGCACCATTGACCAGGAACGAGCACTGCTCCATCACCTGCGCAAGAGTCAGACCCGACGGGGTCGTACCCTCCAAGCTCTGACCCAGATGCTCAACGAGCGCGCCAAGAGTTGCCGACGGTAACTCAGCCAAAGGTACCGACAGCTGCGTGGTACCCGCCGCAGAACGTGCGGCAGCGAAAAAATGAACCTGCATCATGCTCCTCAAACCTTGAATAGGGACAGCCGAACGCCAGGGGGGGGCTGGTGCCAGTAAAAGGCCTTGTCCCACGCATATCAGGCTGTACGTTCGGCTAATAAATAGGGTAGCCTCTTAGCCACCAATAGCGCTCATCGAGCGGCTCGCCTTCGCGAACTCCTCAATATCGAAGTCAGCGTCTTCCTTACCGTGGGCGCGCGGCTTAAACCACATGCCCTCACGCCAGCGCAGAGCCAGCTGCTTATCGTCAGCACCGGAACGCAGAAGCTGCATCAAATCAGTCTCGGTGTCGGAGAACAAGCAGGAACGAATCTTACCGTCCGCCGTCAGGCGGGTGCGGGTGCATGCATTGCAGAACGACTCCGTGACCGAGGCGATAATACCCACACGGCCCAGCGACTCGGTACCGTCAGCAGGGAAGCCCGCCTCATCCAGGGCAGTACCGAGCGGGTACACCTCCCACAGCTGAGCGGGGGAGTCGCCGCGCGCCTCCGCCACCGAACCCAGAACATACTCAGCCGACAGTTTCTCGCGAATCTCAGCGGCGGTAATCGTGCCCTCACGGGTCCAACGGTTATCAGCATCCAGCGGCATCTGCTCAATGAAACGCAGCTGATAGCCGCCCGCCAACGCCCAACACAGAAGCTCCGGAGCCTGATCATCATTCAGACCCGGCATCAGCACAGCATTAATCTTGATCGGCCACAGGCCAGCCTCCGCTGCACCATCGATGCCCTTGAGCACGGCGTCGAGCTTATCGCGGCGGGTCAGCTCGGCAAAGGTCTCACGGCAAATCGTATCCAGAGAAACATTGATGCGGGTCAGACCAGCCTCCGCCAGCGCGGCGGCACGCTTCTCCAAACCAATACCGTTCGTCGTAATCGCCAACGGAATGCTCGGATGCGCCTCATGGATGCGAGAAATAATGTCCACCAAGTCGGCGCGCACTAGCGGCTCGCCACCGGTGAAGCGAATCTCTTCCACACCCAGCTCGGTAATCGCAATGTCGGCAAGGCGCGCAATCTCCTCGGCGGAGAGGAGATTCTCCTTTGGGAGCCACTGCAAACCATCCGCCGGCATGCAATAAATGCAACGAAGATTACATTTATCGGTTAGAGAGATACGCAGGTCCGTTGCCGCGCGACCCCAACGGTCCAAGAGCGGACCGCTATTCGTAATATTCGGGAGCTTACGCTGGGTCTTTACGCCACTCTCAGATTTTTTGGGTGTCACAAAAGCAGCTCCGTTATCCTCTGCAGAAGATAAGGTGCTTAACATTGGGCCCGCAATGAGTTCAGAAGAGGCCGAATTCGCCGTGTACGCCATGTAAAACCTATGTGGAAAATTTGCATATTTCAGGTGACAATATGATTATCCCATGTTCTGGGGCACTTACATAGTGTGTACAGGGTAAGTTACAACTGCGCCACCGCAGACTACCGTGACAACGCAACACCACGTGTACAAGCTAGGGACGTACACGGAACGTCACATAAAGCCCGCACATGGACGCACCTCACCTCCAATAGCAGTACGAACCAACCAAGGAAATACCTCATGAAGAGCCCCCTCGCAGCCCTCAGCGCGCTCGCGGCAGCAACCCTCGCCCTCACCGGATGCGGCGCCACTCAGAACTCCTCTTCGTCCACTGCCTCCGCATCGAGTAGACAGGCTGCCTCCGGCAAGGTCGAAGTCTTCGCCGCAGCCTCCCTGAACAACGCCGGCGCAGACCTCGAAAAGGCATACGAAGCCGCCAACCCCGGCGTGGACGTCACCTTCGTCTACGAAGGCTCCGCAAAGCTCGTCAACCAGATTGAGCAGGGCGCAACCCCCGACCTGCTCATCACCGCAGACACCAAGAACATGGACAAGGCAAAGAAACTCGACCAGTTCTCCGGCTCCGAAACCAACGTTCTGGTCACCAATAAGCTCGTGCTCGTCACCGCTGAAGGCAACCCCGGCAAGATCAACAGCCTCGACGACCTCAAGACCACCGACGGCGTCGTCGCAGTCTGCAAAGAAGACGTCCCCTGCGGCACCATCGCCCACCAGGAACTGAAGAAGCACGACATCACCCTCAAGAACGCAACCACCGAAAGCAAGGTCACCGACGTAGCAACCAAGGTCACCACCGGTAACGCCGATGCAGGCTTCATCTACACCACCGACCTCGCCGCAGCCAAGAAGAAGGGCGTCAACCTCGGCTCCGTCGAACTGACCGACGTGGAACGCAACGAATACCCCGCAGCGCTGAGCAAGACCGGCTCCTCCTCCGAAACCGCGAAGAAGTTCAACGAATGGTTGAAGAACTCCGACGAGGCGAAGAAGATCCTCACCGAGTACGGCTTCAACACCGCACAGTAATTCAACACAGTAGGGAACAACCCGCGTCTCACCACCCATGACAGACACTACCGCTACCCGCCGCAACGCCGGAACCTCAAGCACACCCGGAAGCAGACTCTTCGCCTCCGTGCCCGTGCTCTTCCTGGTTCCGGCGTCGCTGGGTATTTTCCTCATTGCCGGACCGCTCCTCGGGCTCTTCCTCAACATCCCCTGGAGCCAGCTCGGCAGTATCTTCACCCCGCAGGTGCTCGGGGCGGCGAACCTCTCCCTCAGCACCGCCGCCGCATCCACCCTCATCTGCGGGCTTCTCGGCGCGCCCCTGGCGCTTGTGCTCTCCAAAGTGCTCAATCGCTCGCGGCTACACCGGTTTGGGTCGGTCCTCTACGCCATCATCTACACCCCGGTGATTCTCTCTCCGGTTGTCTCCGGCCTCGGGCTACTCTTCTTCTGGGGACGCAAAGGCATGATTGGCACCTACCTCTACCAGTCGGGAATCTCTATTCCATTCACCCCCAACGCGGTGATTATCGCCCAGGTATTCGTCGCCCTACCCTTCTTCGTTGCCACTGCGGTCACCACCCTGCAGGCTATTCCCCGCGAATACGAAGAAATTGCCCTCGTCGAAGGCGCTAAACCCGCAGAAATTACTTTCAAAGTGCTGCTACCCCTCGCTGCGCCCGGCCTTGCCACCGCTTTCCTGCTCTCCTTCGCCCGTGCCCTCGGCGAATACGGCGCAACCGTCACCTTCGCCGGCAACGTGCAAGGCAAAACCCAAACCATACCCCTCGCCATCGACCTGGCCATCAACAGCAGCGACATCCCCAGCGCCCTCGGAAGCGCCCTGATTCTCATCAGCCTCTACCTAGGAATCTTCGGGGTCCTCGGCCTGATCCGCGCTCTGAAAAAACTACGCGAAAGCACCCGATAAACCACCCCGTCGCTTGCCCCGCACACCACCGGGAGCATACCGGTCCTTAGGCGAAACTGCATTTACCAGCCCACAAAAACACACCTACACTAGTCATAACCGCCGCCGCACGATTGGAACCGCCATGATTGCCCCCGAATTCAACGGAACCCCCAGCACCGAGGAATACCGCGCCTACCTGGCGCTACTGCTGCGCGAAGTCTTCATCGGCACCGCAGAAACGGTTCCCCTCTACCACGCGGCAGGACGCATCCTCGCCCAAGACGTCACCGCACGCATGGACGTACCCAGCTTCGACAACTCCCAAATGGACGGCTACGCCCTCACCGCCGAAGCCGCAGAACGCGAAGACCGCATCTTCACCGTCGGACGCGAAATCCCCGCTGGCCGCCCCCTCCAACGTTCCCGCTCCTCTGACGACCTGACCTACCCCATCATGACCGGCGCGCCCATGCCTAAGGGCTACGACGCCGTCATCCCCGTCGAACAGTCTGAACGCATCGAATATCCCGACCTACCCGAGTCCTTCGGCCGCCCCAGCGAAAAGGTCAAACTCGCCCCCGGCAAGCCCGGACAATTCGTGCGCCGCCGCGGCGAAGACGTCGTCACCGGCCAGGTCCTCGCACGCGCCGGTGAACGCATCACCCCCGCCATGCTTGGTGCGCTCGCATCCCAGGGCTACGCACGCCTGACCGTTGCGGCTGGTCCTCGCGTGCTCGTGTGCACCGGCGGCGACGAGATCCTCTCCGGCGTTGAAGAAGATGGAAGCGCCACCACTCAGGAACTTGGCCAGGGCCAGATTTTTGACGCCAACGGACCCATGCTCACCGCCATGCTCCGCGAAGACGGAGCGGAGGTGCGCCGCATCGCTATCGGTGACGACCCGGTAGAGCTGGTGCACCGCCTCGTAGCAGAGTACGAGAGCTTCAAACCGGACATCATCATCACCTCGGGTGGTATTAGCCACGGCAAATACGAGGTGGTCCGTAACGCCATCGCCAAGGCACACGAAGCCGATATTCTGGTGCCCGTCTCCTGGTTTGGCCACGTCAGCCAGCAGCCCGGCGGCCCCCAGGGCGTGAACCTGCTCGACTTCAAGGGCCACCGCGTGCCCATGATCTCCTTCCCCGGAAACCCAGTGAGCACGCTCATCTCGTACGCGCTGATTCTGCGCCCCTACCTGCGTGCTGGCGGTCCCTACGGTGTGCCCTACGCGGTCGCCTCCGAACAAGCGACCTTGAATAACGCACCGCGAGGCGTGCTCGTCACCGAAACCCCGCTCACCGCACCGGCGGCCAAACGCCAGTTCCTGCGCGGCACCCTCGCCATGGTCGAGGTGGAACCCGGAACCTACCGGGTGGAGCTCTACCCGGACGTCCTCTCAGGCTCGCACCTGCTGCACCGCGCCGCCCAGGCGGACGTGCTCATCGAGCTGGCGCCCGGAACCACCTACACCGGGGGAGAGGCAGTGCCCTACCACCGCATTCGCCTCACCGATAACTAAGCGAAACACACCCGCGTTGTTCCTTGCGTGAACGACAAGGAATAATTGAGACTCATACTAAGTAACGATTCGCGGCAGAAGAATACCGCGCTGAAGCCAGGAGAAACGATGACCTCTACCTCGCAGCCCAACCAGGAACTGACCCACGTGCGCGCCGACGGCTCGGCGCACATGGTGGACGTTACGGAGAAGTCGGTCACCACCCGCACCGCTCTGGCTGAGGCGACCGTGCGCACCCGCGAAGATGTTATCGCCATGATTTTTGACGCTGACCTGCCCAAGGGTGACGCGCTTCCGGTTGCACGTGTTGCCGGCATCATGGGCGCTAAGCGCACCCCGGAAATCATTCCCCTCTGTCACCCGCTGCCCCTGGGCAAAATCACGGTGGACTTTGAGCGCGGCACTGATTTCGTGCGTATTGAGGCGTCCGTGAAGACCCGCGGCGTCACCGGCGTAGAGATGGAGGCGCTCACCGCCGTCTCCTCGGCAGCGCTGACCGTTTTCGACATGATCAAGGCAGTCGATAAGCACGCCGTCATCACCGATATCCGTGTTCTGGAGAAGAGCGGCGGCAAGTCCGGCGACTGGTCCGTCCGCGAGGGCTCCTAAGCTCCGGCGGCACACCGACCCCACCGACCCCACTGTCACCTGATAGATACAGAAAAGGAAAGCCAATGAGTAGCGAAGACTACACCATGCCGGAGAACCTGACCGGTCTGGTCATTGTCGCCTCCACCCGCGCAGCCCGCGGCGTGTACGAGGATAAGTCCGGCCCCATCGCCGTGGAATGGTTGCGCTCGCGCGGCTTCGACACCCCGGACGCCGTGGTCATTGAAGACCGCGATATCGTCGAGTACTTCAACACCCTGGTCACCGAGGGAAAGAAGAACGGCACTCTGCCGACCTTCATCCTGACCAGCGGTGGTACCGGTCTGAACTCTGACGACCAGACCGTGGAGGCTGTACGCCCCCACCTGGATAAGGAAGTTCCCGGCATCATGCATGCCTTCTGGAAGAACGGTCTGAAGAACGTTCCTGCGGCGGTGCTTTCACGCGGCGTGGCGGGCGTCATTGACCGTACCTTCGTGATGACCCTGCCCGGTTCGCGCGGTGGCGTGAAGGACGGCGTGGCGACCCTCGACCCGCTTGTTGAGCACATTTGCCGTCAGATGGAGGACTACCATGACCACTAAGCCGCAGAAGGAAGAATCCCTGGACCACTCGGGCGCGCACGGTGCTGAGCCGAGCGGCTCGACCGTGGTGTTCACTGATATTACGGAGGCTCCCCTGGAACCGCTGTACGCGGCGGCTAAGGCTGAGGTTATGACTGATGCCATGGGTGCCCTGGTAATTTTTGACGGCATTGTGCGCAACCATGATCATGGTAGCGCGGTGCGCGGGCTGTCTTACAGCGCGCATCCGCAGGCTCGTGAGTATATTGCCGAGGTTGCCGCTGAGGTTGCCGCCGAGCTGGATGGCGTGCGTCTGTGGGCTGTGCACCGCGTGGGTCCGATTGCTATTGGCGAGTCGGCTCTGACCGTGATGGCGGCGGCTGCTCACCGTGGCCGTGCGTTTGATGCTTGCGAGCTGGTGGCTGACCGGGTGAAGGCTCGCGTGCCGATTTGGAAGGAACAGGAACTGCTCGATGGAAGCATCGAGTGGGTTGGCGTGGATACTTCGCCCGCTTAGCCTTCTGAATATTCTGAATATAAGCCTGTCAGGGGGATTTCTCTCGGGCAGGCTTATTCTCCTTGAGGCTTGCATCCCTAAAGTTCAAGCCACCTCTACTATTTGATGCGAGGAACCCCTATGTCTTCTCACACCTCTCGTAGCGCGAGCGAGCTCTCTGCCGCTGAGCGTGCGTTCTACTCTCGTCAGCTGATTCTGCCCGAAATGGGGTATGAGGCTCAGCTGGCACTCAAGGGCGCACGCGTTGTGGTGTTGGGCGCTGGCGGTTTGGGTGCTCCCGCGCTGCTGTACCTGGCGGGTGCTGGTGTCGGTCAGATTGTGGTGGTTGATGACGACGTCGTGGATGTTTCGAATCTGCACCGCCAGGTGATTCATACGCACGCCAGGGTGGGTAATTCTAAGGCTGGGTCTGCCGCTGAGTCTTTGCGCTCGCTGAATCCTTTTATTGAGGTTGTGCCGGTGCGTGAGCGTTTAACGGAGGCGAACGTTGATGATTTGCTGTCTGGCGCTGATTTGGTACTGGATGGTAGCGATAATTTTGAATCGCGTTATATGGTTTCGGCGGCGGCTGCGCGTGCTGGGATTGCGCATGTGTGGGCTGCGATTCTTGGCTTTGATGCGCAGTTGAGTGTGTTTTGGGCGGGACACGGTCCGGTGTATGAGGATTTGTACCCTCATGCTCCTGCTGCCGGTAGTGTGCCTTCGTGTAGTACTGCTGGCGTGGTGGGCGCTATGGCTGGTGTGGTGGGTGCTGCTATGGCTATGGAGGCCGTGAAGCTGTTGACCGGGGTGGGGGAGCCACTCATAGGTGAGGTTGGCCTATATTCGGCGTTAAGCGGGAGGTGGGAATATATACCTCTCGTAGCTAGCGTGCAAGCTGTACCTAAGAAAAGTGTCGTTTTGCCTCAAGAAACGAGTTATAAGCCCAAAAATTATGTAACAATTCGTAATATTTCTCAGGATTTTACTAGCTCTTCTACTGATTCGACGCCTCGTCCCATAAGTGCCCAGGACCTTAAAAAGCTGTCATCGGATGAAAATATTGCCCTTTTGGACGTCCGTGAGCAGGTGGAATTCAAAGCTTTTGCTATTGATGGGGCTATTAATCTTCCTCTGACTGAGTTGCTGGAGGCCGGTCGGAATAGTGTTTTAAAGGCCTTGATTGAGCGTAAAATCCCCGCAAATGCCCAGAAAATCGTTATTTACTGCACTGGATACGCTAGAACGGTTGAGGCGGCTCGCGAAATTGCCCCTTTGGTAGGGCGTTCTGTGTATATGTTGGAGGGCGGAATTTCTGCCTGGCTTACGGTCTAAAACACCCTTATTTCGCATGAATTAGGCAAGGTTTTTATCTCGTATTTTCCATGCCAAATTTCAGATATATTGGGCAGTATGGAACAAGCATCACAGATTAAGGGCCCGGATGGCCCCCTTACCGATCAGCTGATTAAGTTCGGTAAGTTCTTCTCCCGCTGGGATGAGACTGAAGACGGCCGCGCCGTCTTCCGTGAAGGCGGCCGTGAAGGTGACGCCTTCTACCGCGACCGTTGGAGCCACGATAAGGAAGTTCGCTCTACCCACGGCGTGAACTGCACCGGCTCCTGCTCCTGGAAGGTGTATGTCAAGGATGGCATTATCACCTGGGAAGCACAGGAAACCGACTACCCCACGGTTGGTCCCGACCGCCCCGAGTACGAGCCCCGCGGCTGCCCCCGCGGTGCAGCGTTCTCGTGGTACACCTACTCTCCCACTCGCGTTAAGTACCCTTACGTTCGCGGTCTCCTGCTGGAGATGTACCGCGAAGCGAAGGCAATCCACAATGATCCCGTGGACGCCTTCCACTCCATCGTGTCCGACCCCGCCAAGCGTGCACGCTACGTTGACGCACGCGGCAAGGGTGGTCTGGTGCGTTCGACCTGGGCTGAAGCTCTTGAGCTGATGGCTGCCGCACACGTGCACACCATCAAGTACTACGGTCCCGACCGTAACACTGGCTTCACCCCGATTCCGGCAATGTCTATGGCGTCCTTCAGCGCGGGTGTTCGCTACATCCAGCTGACCGGTGGCGTCATGACCAGCTTCTACGACTGGTACGCCGACCTTCCCGTGGCTTCCCCGCAGGTCTTCGGCGACCAGACCGACGTTCCCGAGTCTGGCGACTGGTGGGACGCTGCATACCTCATCATGTGGGGCGCAAACGTTCCGCTGACCCGTACCCCGGATGCTCACTGGGTCTCCGAGGTCCGCTACCGCGGTACCAAGGTTGTCTCCGTGAGCCCCGACTA
Organism: Rothia sp. HMSC071B01; assembly: GCF_001808945.1. Taxonomy (NCBI): domain Bacteria; kingdom Bacillati; phylum Actinomycetota; class Actinomycetes; order Micrococcales; family Micrococcaceae; genus Rothia; species Rothia sp. HMSC071B01. The sequence continues at coordinate 139,562 of NZ_KV795073.1, read as the reverse complement.
CGCCGACAACACCAAGTTCGCTGACGAGTGGCTACCCGCACAGGCAGGTACCGACGCGGCACTGGCTATGGCAATGGGCCACGTCATCCTCAAGGAGAACTACGTTGACCAGCGTGTCGAGTTCTTCGAAGACTTCTCCCTGACCTACACCGACCTTCCCTTCCTGGTCACCCTGGAAACCCGCGAAGACGGCGTAAAGGTCCCCTCCAAGTTCCTGACCGCAGCAAAGCTCGCTGGTGAGGCTGAGCAGCAGAACGCTGACTTCAAGCCCGTCCTGATGGACCGCGAGACCGGTGAGGTCTTCGTGCCCAACGGCACCATGGGTCACCGTTACGCTCAGGAAGACCAGGGCAAGTGGAACCTGGATCTGCAGGGTCGTAAGCCGATTCTGTCGATCCGCGACCTGCCCCAGGGCCAGACTGCAGCCGTGGAAATCAAGATGCCGACCTTCGACAACCCGAAGGGTCACGGCGACGTCATTACCCGCGGTGTGCCTGTAGCCTACGTTGAAGGCCACGAAGTCACCACTGTCTTCGACATCATGCTGGCACACTACGGTGTGGGCCGTGAGGGTCTGCCCGGTACCTGGGCTAAGGACTACGAGGACTGGAACGTCCAGAACACCCCGGCATGGCAGGAGCAGATTACTTCTGTCCCCGCCGAGGCTGTTATTCGCGTTGCCCGCGAGTTCGCTAAGAGCGCCCTGGATTCCGGCGGCCGCTCCATGATTATCTTCGGTGCAGGCATCTGCCAGTGGTACCACGCTGACACCACCTACCGCGCTATCCTCGCCCTGCTGAACCTGACCGGTTGCCAGGGCCGTAACGGTGGCGGTTGGGCTCACTACGTGGGCCAGGAGAAGGCACGTCCGCTGACCGGTCTGACCAACATTGCTAACGCTCTGGACTGGAGCCGCCCGCCGCGTCACATGATTGGTACCGGCTTCTGGTACATGCACACTGACCAGTTCCGTCAGGATGCATACTCCACCGATTACCTGCAGTCCCCGCTGGCTAAGGGTGAGCTGCGCGATGTTCACACTGCTGACGTTGTGGCACGCTCCGTGCGCATGGGCTGGATGCCGTTCTTCCCGCAGTTCCCCGAGAACCCGATGGAACTGGCTGATAAGGCAGAGCAGGCAGTGGCACGCGGCGAGGCTTCCTCGAACGCGGACTACATTGCACAGCGCCTGAACTCCGGTGATCTGGAATTCTCCGTTGAGGACGTCGACAACCCCGTCAACTGGCCTCGTACCCTGACCCTGTGGCGTTCGAACCTGTTCGGTTCCTCCGCTAAGGGTGAGAGCTACTTCCTGAAGCACCTGGTCGGCAGCATGGACAACGTCCAGGGCTCCGACTCGGAGAAGCACCCGAACGAAGTGAAGTGGGTCGACGACGCACCTCAGGGCAAGCTGGATCTGCTGGTCACCTCGGACTTCCGTATGACCACCACGACCCTGCTGTCTGACATCGTTCTGCCGACTGCTACCTGGTACGAGAAGCACGATATCTCCTCGACCGATATGCACCCGTTCCTGCACGCGTTCTCCCCGGCGATTGACCCGCCGTGGGAGGCAAAGACCGACCACGAGACCTTCAAGGCTCTGGCATACGAGTTCTCTCGCCTGGCTAAGAAGCACCTCGGCGTCCGTAAGGATATCGTTTCGGTTCCGCTGCTGCACGACACCCCCGGCCAGATTGCTCAGCCTGGCGGTCACGCACCCGACTGGAAGAACACCCCCGGTATGGTGGGTGTGCCCGGCAAGAACATGCCGAACTTCGTCACTGTCGAGCGTGACTACGGCGCAGTGTACGACATGTACACCACCGTTGGCCCGCTGTTCGATAAGCTCGGTGCCACCACCAAGTTCATCACTTACGATCTGAAGGACGAAGTCGCGAAGATGGCTAAGGAATTCGGTGTGATGGACTCCGGTAAGGGCGCAGGCCGTCCGGCACTGGATACCGACGTGAAGATGTCTGAAGCAATCCTCATGATTTCCGGTACCGCTAACGGCGCGGTCGCTGTCAAGGGCTTCAAGGAGCTCGAGAAGCAGACCGGTCTGCACCTGATGGACCTGGCAGAAGGTAACGAGGAACGTCGTATTACCTTCCCCATGACCCAGGCCGCACCGCAGCCCGTGATGACTTCCCCCGAGTGGTCCGGTTCGGAGACCGGTGGTCGCCGTTACGCTCCGTTCACCGTCAACATCGAGAAGAAGAAGCCGTTCCACACTCTGACCGGTCGTATGCACTTCTTCCTCGACCACGACTGGATGCACGAAATGGGCGAGGCTCTGCCGATTTACCGTCCGCCGCTGGATATGACCGGCCTGTACAACGAGCCCGAGCTCGGTACTACCGATGGTGTTTCGGTTGCTGTTCGCTACCTGACCCCGCACAACAAGTGGGCAATCCACTCGCAGTACTTCGACAACCACTACATGCTCAGCATGTTCCGTGGCGGTCCGGTTGCGTGGATGAGCCCGCAGGACGCTGAGAAGATTGGCGTCAAGGACGGCGAGTGGATTGAGTGTGTGAACACCAACGGTGTCTTCGTGGGCCGTGCGGTTGTTTCGCACCGTATCCCCGAGGGCGTCTGCTTCGTTTACCACGCTCAGGAGCGTATGGTTAGCCCGAAGTCTGAAGTCACCGGTAAGCGCGGTGGTATTCACAACTCGGTGACCCGTATTCTTCTGAAGCCCACCCACATGATTGGTGGCTACGCTCACCAGGCGTTTGCCTTCAACTATCTTGGACCGACCGGTAACCAGCGAGACATCGTCTCGTACATCCGTCGCCGTAAGTCCCAGGAGGTAACTTTCTAATGCGCGTTATGGCACAAGTTGCGATGGTGATGGCGCTCGATAAGTGCATCGGCTGCCACACCTGCTCCGTGACCTGTAAGCAGGCATGGACGAACCGAGCCGGTACCGAGTACGTCTGGTTCAACAACGTTGAGACTCGTCCCGGTCAGGGTTACCCCCGCCGTTACGAGGATCAGGAGAAGTGGAAGGGCGGCTGGGTGCTGAACAAGCGCGGTCGTCTGGAGCTCAAGAGCGGTAACCGCTTCCAGAAGCTCTTCACGATTTTCGCTTCCCCGATTCAGCCCGAGCTGAACGACTACTACGAGCCCTGGACCTACGATTACCAGAACCTGACCAGTGCTCCTCTGGGTGATGACTTCCCGGCTGCTAAGCCGGTCTCCCTCATCACCGGTGAGGACACCAAGGTCGAGTGGGGTATGAACTGGGACGACAACCTGGCTGGTGCGACCGAGTACGGTCACCTGGACCCGCTGGTTGAGAAGGTTCGCAAGAAGGCTGAGGACAAGATTAAGTTCGAGTTCGAGCAGACCTTCATGTTCTACCTGCCTCGTATTTGTGAGCACTGCCTGAACCCCTCTTGCATGGCTTCTTGCCCCTCCGGCGCTATCTACAAGCGCGCTGAGGACGGTATCGTTCTGGTTGACCAGGACCGTTGCCGCGGTTGGCGTCAGTGCATCACCGGTTGCCCCTACAAGAAGGTGTACTTCAACCACAAGACGGGTAAGGCTGAGAAGTGTACCTTCTGCTACCCCCGTATTGAGGCTGGTATCCCGACCGTGTGTGCTGAGACCTGTGTTGGTCGTATGCGCTACATCGGTATCTTCCTCTACGATGCAGACCGCGTGACCGAGGCTGCTTCGGTTGAGGATGAGAAGGACCTCTACGAGGCTCAGCTGTCGCTGATGCTTGATCCTTCGGATCCGGCTGTGATCGAGCAGGCTCGTAAGAACGACATCCCCGATGCGTGGATTACTGCAGCTCAGAAGTCGCCCGTGTACAAGCTGGCGAAGGAGTGGAAGGTGGCTCTGCCCCTGCACCCCGAGTACCGCACCATGCCCATGGTTTGGTACGTGCCGCCGCTGTCTCCGATTGTTGACCTGCTCAAGGAGCAGGGCCACGATGCAGAGAACAGCAACAACCTGTTCGGTGCTATTGAGTCTCTCCGTATTCCGGTTGAGTACTTGGCTGAGCTGTTCACCGCAGGCGACACTGAGGTTGTTACTAACGTTCTGCGCCGTCTGGCTGCGATGCGTTCGTACATGCGTGATATCAACCTCGGTGGCGAAGGCAACGAAGAGATTGCTCAGGCTGTTGGTATGACCGGTCAGCAGGTGTACGAGATGTACCGCCTGATGGCTATCGCTAAGTACAACGAGCGTTACGTCATCCCGAAGGCTCACATGGAGGACGCCCACAACCTTGAGGAAATGGGTTGCTCCCTGAGCGTGGATGGCGGACCCGGCATGTACGGCGATGCGTTCAACGATATGGAGGGTCGCCCGACCCCCGTGTCCACCGGTGTCTACGAGGCTAACAACAAGGTCAGCTTGTTCAGCTGGGACGGTTCTTCCCGCCCTGACGGCCTCTTCCCGAACACCACCGGAAAGAAGTAATAAGTGGCTGGATTCTTTTCCAAGCTCATGGGCAAGGCCGGTTCCGAGGCTGCTGTCTCGGAACCGGCTCAGCCGGAGAACCCGTTCGATATCGATTACGGTCCCGGCGAGGATAAGGACTCGGTGATCTACCAGGTGAGCGCTATGCTCCTGGGCTACCCCGATGAGGAAACTCTGAAGGTTCTGCCTGAACTGGTGGAGATTACCGCTTCCACCCAGGATGAGGCTTTCATTGCTGCCGTTGATGCGGTTCAGCAGTGGCTGACTTCTAAGGACCTGGAGGATGTGCAGTCCGAGTACGTGCAGGAGTATGACCTTTCGCGTCGTCATTCTCTGCACCTGTCCTACTGGACCGATGGCGATACCCGCCGCCGTGGTGAGACTCTTCTGCGTTTTAAGCAGATGTACCGCGACTCCGGTATGTTGACCGTTTTGAACGGTGAGCTTCCGGACTACCTGCCGCTGGTGCTGGAGTTCTGTGCGTTGGTGGATCGCCGGAAGGGCCGTTCCGCTTTGCAGGCGTACCGTCCGTCCCTTGAGCTTCTTCGTCTGTCCATGAAGGACGGAAATCTGCCCCACTACGGGTTGTTGCAGAGCATCTGCGATACCCTTCCTGGCGTCTCTCCGCAGACTCAGGAGGAGGTTCAGAAGATGGCTGGCTACGGCCCTCCCGTCGAGACTGTTGGCTTGGATGGTTACGCTGATCATCAGCTGCTCCAGCAGGCTTCGGCGCGTTCTAACTAGTTTTATCCCTTGTGAGGAGACAACACGTGTACGTACTTGCTTCTGAGAACGCAGGACATGCTGCACAGGCTGTAGCCGATCCGGGTATTGTGGACATCCTGCTGTGGGGCGTTCTGCCCTATGTTGCGCTGGTCGTTCTGATTGGTGGCACTATCTGGCGTTACCGTACTGACCAGTTCGGATGGACTACCCGCTCGTCCCAGGTCTATGAATCGAAGCTGCTGCGCATCGCTTCGCCCCTGTTCCACTACGGTCTTGCGGCCGTTTTCCTTGGTCACGTTGGTGGCCTGGTTGTTCCCAAGTCGTTTACCGACCTGTTCTTGTCGGAAGACGCTTACCACATGATGGCGCTGGTTGTTGGTTCTGCCGCAGCGATTGCGACCATTGTTGGTATGTTCATTCTGATTGGTCGCCGCGCTTCGAATTCTCGTGTTCGTTCGGCTACTACTCGTAATGACGTCCTGATGTATGTCGTTTTGGTTCTGGTGATTCTCGCTGGCACTGCGGCTACTCTGCTTTCGGCTGTGAACCCCTCGGGCGGTTTGCCTCCGGTGAATGGTCACGAGGTTCACTTCAACTACCGTGAGACCATCGCTGTTTGGTTCCGTTCGCTGTTCTACTTCCACCCTGAGGTAGCTTTGATGGTGAATATTCCCGTGGCTTTCAAGATTCACATCGTGGTGGCTATGGTTCTGTTCATCATTTGGCCCTTTACCCGCCTGGTGCATGCACTGACTGTGCCCCTGCACTACCTCTTCCGCCCCTACACCGTGTACCGCACCCGTGGCGGCCAGCGTGTTGGTGCACGTCGAGGTTGGGATCCGGTAGGTACTCTCCCGCGTGAGCGCGCCGACCGCTAATACACATATCCATATTGCAAAAGAGGAAATATGAGCACCCCTGTTGCACCGAGCTACGACCTGAAGAATGGTCAGCTCCGTAACGTTCTGCTGGCAACGTTCATCTCGACCATCGGCTTCTGGGCCTGGACTATTGTTGGTCCGCTGGCCAAGCTGTACGCCAAGCAGATGCACCTGGACGCTGGTATGACCAGTGTTCTGGTGGCTATGCCGATTTTCATCGGCGCTATCGGCCGTATTCCCGCTGGTGGTCTGACTGACCGCTACGGTGGTCGTATTATGTTCACCGCTGTTCTGGCGATTAGCGCGCCCCTGGTCTTCCTGGTTGGTGTTGCTGGTCAGATGAACTCGCTGCCCATGCTGCTTGTTGTGGCGTTCTTCCTGGGTATTGCGGGTACCGTGTTCGCTGTGGGTATTCCCTTCAGTGCCGCATGGTATGACGCTTCCAAGAAGGGTTTTGCGACCGGTGTGTTCGGTGCCGGCATGGTGGGTACTGCGGTTTCCGCATTCGCTACCCCCCGCCTGGTGCAGGGTATTGGTTACTTCCAGACTCACGTTCTGATTGCTGTTATCTGTGCTGTAACCGCTGCTATCTCTTTCTTCTTCTTGAAGGATTCTCCGGCAACCATCGGCCGTGAGGTTACTCCGCTGATGCCGAAGATTGTTCAGGCATTCAAGGTGAAGACCACTTGGCAGCTGTGCTTCCTCTACGCTGTTGTGTTCGGTGCGTTCGTGGCATTCTCGAACTACCTGCCTACTTACCTGAGCAACATCTACAACTTCAACGCTAACGACGCTGGTATGCGTGCGGCTGGCTTTGCGGTTGCTGCTGTGATTGCTCGTCCCTTCGGTGGTGTGCTGGCTGATAAGTTCGGTCCGAAGATTATCACCCTCATCTCCCTGGGTGGTGTGGTGATCCTGGCAGTTATTACCGCGTTCCAGCCTGATGCTGAGCACGTGTATGGTGCTGTTTTCATCCTGATGGCTGCTCTTCTGGGTCTGGGCCACGGCTCGGTCTTCGGCTGGGTGGCTCGTGCGGCTGATCCGAAGAACGTTGGTGCGGTGTCCGGTGTGGTTGCTGCTGCTGGCGCTCTGGGTGGTTTCTTCCCGCCGCTGGTGATGGGTGCAACCTACAACCAGGCTGAGAACAACTACTTCATCGGTCTGATGCTGCTGGCCGTGACCGCGTTCCTCGCCTTTCTGTCGGCATTCCTCGTGCCGCACGGTGGCAAGCCCAACCACGCTAAGTAGGGTCTTCTAATACATCCTTCTGCGGGATGTATGTGAAGTTTGCTTTGACTGAGTCCGGCTCGTTTTCTCTTCGGAGAGAACGAGCCGGGCTTTGTGCGTTTCTGCTGTTTTTCCTCTAACAGGGAGGGAGCTTAGCGGGGCAAAAGACTTTGATGTTTAGGCATGTCAAATGTTGGTAAAGCTAGCAAAACTTTGTGGAGATGTGGGACACTTAAGATGTTCGACTCGTCGCAATAGCGCGACGTGACCCCTCTACGGTTTGCGCCGACTAATAGGAGAATCCTATGTCCTTTATTGATCGTCATCTCGGCCCCCGTTCCGCAGACGCAGAGCAGATGCTCGAAACCCTGGGATACTCTTCCCTGGATGCGCTGATGGACGCTGTTGTCCCCTCGCAGATTCGCCTTGACGGCGAATTGCAGTTGCCTGCTCCGCTGTCGGAGCATGAGGCTCAGGCAAAGATTGCCGGCTATGCTGCGAAGAATAAGGTTCTCGCCCAGATGATTGGTGCCGGATACTACGATGCAGTAACTCCCGCGGTTCTGCGCCGTAACATTCTGGAAAACCCCGGTTTCTACACTTCTTACACCCCGTACCAGGCTGAGATTTCTCAGGGCCGTCTGGAGGCTCTGCTGAACTTCCAGAACACCGTGATGGAGCTGACCGGCCTGGAGATTGCAAACTCCTCCCTGCTGGATGAGGCATCCGCAGTAGCTGAGGCAGCTGTCATGATGCACCGTGCGAACCGCAAGGTGAAGAATGGCTTCTTCGCGATTGACTCCCGTTGCCTGCCTCAGGTTATTTCGGTGACTCGCGGCCGTGCAGAGATGCTCGGCATTCCCTTCGTCATTACTGATTTCTCTGAGGGTCTGCCTGAGGGCGACCTGTACGGTATCGTCCTGGCGTACCCCGGCAATGAAGGCGATATTCGCGATATTGAGCCGCTGATTAAGGCCGCTAAGGAGCGTAACGCCCTGGTCACTGTGGTCGCTGACCTGTTGGCTCTGACCCTGCTGAAGTCTCCGGGTGAGCTGGGTGCTGATATCGCAGTTGGTAACACTCAGCGTTTCGGTCTGCCCTTCTTCTTCGGTGGCCCCCACGCTGCGTACATGGCTGTTCACAAGGGCATGGAGCGTACCATGCCTGGCCGTCTGGTGGGTGTTTCTAAGGATTCGGCTGGTAAGCCTGCGTACCGTCTGGCTCTGCAGACTCGTGAGCAGCACATTCGCCGTGAGAAGGCTACTTCCAATATTTGTACTGCTCAGGCTCTGCTGGCGATTGTTGCTGGTGCTTACGCGATGTACCACGGTCCTGAGGGTCTGCGCGCTATCGCGAACCGCCTGCACACTAATGCCGCTCGTGTTGCTACCGCGCTGAAGTCTGCGGGCTACGGTATCGCTCACGATACTTTCTTCGACACCGTCGTGGTGGAGGCTGCTGGCCGTGCCGACGAGCTGGTTGCGAAGGCTCTGGAAGCTGGCGTGAACATCCGCCGCTTCGACGAGAACCGCATCGGTATTTCCGTGGGTGAGTCTCACGGTGAGGAGCTGCTCAAGGGCCTGGTTGAGGCTCTGGGCGGCACCCTGGGTGAGGCAGATGCACAGTACGATCTGCCCGCTGAGCTGCTGCGTACCGATGACTACATGCAGCACCCGATTTTCCACAAGTACCGTTCCGAGACCGAGATGATGCGCTACCTGCGTCACCTCGCTGACAAGGATCTGGCACTTGACCGCACCATGATTCCGCTGGGTTCGTGCACTATGAAGCTGAACGCGGCCGCTGAGATGGAGCCCATCTCCTGGCCTGAGTTCGCGAACATCCACCCGCTGGTCCCGGAGAATCAGGCTGAGGGCTGGCACGAGCTGATTAAGGATTTGAGCGAGTGGCTGGTTGCTATTACCGGTTACGATGCTATCTCGCTGCAGCCGAACTCGGGTGCGACCGGTGAGTACGCTGGTCTGCGCGCTATCCGTTCCTTCCATGAGGCTAACGGTGACCACGAGCGCGATACCGTCCTGATTCCGCTGTCTGCTCACGGCACCAACGCGGCATCTGCTGCTCTGGCTGGTCTGAAGGTTGCCGGTGTGGCAACTGCGGCTGACGGTTCGATTGATGTTGACGACCTGAAGGCAAAGATTGAGAAGTACGGCCCCAAGGTTGCCGGCATCATGATTACCTACCCTTCCACTCACGGTGTGTTTGAGGAGCAGGTTGCTGAGGTTTGCCAGCTGGTTCACGAGGCTGGCGGCCAGGTGTACCTGGATGGCGCGAACCTGAACGCTCAGATGGGCTTCGCTCAGCCCGGTAAGTTCGGCGGCGACGTTTCGCACCTGAACCTGCACAAGACCTTCTCCATTCCTCACGGTGGTGGCGGCCCCGGTGTTGGCCCGCTGGCTGTTCGTGAGCACTTGGCGAAGTTCCTGCCCGGCGACGCATACCGCGCTGATGCTGAAGGTAAGCTCCCCAACGATGCTGCACTGCCGATTTCTCAGGCGTTCTTCGGTTCTGCCGGTGTTCTGCCGATTAGCTGGATGTACATTGCGATGACTGGTGCTCAGGGTCTGAAGGACTCTTCGCAGTACGCGGTGCTGAACGCTAACTACATTGCGAAGAAGCTCAACGACAAGTACCCGGTGCTGTACACCGGCCCCGGCGGTCTGGTCGCTCACGAGTGCATCCTGGACCTGCGTCAGCTGACCGATCAGTCTCACGTGACTGCTGAGGATGTCTGCAAGCGTCTGATGGACTTCGGCTTCCACGCTCCGACCCTGGCGTTCCCGGTTCCGGGCACCCTGATGGTTGAGCCGACTGAGTCTGAGTCGAAGGAAGAGCTGGACCGCTTCATTGAGGCAATGGAGACCATCTACGATGAGATTATCGAGGTGGCTGAGGGCAAGGTCGCTGTGGAGGATTCGGTTCTGCGCAACGCACCGCACACCGTTGATGTGGTGAGCGCTGATGAGTGGGATCGCCCCTACAGCCGTACTCAGGCAGCTTTCCCTGTCCCGAGCCTGCGCGCTAATAAGTACTTCACTTCGGTGGGTCGTATTGATGGCGCTGGCGGTGACCGTAACTTCGTGTGCGAATGCCCCCCGATGGAGGCTTTCGACCTGGAAGCATAAGGAGCCTATAACGCTCCTGGGTAGGCTGTAGCGGTCTACCTGCCTCACCCGTCCTCAGATTTCTGGGGGCGGGTGGGGGTTCGCCTCCGTAGCGTATCTCGTGTCTGTGGGGGTGAATGAAATCTATGACGATTGAACGATAACAGCACAAGGCTGTGCGTGAGGAGAATCTAATGTCCCCCAAGAAGACCTCTCTGTACTCTGTCCACGAGAAGCTTGGCGCTTCTTTCACCGACTTTGGCGGCTGGGATATGCCCCTGAAGTACGCTAATGACGTTGCTGAGCATGAGGCTGTCCGTACTCGTGCCGGTATTTTCGACCTGTCTCACATGGGTGAGTTCCGTGTGATCGGCCCGGATGCGGGTGCGTTCCTGGATTACGCTCTGGTGTCGAACATGTCCATCCTGAAGGTCGGTAAGGCGAAGTACTCGATCCTGGTCAACGACAGGGGCGGTGTGATTGACGACCTGATTACTTACCGTCTGGGCGATGAAGAGTTCATGGTGGTTCCGAACGCTGCGAACATTGACACTGACTTCGCGGCGATGAGCGAGCGCCTGGGTGATTTCAATGTTGAGTTTGTGAATGAGTCGGAGCAGACTTCTCTGGTGGCTGTTCAGGGTCCTCGTGCTGAGGAGATTTTGCTGGCTGCTGGCGTGTCTGATGATGAGGCTGTCCGTGAGCTGAAGTACTACGCTTCGGTGCCGCTGACTGTTGCCGGTGTTGATGTTCTGCTGGCTCGTACCGGTTACACCGGTGAGGATGGCTTCGAGCTGTTCGTTCCGAATGAGAACGCTGTTGAGCTGTGGGATAAGCTGGCTGCTGCTGGTGAGCCTTTCGGTATGATTCCTGCCGGCCTGGCTTCTCGTGACTCCCTGCGTCTTGAGGCTGGTATGCCGCTGTACGGTCATGAGCTGGGTCTTGAGATTACTCCGTTTGAGTCCGGTCTGGGCCGTCTGGTTGAGATCGCTCTGGAGAAGAAGGCAGCTGACTTCGTTGGTCGCGAGGCTCTGACTGAGCTGGCTAAGAGCGAGTCGAAGCGCATCCTGGTTGGTTTGAAGGCTCAGGCGAAGCGTCCTGCTCGTGCCGGTTCTAAGCTGGTGGATGCTGAGGGTAATGAGATTGGTGAGGTTACCTCCGGTATTCCTTCCCCGACTCTGGGCTTCCCGATTGCTATGGCGCTGGTGAACCGTGAATTCTCTGAGGTTGGTTCTACTGTGGATGTTGATATCCGCGGTAAGCGTGCTCCGTTTGATGTTGTGGCTCTGCCGTTCTACAAGCGTGAGAAGTAAGAGTTTTTCTGCAGATAATCTGTAGGGTAGAGGCGTCGTGTCCCGTGTGGGCACGGCGCCTTTTCTGCGCCGTGAGGTGGGCGTTGAATAGCGAGGGAGGGCGTGAGGTGTTCTGAACCTTAGTTTGTGATGGTTCTGAAGTGCGTTAGGATTAGAGCGGCCAGTCAAGGGTGATTGTCCGCACTTATAGACCGCAGATTGATGTGTGGTTCCTCCATTCAGGGGCGCGTATCTTTTGGTGCGGTGCACAGACATTATTTATTTGAAGGACAGAATGTGGCTATTAACCAGAGCGCGCCCAGCAGCGCCCAGAAGAAGGCAGAGGCTCTGCCGTATGACATCAGTGTTTTTGAGATGTTCAGCGTTGGTGTGGGCCCTTCGAGTTCGCATACGGTGGGGCCGATGCGCGCTTCGAACCGTTTTGTGGCGGAGCTGATTGATGAGGGTCTGCTGGACCGTGTGACGGGTGTGCATGTTGATTTGTATGGTTCGTTGGCGGCTACGGGTGCTGGTCACGGTACGATGAGTGCTGCGTTGAAGGGCCTGTGTGGTTTTGTTCCGGAGACTATCAATATCGCTGATTCTGAGGCGATGATTGAGCGCAATAGCGTGGATGGTACTTTGCCGCTTGCTGGTTACCCGTCCTCTGCGTACGGTGTGACTGCGCCCGGTGGTGAGGAGCAGAAGGTGTACGGCCCGGTGGTGAATTACCGTGAGCTGGATATGACTCTGCGTCCGTTGACGGTTCTTCCGCGCCATACGAACGGTATGAAGATTGCGGCGTTTGCCGGTGAGCAGCTGCTGTTGGAGCGTACCTACTATTCCATTGGTGGCGGTTTCATTGTTGAGGGTGATGAGGAGGCGACCGGTGGCGCGTCGCTGATGAACCCTCCGTATCCTTTTGGTTCGGCGGCTGAGCTGCTGGAGATGGCGAATGAGGCTGGGTTGTCGATTGCGCAGTTGAAGATGGCGAATGAGTGTTCGCTGCGTTCTGAGCAGGAGGTCCGCGATGGCATCTTGCATATCTACCGCGTGATGAAGGAGTGCATCGGTTCTTCGTTGGCACGTGTGGGTTATTTGCCGGGCCCGCTGAAGGTGCGTTGCCGTGCGGGCGCGTGGCATCGCGATTTGATGGTGGAGGATCCTTCGAAGTCTCCTGAGTTCGCTATTGACTGGGTGAATCTGATTGCTTTGGCGGTCAATGAGGAGAACGCTTTTGGTGGTCGCGTGGTGACTGCCCCGACGAATGGTGCTGCGGGTATTATTCCGGCGGTGTTGCATTATGCGATGAACTACACGCAGGGTATTCGCCATTGCGGTCAGGCTGCTCGTGATCAGGCGGTTGTTGATTTCTTCTTGGCGTCTTCTGCTGTGGGTGTGCTGTATAAGAAGCGCGCGTCGATTTCTGGTGCTGAGGTTGGTTGCCAGGGTGAGGTGGGTAGTGCTTCCTCAATGGCTGCAGCCGGTTTGGCACAGGTGATGGGTGGTACTCCTGAGCAGGTTGAGAATGCTGCTGAGATTGCGATGGAGCACAACCTGGGTCTGACCTGTGACCCGGTGGGTGGTTTGGTACAGATTCCGTGTATTGAGCGTAATGCGATGGCGGCGTCGAATGCTGTGACGGCTGCTCGTATGGCGTTGCGTGGTGATGGTACGCACCGTGTGTCGTTGGATCAGGTGATTGAGACGATGCGTCAGACCGGTTTGGATATGTCTCACCGTTATAAGGAGACGTCTATGGGTGGTTTGGCTGTGAATGTGGTGGAATGCTAGGTGCAGGCTGTGGCAGGTTTGCACTCCTGATGAGGGTGTGGTAGACAGAAGGGATTTCTTCCTGTATCGTTAGTATTTACGCTTTCCCTAACCTTTGTGCCTTCATATAGCGGTGGGCACGGGCTGAAGGTGACGTTTTTCCGTCCGACTCTATAGCTTCGAGCACCGTTCTATTCGGGGGCTGAGGTTGTCGTGTCGCCGGTAATGTCGCCGGGAGGCTGATTGCTAACAGACATGTCTGTGGAAGGATCCCCATTTTGGTCGCTTCGAGCACCTCTAACCATGACGCCGCTAACGGCGCAGAGAACGTCTCGCGCCGAATTTCATTCGCGAAGATTAACGAACCGCTGAAGGTTCCCAACCTGCTTGCTATCCAGACTGATAGCTTCGACCGCCTCGTGGGTAACGAGCGCTGGGCGGAGCGTCTGGAAAAGGCGCAGGCTGCAGGTGACAATTCTGTCCCCGCCCAGTCCGGTCTGGCTGAGATTTTTGAAGAAATCTCCCCGATCCGTGACTTCCAGGAGACTATGCAGCTCTCCTTCTCTGAGCCTGAGTTTGCTGACCCCAAGTACTCTGTTGAGGAGTGCAAGGACCGCGACGCAACCTACTCGGCTCCGCTGTACATTAAGGCTGAATTCATGAACCTCGCTACTGGCGAGGTCAAGCAGCAGACCCTGTTCATGGGTGACTTCCCCCTGATGACCGAGGCCGGTACCTTCGTTATTAACGGTACTGAGCGTGTGGTCGTTTCTCAGCTGGTGCGTTCCCCCGGTGCTTACTTCGAGAAGGCTCCCGACCGTACCTCCGATAAGGACATTTACTCTGCCCGCGTGATTCCTTCCCGCGGTGCATGGTTTGAGCTTGAGATTGATAAGCGCGACCAGGTGGGCGTGCGTCTGGACCGTAAGCGTAAGCAGTCTGTGACTGTTCTGCTGAAGGCTCTGGGCTGGACCGAGTCCAAGATTCTGGCTGAGTTCGGTCAGTACGACTCCATCCGCGCAACCCTGGAGAAGGACTCCGTTAAGGACCGCGACGAGGCTCTGCTGGATATCTACCGCAAGCTGCGTCCGGGCGAACCCCCGACGGTTGAAGCTGCCCAGGCTCTGCTGGACAACATGTACTTCACCCCGCGCCGCTACGACCTGGCGAAGGTTGGTCGTTACAAGCTGAACCGTAAGCTCGGCGTGGACGTTCCCATGGATTCCCCCGAGGCTTCCGTTCTGAGCCAGGACGACATCGCCCAGATGATTCGTTACCTCTGCGCTCTACACGCAGGCGAGACCACCATCCCCGGTGTTCGTGACGGCGAGGAAATCTCCCTCAAGATTGATATCGACGATATTGACCACTTCGGCAACCGTCGTATCCGCACCGTGGGCGAGCTGATTGAGAACCAGATCCGTACCGGTCTGTCCCGTATGGAGCGTGTGGTTCGCGAGCGCATGACCACCCAGGATGTGGACGCTATCACCCCGCAGTCCTTGGTGAACATCCGCCCCGTCGTGGCAGCTATCAAGGAGTTCTTCGGTACTTCTCAGCTGTCGCAGTTCATGGACCAGAACAACCCGCTGGCAGGTCTGACCCACAAGCGTCGTCTGTCCGCACTGGGTCCGGGCGGTCTGTCCCGTGACCGTGCAGGCATGGAAGTTCGAGACGTCCACCCCTCGCACTACGGTCGTATGTGCCCCATTGAAACCCCTGAAGGCCCGAACATTGGTCTGATTGGTTCGCTGGCGACCTACGGTCGCATCAACTCCTTCGGTTTCATTGAGACCCCCTACCGCGTCGTGACTGACGGCCGCGTGACCGATGAGGTCCGCTACCTGACCGCTGACGACGAGAAGTCTGTTGTTATCGCACAGGCAAACGCACCGCTGAACGCTGACCGCACCTTCGCTGAGAACGAGGTTCTCTGCCGTGCGGGCGATGGTTCTGGCGAAGCTGTTCTGGTTGCTCCCGGCGCCGTTCAGTACATGGACGTCTCCCCGCGCCAGATGGTGTCTGTTGCTACCGCTCTGATTCCTTACCTGGAGCACGACGACGCTAACCGAGCACTGATGGGTGCTAACATGCAGCGTCAGGCTGTGCCCCTGCTGGAGTCTGAGGCTCCCGTGGTTGGTACCGGTATGGAGAAGTACGCAGCACTGGACTCCGGTGACTCCGTGCTCGCGAAGAAGCCCGGTGTGGTTTCCTCCGTGGACGCTAAGACCGTTATCGTCCGTAACGACGACGGCTCTGTCTCCACCTACCCGATCATGAAGTTCTCCCGCTCGAACCCGGGTAACTGCTACAACCAGCGCGTTGTGGTGAAGGAAGGCCAGCGCGTCGAGTACCGCGACGTTATTGCTGATGGCCCCTCCACCGACGGCGGCGAGCTGGCACTGGGTAAGAACCTGCTCGTGGCATACATGCCGTGGGAAGGCCTGAACTACGAGGATGCGATCATCCTCTCCCAGCGTATGGTTTCTGAGGACGTGCTGACCTCGATTCACATTGAGGAGCACGAGATTGACGCCCGCGACACCAAGCTGGGCCCCGAGGAGATTACCCGCGATATTCCGAACGTGTCCGAGGATGTTCTCTCGGCTCTGGACGAGCGCGGCATCATCCACATCGGTGCTGAGGTTGAGGCTGGCGACATCCTCGTTGGTAAGGTCACCCCCAAGGGCGAGACCGAGCTGACCCCCGAGGAGCGCCTGCTGCGCGCAATCTTCGGTGAGAAGTCTCGCGAGGTTCGCGACACCTCCCTGAAGGTTCCTCACGGCGAGTCCGGTACCGTCATCGGTATCCGCATCTTCGACCGCGAGAGCAACGATGAGGACGATCTGCCCCCGGGCGTGAACCAGCTGGTCCGCGTGTACGTGGCTCAGAAGCGTAAGATTACCGACGGCGACAAGCTTGCAGGCCGCCACGGTAACAAGGGTGTTATTTCCAAGATTCTGCCGATTGAGGATATGCCCTTCCTGGAAGACGGTACCCCCGTGGATGTCATCCTGAACCCGCTGGGCGTGCCCGGTCGTATGAACATTGGTCAGGTTCTGGAAGTCCACACCGGTTGGCTGGCTAAGCAGGGTTGGAAGATTGAGGGCGAGCCCGAATGGCTCAAGCACATGCCGAACTTCCCGAAGGAATCCGGCCCGACCCGCCTGGCAACCCCGGTGTTCGACGGTGCCCACGAGGACGAACTGTTCGACCTCATGGATCACTCGAACCCGAACCGCGATGGCGACCGTCTGATCAACCGTTCCGGTAAGGCACGTCTGATTGACGGCCGTTCCGGTGAGCCGTTCCCGGACCCGATTTCGGTTGGTTACCAGTACATCCTGAAGCTGCACCACCTGGTGGATGACAAGATTCACGCTCGTTCCACCGGTCCGTACTCGATGATTACCCAGCAGCCCCTGGGTGGTAAGGCGCAGTTCGGTGGTCAGCGCTTCGGTGAGATGGAAGTGTGGGCGCTGGAGGCATACGGCGCCGCATACACCCTGCAGGAAATCCTGACCGTCAAGTCCGATGACGTGGCGGGCCGTGTGAAGGTTTACGAGGCTATCGTGAAGGGCGAGAACATCCCTGAGCCGGGTATCCCCGAATCCTTCAAGGTTCTTATCAAGGAAATGCAGTCTCTGTGCCTGAACGTCGAGGTGCTCTCCACCGACGGCAAGATTATTGAGATGAGCGACTCGGAGGAAGAAGGCTTCCGGGCAGCAGAAGATATGGGCGTGAGCCTGACCCACGACGAGCCTAGCTCCGTCGACGAGGCATAAGCACCGCCTCCTTCTAGGGTGGGGAACCCCGCATGCGCTCGCGTGCGTTGTGGGGTTCCCGCCCGCTAACCCAAGTCTTCAGAAACTTACAGAAAGAGATTAGGACCGATATGTCCAACGAATCTTCGCTTGGTTTGATGCGAATTGGCCTCGCCACCGCCGACGACATCCGTCGTTGGTCCTTTGGTGAGGTTAAGAAGCCCGAGACCATCAACTACCGTACCCTGAAGCCCGAGAAGGACGGCCTCTTCGACGAGCGTATCTTCGGCCCCACCAAGGACTGGGAGTGCTACTGCGGTAAGTACAAGCGCGTGCGCTTCAAGGGCATTGTGTGTGAGCGCTGTGGTGTTGAGGTGACCCGCTCTAAGGTACGTCGTGAGCGTATGGGTCACATTGAGCTGGCTGCTCCTGTTACCCACATTTGGTACTTCAAGGGTGTTCCTTCCCGCCTGGGTTACCTGCTGGATCTGGCTCCGAAGGACCTGGAGAAGGTCATTTACTTCGCTGCGTACATGATCACTAAGGTTGACGAGGAAGCTCGTCACGAGGATCTGCCGATGCTGCAGGCTGCTCACGACCGTGAGAAGCAGGAGCTTGAGGCTGCTCTGAACGCTGACGTGAACGCTATCAGCCGTGAGGTTGAGGCGGAGCTGGCTCGTATTGAGGCTGAGGGCGGCAAGGCTGCTGAGAAGCGTAAGCTGCGCGATAACGCTGAGCGTCAGCTCGCGTCGGTGCGTAAGCGCTACGAGCGTGAGGCTGAGCACCTGGAGCGCGTGTGGGATCGCTTCAAGAACCTGAAGGTCGCTGACCTTGAGGGTGATGAGGCTCTGTACCGTTCCATGATTGATAAGTACGGCCTGTACTTTGAGGGTGCGATGGGCGCAGAGGCTATTAAGAAGCGTCTGGAGTCCTTCGACCTGGAGGCTGAGTCTGAGGCTCTCAAGGAGATCATTCAGACCGGTAAGGGCCAGAAGAAGACCCGCGCTCTGAAGCGTCTGAAGGTTGTTAACGCCTTCCTGACCACTAACAACTCCCCGCTGGGTATGGTCCTGGATGTTGTTCCGGTTATTCCGCCGGAACTGCGCCCGATGGTTCAGCTGGACGGTGGCCGTTTCGCGACCTCCGACCTGAACGACCTGTACCGTCGTGTGATCAACCGTAACAACCGTTTGAAGCGTCTGCTGGAGCTGGGTGCGCCCGAGATTATCGTGAACAACGAGAAGCGTATGCTGCAGGAAGCTGTGGACTCGCTGTTCGATAACGGTCGTCGCGGTCGCCCGGTGACCGGCCCCGGTAACCGCCCCCTGAAGTCTCTGTCTGACATGCTGAAGGGTAAGCAGGGTCGTTTCCGTCAGAACCTGCTCGGTAAGCGTGTTGACTACTCGGGTCGTTCCGTGATTGTGGTTGGTCCTCAGCTGCAGATGCACCAGTGTGGTCTGCCCAAGCAGATGGCTCTGGAGCTGTTCAAGCCCTTCGTTATGAAGCGTCTGGTGGAGCTGAGCCACGCTCAGAACATTAAAAGCGCTAAGCGTATGGTTGAGCGTTTCCGCCCGCAGGTTTGGGACGTTCTGGAAGAGGTTATTGCTGAGCACCCGGTTCTGCTGAACCGTGCACCTACCCTGCACCGCCTCGGTATTCAGGCGTTTGAGCCGAAGCTGGTTGAGGGTAAGGCTATTCAGCTGCACCCGCTGGTTTGCTCCGCGTTCAACGCTGACTTCGATGGTGACCAGATGGCAGTTCACCTGCCGCTGTCTCCCGAGGCTCAGGCTGAGGCTCGTATCCTCATGCTGTCCTCGAACAACATCCTGAAGCCGTCGGATGGCCGCCCTGTGGCTGTTCCTTCGCAGGATATGATCATTGGTCTGTACCACCTGACTACTCCTCGCGAGGGTCAGAAGAACGAGGGTCACGCATTCTCTTCGGTGTCTGAGGCTCTGATGGCGATGGATCGTCACGAGATTGAGCTGTACACCAAGGTGAAGATTCGCCTTGATGGTGACCAGTTTGTTGCTCCCGAGGATTGGGAAGCACCGGAGGGTTACCAGCCCGGCGATTCTGTGCTGCTGGACTGCACTGTTGGTCAGGTTCTGTTCAACCAGGCTCTGCCGAAGGATTACCCCTGGTTCTCTGGCGTGGCAGATAAGAAGGGTCTGGGTAGCCTGATTAATGATCTGGCTGAGCGTTACCCGATGGATGTTGTGGCTCGTGCCCTGGATAACCTGAAGAACTCCGGTTTCTACTGGGCTTCTCGTTCGGGCGTGACCGTGGCTGTTTCCGATATTGCTACTCCTTCTGAGAAGCCGGCAATTATGGAGCGCTACGAGAAGCAGGCTGCTGCAATTGAGGACGACTTCGAGATTGGTACCATCGATGACGAAGAGCGTCGTCAGGAGCTGATTAAGGTTTGGACCGAGGCTACCGACGTGGTTGCAGAGGCTATGCGTGAGAACTTGAGCTCTCACGGTGGTCTGAACACCATTTACCGTATGGTGACCTCCGGTGCACGTGGTAACTGGATGCAGGTCCGTCAGATTGCGGGTATCCGTGGTCTGGTGTCGAACCCGAAGGGTGAGATTATGCCTCGCCCGATTAAGTCCTCGTACCGTGAGGGCCTGTCGGTTCTGGAGTACTTCATCGCGACCCACGGTGCACGTAAGGGTCTGGCTGATACCGCGCTGCGTACCGCTAACTCGGGTTACCTGACTCGTCGTCTGGTGGACGTTTCGCAGGACGTTATCGTTCGCGAGCACGACTGTGGCACTCGCCGCGGTTTGGTTCTGCCTCTGATTGATGAGGATGGCGGTCTGCACCAGGATGTTGAGACTTCAATTCACGGTCGTACCCTTGCGGTTGACGTGAAGGATGAGGCTGGCAACGTTCTGGCTGCTGCTGGCTCCGATGTCTCTGATGAGCTCATCGAGAAGCTCTTCAAGGCAGGCGTGAAGGATGTTCGCGTCCGTTCGGTTCTGACCTGTGAGTCCGCTATTGGTGTGTGTGCACTGTGCTACGGTCGTTCGATGGCTTCGAACGTGCTGGTGGACATTGGTGAGGCTGTTGGTATTATTGCGGCTCAGTCGATTGGTGAGCCCGGTACCCAGCTGACCATGCGTACCTTCCACACCGGTGGTGTGGCTTCGGCTGACGATATTACTCAGGGTCTGCCCCGTATTCAGGAGCTGTTCGAGGCTCGTACCCCCAAGGGTGTTGCCCCGATTTCTGAGGTTTCCGGTCGCGTGACCATTGAGGATACTGAGAAGTCCTACAAGATTGTGGTGACCCCGGACGATGGTTCCGAGCCCCAGTCCTACACTGTTCTGCGTCGTGCAGCTTCTAAGCTGCAGAACGGCGATCACGTTCAGGTTGGCGATCAGCTGGCTACCGGTTCTGTTGATCCGAAGGAGGTTCTGCGTATTCGTGGTCCTCGTGAGGCTCAGAAGCACCTGGTGAGCGAGGTTCAGGGCGTGTACAAGTCGCAGGGTGTGGAAATCCACGACAAGCACGTTGAGGTTATTGTTCGCCAGATGCTACGTCGCGTGACCGTGATTGAGTCCGGTGATACCGATCTGCTGCCTGGTGAGCTGGTTGATAACATTGCTTTCCAGACTGCTAACCGCAAGGCACTGGTTGAGGGCAAGAAGCCCGCAGCTGGCCGTCCGGAAATGATGGGTATTACCAAGGCTTCGCTGGCTACCGAGTCCTGGCTGTCGGCGGCCTCCTTCCAGGAGACCACCCGCGTCCTGACTCAGGCTGCTATGGAGGCGAAGACTGACCCGCTGCTCGGCCTGAAGGAGAACGTGATCATCGGTAAGCTGGTTCCCGCCGGTACTGGTCTGGCACGTTACAACGATATTGAGGTTGAGCCCAGCGCCCAGGCTACTGCTGAGCGTATGCAGGCTCTGGACACTTTCGGTGGTTACCAGAGCGCATTCCAGATGGATAACGAGGTGTACACTTACGGCAACGGCGGCTTTATGGCTGTTTCGCTGGATGAGTACGGTCGTGGTCTGGACTAAGGCTTCTGCCGTGAGGGGTAGGTTGAGGGTTTAGAGCCCTGGCCTGGTCCTTGATAAAGAACGCGGATACTCGAGTTGTCTCGGGTATCCGCGTTCTGTGTTTAACGAATAGGTGGGGGAGGGGTGGCGTTCTTTTAAGTGGTACTTTAATATTCTTTATCCTGCAGCAGAAGGTTGTATATTTTTTGCCTAGTGGACGAATTTATTTATAAAAAATCATTGGAGTGCATTATTTTTTCAAATCGGGAAAATTTCTTGACTGGGTAAGAAATTAGATGATGATCAAATATTGTGAGACCCCTTATAATCCGCTCCAATACCACCATAAATAGAATATTTACTCGTTTTTCTTTATGGTATATAAAGAATGAATATTCTATATTTGAACAATGCTAATTCAACTTGGAAAGCCCTTTGACTAGGTTCTATTCTTGAAGGCATGCATATCACTCCATTCTCTTCCGGACGGGTGACTACTGGTGGCACCCAACTGTCTTCCGGAACGGTACAGCCTCACGAATCTGAACAGAATCCCTCCTCGACTGCAGGTGGGCAAAAGTGCTCCTCTGTCTTTTCACGCTTTAAAGCACCCGTGCATTCTCTTGCTCGTATTGGTGCAGCGTGCCTTATTGCGGCATCCGCAATTCTTCCCGCTGGCCAGATTGCGACGGCAGCTCCTGCCTCTCAGAGCTCCAGTGCTACCCCCTACCTGGTTGGTGCAGGTGCGGCGGATATTACCGGTGAGCCCGGTGAGGTCGGCTTCATGGGTTACGGTGAGACCTCTCAGAAGGGTAGCGGTGTGCATACTCGCCAGTATGCTCGTGCTTTTATTGCGGTGGATCGAGCCTCGGGTAAGCGCAACCTTATTGTTGTACTCGATACGTTGACCAGTTGGCAGTCTTTGCGTGATGAGCTGGTGAAGCGTATCCGCGCTGAGTTTGGTTCTGCGTACGATGAATCGAACATTATGATTACTGCAACCCACACTCACGCAACTCCTGGCGGTATCACGCACCAGAGCCTGTACAACATTACGACTCTGGGCTTCCATCAGGACACGTTTAATGCACAGGTAGATGGGTCACTGAAGGCGATTCGCCAGGCGACGAAGGACCTTGCGCCCGGTAACCTGACGATTTCTTCTTCAAAGCTGACTGGTGTCGGTGTTAACCGTTCTCGCGAGGCGTTCAACCTGGACTCTCCTGAGATTCGCTCTAAGCTGCCCGGCGGTACCGATCCGACCAATATGACTCTGCGTCTGGAGCGCAACGGTAAGACTCGTGCGGTGTTGAACTGGTATGCGATTCATCCGACGTCTTTGACCTCGAAGAATACTCTGATTTCGAGCGACAACAAGGGTTACGCGGAGTACCTGCTGGAGACTCAGGATCACGGCGTTGACCGCAATGTTCCCGGTAGTGGTGATGGTTTCGTTGCGGCGTTTGCAAATGCTAATGCTGGTGATGTTTCTCCGAATACTTGGTTGAAGCCTGGCCAGGGTCCCACTAATGACCAGTTCAAGAACGTGAAGATTCAGGGTGAGAAGCAGGCTAACGCTGTGCGTTCTCAGCTCAAGAGCGCGGGTACTCCGGTGGGTAAGGGTCTGGATTCGCGTATTTCGTACTTCAATTTCTCGGGTATGAATGTGGATGCCAAGTACACCGGCAGCGGCCATAATGAGCGCACCTGTCAGGGCTTCCTGGGTACTCCGTTCGGTGCGGGGTCCACCGAGGATGGTGGCGGTGGCTGGGCTGTCTATAAGGAAGGCTCCGGTCGCCCCTCTATTCTGGGTACTCTGGTATTCACTCCGAGTGCTGCCCAGACGCGTTGCCAGCAGCCGAAGGGTATTCTCTTCTCTGCAAAAAATGGAACGATTATTCAGGAAAAGTATCCGGTGCAGATTATGCGCTTCGGTGACTACTACCTGCTGGGTATGCCCGGTGAGTTCACCGGTGCGGTAGGTGTGCAGTATCGTCAGGATGCTGCCAAGCTCTTCGGTGTTCCCGAATCGCACATTATTCTGCAGGGCTACACCAACGCCTACGACCACTACGTGACGACTCCTGAGGAGTATGACTCCCAGCAGTATGAAGGCGGCGCGACCCTCTTTGGTCGTTACACCTCCAGCGCGTTCCGTCAGACCATTAATGTTGTTGGAACTTCGCTGAAGAACGGCACGCCGCTGGGTATTGGCGATCGTCCGAATGATCGTCGCCCGGTAGCCAGCCTGCAGGGTAAGGTCGTCTACGATACCCCGATGTTCGGCACTCGTTACGGTCAGGTCACTCAGCAGCCTCAGGATGCTATTGCCGGCCGTGAAGAGGTGACGGCTCGTTTTGCTGGTGCTCACCCGAACAACAACATGCATCACGACGGTAGCTACTTCGTGATTGAGCGTCGTGTGGGTAATACCTGGAAGTACTACACCGCGGATAACAACCCGGATACCTTCTTTGAATGGAAGCGCATTGGTGTTTCGGCTTCTCAGGTGACGGTTCGCTGGAAGGTTCCGGCTAATACTCCTAAGGGGCAGTACCGCATCCGCTACTACGGCAATGCTAAGAAGAATTCGAAGACTATCACCCCGTTTGAGGGGCAGACTCGAGTCTTCCAGGTGGCGTAGTCTCTTCCAAGCGGCGTAGTCCAGTAGCTGCTGTGGCGGACCAATAACTGAATATTCTCTTGCGGGAGGTGGGTGTAGATATGCGCTCGCCTCCCGTATCTGTTGGGCTCGCCAAGAATCATTGAGAGGGTTCTTGGCGGTCTTCTGCTTTAAATTGCGTCAAGGAGGCAAGAGAAGCAGAGGTGGTGGAGGAGGCAGTGGGGGAGCGGTAAATCCCAAAGATGTAATTTAAGTGAGGTAAATCATCAGCTTTTACCCTTAGATGGGGGCTTAAAAGCAAAGAATCCCCGCTCTGGCGCTAGATTAAGCGGGATTTAACCTGTATAGTCTTATCCGAAGTACTTGAGCTCGGTGCACAAGGATCCACCCCCGGTGGGTTTACGCGGGATATTTCCCGAGGGCACGGGCATGATGAATCAATGGCAGTATGGATACCGTCCTTTGGCGTTGCTTTTTGCTGACGCCTAAATGCCATTTTTAAGCGTGCCCAAAAACTTTTTCACCTCTGATGGTGGAGAATTTTAGCTCTGAGAACTCGCCGAGATGTCGAGGAACCTATAGAAACCAACCGGATATGCATCCGAGCGTTTCTGATAACCGAGAGCACCCATCCAACGTGATGGGGGCCAGTAAGTTTATACGGGATTTTCTAACGAAGAACCCGATCAAGCAACGGAGAAAACGTGCCTACTATTCAGCAGCTGGTCCGTAAGGGCCGGACTCCCAAGGTCGTTAAGACCAAGGCGCCCGCACTGAAGGGCAACCCCATGAAGCGTGGCGTGTGCACCCGTGTGTACACCACCACCCCGAAGAAGCCGAACTCGGCACTGCGTAAGGTCGCTCGTGTCAAGCTCAACGGCGGCGTCGAGGTTACCGCATACATCCCCGGTGAGGGTCACAACCTGCAGGAGCACTCGATCGTGCTCGTTCGCGGTGGTCGTGTGAAGGACCTCCCCGGTGTTCGCTACAAGATCGTTCGTGGCGCTCTGGATACCCAGGGTGTTAAGGGTCGCGGCCAGGCTCGCTCCCGCTACGGCGCTAAGAAGGAGAAGAAGTAATGCCTCGTAAGGGTCCCGCTCCCAAGCGTCCCCTCGTAAACGATCCTGTTTACGGTTCCGCTCTGGTCACCCAGCTGATCAACAAGGTTCTGCTGGACGGCAAGAAGTCCGTCGCAGAGCGCATCGTCTACGGTGCCCTCGAGGGCGTCGAGAAGAAGACCGGTTCTGACCCGGTCGCAACCCTGAAGAAGGCTATGGACAACATCAAGCCTTCTCTCGAGGTTCGCTCCCGCCGCGTCGGCGGTGCAACCTACCAGGTTCCGGTTGAGGTTCGCCCCGGCCGTTCCACCGCTCTGGCTCTCCGCTGGCTCGTTGGCTTCTCCAAGCAGCGCCGCGAGAAGACCATGACTGAGCGTCTGATGAACGAGATCCTGGATGCATCCAATGGTCTCGGTGCCGCTGTGAAGCGTCGCGAGGACACTCACAAGATGGCCGAGTCCAACAAGGCCTTCGCACACTACCGCTGGTAATTCTCCGTTTAGAGCCTGCCGAGTCGATTCGAGTCGGCAGGCTTTCGGAGTATCTCATTTAGGGAGAATAACGTGGCACTTGACGTGTTCACCGACCTTAACAAGGTCCGCAACATCGGTATTATGGCGCACATCGACGCCGGTAAGACCACCACCACTGAGCGCATTCTGTTCTACACCGGTATTAACCACAAGATTGGTGAGACTCACGACGGCGCTTCCACCATGGACTGGATGGCTCAGGAGCAGGAGCGAGGTATTACCATTACCTCCGCAGCAACCACCTGCTTCTGGAAGGACAACCAGATCAACATTATCGACACCCCCGGTCACGTCGACTTCACCGTTGAGGTTGAGCGCTCCCTGCGCGTCCTCGACGGCGCAGTTGCTGTGTTCGACGGCAAGGAAGGTGTTGAGCCCCAGTCTGAGACCGTTTGGCGCCAGGCTGACAAGTACGATGTCCCCCGTATCTGCTTCGTCAACAAGATGGACAAGATGGGTGCTGACTTCTACTTCACCGTTCAGACCATCATCGACCGCCTGGGCGCACGCCCGCTGGTTGTTCAGCTCCCCATCGGTGCTGAGAGCGACTTCCTCGGTGTTGTCGACCTGCTCGAAATGAAGGCATACGTCTGGCCCGGCGACGCCAAGGGTGACGTGAGCATGGGTGCTTCTTACGAGGTTCAGGACATTCCTGCTGACCTGGTTGAGAAGGCTGAGCAGTACCGCGCTGAGCTGGTTGAGGCTGTTGCTGAGTCCAGCGAAGAGCTCATGGAGAAGTACCTCGAAGAGGGCGAACTGACTATCCCCGAGATTAAGTCGGGTATCCGTCAGCTTGTTATCTCCGGCGAGGCATTCCCCGTTCTCTGTGGTTCTGCATTCAAGAACCGCGGTGTTCAGCCCATGCTGGACGCTGTGATTGAGTACCTGCCCTCCCCGCTGGACGTTCCGGACGTTGTCGGTTCCAACCCCTCCAACGAGGAAGAGAAGCTGACCCGTAAGGCATCCGCAGACGAGCCCTTCGCAGCACTGGCGTTCAAGGTTGCAGCTCACCCGTTCTACGGTCAGCTGACCTACACTCGTGTGTACTCCGGCGTCGCAGCTCAGGGCCAGCAGGTCCTGAACTCGACTAAGGGTAAGAAGGAGCGCATCGGTAAGCTCTTCCAGATGCACTCCAACAAGGAGAACCCGGTTGAGGAGATTACCGCAGGTCACATTTACGCTGCGATCGGTCTGAAGGACACCACCACTGGTGACACCCTGTGCGACCCCGCACACCCGATCGTTCTCGAGTCGATGACCTTCCCCGACCCTGTGATCTTCGTGGCTATCGAGCCCAAGACCAAGGGTGACCAGGAGAAGATGTCCACCGCTATCCAGAAGCTTTCCGCTGAGGACCCCACCTTCACCGTTTCGCTGAACGAAGAAACCGGTCAGACCGAAATTGGTGGTATGGGTGAGCTGCACCTGGACATCATCGTTGACCGTATGAAGCGCGAATTCAAGGTTGAGGCTAACGTTGGTAAGCCTCAGGTTGCTTACCGCGAGACCATCAAGAAGGCAGTCGAGAAGGTCGACTACACCCACAAGAAGCAGACCGGTGGTTCTGGTCAGTTCGCAAAGGTGCAGGTCTCCTTCGAGCCCCTGCCCCTGGATGGCGAAGAGCTGTACCTGTTCGAGGACAAGGTCACCGGTGGCCGCGTGCCTCGCGAGTACATCCCCTCGGTCGACGCTGGTATCCAGGACGCTATGAAGTTCGGTGTCCTCGCTGGCTACCCGATGGTGGGCGTGAAGGCAACCCTGATCGACGGTGCTTACCACGACGTCGACTCCTCCGAAATGGCGTTCAAGATCGCTGGTTCGATGGTCTTCAAGGAAGGTGCTAAGCGCGCTAACCCGGTCCTGCTCGAGCCGCTGATGGACGTTGAGGTTCGTACCCCCGAGGAGTACATGGGCGACGTTATCGGCGACCTGAACTCCCGCCGTGGCCAGGTTCGTTCCATGGAGGATGCATCCGGCGTTAAGATCATCAAGGCTATTGTGCCCCTGACCGAAATGTTCGGTTACATTGGCGACCTGCGTGGTAAGACCCAGGGTCGTGCAGTGTTCTCGATGGCATTCGATAGCTACGGCGAGGTTCCCAAGAACGTTGCTGACGAGATCATCCAGAAGAGCCGCGGCGAGTAATTTTCGCGTCTCACCCGTGGGCCACGGGTCAAAAACCTGTGGCCCACGTCAAAATTTTCAATTAAATCCATTATTGAGAGCATGAACAGTTTCATCTCTGCGGCGTAATCCGCTATTGTAGACGCTAGACCGTTTTATAACGGGATGCGCCGGAGCGAAGATCCGCGTGCATGTTTTCAATCGTTCTAGGAGGAACACTCTTGGCTAAGGCTAAGTTCGAGCGCTCCAAGCCTCACGTTAACGTCGGTACCATTGGTCACGTTGACCACGGTAAGACCACCCTGACCGCAGCAATCTCCAAGGTTCTGGCTGACAAGTACCCGGACCTGAACGAGAAGCGCGACTTCGGTATGATCGACTCCGCTCCCGAGGAGCGCCAGCGCGGTATTACCATTAACATTGCTCACATCGAGTACCAGACCGAGAAGCGCCACTACGCACACGTTGACGCTCCCGGCCACGCTGACTACGTCAAGAACATGATTACCGGTGCGGCTCAGATGGACGGCGCAATCCTCGTGGTTGCAGCTACCGACGGCCCCATGGCACAGACCCGCGAGCACGTTCTGCTCGCTCGCCAGGTTGGCGTCCCCACCCTGCTGGTTGCACTGAACAAGGCAGACATGGTTGACGACGAAGAGCTCCTCGACCTCGTCGAGATGGAGGTCCGTGACCTCCTCTCCTCGCAGGAGTTCGACGGCGACAACGCTCCCGTTGTTCGCGTCTCCGCGCTGAAGGCTCTCGAAGGCGACCCCGAGTGGGTTGCTAAGATCGAGGAGCTCATGGACGCAGTCGACACCTACATTCCGGACCCCGTGCGTGAGAAGGACAAGCCCTTCCTCATGCCCATCGAGGACGTCTTCACCATCACCGGTCGTGGCACCGTTGTTACCGGTCGTGCAGAGCGCGGTACCCTGAAGATTAACTCCGAGGTCGAGATCGTCGGTATCCGCCCGATTCAGAAGACCACCGTTACCGGTATCGAGATGTTCCACAAGCAGCTCGACGAAGCATGGGCAGGCGAGAACTGTGGTCTGCTGCTGCGTGGTCTGAAGCGTGACGATGTTGAGCGTGGTCAGGTTGTCGTGGAGCCGGGCTCCATCACCCCCCACACCGAGTTCGAGGCAAACGTCTACATCCTCTCCAAGGATGAGGGTGGCCGTCACAACCCCTTCTACTCCAACTACCGTCCTCAGTTCTACTTCCGTACCACTGACGTGACCGGCGTTATCACCCTCCCCGAGGGCACCGAGATGGTTATGCCCGGTGACAACACCGAGATGACCGTTACCCTGATTCAGCCCATCGCAATGGAAGAGGGCCTCGGCTTCGCTATCCGTGAGGGTGGCCGCACCGTTGGTTCGGGTCGCGTTACCAAGATCATCAAGTAATTGCCGTAAATTTACGACAATTCGCTAAAGATCTGCCGGAGAGAAAACTCTCCATCAGGTAGCGATACTCAAGGACCCCCGCATCTGCGGGGGTCCTTTTGTTATGCTCTTTTGAAGAAGTGGGGAGCTGAAGCTCTGTCTGCTTGTCTGCAACGGAACCGATACACAACAGCGGTCATGGGGCGTTATAGCGGCTTCTGAGAGCCTCTGAGAGCCTCTGAGAGCCTTAGAGAGGAGCCGGAGAATAAAGCCGAAACCCACGGTAGAAAACGCCAAAATTAAGGGTTGCGAGAGCAACCTGTGCTGTATAGCTGATATTTCTTCTGAGGAGCTTATTAAATGCTTCCTGTGGCCCTGCGCTCCGACGCCGAGTCTATAGTTACAAGCCCCGCAACGAATCTTCTCATTTCACTCGTATTGCGAAGCTCCACGGGCCCTCTCCGCGTAGAGGAACGCTAGCCCCCAATATATGTGAATCAGGCACCGTACAAGCGCTCTTGCAGAGCACAAACTGAGCGGGTAGGGTGGGGGGAATCTGAGAAGCGAAGAACTAGAGCTGATTTCTTGGTGTGGAGAAAAACTAAAGCTGGCTGTTTGAGAGTAAAGAAAAACGGTTCCCAGCCCGAAGACTGGGAACCGCGATTCGAATGACTGCCCCTCGTAAGGGACATAGGTAATCCTACTACAGAATGCCGCAGGAAAAGAACCTATACCTGCAACAGGTTAGATATTCTCCCCGTCACGAGGCTGGTATCCCTGCTGAGGAACCGGAGGCAGCTGCATCTGGACATTACCCTGGGGGTACATACCCTGCTGATTCTGAGGCTGTGAGAAACCCCCAAGCTGCTCAGAATCCTGGTGCGAAGCTGCTGCATCCTGCTTGTTCTGTCGCACCAGCAGACGCCAGATAACGCCGGCAATGAGCAGAATAGAGATGATCAGCAGGGTCAGCGGGTTCAGACCGTTGAGCAAAATTGCCAGGTCGAGGGTGACTAGCGCAGTTGCGATATAGGTCCATACCCGGTCGAGCAGCAAAGCGCTCAGGAGAGTCAGAGCGATGCCGAGTACCAGCACCACAATATCCGGGCCGTCAGCGGGAACTGCCCACGTTACCAGGGTGAGAAATACCTGCAGACCCAAAGCCCAGTACAGAGGAGAATCCGATACCTGCTCGTCTACAGGCCTCTTTGCGATGAAGTTCTTGAGAACCTTGGCAGCTACAACAGCCAGCAGAATCAGGAGAGCAACCTCAAGAATGACGCTCAGGGGATTGGACTTCGAGTAATCAATGACCAGACGGGCGATGAAGAGGCTGAACGCCGTGGTGCAGACGATCGGCAGGTTCTTCGCCTTGGTGACAGACACGAAAGACAGAGCGCCTAGGCCCCAGAGAAGTGCGTTGAGTTCTACCTGCTTGGGCTCAAAAACCAACCCAACGAAGGTGTAGAATCCCAGCACCGCCAGAGCGGGAATCATCAGCAGCGTATTGACCGGTGCATAGATGCCCTGGCTCAGGGGGCGGCGAGACATGAAACGCACGTAGGGGGCACCTAACGGGCCGTGCATCGGCAAGTCAACCATCGTATTACCGACCGGGACAGCGATACGAGGACGAACGTTTGCGTTCACACCGAAGACCTCAACCGGGAGCGTGACCTTCAGAACGAACAGGATAACGACGGCAATCAGAGCGTAGTAGCCCAGAAGAGTCATCACCATTGTGCTTTCCCTCGTGTTGAAGAGATTCCATAGAGAACCAATGCAGAAAGTCGTGATACTGATGGAGGCACCAATCTGCATGCGGGGGATCCTGAAGATGAGTGCAAGTACCCATACGGCGATGAAGATCATCGGGGTTGCTACTGCGAACAGCAGATTATCAAAATCACCAATGAAACGGCCTGCGCTCAGGATAGAACCAAGAGTGAAGAAAATTGCTGCCGCGTATGCTTCGTAGCTTCGCTTGGAGTACGCGTAGAGTAGCACGCTACACAGTGCCTGAACCGCCAACAGTGCAAGTACGAGGAAGTCTACGAGCGATTCCTTCATATTGCCGCTGATAGCGAGCAGAATGACCGACCAGCAGATGGGGAACCGTGCAACGGTGAGTAGCTCTGAACGAATCGAAGAGCCAGCCGGCATAAAGAAACCGAGTGCACCGTAGACGACGGTCAGGAGCGCCGGTAGCGCTACAGCAATGTACTCCTTCTGCAAGTCGTACAGCAGGTAGTGTCGTGAGCCGATCGTCGCGATAAGCAGAGTCGCGTAGAACGCGATACGGACAAACATGACAAGCGTTGAGCGGAAGGATCCAACGTCCGAAAGTCGCAACGCGCGAGCCAGAATAAGAGCGCCCAGCACGCTCAAGAAGAGGACGGCACCCGAGAAGAGAGGGAAACCAATCCAGAATCGGCCGTGTGCTCCGCCATCAGCATGGTTAGCCACGTACCCAACGAAGAGAGCAAAAACGCCTAAGAAGAGGTAAACCGACATCTCTACAAGACGGTAGCTTGCGTTCTGCGCTACAACGCCCTGAGAGAGGACAAAAGTCAGTAGCGCAATAGCGGCGCAGACCAACGCAAACATCAGAAGCGACTCAGAAGTCTGCATCTCAGGAATGAGAGCGAGGAAGAGCTGAATCATACCAATGGCATAACCGATGTTGCTCAGTACCGCTCCCGCGGTACGTGCCTCGGGGGCCTTAGCGCTGACCAGATAGATGACTACTGCCGCGGTAAAGAAGAGGTAGAAAGTGCCCTGATTGCCGGGGGAGGCGTACATGCCAACAACTGGAATGAGCGCTACAAAACTCATGAGTAGCAGAGGCTGGATTGCCTTGCGGTACAACAAGAAACTCACAATGCAGAGGACACCAATAACCCAGGGGTCAGGGAAGATACCTTGATTACCTTCTGTATAAGGAAGGAAAGCACTCCAGCGCGTTGCGTATACAGGGCTATCGGCAGCATGAGCAGTGAAGAAGGCATCAATGAGAGCGAAGAAGGAGAAGAACACGCCGACGCATGCGTCAATTGCCGGCAACCACTCCATCTTGTGGGCGGGATGGTGAGGAGCTTCCTTCGCCCAGGGGATAGCCGGGGTGCTTTGCACCTGCTCGGGCTGTTCATCAGTAGCTGGAGCAGAACCAGCAATAGTCTTCTGCAGACGAGGAATAAATACGTAAGCAGAAATCAGGTTAACAACCAGGACCGAGACGAAGAAAATGCTGGGGAACCACGGGCCGTGATCCGAGTCCATGATGAAGGAGAGAACAGACGCAATCGGATAGATGCGTGCCTGGGCATAGTAATCTGCCGTACCGTTCAGCCACGTGAAAAGAATGGCATGCACAGACATGACTGCAAACGCAATACCCGCATCCGTGTAGCTCAGATCGTTAGTGAAGAAGAAAATAGCGATGGCAGTAGCCGGAACAAAAATGCGGGAAGAATCAACAAGACCTTCGCGGATGCCCTTCGGAGCAGCATTCGGGGCAAAATGCAGAACCAAACCCAGAACGGTGGCAACTGCAGTCAGTGAAACGAAATACCAAACGAAAGGCAGAGCCGCTACCTTCGTAGCCGCCAACGAGTCCGAAACAATGAACGAAATCAGCAGGTACGCCATCACACGGTTACGCATGAGGGCACAGGCTCCAACAATGGCAGCAGTGCCAACCAGAGACGTGAGAAGCCAGACGTAGCGTCCTTCAGTCCAAATCTTGAGGACATAGGTAGCAACGCCAGTCAGAGGAATAAACGCAAGACCGGTTGCTGCAAAAGAGTAGGAAGCGATACGTAGGCGCTCCACGAAACGGTAGGTGAGCAGACCAGCTCCGTAGAAGACGACTGCTCCAAGCGCCATTGCAAGGACACGGAAGATAGCCGTTTCATCCTGAGAAGACGTCACAGAGGTGACAAAAAGACCCGCAGCACCGATGAGCAGGAGCGAACCGATGTACAGAACAATATTGAGGAAGATGTCCTCATTGACCCGGCGGCGCTGCGCAGGAGGCTGAGGATACGGACCCGACAGGGATGGGGGAACGTACAGACCGAGACCTTGCGGCTGGACCTGCTGAGGGCTCTGAGATGAAGAGTGAGAGCTAGAGGATGCCTGATGAGGTTGTGTCGGCTGAGACATGGTTTCTCCTTAGGCTGTAGTGATACTTCTACGATACGAGAGTCTTTAGATCTAAAAGCTTTATTAAGAGCAATAAAGCGCATGGAACTTACTGAAAGTAGATTGAAAGCTCCCTGAGAGTTACATCGCGGGAGTATCCTCAGGTTGACAGAGATAGTTAAGTGTTCTTAAGCACTTAACTCGTGTTTGTATTGCGCAAGCGCTCTATCTCTGAGAGAATTGACGACGTTGTCAAAGCGTCTACCTGCACTAAAGGTAGGCCCACGTATGACCCGGTCCGAAGGATGACGGGATGAGTCTGTCTAGAAAATAGACGACACGCCCGAGTTCGGGGGTCGGTACTCAGGCGGGGTGAGGAACCCGGCAAAGCCGGATTCAGTCCGTTCTGAGTGGCGCACGTGATGAATATATCGCGTTCCTTAAGCGCTATAACAAAGGGGCAAAAGCTCCGATACAGGGAATACATCAAGAAAGAGAGTCCGACAGATGGCGGGACAGAAAATCCGCATCCGTCTGAAGTCCTATGACCACGAGGTCATCGATTCTTCGGCACGGAAAATCGTCGAAACGGTAAAGGGCGCAGGCGCAACTGTAGTTGGCCCCGTGCCGCTGCCGACCGAGAAGAACGTTTACTGTGTTATCCGTTCTCCCCACAAGTACAAGGACAGCCGCGAGCACTTCGAGATGCGTACGCACAAGCGTCTGATCGACGTTGTTGATCCGACCCCCAAGGCTGTTGATGCCCTCATGCGTCTCGACCTGCCGGCAGACGTAAACATCGAGATCAAGCTGTAGAGGATCGCATCTAATGACTAACAAATTCGAGCGCCAGGTGAAGGGCCTGCTGGGCACCAAGCTCGGCATGACCCAGGTCTGGGACGAGGACGGCAAGTTTGTGCCCGTCACCGTCGTCAAGGCTGATTCTAACGTTGTTACCCAGATCCGTAACCAGGAAACTGACGGCTACGAAGCTGTTCAGATTGGTTTCGGTGCAATCGACTCTCGCAAGGTTACCAAGCCCCTGGCTGGTCACTTCGAGAAGGCCGGTGTTACCCCCCGTCGCCACATCGTCGAGCTGCGTACCGCAGATGCTTCTGAGTATTCCCTCGGTCAGGAACTGACCGTTGAGCTCTTCGAAGCAGGCCAGAAGGTCGACGTCGTTGGTAAGACCAAGGGTAAGGGCTTCGCAGGTGTTATGAAGCGTCACGGCTTCAAGGGTGTTGGCGCGTCTCACGGTCAGCACAAGAACCACCGTAAGCCCGGTTCCATCGGTGGCGCATCCTACCCCGCACGCGTGTTCAAGGGTATGCGCATGGCTGGCCGTATGGGCGCAGCACGTCACACTACCTTGAACCTGACTATCCAGGGTGTGGACGCAGAGAACAATGTCCTGCTGATCAAGGGTGCAATCCCTGGTCCCAAGGGCGGCGTTGTTCTGGTTCGTACCGCTGTGAAGGGAGCCTAATACATCATGGCTGTTAAGACCCTTAAGGTAGACCTGCCCGCAGAGATTTTCGACGCGCAGGCATCCGTGCCCCTGCTGCACCAGGTTGTCGTTGCACAGCTCGCTGCTGCACGCCAGGGCACCCACAAGACCAAGAACCGCGGCGAGGTTTCCGGCGCAGGCCGTAAGCCCTTCAAGCAGAAGGGCACCGGTAACGCACGTCAGGGCTCCATCCGCGCACCGCACATGACCGGCGGTGGCGTTGTTCACGGTCCGACCCCGCGTAACTACGCACAGCGCACCCCCAAGAAGATGATCGCCGCTGCACTGCGCGGTGCTCTCTCCGATCGCGCTCGTCACGACCGCGTCCACGTTGTCGAGAACTTCATCTCCGGTGAAACCCCCTCGACCAAGGCTGCAAAGGCTGCATTCGCAGCTATCACCGAGCGCAAGAACATCCTTCTTGTGATTGCTCGTGCAGAGGACGTTGTGGCTCTGTCCGCACGTAACCTGGAGAACGTCCACGTTCTGTACGCAGATCAGCTCAACACCTACGATGTGCTGGTTTCTGACGACGTGGTCTTCACCAAGGCAGCATTCGATGCATTCGTTGCTGCAGCTCAGAAGAAGGAGGGCGCTAAGTAATGAGCGTTTCCACCAAGTCTGTATACGACGTGATCATCGCTCCCGTCGTTTCCGAGAAGAGCTACGGTCAGCTCGACGAAGGTAAGTACACCTTCGAGGTCGCAACCGATTCCAACAAGCTGGAAATCAAGCAGGCCATCGAGAAGATCTTTGACGTCAAGGTTGCTTCCGTCAACACCATCAACCGTCAGGGCAAGCGCAAGCGCACCCGTTTCGGTTGGGGCGCTCGCAAGAACACCAAGCGTGCGATTGTGACCCTCAAGGAAGGCACCATCGACATCTTCGGCGGTCCGCAGGCATAAGCCCCGCGGAGACCACTTTAACGAAGGAAGAAATATCTAAATGGGTATTCGTAAGTACAAGCCGACGACCCCGGGTCGCCGCGGTTCGAGCGTTGCTGATTTCTCCGAGATCACCCGCTCCACCCCGGAAAAGTCCCTGCTTCGTCCGCTTCACAAGACCGGCGGCCGTAACAACACCGGCCGCATCACCACCCGTCACAAGGGTGGCGGCCACAAGCGCCAGTACCGTCTGATCGACTTCCGTCGTCACGACAAGGACGGCGTTAACGCACGCGTTGCGCACATCGAGTACGATCCCAACCGTACCGCTCGCATCGCGCTGCTGCACTACTTCGATGGTTCCAAGCGCTACATCATCGCTCCGAACAAGCTCGCTCAGGGCGACATCGTCGAGTCCGGCCCCGCAGCTGACATCAAGCCCGGTAACAACCTGCCCCTGCGCAACATCCCCGTTGGTACCGTGATTCACTGTGTCGAGCTCCGCCCCGGTGGCGGCGCAAAGCTGGCTCGTTCCGCAGGTGCTTCTGTACAGCTGGTTGCTAAGGAAGGCAAGTACGGTCAGCTCCGTCTGCCCTCCGGCGAAATCCGCAACGTGGATGTTCGCTGCCGCGCAACCGTTGGTGAAGTTGGCAACGCTGAGCAGTCCAACATCAACTGGGGTAAGGCAGGCCGTAACCGCTGGAAGGGCATCCGCCCGACCGTCCGTGGTGTGGTCATGAACCCGGTTGACCACCCGCACGGTGGTGGTGAAGGTAAGACCTCCGGTGGTCGTCACCCGGTTAACCCCAACGGTAAGCCCGAGGGTCGTACCCGCCGTCCCAACAAGGAAAGCGACAAGCTCATCGTTCGTCGCCGTCGTACTGGCAAGAAGCGCTAAGGAGCCTGAAACATGCCTCGTAGTTTGAAGAAGGGCCCTTTCGTTGATCAGCACCTCTACCTGAAGGTTGCAGCTCAGAACGAGAAGGGCACCAAGAACGTAATCAAGACTTGGTCGCGTCGCTCGATGATTATCCCCGACATGCTCGGTCACACCATCGCAGTGTACGACGGTCGCAAGCACGTGCCGGTGTTCATCACCGAGTCGATGGTTGGTCACAAGCTCGGTGAGTTTGCTCCGACCCGCACTTTCCGCAGCCACGTGAAGGACGACCGTAAGGGTAAGCGTCGCTAATCGGTTCATACCGATAAGCTAACGTTTCCCTTTCGGCAATAGACGAAAGAGAGATAGGCAATGGAAGCCAAGGCATCAGCGCGTTTCGTTCGCGTTACGCCTATGAAGGCCCGCCGTGTCGTCAACCTGATCCGTGGTAAGCAGGCGGAAGAGGCTCTGGCGATTCTGAAGTTCGCCCCCCAGGCAGCTTCGGAACCGGTATACAAGATCGTTGCTTCGGCAGTAGCTAACGCTCGTCAGAAGGCAACCCAGCAGGGTCTGCCCTTCCGCGAGGAAGAGCTGTTCATCAGCGAAGCATTCGTGAACGAGGGCCCGACCATGAAGCGCATTCAGCCCCGCGCTCAGGGTCGCGCATACCGAATCAACAAGCGCACCAGCCACATCACCGTGGTAGTTGCTACCCCGGAGAAGGAGGAGGACCGCTAAATGGGTCAGAAAATTCACCCGAACGGTTTCCGACTGGGCATCACCACTGACCACGTCTCCAAGTGGTTCGCTGATTCCAACAAGCCCGGCGAGCGTTACGCTGACTTCGTCCGCGAGGACGTAAAGATCCGCGAGCTGCTGGCAAAGAACCTGGATCGCGCAGGCGTTGCAAAGGTCGAGATTGAGCGTACCCGTGACCGCGTGCGTGTGGACATCCACACCGCTCGTCCCGGTATCGTGATTGGCCGCCGTGGCGCAGAAGCAGACCGCATCCGCGGCGAGCTCGAGAAGCTCACCAACAAGCAGATTCAGCTGAACATCCTCGAGGTTGCTAACCCCGACCTCTCCGCTCAGCTGGTTGCACAGAGCATCGCAGAGCAGCTCGCATCGCGTGTTGCATTCCGACGTGCAATGAAGAAGGCAATCCAGTCCGCACAGCGTGCAGGCGCAAAGGGTATCCGTATCCAGTGCTCCGGCCGTCTGGGTGGCGCTGAAATGTCCCGTTCCGAGTTCTACCGCGAAGGCCGTGTGCCCCTGCACACCCTGCGTGCGAACATCGACTACGGCTTCTTCGAGGCTAAGACCACCTTCGGTCGCATCGGCGTGAAGGTCTGGATCTACAAGGGCGACCTGACCGACAAGGAGCTGGCAGCTCAGCAGGCAGCAAACAACCGCCGTGGCAACCGCCGCGATGGTGACCGCCGCCGCCAGGGCAACCGTGGTCCTCGTCGCGAGCGCCGCAACGAGAACGCTTCGGCAAAGGTCGAGGCCAAGACTGCAGAGAACGGTGAGGCATAAATGCTTATTCCCCGTCGAGTAAAGTACCGCAAGCAGCACCACCCCAAGCGTAGTGGTCTCGCAAAGGGCGGCACCGAGGTTAGCTTCGGTGAGTGGGGCATTCAGGCCCTGTCGCCCGCATACGTGACCAACCGCCAGATTGAGGCTGCACGTATCGCAATGACCCGTCACATCAAGCGTGGCGGTAAGGTCTGGATCAACATTTATCCCGACCGTCCGCTGACCAAGAAGCCTGCTGAAACCCGTATGGGTTCCGGTAAGGGTTCGCCCGAGTGGTGGGTCGCAAATGTCAAGCCGGGTCGAGTCATGTTTGAACTCTCCGGTGTGTCCGAAGAAGTGGCTCGCGAGGCAATGCGCCTGGCAATCCACAAGCTCCCGATGAAGGCACGTGTTGTGCGTCGCCGCGAAGGTGGTGAATAAGCGAGATGGCAGTAGGATCCAAGGACCTGAGCATCGATAAGCTCGCAGAGCTCTCCAACGAAGAGCTGGCTGCAAAGCTGAGCGAAGCGAAGAAGGAACTCTTCAACATCCGCTTCCAGGAAGTCACCGGTCAGGCTAACGCAGGTCGTCGCCGCACTATCAAGCGCGACATCGCACGTATCTACACCGTGCTGCGTGAGCGCGAGCTCGGTATTCGTCCCGCAACTGAAGGTGAGTCCAAGTGAGTGAAGTAAAGAACGAAGAGCGCGGCTACCGCAAGACCCGCCGCGGCTACGTTGTCTCCGACAAGATGGACAAGACCGTTGTCGTCGAGGTCGAGGACCACGTGAAGCACGCACTGTACGGCAAGGTCGTTCGCCGTAGCTCCAAGATCAAGGCACACGACGAGCAGAACACTGCTGGTATCGGTGACCTCGTTCTGATTGCAGAGACCCGTCCGCTGTCCGCTTCCAAGCGCTGGCGTATCGTGGAGATCATCGAGAAGGCTAAGTAAGCCCTCTAATGACTCTCTGCTAGAGCAATAAAAGGAGCCCTCTCCTACTTAGGTAGGAGAGGGCTCCTTTGCGTTTAACCTTTATTCGGGAGAACTCAGCGGGAAGTTCTGTGAGCTACAGAATCAACGATAGAAGTCATGAAATGCCGAATAAATATTTGTCATAAAACTTTTGAAGATGTCATACAGAAAAGTGGTTACTTTTACCGGACAACGCTATCAAAGAGCCACGTAGCTTGAGCTGGAGGAAGAAATCCCCTTGTGGAGCGTGTATGCGGGGCTTTAGGGAGGATAGCGACGGTGGCTAAAAGAGTCGTGAGAAGCGTGGGCGCTGATAATAGCTGCTTGAAAATAACCTAACGAGGCACTTATTATCAACTTTATAGTTGCTTAGTCTAGCCTTGCTTCATCCATAGGGGCTTAGCTACGCATCTTCCGGAGGTTGCACGACCTTTGGAGAAGTACCACTACACATCATCGAGGATCAGCATGACTTCTTCACCCAAGCCCTCACGTAAGCTGCTCGCCATTGCTGGCGCACTTTCCGTTGTCGCAGGTTCTTTCGCTGCGGTTCCCGCTACCTTTGCGGCAAACGTCTCCGCTTCCGTCCCCGGAGGAAACTCCCAGACCTCTGCTGAGGAATGCCGCCACATTGCAGTGAGCGCTACCCAGTACCAGGGCCTGCCCGGCCAGTACCAGCTGGCATACTCGGCAGCAACCTCCTCCCTCTACACCTCCTTCTCCTCCGGCCGCCCGCCGGTACTGACCGGTGGTGTCGGCACCTGGAACGTTGGATCCACCCCGAGCCTCTCCACTGTCTACCAGTTCCCGACCACCGACTTCACCGCACGTGGCGCTACCGCACCGACCGGTAAGCAGATTGAATCTCCCTACGGTATTGCCTACGACGAAGCAACCGGATACGTATGGGTGACCCAGACCCGCGTCAACAAGGTATCTGTCTTCGATCCCGCGACCAACAAGATTATCTGGAGCAGCGCAGAAGGCGAGGTCAACCACCCGCGCGAGGTACGCATCGATCCCTCCAGCGGCAAGGTCTTTGTATCTGGCTCCGGCGGCATTAGCGTCTTCGACACCACCCAGCACGCCCTGGTCAAGAAGATTGAATTCACCGACGCCAAGGGCGAATCTGACATCGCAATGAACATGCACGTGGACTCCGCTGATGGCAAGCTCTACGTACCCTCCTTGAGTGCCGGCACCGTGAAGGTAATCGACACCAAGAGCTACGAGGTTGAGAAGACTATTCAGCTGCACAAGGACAATGCTGAAGCCGACCTGAACGCCTCTGACGTCACCATCGACAAGTCTCTGAAGGAAATCTACGTCAGCTCCCAGGGTGACCGTAAGGGCACTAACTCTGGTATCACCGTCTACGACCTGGAAACCGGCGCCTACAAGAAGACCATTCCTTTCGGCTCTCAGGCTCTCGCCCTTGCCTCCGACGAAGCCCGTGACCTGCTGTACGTGACCGATTACGGTACCGGCAACGTCGGCGTTGTTGACGCACGCACCGGCACCGTTGTGTCTCAGGTGTCCACCGGCGCAACTAGCGGTGCGAATGATGTTCTGGTCACTGCAGACGGTAGCGTATACGCTGTAGCACGTAGCGTCGAAGGCGCTTCCGCTATCGAAACCGACTACACCATCGATAAGACCACCGGTGAATACCGCACCTCTAGCACCGAGCCTAAGGGCAAGGACAACGCAGATTCCCCGATTACCCCCGGCGTCATGGTGAAGATCAACACCACCGTTGAAACTGCCGCGAAGCCGGCAGTGCAGACTGCTTCTGAAGAGCTGGTGAAGACCTATGCCGACGGCGCTAAGCTCTACGCAGTGAAGGACTGGACCACCGGTGAAACCCTGAAGCTGCGTGGTGAAGGTTTCAAGACTCAGGACGGTTCGAAGGGCTCCGTGCTCGCCGTTAAGCTGAACAAGGGTCGTATCTCCGCGAAGGAAGAGCCGAAGTTCAACGGCGTTGAGGGCAACAGCGCAGGTGTTTGGGCGTACATCCAGGCAGATGAAAACGGTAACTTCACCGCTGAACTGCCGTACCCGACCACCGAGAACTCCAACCTGACGGAAAATCTGAAGAGCGGCGATAAGGTATCGGTCTTCCTGCTCTCCGGCTCCATTGTTGAAGGTGACACTCCTCGCGGTGGTGAAGCGCTCTCCGCAACTGTTGCAGAGAAGAAGGCAGACACCGCTGAGACCTGCGCACCGGCAGAAACCACCCAGGTCGCTGCTACTCCTTCTGGCGTGACTACCACTTACCCTGCCGGCACTAAGCTGAGCCTGCCGGATAGCGAACAGCCCACTCCGGCTCCGAGCGAGTCTGCTAAGCCTGAGCCGACCACTCCGGCTCCGAGCGAGTCTGCTAAGCCTGAGCCGACTACTCCGGCTCCGAGCGAGTCTGCTAAGCCCGAGCCGAGCACCCCGGCACCCTCCGAAAGCGCAAATTCCAATGAGGTTGTGCACGAGTACAAGGACGGCGCTAAGGTCTACTTCCCCAAGACTTGGGACGGCCAGAAGCTGACCTTCCGCGGTGAAGGCTTCAAGACTCTGGACGGTAAGGGCTCCGTTATCGCCGTCAAGCTGAACAAGGGCGCTATTTCTGCGAAGGTAGAGCCTAAGCTCGCAGGCGTTGAAGGCAATAGCGCAGGCATCTGGGCATACATCAAGGCGGACGAAAACGGTAACTTCACCGCAACCATCGACCGCCCCACCGTGGCAAACTCTAACCTGACTGAAGAACTGAAGACCGGCGATAGCGTTGCTATCTACCTGCTCTCCGGTTCCCTGACCGAGAACGATAACGTGCGCGGTGGTGTGGCTGCAGAATACACCTTCAGCGTTGACAACCAGGCACCTGCACCGAAGGCATCCGAATCGGCTAATGCACCTGTAACTAACCCCTCTGAGGCGCCTTCCGCACCGGCAGACTCCAAGGAACAGGTAAAGGAAAACGCTAAGGATCAGTCCAAGGCTCCCGCGGATTCTTTGAAGTCTGATGCTCAGAAGAAGGACAGCACTGCACCGAAGACCTCCGGCTCTTCGTCGCAGAACGTCACCTCTTCCAACAACGGCTCCACCGCTTCGAGCTCCTCGAAGTCTTCGCTGGCTAACACCGGTGCTTCGGGCGTCGTCGTTGCTGCAGGAATCGGCGTTCTTGCCCTGGTCGTTGGCGCAACCGTGCTGGTAGCACGTCGCCGCAAGGCATAGCCCGTACCCCACGGCAGCCCACGATACTACCGCTTGGCGGTAGCGAAAGAGGTAGAGCGGGATCTGCTAGATATTCAAGAACCCGCTTGACTCTCTGAAACTGCCGATAGGCGCTGAAAGGGGCGGTACCCATCGAACCGATGGGTACCGCCCCTATCGTTTTGCCTATACGTCTGTATTCGAGCGGAAGGCCTAGACCAGGATCAGAAGTAGTAGCGGGGGAGAGCGGAAGAGAAGCGGAGGAAGGGTGAAGCGCACCCTCTGCGCTCGCCCGCCCTTATTTGACGAGTTAACAGCCTGAAGAATGAAGTGCGGGATTCTAACGCCTCAAATACGAAGAAAACCCGCACCGAAGTGCGGGTTTAGTGTCAAAGCGAGGTTCGGTCCCTAGACAAACGGATTAGCGAGGAAAAAGGGACCCAAGAAATCTGTCCGATAAGGACCGAACCTCTTGTTTGACGCATGCGTCTCTTCTATTATGGTACATCTCGCTGATTTTCGCACCTTGAATCGCGATTTTTGCTAAAAAACTTGATTTTTGAAAAAACAACCCTTAATTTCTAAATTTTTAAGCAGATTTTTTCAGAACGCTGTTTTGAGGGGGTCAGAGGTGAAGAAATATTACAAAATCTATGGCTCTGGTCGACTCGATATAAGTCTTTTAGTTCTAGAAGATGCCGATAGTTCTAGATATATGTCTTTTATGCTAATTATGTTTAGATTGTAAAGCTTTCATGGGGTAAATTTGCCCCGCTCAGAGCCGGAGGGGAGAACAGCTCCGGATGCCAATATAGGACCTCTTGAGGATGAATTTCGTAGTGCATGGACTGCACTAGAAAAGCCTCAAAATGGTGGGCAAAGCGTAAGATATACAGCAGAAAGCTCCGGATGCTAAGCCCGCAAAATATAAGGTGAGCTAGCCTCCAAACTACACAACTCTGGAGATACTTATGGTTCCCCCTGTCGCAGGAGAAGAGCAGAAGAACGTGCCGGATGCTAAGCGTTTTTCCGTGGATCGTTCCGCGGGACTTGCTGGCCAGTATCAAGTGGCATACAACCCTGAAGAGAACGTTCTTTTTGTAAGTGGAAGCTATAACCACACAAAGACCCACGGCACTCTCTGCGCCACAATTGCTCGCATAAACGCGGATACCCTGCAGATTGAGCAGACGGCTACTCTGCCCGTTATCCCGGAAAATAACCCCGAACTAGCAAACCTCTTCCAGGTTCAAGCTGCCTATGGGTTAGCCGCAGACAATGAACGGGGGCTTCTCTGGACCGGAGGAACCCGCACAAACTCGGTTACCGCATACTCCCAAAAGGACCTATCGCGCGTATGGGATTCTCTCGTTCTAGAAGTAGAGATGCTGACTCCGCGTGAGCTATACGTCGCACCCAACGGT
Organism: Rothia sp. HMSC071B01; assembly: GCF_001808945.1. NCBI lineage: Bacteria > Bacillati > Actinomycetota > Actinomycetes > Micrococcales > Micrococcaceae > Rothia > Rothia sp. HMSC071B01. The sequence goes on along the minus strand of NZ_KV795073.1, from coordinate 96,059 downwards.
GCCGTACTCGTTACCGGAATGGGCGGCTACCAGGTGATTTCTGCACCCACCGCAGAGGGGGAACGTAGGGTTAGCCCCCTTCAAGGGGAAGGCCCTGCCATGCTACTAGGACCCGTAGCGGACGAAAGCCGTAGCCTCCTGTACATCCCGAATATTATGCGAGATGAAATCTGGGTTGTGGATATGAATACCTGGGAGCTTGCACGCAAGCTGCCCGTAATTGGCGGGGAAGACGCCAATACTCCAGTCGGTGTTCACGGTGTGGAGATTGATTCGACGCGCGGTGAACTATATGTCTCTGCGCAAGGGCGCGAGGGTAAGAATGGCGGTCTGTATGTTCTGAGCTTTGAGGGTGAGCACCTCGCTTATCTTCCGTTCGGAAAGATGCCCACCGATATCTTGCTCGATGCAGAACGTCACCTGCTCTATGTTGCTGATTTCGGTGGCAAGGGGGAGGCGGCAGTTGCTGGTGGCGGAACTGTTACCGTCATTAATACGCTCAATCGAGCCATTATTGACACCGTGCAGGTGGCTCCCACCCGCATTAACCACCAGGTCCTGTTGAAGGACGGGAGTGTTATTGCTGTCGATAAAGCAGGAGACTACCCCGCAGCTGAGGTTCCCTACGTGCTGGATGCAAACTCTGGCGAATACTACGAGGCTGCAGAAGAGACTCGACCGGGAGAACCTCCTCGCCCTATCGTTCGTGACGGTATCGCGAAAGTATATATGCCCTAGCTGATGAGTGAAGAGCGACTGAGAGCAGCTGATATATCAACGTAGTGCGTGCCGCGCTCTAGCCGCGCTCTAGCACTGTGCGTATGTCTGAGAGGTGGGGAGTAGGACCGGGGTGGTCTCTTGCCAGTACTGCGGCAAGTCTGTCGTGGAGGGACATTAAAGCGTAGTAAAATATTAATATCTATCTTCTTTGTTTGACACATTGTTTGATAGATTTCTCGAGGCCCCTTCAGTTTCTTATGCGTCAGGAACTACACGAAGGGGCCTCCTGCTTTAAGTGTCAAATAAGGGGCCTTCTCAATCGATGGTGATGTGGGGTATGGGGTTTTTGCTCTCTAAGCCCGGCTATCCCCAGAGATAGGGTGGAGGAGACTGAAATCATAGTCGGCAAACTCTTGCGCTACATACCTGCTTCCTGTACAGTGTTAAGACTGTGTGGCTGTATCCAAATAGCCGCACAACCACGGGCTTCTCGTGCCAGTGCATAATGCCGCTATTTACGGGTGGGATACGCCCGCTTCACGCGGGTCCAAATGCTTCTGGCATGGGTTTGCCCCAGGCGTTTCCGCTAACCCCTTCCATAGAGTTGGGGCCCGGGGCGTCAACCAATCCCGTAAAAATGTTCCGCAAGGCTGGCTCGCGCCTAAAGCGAGTCGGAACCGGCGAGACGACAGGAGAAATATGATTCAGCAGGAGTCGCGACTGAAGGTCGCCGACAACACTGGTGCGAAGGAAATCCTGACCATCCGTGTTCTCGGTGGTTCCTCGCGTCGCTACGCAGGCATTGGCGACATCATTGTCGCAACCGTCAAGGATGCAATCCCCGGCGGTACCGTAAAGAAGGGTGACGTTGTCAAGGCAGTCGTCGTCCGCACCAAGAAGGAAACCCGTCGTCCCGACGGCTCCTACATCAAGTTCGACGAGAACTCCGCAGTGATCCTGAAGAACACTGATGGTGATCCCCGTGGTACCCGTATCTTCGGCCCCGTGGGTCGTGAGCTTCGCGACAAGAAGTTCATGAAGATCGTTTCGCTGGCTCCGGAGGTGCTCTAATTCATGGCTAAGATCAAGTCCGGCGACCTGGTTCAGGTTATTTCCGGTGCAGATAAGGGCAAGCAGGGCAAGGTTCTGAAGGTTCTCCCCAAGGAAAACCGCATGATTGTTGAGGGCGTCAAGGTCGTCACCAAGCACACCAAGGCTAACCCCCTGACCGGCGCAGCAGGCGGCATTCAGAAGGTTGAGGCACCGATCCACGTTTCTAACGTTGCGATTGTTGACCCCGAGACCAAGAAGCCGACCCGTGTTGGTTTCCGCCTCGAGACTGTAGAGCGTGACGGCAAGGAGCGCACCGTTCGCGTGCGCGTTGCTAAGCGTTCGGGTAAGGACATCTAATGACCGAAACCAAGATCACCCCCCGCTTCAAGACCAAGTACGCTGAGGTCGTCGTTCCCGCTCTGCAGGAAGAGTTCAAGTACGAGAACGTCATGCAGACCCCGAAGATCGTTAAGGTCGTCGTAAACATGGGTGTTGGCGAGGCAGCTCGCGACGCAAAGCTCATGGACGGCGCAATCCGCGATCTCACCGCAATCACCGGTCAGAAGCCGATTGTTACCCGCGCTAAGAAGTCCATCGCACAGTTCAAGCTGCGCGAAGGTATGCCCATCGGCGCACACGTCACCCTGCGTGGCGACCGCATGTGGGAATTCCTGGACCGCCTCGTCACCCTGGCACTGCCCCGAATCCGCGACTTCCGCGGCCTCTCGGACCGCCAGTTCGACGGTAATGGTAACTACACCTTCGGTCTGACCGAGCAGTCCATGTTCCACGAAATCGATCAGGACTCGATCGACCGCGTGCGTGGTATGGACATCACCGTGGTGACCTCCGCGAAGACCGACGAAGAAGGCCGTGCAATCCTGAAGGCACTGGGCTTCCCGTTCAAGACCAACTAACGACTACGTTGTAGGTCCAGACCCCGTTACCGCGGGGTAGGGAAACCACAACGAGGAAGGGCTAAAGCCCACAATGACTATGACTGATCCGGTCGCAGATATGCTGACCCGTTTGCGTAACGCAAACTCCGCATACCACGACACCGTATCCATGCCCTACTCCAAGCTGAAGGCTCGCATTGCTGAGATCCTGAAGGCTGAGGGCTACATCGCCGACGTGAAGGTTGAGGATGCAAAGGTCGGCAAGACCCTGACCCTCGTCCTCAAGTACGGTCCGTCCCGCGAGCGTTCCATCGCTGGCGTGCGTCGTATTTCCAAGCCGGGCCTGCGTACCTACGCAAAGTCCACCAACCTGCCCCAGGTTCTGGGTGGCCTCGGCATCGCAATCCTGTCCACCTCTTCGGGTCTGCTCACTGACAAGCAGGCTGCGAAGAAGGGCGTGGGCGGCGAAGTCATCGCTTACATCTGGTAGTCGGTTAGAAGAGAAAGGAAGAGAATAATGTCACGTATTGGACGTCTCCCCATCTCGGTTCCCGCCGGCGTTGAGGTTAAGGTCGATGGCAACCTGGTTACCGTTAAGGGCCCGAAGGGCGAGCTCTCCCACAAGGTAGCTTCCCCCATCACCGTGGCTCTGAACGAAAACGAGATCGTTGTATCTCGTCCGAACGACGAGCGCCTGTCTCGCTCGCTGCACGGTCTGACTCGTACCCTGATTCAGAACCTGATTATCGGCGTTACCTCCGGCTACGAAAAGAAGCTGGAAATCGTTGGTACCGGTTACCGTGTGACCCCGAAGGGTAACGACCTGGAGTTCGCTCTGGGCTACTCCCACCCGATCAACATCACCGCTCCCGAGGGTATTACCTTCGCAGTGGAGGGTGCTAACAAGCTGACCGTGTCGGGTATCGACAAGCAGCTCGTTGGTCAGGTTGCAGCAAACATTCGTGGTCTGCGTAAGCCCGATCCCTACAAGGGTAAGGGTGTTCGCTACGCAGGTGAGCACATCCGCCGCAAGGTCGGAAAGGCTGGTAAGTAAACATGGCTATCAAGTCGAAGGCAGCGCAGCGTGCACGTCGTCACGCTCGCATCCGCAAGTACGTTTCGGGTACCGCTGCGCGTCCGCGCCTGTGCGTCACCCGTTCGACCCGTCACATGTTCGTTCAGGTTATCGACGATGTCAAGGGCGTAACCCTGGCATCCGCTTCCACCATGGAAGCAGAGCTGCGTGCAGCTGACCTGGACAAGACCGCTAAGGCAAAGCGCGTTGGTGAGCTCGTAGCAGAGCGCGCCAAGGCAGCTGGTGTTGAGGCAGTCGTGTTCGACCGCGGTGGTAACAAGTACCACGGCCGTGTTGCAGCCGTTGCTGACGGTGCACGCGAGGGAGGTCTTGCACTCTAATGAGCGAGCAGAACGTAAAGGAAACTCAGGTGAGCGAAGCAGTAGTAGCTGAAACCGCTGAGACCTCCAACCAGCGCGAGGAGCGCCGCAACAACCGCGGCGAGCGTCGTGGCCGTGGTGAGCGCCGTAACAACCGCGCTCGCGAGGAGGAGAAGGACAAGTACATCGAGCGCGTTGTGACCATCAACCGCGTTTCCAAGGTCGTCAAGGGTGGTCGTCGCTTCAGCTTCACCGCACTGGTCGTCGTTGGTGACGGTAACGGCCTGGTCGGCGTTGGCTACGGTAAGGCTAAGGAAGTTCCCGCAGCAATCTCCAAGGGTGTCGAGGAAGCAAAGAAGAACTTCTTCCGCGTTCCCCGCATCGAAGGCCGCACCATCCCGCACCGTGTGCAGGGTGAGGCAGCTGCAGGCGTTGTGATGCTCCGCCCGGCAACCGCTGGTACCGGTGTTATCGCAGGTGGCCCCGTGCGTGCAGTACTCGAGTGCGCAGGCATTCACGACGTGCTGTCCAAGTCGCTCGGTTCCTCCAACCAGATCAACATCGTTCACGCAACTGTTGCAGCACTCAAGGAGCTCGAGGAGCCCCTGGCAGTGGCAGCCCGCCGTGGCCTGCCCACCGATGAGGTTATCCCCAGCTACCTGCGCAACACCAAGTCTGAAAAGGCAGGTGCGTAGTAATGGCCAAGCGTATTCAGCCCAGCGACGCAAAGCTGGAAATCACCCAGGTCAAGTCCTATGTTGGTCAGAAGCAGAACATGCGCGACACCCTGCGTTCCCTGGGCCTCAAGCGCCCCGGCAACAAGGTAGTCCGCACTGCTGACCCCGTCACCGTTGGCATGGTTAACACCGTTGCTCACCTGGTGAAGGTTGAGGAGGTCAAGTAAAGATGGCAGAAGCTATCAAGATTCACGATCTGCGCCCGGCACCGGGTGCCCACAAGGCAAAGACCCGCGTTGGCCGCGGTGAAGGCTCCAAGGGTAAGACCGCAGGTCGCGGTACCAAGGGTACCAAGGCACGTTACCAGGTTCGTGCAGGCTTCGAAGGCGGCCAGCTGCCGCTGCACATGCGCCTGCCGAAGCTGCGCGGCTTCAAGAACCCCTTCCGCACCGAGTACCAGGTTGTTAACCTGGACCGCATCCAGGAACTGTTCCCCAACGGTGGCGACGTCACCGTCGAGGCACTGGTTGCTAAGGGTGCCGTTCGCAAGAACGAGCTCGTGAAGGTTCTGGGCAACGGCGAAATCTCCGTCAAGGTGAACGTTGTTGTTGACAAGGCATCGGCTTCCGCTATTGAGAAGATCGAGGCCGCTGGCGGTTCTGTAACCGTTAAGTAGTCTTCAAGACGAGAAAGCCCCCGTCCGTACACTGTACGGCGGGGGCTTTTTGCTGCTCGGAAAGACTCACAACGGGATATATTCCTGTATTCGTATATTTGAACGCTTGGTGTGCGCCACATTTGGCGTTCAAAAATCACGCTAAGAGAATATAAAAGCTACATAATCTGCTAGGGAGTTATCGTTACCCGCTCCAAACACGATAGACTGGAAGATGTGTTTACTGCGCCCTAAAACTCTTTGAGAGGGATGGGCGCCCCATAGACTTACAGGAGGACATGTGCTGAGCGCATTCGGGCGAGTCGTCAAGACCGCCGATTTGCGGCGTAAGCTGCTGTTTACCCTGGCAATGATTGTGCTGTACCGCGTGGGCACTTTCATCCCCGCGCCAGGCGTTTCCTACGGAAATGTACAGCAGTGTCTGAACGCCAATGTTACAAGCGGTGGCGTCTACGATATCGTCAACCTCTTCAGTGGTGGCGCACTGCTGCAGCTTTCGATCTTTGCCCTCGGCGTGATGCCGTACATTACCGCGTCCATTATCATCCAGCTGCTACGCGTGGTCATCCCGCGATTCCAGGAGCTGCACGATGAGGGCGCGCAGGGTCAGGCAAAGCTCACCCAGTACACCCGCTACCTGACCATCGCTCTTGCTCTGCTGAATGCAACCACCATCGTCTCGATGGCACGCTCTGGCGTTCTGCTGGGTAACTGCCCGGGCATCATCCCCCAGGACGACGTACTGCACATCCTGCTGATTATCGTCACCCTGTGTGCAGGTACCACCGTCATCATGTGGATGGGTGAGCAGATTACCGAGCGTGGCGTCGGCAACGGTATGTCCCTGCTGATCTTCACCTCCATCGCTTCCTCCTTCCCGAGCGCTCTGGGCTCCATCCAGCGCACCCACGGTTGGGGTATCTTCGCGGCTGTCTGCGGTATTGGCCTGCTGGTCATGCTTGCCGTGGTCTACGTGGAACAGTCCGTTCGCCGTATCCCCGTGCAGTATGCAAAGCGCATGATTGGTCGACGCACCATTGGCGGCACCAGCACCTACATCCCGCTGAAGGTCAACATGGCCGGCGTGATCCCGCTGATCTTCGCGTCCTCCCTGCTGACCCTGCCCGGCCTGATTGCCCAGTTCAACACCCCCACCGACGGCTCCACCCCGCCGGACTGGGTCAACTGGATTAACGCATACCTGGTGCGCGGCGATCACCCGCTGTACATTGCTCTCTACTTCTTCATGATTATTGGCTTCGCGTACTTCTACGTGGCGGTCACCTTCGACCCGGTAGAAGTAGCGGACAATATGAAGAAGTACGGTGGCTTCATTCCCGGCATCCGTGCGGGTAAGCCCACCGCGCGTTACCTCAGCTACGTACTCAACCGAATTACGTTGCCTGGCGCACTTTACCTGGGTGTAATTTCCATGATTCCCCTGGTAGCGCTTATCCTATTCAACGCAAACCAGAATTTCCCGTTCGGCGGCGCCTCGCTGCTGATCGTGGTGGGTGTTGGTCTTGATACTCTCAAGCAGATCAACGCTCAGCTCCAACAACGAAACTACGAAGGACTGCTCCGATGAACCGTCTGCTCATCGTCGGCCCTCCCGGTGCAGGTAAGGGCACCCAGGCCGTCAAGATCGCTGAAGCGCTGAAGATTCCCGCGATTTCCACCGGTGATATCTTCCGTAAGAACATCAAGGAAGAGACCGAGCTGGGCAAGGAAGCGAAGTCGTACATCGACTCCGGCAACCTGGTTCCCGACTCTGTCACCAACAACATGGTGCGCGCACGTCTGGAGGAAAGCGACGTCGTCAACGGCTTCCTGCTCGACGGCTACCCCCGCAACACCTCCCAGGTGCACGAGCTAGACTCCATCCTCGAAGCCAAGGGTGAGAAGATCGATCGAGTTCTCCTGCTGGTTGCAGACAACGACGAACTCGTTGAGCGTCTGCTCAACCGCGCAGCAGAGCAGGGTCGTACCGATGACAACGAAGAGGTCATTCGTCACCGCCTGAAGGTCTACGAAGAAGAGACCGCACCGCTGATCGCAATCTACCGCGAACGCGGCATCGTCAAGGAAGTTAACGGCCTCGGCGAGATTGCTGAAGTCACCGAGCGCATCCTCGACGCTCTGAAGTAATCTTCTGCTGTACCCCCGCAATTTGAGGTGCATGATGCATCACAAAGACTTGCGGGGGTACAGTGCTGTCTGTAGAGTTCTAAGCTTGGGCGCACCGCCCCCTATACCTAAGGAGCCAGAATGGCACGAGTCGAAATCAAAACCAATGCACAGCTTCAGCAGATGGCTCGTGCAGGCGTCATCACCAGCCGCGCGCTCGATGCGGCAGTGGCGGCAGCTCGCCCCGGCGCAACCACCGCAGAGGTGAACGCCGCTTTTGAACGCACCATGCTGGAACTGGGTGGCACCTCCAACTTCTACGGCTACTACGACTACCCGGCAACCGTATGCACCTCCGTCAACCATGAGGTCGTTCACGGCATCCCCGGCGACTACGTGCTCAAGGACGGCGACATCCTTTCTATCGACGGTGGCGCATACGTTATCGACCCCGCAACCAACCGCCAGTGGCACGGCGACTCGGCACGTACTGTGCTGGTCGGTGACAATGTGAGCGAAGCACGCGCAGAGCTCTCCGCCGTCACTCGCGAGGCAATGTGGCACGGCATCGCCGCTCTGGCAACCGCAAAGAAGGTCGGCGAAATCGGCCTTGCCATCGAAGCATATGTGACCGAAGAATACGGCGATAAGTACGGCATTATTGAAGACTACGTGGGCCACGGCATCGGTTCCCAGATGCATATGGCACCGGACGTACTGAACTACGCAGTGCGTGACATGGGGCCGAAGATCAAGCCCGGCATGGCTTTCGCTATTGAGCCGATGCTTGTGACTGGTTCCATCGAGACCAAGGTGCTCTCCGACGACTGGACCGTTGTAACCGTTGACGGCTCCGATGCCTGCCAGTGGGAGCACTCCGTTGCTGTGCATAGCGAAGGTATCTGGGTCCTGACTGCAGAAGACGGTGGTGCAAGCGAACTTGCTCGCTTTGGCGTAACCCCGGTTCCGATCCCCGCCTAAGTCCCACCACTAGGGGAGGGGTATCCACCTTTAGCTGCCCCACCTCCACCCGAAGAAACCGGCGAATCCGGTCCGGTGCGTGATAGCGCATCCGAAAGCATCCACATCACAAGGAAGAAGCTCCATGAGCGAAACTCTCAATAGCGGCGAGGCAACCGCACCCGCTGCGACCAAGGTGCCGGTTGAAATCTCGAACGTTCGCCCCGCACCCGGCCAGATTGCCCTGAAAGCACCGCGCCGTGCGAAGCCGCCCAAGCATATCGCTGACTTCGACATGGCTGGCCGCCGTGAATTTCTGAAGGAACTTGGCTACCAGTCGTTCCGTGCATCCCAGCTGTCCAAGCACTATTTTGAGCGTCTGGTCACTGACCCCGCTGAGATGACTGACCTGCCGGCTAAGGACCGCGAGCAGATGGTTGCACAGGCGATGCCTCAGCTTCTGACCCCGGTCCGTACCCTCGAGGCTGACGGTGGCGACACCCTGAAGGTTGTGCACCGCCTCTTTGATGGTGCGCTCATTGAGTCTGTCATCATGCGTTATGACAACCGCGTGACCATGTGCATCTCTTCGCAGGCTGGCTGCGGTATGAACTGCCCCTTCTGTGCGACCGGTCAGCAGGGTTTGACTCGCAACCTGTCCACCGCGGAAATTGTGGAGCAGGTCGTTGCCGGTGCCCGCTACCTGAAGCAGATGAAGGGCCTGGAAGAAGCAGAAGGCGGTTCTGAGGATACTCGTCCGCTGCGTGTTTCCAATATTGTCTTCATGGGTATGGGCGAGGCGCTTGCTAACTACAAGGCAACCATGGGTGCTGTGCACCGCCTGATTGACCCTTCGCCCGAGGGCCTCGGTATTTCTGCTCGCGGTCTGACCATGTCGACCGTGGGCCTGGTGCCGGGTATTCGTAAGTTTGAGCTGGAGAAGCTGCCCATTACTTTGGCGCTGTCTCTGCACGCTCCGGATGATGAGCTACGTGATGAGCTCATCCCGATTAACCAGCGTTGGAAGGTCGACGAGACTCTGGACGCTGCATACGACTACTACCGTACGACCGGCCGCCGCGTTTCCATTGAGTATGCACTGATTCGAGATATTAACGATCAGGGCTGGCGTGCGGATCTGCTCGGTAAGAAGCTGGCTCAGCGCGGCCGTGGCTGGGTGCACGTGAACCCGATTCCGCTGAACCCGACCCCGGGTTCGAAGTGGACGGCATCCCGTAAGGGCGTTGAGCAGAACTTTGTGGAGCGTCTGCGTGCACATGGTATTCCGACGACTATTCGTGATACTCGAGGCTCAGATATTGATGGTGCATGCGGTCAGCTTGCCGCTAAGGAAGACTAAGTAGCTGAGCTTTGACCGATAAGCGGTGCCCCTTTCCTGCGGATGGAAATCCTCAAGGCTTTCTGGAGCGTGGGGGAGGGGCTTCTTCCTTTTAAACCTTAAGTGCCTGATGTCATAAAAATCACGGTTGTTTTTCCAGGGTCTTTGCCGTAGAGTTAACAGTTGGTTGTTTGTGCCAGTGTTAAGTGCGCCTTAAAACGCCCCAGCACCTCACCGCGGTGAGCTCACAAACAGAAGATACATTTGCCCGCCGCACCTGCGACGGGCACCGACGTTAGCGGAGGATATGGCTAAGAAAGACGGCGTCATCGAGATTGAAGGCTCTGTGGTTGAAGCTCTGCCCAACGCGATGTTCCGTGTTGAGCTGGATAACGGCCACAAGGTTCTCGCACACATCTCGGGCAAGATGCGTCAGCACTACATTCGCATCCTGCCTGAGGACCGAGTAGTAGTGGAACTGAGCCCCTACGACCTTTCCCGAGGTCGTATCGTCTACCGTTACAAGTAAACCCGAGATAAACGTCGCCTCTGGCGGCGTTTAAATCGTGTTCAAAGGGATAACGCAGTTCCCCAACGTAAGTGAGGGAACCTCTTATCTCGCCAGTAATCAAGTTGCAATCAAAAGGAATGCGATGAAGGTCAAGCCGAGCGTTAAGCCGATCTGCGATAAGTGCAAGGTGATCCGCCGTCACGGTGTGGTCATGGTGATCTGCGAAAACCCGCGCCACAAGCAGCGCCAGGGCTAATCCCTAGCAGCTGACTTCATAGCCGCCCTATAAGAGGGTGGAATTGTCATAGGCACCGCTCCGAAGCAACGCCCCAAGAGGCGCCTTCGGATACCTCCGGACTCAGAGGCCGGGGACCGAGCCAGAATAACTCGGGCAGTGATGCTATAGACCTCTGGAAAACAACAAGGAGAAGCCAGTATGGCACGTCTCGCTGGAGTTGATATTCCCCGCGAAAAGCGCGTGGAAGTTGCTCTCACTTACATCTACGGCGTGGGCAAGACCCGTGCACACGAAACCCTCGCTGCTACCGGCGTCAACCCTGACACCCGCGTCAAGGACCTGACCGACCAGGAGCTCGTGGCACTTCGTGACTTCATCGAAGGCAACTACAAGGTTGAAGGTGATCTTCGCCGCGAGGTTGCAGCTGACATCCGCCGTAAGGTTGAAATCGGTTCCTACCAGGGCCTGCGCCACCGCCGCGGCCTGCCGGTTCACGGTCAGCGCACCAAGACTAACGCACGTACCCGCAAGGGTCCGAAGCGTACCGTCGCAGGTAAGAAGAAGTAAGCAACGTTGCTCTGTTGGATATCTCTATCCGACCAACGTATTAGAAAACCTTTGTAGGAGAATCAAAAATGCCTCCCAAGACTCGCGCTGCGGCAGCTCGTAAGACCAACCGCCGCAAGGTTAGCAAGAACATCGTTGCTGGTCAGGCTCACATCAAGTCGACCTTCAACAACACCATCGTCTCCATCACCGATCCCACCGGTGCAGTGATCTCCTGGTCCTCCGCTGGCGACATGGGCTTCAAGGGCTCCCGTAAGTCCACCCCCTACGCCGCACAGCTGGCTGCTGAGGCTGCTGCAAACCGCGCCAAGGAGCACGGCGTCCGCAAGGTTGACGTGTTCGTCAAGGGCCCCGGTTCCGGTCGCGAAACCGCAATCCGCTCCCTGCAGGCTGCAGGCCTCGAGGTCGGTTCGATCCAGGACGTTACCCCCGTTGCACACAACGGTTGCCGTCCCCCGAAGCGCCGCCGCGTCTAATTAGGTCTCGACCTAATCCCTCGACGGGTACACTCCGCACGGAGCTGTACCCGGAGAGTACAGACACCCGTCTGCTTCCTAAGATATGTTTTCCCCAACCTGTGGGCTCATATAGCGGAGCTCACCGAAAGGAAACAAAGTGCTTATTGCACAGCGCCCCACTCTGACTGAAGAGGTCGTAGCGCCCAACCGCTCGCGCTTCACTATCGAGCCTCTGGAGCCCGGTTTCGGCTACACCATGGGTAACTCCCTCCGCCGTACTCTGCTGTCCTCCATCCCCGGCGCCGCTGTTACCAGCGTCCGCATTGATGGCGTACTGCACGAGTTCAGCACCGTTCCCGGCGTGACCGAGGACGTCACTGAGATCATCTTGAACATCAAGAAGCTCTCCATCTCTTCTGAGAACGACGAGCCCGTCGTGGCCTACCTGCGCAAGCAGGGCGAAGGTGAACTGACCGCAGGCGACATCGAGGTTCCCGCTGGCGTGGAGATCCACAACCCGGAACTGCACCTGGCAACCCTGAACGCCTCGGCAAACTTCAACGCTGAGCTGGTTATCGAGCGCGGTCGCGGCTACGTGACTGCAGCTCAGAACAAGGTCGGCGATGGCGAGATTGGCCGTATCCCGGTTGACTCCATCTACTCCCCGGTTCTGAAGGTTACCTTCAGCGTGAACGCGACCCGTGTTGAGCAGCGCACCGACTTCGACAGCCTGACCCTGGACGTCGAAACCAAGGAAGCCATCGCACCGCGTGACGCCGTTGCTTCTGCAGGCAGCACCCTGGTCGAGCTCTTCGGCCTGGCACGTGAGATGAACATTGCAGCTGAGGGTATCGAAGTTGGCCCGTCGCCCGCCGACGAGTCCATGGCCGCTGATTTGGCACTGCCGATCGAGGACCTGAACATGTCCGTCCGCTCCTACAACTGCCTCAAGCGCGAGGGCATCCACACCGTGGGTGAGCTCGTGACCCGCAGTGAAGCTGACCTGATGGATATCCGTAACTTCGGTGCTAAGTCCATTGACGAGGTCAAGGCAAAGCTCATCGAGCTCGGCCTGGCTTTGAAGGACTCCCCTCCCGGTTTCGAGCCTGCTGCACGCCCGCTTGATGACGAAGACGGTTCCGGCGAATAATTTCGACCGAATAGTTCACCCGGTTCCACCGGGATCAGTCAAACTTGATTCCCTAAGAGGCTCCGCTGCTGGGGCGTTAGGGAACGCAACTATGGAGATTTAACTATGCCTACTCCCACTAAGGGTCCCCGCCTCGGCGGTTCCCCGACCCACGAGCGCCACATGCTCAACAACCTGTCGGCGCAGCTGTTCCAGCACAAGCGCATCACCACCACCCTGACCAAGGCAAAGCGCCTGCGTCCGGTGGCAGAGCGCTTCATCACCTTCGGTAAGAAGGGCGACCTGGCTGCTCGCCGTCGCGTGCTGCGTTCCATCACCGACAAGTCCGTTGTGCACGAGCTCTTCACCGTTATTGCTCCGGCAATGGCAGAGCGCCCCGGTGGTTACACCCGCATCATCAAGATCGGTAACCGCAAGGGTGACAACGCTCCCATGGCAGTCATCGAGCTCGTCATGGAGCCCGTTGCAACCCAGGGTGCAGTTGCTGAGGCAACCAAGGTTGCTGAGAAGGCAGCTGAGGCTCCCAAGGCTGAAGCAGCTGAGGGCCTGCCCGCAGGTTCCCACGCACCCCTGGAGTCCGGCGAGGCTCCCGAGGGCTTCGAGGTTAAGGGTAACGCCGATTCCATGAAGTACCACGTGCCCGGTTCCCGCTGGTACACCAGCACCAAGGCTGAAATCTGGTTCGACTCCGCTGAGTCGGCAGAGGCTGCAGGTTACGCCCCCGCAGGTGGCGCAGCAGCACAGAAGGTTTCCGAGTAATACGGATCCCAGCTGATTTAGGCTAAGCCTAAAATATGTCAATCCGCCGTCCACTATTGTGGGCGGCGGATTGGCGTATCTGCATACTTAAGAGGACACGGTTCTTTGCGCATTCGCTATCCAAGAGCCGGCCCGTAGTCTTCAATCGTCCTTTACCGCTGAAAGGCACACCAATGCATAACGCTACTTCTTTAGAGAATTACGAAGAGCAGCCCTTCACCGCTACGCACCGCGTGCGAATTGATTGTGCTTACGACGGTTCTCTTTTCAGCGGGTGGGCAGCCCAGCCGAACCTGGTCACCGTGCAGGGAGTTATCGAGAACGCCCTCGAGCTGATTCTGCGGGCGCCTCACCGTGTGGTGGTTGCGGGTCGAACGGATGCGGGAGTCCACGCAGAAGCCCAAACCTTGCACTGCGATCTGAGTGATGAGGACTGGACTCGCCTGCAGGGGCGAACGGGGGAAGATGACCCGACGGCTGCCCTGGGGCGCCGCCTCACCGGGGCTCTGCAACGCTGCCTTTACGATGCGGAAGAACAACTCAACCTTCCGAAGAACGTTCGCGGCATTTTGCAGGGCGCTATTCAGATTCATCGCGTGAGCGAAGTGCCGTTCGATTTTGATGCGCGCTTCTCAGCTACCGGCCGCCGCTATGTTTACCGCATCGCAGATGGTGCAGCGGACGGTCTTAACCCCCTTCACCGTACCTACACCTGGGCGGTACCCGAGCACCTGGATTGTGCTGATCTGAACGAATCGGCACAGCAGCTACTCGGCCTGCGCGATTTCCTCTCCTTCTGCAAGCCGCGCGAAGGGGCGACTACGATTCGCGAACTGCGGGAACTCAGCTTTACCCGCACTGAAAACGGGCTGATTGAGGTGCGCGTGGTGGCTGACGCCTTCTGCCATCACATGGTGCGTTCGCTCGTGGGTGCGCTGGTGCTCTACGGTACGGGTAAGCGAGACGCCGCCTGGCTGCGTGAACGGATTGAGAACCCGGGACGCGAGGCTTCGCTGACTTTGGCACCTCCGCATGCGCTCGCCCTGGCTGAGATTTACTACCCTGCATCGGAGCTCTACGGTGTGCAGGCGGAGCGTGCTCGAGCAAAGCGCGAAGACCACGAGGCACAGAGTGCTTAACGCCCTGTGTATATTGAGCGCCGTCACACGCCGGAAGTGATGAGGGGCTCAACGGAGGAGCGCAATCGTCGAGGGTGAATTACACGGATGGAATTTAAAAATGTGTTTAAGACAAAAAAGCCCTATTTTTAAGGCTTTGGCGGTGGATTAAGCACTCGACGTCCTGTATAGTCTTGATATGTTGTGCGTGTTCTACCCGAGCGCGCTCTAAATCGCTGTCTAGTTGCAGGACGTTAAGGCGGTATAGAGTACGGGCAGAACGGGCGGCAGCTCGGTCCTCACCCGGGTGTTCGTCATGCACGTAAGTAAAAGGCGCGATACCCAACTAAGCGCCGTATGTACATTTCGAGACAAAGGCCAATATTTTGCGCACTTATACTCCCAAGCCCGGCGAAGTCGAGCGCCAGTGGCACGTCATTGACGCCACCGACGTTGTTCTCGGCCGCCTCGCAAGCCAGACCGCTATCCTGCTGCGCGGTAAGCACAAGCCGACTTTTGCTCCCCACGTTGACACCGGTGACTTCGTTATCATCGTGAACGCTGAGAAGGTCGCCCTGACCGGTGCAAAGCTCGAGCAGAAGCGTGCATACCGCCACTCGGGTTACCCCGGCGGTCTGAAGTCCGTGAACTACGCAGAGCTGCTTGAGACCAACCCCGTTCGCGCGGTTGAGAAGGCTGTCAAGGGCATGCTGCCCAAGAACAAGCTCGCTGCACAGCAGCTCAAGAAGCTGAAGGTCTACGCTGGCCCCGAGCACCCGCACGCGGCACAGCAGCCCAAGACCTACGAATTCAACCAGGTCGCCCAGTAATTCGGGCCTACGAAGAAACAATAGGAGAAATCGTGGCTCAGAACGAAGAGCAGATCGTAGTCGAGGAAGAGCTGACCAGCTACACCTCGGAGTCCGCTGCCCCCGCAGCGGCTAAGGCAGCACGTCCGGCACTGACCGTTGCAGGCGCAGCAGTTGGTCGCCGCAAGGAAGCAGTCGCACGCGTTCGCGTTGTGCCCGGTTCCGGCAACTGGACCATCAACGGTCGTAGCCTGGAAGACTACTTCCCCAACAAGCTGCACCAGCAGGACGTCAACCAGCCCTTCAAGCTCCTGGAGCTCGAGGGCGCATACGACGTCATCGCACGCATCAACGGTGGTGGCCCCTCCGGTCAGGCAGGTGCTCTGCGCCTGGGTATCGCTCGTGCACTGAACGAGATTGACCGCGAGAACAACCGCCCCGCACTGAAGAAGGCTGGTTACCTGACCCGTGACGCACGCGTCATCGAGCGTAAGAAGGCTGGTCTTAAGAAGGCACGCAAGGCTTCGCAGTTCTCCAAGCGTTAATCGCTGGTTTTCACGAAGCGTTACGCCCCGCTTCTCCTTCGGGAGAGTCGGGGCGTTTTGCGTATCTACTCACCGTGAGCGTTACAAGGTTATAGGGTGCATATAACTGTTACGTTTGTTCATCGAAGAGCACACCGGTAGAGTTAAAGAGTCAAAGCAGACAGGAAGAAAAGAGTACTCATGGCAGAGCAGAATCCCTCCACCCAGCCCGAAGAGAAGGCAGTGGAGGCTCCTCAGACTGAAGCCCACCAGCACGCCGCTGGAGGCGCACACGCACACACCGGTTCTGAGAAGAAACAAGCCATCAAGGAAGCCCTGAAGCCCCAGGCACGCCGCACCTCCGTTGTCGAAGACTACTCGGCAGAGCTGGACGAAATGGCTTCCCTCACCCGCGCCCTCGGCAAGGACAAGAAGGACGACGAAACCTCGCAGGCATGGAAGAAGGGTTACCCCTACGACACCAAGCTCAGCCGTAAGGCATACGAGAAGGAAAAGCGTGCCCTGCAGATTGAGCTGCTGAAGTTGCAGCTCTGGGCTAAGTCCACCGGTCAGAAGATCCTCATCATCTTCGAAGGCCGTGACGCAGCAGGTAAGGGTGGCTCCATCAAGCGCTTCACCGAGCACCTGAACCCCCGTGGCGCTCGCGTTGTGGCACTGGAGAAGCCGACCGATATCGAGCAGACCCAGTGGTACTTCCAGCGTTACATCAAGCACCTGCCCTCCGGCGGCGAAATCGTCCTGATGGACCGCTCCTGGTACAACCGTGCCGGCGTTGAGCGCGTTATGGGCTACTGCACCCAGGCACAGTACTTCGAGTTCATGCGCGAAGTTCCGGACCTGGAGCGCATGCTGGTGAACTCCGGTATCCACATCATCAAGTTCTGGTTCTCCGTCACCCGCGAAGAGCAGCTCGCACGCTTCACCTCCCGCCGTACCGACCCGGTTCGCCAGTGGAAGCTTTCCCCCACCGACCTGGCATCCCTGGATAAGTGGGACGACTACACCGCGGCAAAGGAAGCAATGTTCTTCTACACCCACACCGGTGACGCTCCCTGGACCGTTATCAAGTCCAACGACAAGAAGCGCGCACGTCTGGAAGCAATGCGTTACGTGCTCTCCCAGTTCGACTACCCCTCCAAGGATGAGGCAGTCGTGGGCGAGCTCGACTCGCTGATCGTTCGCTCCGCATCACACGTCTTCGAGGACGAGTCCGGTGACTCCCCCGACGGCTTCCCCGTCGTCAAGTAAGCGTTGAGAGATAAGGGAGAGTAACAACTCAACCTTGCGGCGGTATAACCGCTAAACAGCTTGCCCTGTGAAGGTGTCTGCCTCTCTTTTCCCTCTCTGGGAACTGAGAGCAGGCACCTTTGCGCGTCTACAGAAACATTAGCTATGAAGCAGATATGTAGCCGCTGAAAATCACTTTCTGATTCTGAAGAAAATACGGTGTATGCGCCTAAGCAGAGTTACGCACAACGTAAAATAAAAGGGTGACTGAACGACTTTTTGGAACCGACGGCGTACGCGGTCTGGCAAACGATGTAATTACTCCCGCCCTGGCTATGGAGCTCGCGCAGGCGGCTTCTATTGTTCTGGGCTTTGACACGGTAGAAGAGGGCGTACGCCCCCGTGCCGTGATTGCAAATGACTCCCGATCCTCTGCAGACTTTATTGTCTCTGCGATGAAGGCTGGCTTCGCTAGCGCAGGTGTTGACGTGCTGGATGCCGGCATTGTCCCCACCC
Organism: Rothia sp. HMSC071B01; assembly: GCF_001808945.1. Classification (NCBI taxonomy): domain Bacteria; kingdom Bacillati; phylum Actinomycetota; class Actinomycetes; order Micrococcales; family Micrococcaceae; genus Rothia; species Rothia sp. HMSC071B01. Next base: position 78,315 of record NZ_KV795073.1, on the reverse strand, counting down.
CCGCAGCAGCTTACCTGGTGGCACACACCGGTGCTGACTTCGGCGTGATGATTTCTGCATCGCACAACCCTGCAGCGGACAACGGTATTAAGTTCCTGGCTCGTGGCGGCCAGAAGCTGGAAGACTCCGTTGAGGACGCTATTGAGCGCGTTTACCGCGAGAAGTCCTTCCGCTACCCGACCGGTGGTGCTGTGGGTACCGTCAAGCCCCTGGAGAACGGTACCGAGGCTTACGTGAAGCACCTGGTCTCCACCCTGCCCGATGGCAAGCCCCTCGCAGGCATGAAGATTGTTCTGGACTGTGCAAACGGTGCAGCCTACGCGGCGTCCCCGGCAACCTTCGAGGCACTGGGTGCAGAGGTCATCGCACTGGCTGTAGAGCCCAACGGCACCAACATCAACGACGGTGTGGGCTCCACCCACCCCGAGAAGCTGCAGGCAGCTGTCGTTGAGCACGGCGCGGACCTCGGTATCGCCCACGACGGTGACTCCGACCGTTGCCAGGCAGTTGACGAAAAGGGCAACCTGGTAGATGGCGACCAGATCATGGCTATCCTGGCTGTTGCCGCTAAGCGCGAAGGTAAGCTCGCAAAGGACACCCTCGTCGCAACCGTAATGAGCAGCCTGGGCCTGGAACTGTACCTGCGCGAGCACGGTATTACCCTGGGCCGTACCGCTGTGGGTGACCGCTACGTCCTCGAGTCTATGCGCGAGCACGGCTACAACCTTGGCGGCGAGCAGTCCGGCCACGTCATCATGAGCGACTACGCAACCACCGGTGACGGCGTTCTGACCGGCATCCAGCTGGCTGCAGAGGTGGCTCGTAGCGGTCAGACCCTCTCGGAGCTGGCATCGCGTATGCAGCCCACCCCGCAGCGTCTGATCAATGTCAAGGGTGTTGACCGTGCGGCTGTGAAGACCAATGAGGCGCTCGCTACCGCTGTGAGCGAGGCTGAGGGCGTACTGGGTGAGAGCGGCCGCGTGCTACTGCGTGCATCCGGCACCGAGCCTCTGGTGCGTGTGATGGTTGAAGCTGCAACTCAGGAGCAGGCTGATGAGGTTGCTCAGCAGCTGGCTGACGTTGTGGCTAAGGAACTGGCACTCTAAACGTATTCTTCCTTAGCGGAGGATCGAGAAAGGGCTGGGAAGGTAACATCTTCCCAGCCCTTCTTCGTTATCTTGATTGGGCGCAGGGGAAAGAGGATGCGGAAAACCCCCGCATCCACAGGGGATACGGGGGTTTGAAACTTAGTGGTAGAGAGCAGAGAAATTACTTCTTTGCCAGAGCGTCGCGGATCTCCTTCAGGAGGTCAAGCTCGGTCTCTTCCTTTTCAACAGCCTCGTCTTCAGCCTTCTTCTTAGCCAGTGCGAGTTCAGTCAGCTTCTGAGTGGGGATAACAACTGCGAAGTACACAGCAGCTGCAATCAGGACGAAGTTGACAACAGCGGTCAGGAACACGCCAACCTTGATCTGGCCGAAGACCAGGAACTCATCGAAGTTGGGGGAGCCAACCAGCATGGAGATAGCCGGCATCAGGACGGCCTGGACAAGTGCGGTCACCACAGCGGTGAAGGCGGTACCCATGATCAGACCAACTGCGAGGTCGATGACGTTACCGCGGATCAGAAAATCTTTAAAACCCTTAAGCATGAGATATAGAATAGCGCCTTTCGGGTGTTCAAAATGCCATATTCTGAGAAAATTTTCACTGTAAAGTATGTGTTTTTCTTCACAGTGGTTCTATGGCACTCAATACTTAAGGTCTAGGTCACATGAAGCTGACTAAAACTCTCTAAAACCTGCGAAAAACCGCGGATTTACAGGACTTGTACGCGAAAAAATATGCATCTACTGTGCCTATTTAATTCCGACATGGAAGCCAGAAATACGACACGCATCACCACTCGACGCACCGGACAAAGCCAAAAACTTAGCTCAGAGCCTAGTTCGCACTTGCATAGTCGGGTGCCGCACCCGTACCGATAAACTCCTCAAAAGTCTTCGCACCCGAAGACACATACTCCTGAGCAATCTGCACACCCACATAACGGTAATGCCACGGCTCAAAACGATAACCGGTCACCGACTGACGACCATCAGGGAAACGCAAAATATATCCGTAACGCGGAGCATTCTTCGCCAACCACTGACCAGCCAGCGTATCGCGGTAACACTCCTCCAGGCGGCAACCCTCAGGAGAAGCAAAATCAATCGCCAAACCCGTCTGATGCTCCGAATAGCCGGGACGAGCCGACAACTGATCCGCCACCTGCTGACCGTTCACCGAAACCCAATACTGATAGGTCTGCTGCTGCACCGCATACGAACGATACGCGCTAGAAACAAGCAGGGTCACGCCATCGGTCGCCGCCGCATCAATCATCGTGTCCGCCGCCTTAGCCGCCTCAGCACGCAATTGATGACCGTAGAACTCCACCAGGTCACTCGGCTCCCAGTCCTGTTGCTCAAAGGGGCGCATCTTATTTACGAGGCAACGCAACGAGTCCGGCTGAGACTCAACACTAGGCTGAGCAAGCGCCAACGGGGAAGAAGACACGCTCGCAGAAGCCGAAGCACTTGCAGAAGCACTGGTAGCAGAAGCAACAGGGGAGGGCGCGGCAGAAGAGGCTGCCGCAGGGGAAGAGGCGCTAGAAGAAGCCGCCGAAGCCGCCGCAGACTCAGAAGCACTCGCTGCAGAAGATGAAGAAGACGCACCCTGACCCTGCGAACCGCAAGCTGCCAATAGCGCCGTGCCACCAACTCCCAAAGCGGCACCCAAAAGAGTACGGCGATTCACCGCAGAACTATCAAAAGACTCCTGAGCGGTAGACGTACGGTGCAGGGACTTCACAATAACTCCTCATCATGGCGTAGGTGCATACAAAAGCACCGGAAGCCTAAACCCACCCCGTGAGGGAGTGGAGCCTCCGGCGCCTTCTACTAGAATGCACCACAAACGCGCTACACAGGCAACTAAAAGCCGCACACGAACGATAAAAACCTAAAGAACCTCTAGTTCTTACGCAGAAGAACCTGCTCCACGGTATGCTCGGCGCCCTTCTGCAGAATCAAATGCGCACGAGCACGAGTCGGCAAAACATTCTGCAACAGATTCGGCTCATTCACGCTCTTCCAAATGCCGGTCGCAACCTCAACCGCCTGCTCATCGCTCAGCTCCGCATAACGCTTGAAATACGACTCCGGATTCGCAAAAGCCGAAGAACGCAGAGTCAAGAAACGATTCACATACCAGCGCTCAATATCTTCAGTGCGGGCATCCACATAAATAGAGAAATCAAAGAAATCACTCAGCGTCAGATCAGAAGTCTCCGGCCCCTCAGCCTGAGAAGGCGCCAAAACATTCAAACCCTCAAGAATCAGCACATCCGGTGCCGTGACCTCAATATGCTCATCCGGCATGATGTCGTAATACAGGTGCGAATACTTCGGCGCCACCACACGCTCAGCACCGGACTTCACCTGCGACACAAAATTCAACAGGGTGCGGCGATCATAAGACTCCGGGAAACCCTTACGGTGCATAATGCCGCGACGCTGAAGCTCCGCGTTCGGGTACAAGAAACCATCCGTCGTCACCAACTGAACCTTCGGAGTCGAAGGCCAACGGCTCAAAAGAGCCTGCAAAATACGTGCCGTCGTCGACTTACCCACAGCAACAGAACCCGCCACACCAATAATGAACGGGACGCGGCGCTGAGACACATGCAGAAAATCATTCGTCATATGGTTCAACGAAGAAGCAGCAGTCACATACAGGTTAAGAAGACGAGAAACCGGCAGATAAATACGCTGCACCTCCTCAAGGTCGACAGTTTCACCCAGGCCTCGAAGAGACTCAATTTCCTCAGCACTGAGGGGAACAGAAATCTCATCGGCTAGGTGCGACCAACGGGAACGGTCAAGATGCATGAAGCGGTCATCGCCAGAAAAATACGGTGCGGTGCTCATTTATCTAAGTGTACGAACTTTCAGCCCGTGGGGAAAATATCTACTCTCACGGTATGTCTGAAGAAATAAATGTATGGAAAGAAAAGGGTAAAACCTGAAAAAGCCAGGAAAGCCACAATAAACGTGACGTATAACGGTATTTCACCGTGCGCATATCTGGATACTTGTGGGATAAACTTATAGCATGTGTGGAATCGTAGGATATGTAGGTCTGGACACTGCTCCGGACGGTAACAAGTTTGACCACAACGCATACGATGTGGTCCTCGAAGGTCTGCGCCGCCAGGAATACCGCGGCTATGACTCTGCTGGCGTGGCACTCGTGTGCCCCGACGGCATCGTATTCCGTAAGAAGGCAGGCAAGCTCCTGAACCTCGAAAACGAGGTTAAGGAAAACCCCCTGCCGGACTCCCAGATTGGTATCGGTCACACCCGTTGGGCTACCCACGGTGGACCCACCGACAACAACGCTCACCCCCACGTTGTCGACAACGGCCGCCTCGCCGTCGTACACAACGGTATTATCGAAAACTTCGCAGAACTGCGTGCCGAACTGCTCGCCGAAGGCGTAGAGTTCGCATCTCAGACCGACACCGAGGTAGCTGCAGCAACCATCGCAAGCATCTACAACAAGCTCGGTACCGGTGACCTCACCGAGGCAGTACGCGTCGCATCCAACCGCCTCGAAGGTGCATTTACCATCCTGGCTATCCACGCCGACCACCCGGACCGCGTTGTGGCAACCCGCCGCAACTCCCCGCTGGTCATCGGCCTGGGCGAGAACGAGAACTTCCTCGGCTCTGACGTCTCCGCGTTCATTGACTACACCAAGGAAGCCGTCGAAATGGGTCAGGACCAGATCGTGACCATCACCGGCAGCGACTACTCCATCATCGACTTCGAAGGCAACCCCGCAGAGGGCAAGCCCTTCCACATCGAATGGGACGCCGCAGCAGCTGAAAAGGGCGGCTTCAACTCCTTCATGGAGAAGGAAATCCACGAGCAGCCCACCGCAGTTGAGCAGACCCTCATGGGCCGCCTCGACGAAAACGGCAACCTCACCCTCGACGAACTGAACATTGACGACTCGGTGCTGCGCACCATCGACAAGATCATCGTCGTCGCATGTGGTACCGCAGCATACGCAGGCCAGGTGGCACGCTACGCCATCGAGCACTGGTGCCGCATCCCCACCGAGGTTGAGCTCGCACATGAGTTCCGCTACCGCGACCCCATCGTGAACGAGAAGACCCTCATCGTGGCACTCTCGCAGTCCGGCGAAACCATGGACACCCTGATGGCAGTGCGCCACGCACGCGAACAGGGTGCAAAGGTTATCTCCATCTGCAACACCCACGGCTCGACCCTGCCCCGCGAATCCGACGCTGCGCTGTACACCCACGCAGGCCCCGAAATCGCAGTGGCATCCACCAAGGCATTCCTGGCACAGATCACCGCAGCATACCTGCTTGGCCTGTACCTGGCACAGCTGCGCGGCAACAAGTACAAGGACGAAATTGCTTCGATCCTTGCCGAGCTGCAGAACATGCCCGCAAAGATCCAGAAGGTCCTCGACAACGACACCCAGGTCAAGGAACTGGGCGTCGAAATGAAGGATGCCTCCTCCGTGATCTTCCTTGGCCGCCACGTGGGCTTCCCCGTCGCAATGGAAGGCGCACTCAAGCTCAAGGAAATCACCTACATCCACGCTGAAGGCTTCGCAGCAGGCGAGCTCAAGCACGGCCCCATCGCACTGATCGATGAAGGCCAGCCGGTCATCGTAGTGGTTCCCTCCGCAAACGGTCGCGACTCCCTGCACGGCAAGGTCGTCTCCAACATCCAGGAAGTGCGCGCTCGCGGCGCCTTCACCATCGTCATCGCCGAGGAAGGCGACGAGGCCGTCAAGCCCTACGCAGACCGCCTCATCACCGTCCCGGCATGCCCCTCGCTGCTGCAGCCCCTGCTGGCAACTGTGCCCCTGCAGATCTTCGCATGCGCACTGGCAGAAGCTAAGGGCCTGGACGTTGACCAGCCGCGTAACCTCGCAAAGTCCGTGACCGTGGAGTAATCCTCTGGAGTAATCCTCGGAAATCGCCTCAGCGATAACGACAAGGGCGGTGGTTGAGTTCTTAGAGAACTTGACCACCGCCCTTGTCGTTTAACCTGGTGGTTATTCGTGGATGACCCAACAAAAATAGACGCTGTGAAACAGATATCAACTATGCGTCATATTTGCCGCTATCCCATCTAAAAGAAACGAATCTCGCTAGACTTAAAACAAGAGAAACCGCAAACAGGACGCGGCACCACCCCTAGCCCAGAAGGTGAAGCTCATGATCATGGGAATCGGCGTAGATACCGTCAACATCGAACGATTCGAACGAATCGTCACCGAAACACCAGCCTTCGTCCGCCGCGTCTTCACCCCCAACGAACGTACCCGGAATGTACGCTCCCAAGCCGTACGATTTGCCGCCAAAGAAGCCGTCGCAAAAGTACTCGGAGCACCCGCCGGACTCAACTGGCAAGACTGCGAAGTCGCCACCGCCGAAAGCGGCCAACCCTACCTCATCATTCAGGGCACCATCGCCCGCCGTGCTAAAGAACTCGGCATCAACCGCATCCACCTCTCGCTGACCCACGATGAACCCATCGCCATCGCCATCGCAACCGCCGAATACCTCAGCGATGCAGAACTGGCGCACCTGCAAAAGTTCAACCCCGAAAGCTACCGACTCAGCGTCATCGCCGGCGACGACACCGACGAAAACTAACGCCACCGACGATTAACGCAGAGCCACATCAACACCACACCCGGTGACCCCTAAGGCCCGCACGGTGCCACCCAAGGAGACAGCAATGAAGCTCATCTACACTGCTTCCCAGGTACGCGAAGCAGAAAAGCCCTACATCGAAGCCGCCGACTACGACGGCTACCTCATGCAACGCGCCGCAGACGCCGTCGCAGCCGAAGCACAGGACCTGCTCCGCGGCAAGGACAACGCCAAAATCCTGTTGCTCATCGGTCCGGGCAACAACGGCGCAGACACCATCTACGCCGGCGCCCGCCTTAGCGCCAAGGGTCACCGCGTTGATGCAGTCATCTTCGACTCCAGCGAAAAGAACCTCGAACTCATCGCCCGCGAAGGCGGCGAAGGCACCCGCGTGCTCGACCCCGAACACACCCACGAGCAGCTTGCCGGCTACGACCTGACCATCGACGGCATCCTGGGTACCGGCTCCAGCGGCGCCGTACGCGGTAGCGCCGGTGAATACCTTGGCGTACTCCGCGCCGCGCAGCTCGACGGTAAGCTCGGCGCAGTCCTCGCCGTCGACACCCCCTCCGGAGTCGACAACAACCGCGGAACCGTGCACGAACCCTCCCTGCGTGCCGACCGCACCGTCACCTTCATCGGTCACAAGCTGCCGGCAGGCACCAGCCACAGCGTCCACTCCGGAGACATCAAACTCTACGACCTGGGCGTGCCCGAAGCCCTCGACGCCCACAAGCCCGCCCTGCGTGTTCTCGACCGCGAAGACTACCGCGAACTCATCGAAATCCCCGACGAGCACTCCCACAAGTACACTCGCGGCGTACTCGGCATGCTCACTGGAAGCCTCGAATACCCCGGCGCAGCCCTCATGAGTGTGCGTGCTGCCCTCAACACCGGCGTTGGTATGGTTCGCTTCGGTGCCAACTCCCACGAGCTACGCCAGCTCATGATTGCCCACAACCCCGAAACCGTCTACTTCAGTGGCGCCCCCGCCCTGCAGAGGGTCACCGTCTGGGCCGGCGGCTCCGGATCCAGCCACGACTCGCTGGACAAGAACCGCTACCTGCTCCACTCGCCCGAACCCGCCATCCTCGACGCGGGCGCCTGCGACCTGGCGGCAGAATACCTGGCAACCGGTAAGCACCTCGGCTCCCACAAAATCCTCACCCCGCACGCCGCAGAGCTCGAACGCTTCCTGCGTATCGTGCACGAGCTCGCCCCCGAAACTTGGAAGAAGCACCTGGGCGACGCCATCGTACCCAGCCGCAAGGATATCGACGCAGAACCCTTCCGCTGGGTGCGCGCCGCCTCCGAACTCTCCGGCGCGACCGTCATGCTCAAGGGCGGCTACACGCTCATTGCGGCACCCAACGGCGCCACCTACAGCGTTGCCGGAGGAAGCCCCTGGCTCGCCACCGCAGGCAGCGGAGACACCCTCACCGGCATCTACGGCGCCCTGCTCGCCCAGACCGTAGCCGCCTTCGAAGCCCGCGGAGAAACCCTGGAAGACTGCACCTACGCCTCCATCGGTGCGCTCGCAGTCTACCTGCACGGTGAAGCCGCACGCGCCAGCACCACCGGAAGCGTCAAGGACGCGCTGCTGGGTCCCGCCCCGGCAACCCGCGTCGCGGATATGCTCCCCGAAGTCATTGCGCGACTCATCGCCGAATAGGGCAGAGGCGCCCAGTACGCCGCCTCCAAGCTAACGCCCTCAGGCGACCCCTGAGCGTCTCTCAAAGAACTAGGCAGAAGACACAAAGAAGGGGCGTGAATCCACCGGAAATGGATTCACGCCCCTTCTGTGCGTTTATATCAATGGATGATGCCAAGCTGCCTGTGCCGGAACAGCATCTTCAAAAACGGCATACATACCAGCGAGAGACCCCCAACTCTTCTTAGTACGCGCCTTCCTTAGCGAAAACCGCACGGACAGTACGCAGAAGAATAATGAGGTCACCGGTAAGCGACCAGTTCTCAACATAGTAGAGATCCAGACGAACCGACTCTTCCCAAGAAAGGTCACTACGGCCAGAAACCTGCCACAGACCGGTAATACCGGGCTTCACCAGCAGACGGCGGTACGCAATGTCCTCGTACTGCTCAACTTCCTCAACCAGCGGAGGACGCGGACCCACCAGCGACATATCGCCAATGAACACGTTCCACAGCTGAGGCAACTCATCAATCGAGTACTTACGGATGAACTTGCCGATGGGGGTAATACGCGGGTCGTCCTTCATCTTGAAGAGCACACCATTACCCTCGTTCTGCTCCAGGAGGCGCTTCTTAACCTCTTCGGCGTCAGTACGCATCGAACGGAACTTCACCATCTTGAACATTTCACCGTTCAGACCCACACGGTTCTGCAGGAAGAAGACCGGACCGCCATCACGCTTGACCAGCAGCGCCACCACCAGGAACAGCGGAGACAGCAGAATCAAACCCAGACCCGAAGACACAACATCCACAGCGCGCTTGAAGAACGCCGACAGACCGGTAATACGCGGCGTCGACACGTGCACCAGCGGCAGACCATTCAGCGGCTGCATGTGCATACGCGGACCAGCAATATCGGTCGTCGCAGGAGCCATAATCAGCGAAATATGCGCATCAGCAAGCTTCCAACCCAGCAGACGAACCTGATCCGGGCTCAAGTGGTGACCATTCGTAACCGCGACCATGTGAATATCGTTCTCGCGGATGGCCTCCATAATGTCAGCCGGAGAAGTGCTGTAACCAAGGACCGGAATCGGAGCGCCAGCAACAGTAGTACCCGGGGTGAAACCGGGCAGGTAGAACGCAGCGGGGGACAGGCCGGAAGCAACCACATCCTTCAGGTTCTTGTACAGGTGCTGACCGGTCGTCACATCAGAAATAATCATGACGCGAGTCAACGCACGACCGCGAGTACGCGAACGCACCAGACCCTGACGAATCAGCCAACGCTCAACGAGCAGAAGGAACAGACCCAGCGGGTAAGCAATCAGCAGGTACATACGGGTGACGTCAACCTTAAGGAAGAACGCCACAATAATCAGCAGGCAGAAAAAGTAAGTAGTACCGCGAGTAATGAGGCGGTACTCCTCAGTGCCGAACCCCATGATGCGCAGGCTGCGGGAGCCGTTCACCTGGAGGATAAACCACCAGCCGACAACCATACCAACGCCCAGGAAGATGTAATCAATAGCGGGAATACGGCCATCCAGGGCGTTAATAGGCCAAACGTTCACATAGGGCAGGTCAGCATTCTCCCACCCGAAACGAATCAGATGCGCAGCGACAACCGCAATAGCAATGGCGAGAAAATCGCCAAAGTAAAGGGCACGCTGAACCTTGGGATGCCAGCTTCGCTTGACGACGAAGTCTGAACCCCACATTTTTTTAAGACGATCTTGTACTTTCAACGGTGTAATCTTCCCCGGAAATTTGTCCTGTGTCGTGGACTGAGAGCGGCGAATAGGCACATTTACCCCTAATTATCGGTGAATAGGGAATCGTGTCCTAGTCTTTGTCCTGATGAATGAGTGAACCCTTAATCTTACTGAGTGAAAATAATGGCAGAGACTACGGCAAAGGCGCTGGTAAGACGCCTAGTGGAGCGTTATATGAGCCCACAGAGCGCATAAACGTGTTCCGTAAACTATTCTACGGGGTCGGGGGTCTTCCGTCTCGAAGAATGAAGAGGCAAAGTCGCTCCGGTGTGATGAAATCAATCACAGAAAAAGAAGAGAATAAGAGCCTCCGGGAAGAATGCCTAGTGGAGCTAAGAAACTCCCAAAACTACCGGTATGTTTCACGCACCTGCAGAAAAACAATAACCGGCATATAAAAAGACAAACCCCGGAGGCTCAATAACAAACCCTACGCACACGGCGTAAAAGGGACATTAAGGACGCTCAAGCCCCGCACGATCCAAAATGAAATCAATCATCGGCTCATAACGGCGCGGCGGAACGTTATCGTCCATCGGCACGCACACCGGCAAATCTCCCTGCTCAGCCGCAACAAACAGACCCGGATCATTACAATCCGCAATGCCAATCGTCAGCAGCTTACGAGTAGACGCCGCATAACCACCCATACCGTGATCCGAAACCACCAGGTCCGGGGTCACGCCACGCGCCTCCAGCTGATCCAAAGCGATGCGCATCGGGCCGGGGAAATGCGTATGCTGCAGGTTGCCGTACTGCTCAAACATCACGACATCCATAATCTGGCGGACGTCGCCGTCCAGGAAACGCTCGCCCTCCTCAATCTGAAGAACCTCAGCACCAGCAGCCTTCGCCGCCGCAGCCATCACCGCGTACATGGGGAACAAACCCGCCGGGTGACCGGTCGCAAACAGAATACGAGAACCCGCACGCACCGCCTCACCGAAGATACGGGCGTACTCCTCCAGCGCGCTGATGCACTGCTCAGCACCAATAGTGTCCTGGCCGTGAGTATGCGAACGGTCCGGGTTCAGACCCGCGCGGCGGACCATCACCTCAAACACCGAATCGTAATCCCACTCACGGGTCCACTGCACACCAAACTCAAGGTGCTCATTACCATCCAGGAAACCCTGAATGTGGTCCAGGTTATTCTCTCGGGCGGTTGCCACCTCGCCGGTAATACGCACAGAATCCAGGTACGCGGCGAACTCATTGCGGCTCATCGAGAAAGACATTAAAACTCCTCACAACGTGAAAAATACATTACTGCGAGATACCCTCACGTACCTCGGCATAAGCTTCCAGGGTCTTACGCGCCGTCTGCTCCCAACCCATCGTGCGGGCACGCGCAGCGGCGTTCGCACCCAACGAATGACGCAGATACGGGGCACGCACCAGACGCTCAATAGCCGCAGCCCAACGCTGCGGAGTACGAGGCGCCACCAGCAGACCCGTACGGTGGTTCTCCACCGCATAGCGCAGACCGTCAGCATCCGTAGCGAGCACCGCCGCGCCGCATGCCTGCGCCTCCAGCGCCACCAAACCGAACGTCTCAGATGAGGACGGGGACGCCACAATATCGGCGGCACGGAAAATATTCGCCAACTCAGACGCCGGAACCGGGTCCTTCAAATGCACCCGATCCGCCACACCCAGCTCAGCTGCACGCTGCAACAGGCGGCGCTCATAATCCGAATCGGAACGACCAATAATATCTACGTCCACCTGCAAATCATCGGGGAGCAGCGCGAGTGCCTCCACCAGCAGATGCGGGCCCTTCAACGGCTGAGGCCTACCGGCAAAAACAATGCGGCAACGAGTCTCAGAGGTGTCATTGAGCGGATGCACGCCAGGAATCGTATGGAAAATCGAGGTGTCAACACCCGGCGGGATAGTGGCAAGCTTCTGCGCGTCCGTACCGTAATACTCGCCCATCTGCTGCGCCTCCAGGGGAGTATTCACAATCACCCGGCTCGCGGAGCTACTCATCAGGCGCTCGGCGGCATAGCGCTCCTCGGGTTCGGGCGCCTCACCTTCGCCGCGGCGCGCATCCTTGGCAGCAGCCGTCGTATGCGGAGTAAAAAGAACAGGAACCGGGAAGCCAACGCCCTGAGCCGACCACAGGTCGGATGCACGAGCCGCAGCCTGACCCGACAGCCAATAGTGGGCGTGAATAATATCCGGGGTGTACAGTGCCTGCTCGACGCACGCCTGCGCAAAATCATCGGTGACCGCAGCCAGCTCGTTCTTCGAAAGACCACGGGCGGAGGGCAGATCAAGACTGTGGCGCACAAGGCGCTCGCCGGGCTGAGGAGGCTGACGGAACGGCGAATCGGTCGGAAGCGCCTCACCGCGATCCAGGGTGAAAACCTCAACCCGCAGCTCCGGATCCAGTTCCAGCATGGCATGCACCGACCGGGCAATATAGACGTTCATGCCGCCTGCATCTCCGCTACCGGGCTGCGCAAAAGGGTCGGTGTGCATGGAATACACGTGAACCGTCCGAACCGGCGGCAGAGTGCTCATCGATGCTTTCCTCTCTAAAGGGGTACCTGACCTAGTGTAGCGCGACAGGACTTTCGCACAGCGGGAGGTCTAGAATTTAGTAGAAGAGAGGCTGCTCAAGTACAGCCTGTAGTACCCGCCCGTCAGAAACGAAGGACCATGACTCACCCTCAGCAGCCTGCCGAACCGCTTTACTGCCCGCCCTGCGCTCCCGGCCAGGTGGAACGTAGCGCCACGATTGATCTTGACGCGCTGGAATATAATGTGCGCCGACTCAAGGAACTCATTGGCGACCGCGTGCTCATTGCAGTGATTAAGGCGGATGCGTACGGTCACGGCGCGTACCCGGTGGCACGTTCGGCTATTGCAGCCGGCGCTGACCTGCTGGGTGTGGTGCACGTGAACGAGGCGCTGGAACTGCGTGCTGACGGTATTGATGCGCCGCTCATGGCGTGGCTGCACACCCCCTCCACCGATTTTGAGGCTGCACTGCAGGAGAAGATTCGTCTGGGTGTTTCCGGTTGGGACCTGGAGGCGGTTGCCGCCGCCGCTGAATGCACCGGCGAGCGCGCTATCGTGCATCTGAAGGCTGATACCGGTCTGGGCCGTAACGGTGCCACCGCGGCGGATTGGCCTGCGCTGGTGGCTCGCGCCGCTTCCCTGGAGGATGCCGGTCTGATTACGGTTGAGGGTATTTTTAGCCACCTGGCGGTTGCGGATGAGCCGACCCGCGCCGAGACTGCGCAGCAGGTCGATACTTTGGATACTTTTGTGGCTCAGGCTCGTGAGGCTGGCCTGGCCCCGAAGATCGTGCATTTGGCGAACTCCCCGGCGACCCTGACCGCCTCGCTGGAGGGCTGGGACACTGAGGAGCGTCTGCTCGGTGACGGCGTGCGTTGCGGCCTCGCGCTGTACGGTCTTTCCCCGCTGCCGGAGGTGACCGCTGAAGACCTGGGGTTGAAGCCCGTCATGACGGTGGGCAGCTACATTGCCGCCGTGAAGGAAGTTCCTGCAGGTCAGGGTGTTTCCTACGGTCTGCGCTACCACACTCCCAAGGCAACCACCCTGGCGCTTGTGCCGCTCGGCTACGCTGACGGTGTGCCGCGCATTGCGGAGAACGCGCCGGTGCGCATCTACCCGGGCGCGCAGAACGTGGAGAACGGCTCCGTGCCTAATAACGCGGAGGGTACGACCTACCGCGTGGTTGGCCGCGTCGCCATGGACCAGATGGTCGTTGACCTGGGCGAACCCGGCCTGAGCGATCCCGCCCTGGGGTACCTGGGCGCGCCCGCCATCCTTTTTGGCGCTGGCGAGAACCCGCCCGTAGAGGAGTGGGCTGAAGCGGCGCAGACCATTAACTACGAAATCGTGACCCGTATTTCTCCCCGTGTGGAGCGCCTCTACGTCGGCGGCTCCTGGGTTGAAGCTGAGCTGAACGAGCTGTGGGGCACCGGCGAGGAACAGGAGGGCTAATGAGCGCTGAATACATTTCTGCCGCCCTCGACCTGGACGTGACCGGCCCCGACCATACGCGCCGCCTGGCGCTCACCCTGGCGCAGCACCTGAACGCCGGGGACGTACTACTCCTCTCGGGCGAGCTCGGCGCGGGCAAGACCACGTTCACCCGCTCCCTGGGCGAAGGCCTGGGCGTGCGCGAAGGTGTTATCTCACCGACCTTCGTGCTCTCGCGCGTGCACCCAAACCTGCCGGACGGCCCCCGCCCCGGCGGCCCCGACCTGGTGCACGTGGACGCCTACCGCCTCTCCAGTGCCGAAGAGCTCGACGACCTGGACCTGGAGTTCTCCCTGCCGCGCTCGGTGACCGTCATCGAGTGGGGCCGCGATAAGGCTGAGCATCTGAGCGATTCCCGCCTGGAGCTGGACTTCACCCGTCTGACTGGTGCGGATGCGCGCTTTGCCTACTCGGGTGCCGAAGAGTTCAGCTGGGACGACGAAGACGAAAGTGACGAGGACGCGGACACCCCCGAACCTCGCCTGCTGCGGGTGCGCGCCTTCGGCCCCCGCTGGGAGCACGCTTTCGACGCTCTGAAAGAGGCCCTGCAGAGCGCCTAGAGCCCGCGCGTTAGAATGATAGGGTGCTAGTACTTGCCCTTGATTCATCCGCCACCGCATCTGTGGCGCTCGCCCGTGTGCACGGCTCCGAAGCCGGTGCGTCCTTCGAAATCCTCGCCCGCTACGAGAGCGAAGATACCCGCTCCCATGCCGAGGTGATGGGACCCTACGCGCGGGCTGCCCTGCAGGACGCTGGCGTGCGCGGCGAAGACTTGGATGCGATTCTGACCGGTACCGGTCCGGGACCTTTTACGGGTCTGCGTGCCGGTATCGTTACTGCGCGCGCTCTGGGTTTTGCCTGGTCGGTGCCGGTGTACGGCATGATGAGCTTGACCGCCCTGGCTGAGCGCGCTGTATCCGGTGCGGCTGCCGGGGAAGCAGGCGCAGTTGCCGAGGAAGAGAACGTAGAACGAGCGTTCGCTTCTGCTGATCTTATCGAAGATGCTGAGCTGCTCGTACTCTCCGATGCGCGCCGCCGCGAAGTCTACTCCGCCCGCTACCGCGTGAACGCCGAAGGCTACAGCCTGGTGGACGGACCGAACGTATGCCCCGCCTCCGAAATTCTGCCCGGTGGGGATCCCTCCTACGCCTACGGCTACGGCGCCGGCCTGTACTCCGAGGCCCTCGAAGAGCACGGCTGGACCATCGTCGATTCTGCCCGTCAGGTTCACCCCCACGCCGAGTACCTGGTTGCCGCCGCGGCACGCCTGGGCGTAGAGAACCTGAGCGAGGACACCTCCGCCCAGTACCTGCGCGACTCGGACGCAAAGGTCCCCGCCGCAATGCTCGCCCGCCAGCAGAAGCAGGGCGCACAGGCAGCTGCACAGACTGCCGCGCAGAAGGAGAACTAAATGAGCGCTACCGAAAATATCGTGCGAGACGACCTAGCACAGGGTGCCCGCCTGCGCATTGCCGAACTTGCCGACGTGCAGACCATGCACCGCATGGAAACCACACTGTTCCCCGCCGACGCCTGGCACATCGACATGTTCCTCGAAGAGCTGACCCACCCGACCCGAACCTACTACATGCTCGAACTGCCTGCAGAAGGTTCGGAAGATAACGAGGGCAGCTGGCGCGCCATCGGCTACTGCGGAACCATGGTCGTAGCCGACACCGCCGACGTTCAGACCATCGGCGTGCTCCCCGAGTACGAGGGTCACGGCTTCGGTCGCGCCATGCTCGAGCAGATGCACGAGCGCGCCCGCGAGCAGGGAGCCGAGCGTATCCTGCTGGAGGTGCGTGCCGACAACCCGCGCGCCCAGCGCCTCTACGAACGCAACGGCTACCGTGCGATTCACGTACGCCGCGGCTACTACGATGACGGAACCGACGCCATCATTATGGAATGCACGTTCTAAATAGTCCGTGGAGCTAAACGGCAATCCCCGCACTAGGGGCAAGCTTCCACCGCCCTCTACGACGCGGTATCCCTACACCACGGCATCCTTACCTCACTGCAACTAGAAGCACTACGCGCAGACAGCGCAACAGAAAGATAGACTATGAGCACTCGCGAACCCCTCGTGTTGGGCATTGAATCCTCCTGCGACGAGACCGGAATCGGCATTGTGCGCGGCGCGCAGCTGCTGAGCAACACCATTTCCTCCTCGATGGAGGAGCACGTACGCTTTGGCGGCGTGATCCCCGAAATCGCCTCTCGCGCCCACCTGGATGCGATGATTCCCGCCCTCAAGGCGGCACTCGCCGAAGCGGACATCACCCTCGACGAGGTGGACGCCATCGCCGTGACCGCGGGTCCCGGTCTGGCCGGTGCCCTCATGGTGGGTGTTTCCGCGGCGAAGGCGCTCGCCATCGCCACTGGCAAGCCCCTCTACGGCATTAACCACCTGGTCGCCCACGTTGGCGTTGGCCTGCTCGAGGATAACGGCACCGAAGACGGCTCCGACCTGCTGGCGAATGCCGGTTCCGGTGGTCTGGGTGCACTGCTGGTCTCTGGCGGTCACACCGAAATCCTGCAGGTGCGAGACATTACCTCCGATGTGCGCCTGCTCGGCGCGACCCTTGACGATGCCGCAGGCGAGGCCTACGACAAGGTCGCCCGACTGCTCGGCCTGGACTACCCGGGCGGCCCCGCGATTGACCGCGCCGCCGCCGAGGGTAACCGCAACGCCTTCGTGTTCCCGCGCGGCCTGTCGAACCGCAAGTTCATGGGCACCGCCGAGGAGCCCGGTGCGCACCGCTACGATTTCTCCTTCTCCGGCCTGAAGACCGCCGTGGCGCGTGTGATTGAAAGCTTTGAAGCAGCCGGTGAAGAGGTTCCAATTGCCGATATTGCCGCGTCCTTCCAAGAAGCGGTCGTGGACGTCATCACCAAGAAAGCGATGCTTGCCTGCCGCGAGCAGGGCATGAAGACCCTGCTGCTTGGCGGTGGCGTGGCGGCTAACTCGCGCCTGCGTGAGCTGCTTGCCGCCCGATGCGCCTCCGAGGGGGTGCGCCTGATTATCCCGAAGTTCACCCTGTGCACCGATAACGGCGCGATGGTTGCGGCGCTGGGTGCCCGCCTGGTCGCCGCCGGTCGTGAGCCCTCGGGTGTGGACTTCACGACGGATTCCTCGCTGCCGGTAACCACAGTCTGCTTCTAAACGGTCTGCCTCTAAGCAGGCTGCCTCTACAGGGGTCACTAGCGCGAGCCCGTTGATGCGGCTCGCCTCGAAAATGCTCATAGAAATGCCTCGGCACAGTCTCACAAAGGACTGCGCCGAGGCATTTTCTGTATTCAAACTTTAGTTACGGGGGGGCGGGGTAGCGGCCCTAACGCAGCGCTCGCGCACGAGACTGCGCGGCAACATCCAGCGCTACCTCACGCAGAGAGCCGGTCTTCGCAAAGACCGCACGCTGACGATCCGCACCCGTACCCTCGGCGAGGATGCGGCGTACCTGCGCCAGCTCTACCTCGCAGTCAAGGTCGCGTGCTACCGGCTCCAGCTTGGGCAGAAGTAGCTCAAAATCCTCACGCAGGGTACGCTGCACCGGCTCGTTAGAGACCACGATCTTAGCATCCAGGCCGTAGCGGGCAACGCGCCACTTATTCTCCTGAGCGTGCCAGGGGGCGAGCACCTCAATGCTTTCACCCGCCTCAATCTGGCGGGAGAAGTACTCTACCAGGCACTGCGTGAACGCCACGATTGCCGCAACATCCGGCAGGGAGGCGAGGCCATCGCAATAGCGCATCTCAATGGTGCCGTAACGCGGAACCGGGCGAACATCCCAACGGTCCTCGCTCGGGTCGTTGATCACGTCGGTTGCCACGAGTGACTCCAGGTACTCGCTGTACTGCTCCCAGGTGTCAAAGTGGAAGGGCAGACCGTTCGTGGGCAGCTGCTGGTAGAGCTGGGTGCGGTGCGAAGCGTACCCGGTGTCGATTCCGTCCCAGTAGGGGGAGGAGCACGAAAGTGCCAGCAGGTGCGGGCCGTAGTTGGTCAGCGCGTCAATGAGCGGCAGGACCTTATCGCGGGAGTCAATGCCCACGTGCACGTGCACACCGTAAATGACCATGTGGCGGCCCCAATACTGGGCGCGCTCGACCACACGCTGGTAGCGTTCCTTCGCCACGACCGGCTGGTCAGCCCAGTGGGAGAAGGGGTGGGTACCGGCGGGGTAGAACTCAATGCCGAGCTCATCGGTGATGTCGCGCAGGGTATCCGCCAAATCCTGCAGCTGACGGCACGCCTCAGCGACGGTGCGGCAGATGCCCGTCACCACCTCGACGGTGTTCTCCAGGAATTCGCCGGTCACATGCGCCCGGTCGGAGGCGGGCTCAAGCAGTTCGGGGTGGCGCTCGCGCAGGATGGATAGCACCTCGCTGGCGCGCTGGGTCAGTGCGCCGCTTTCACGGTCGATGAGCGCAATCTCCCATTCCACGCCGAGAGTGGACTGCGGGGAGGTAGCAAAGTCGATCATATTGCCTTTCCTGCGTCTGGAAATAGGGTCGTGCATGGTGCCGACTATGGAAGTTATTATCGGTGGGCTCTGCCCGGCTGTGCGCTAGCCGGTGGGAGCCGGCTCCTTGGGGGAGTGCCTCTACTAGGCCGCGTATCTTTGACCAGGCATAGTATCTTTATCCGGCACCGTATCTAGTGTACGGTCTTGCGGTTCCCAGTGCCCTGTCGAGTGCAGAATCCGGAACGGTACCGTAATGAATCGTCATGAACGGTAACCTGTCCTCGGGGCTGGGCAGTCAGGGTTGGGTAGCCAGGGTTGAGTAGTCAAGGCTGGTTAGTTAGGGCTGGCGAGGTTGGAGCGGGCGCACGTGCCAGCCGACGCGTCGTGAATCCCTACCCGAACCGATGCGGGTAAAGACCAGCGTTGCCGGACGGTACGAGGACTCCTGAGTACCCGAAGAAGAATTAGCGTTCTTTTTCTGTTTCTTCTTGGAAGGCTTAGAACCCGCAGAACCCAGTAGTCGCGCCCGCAACTGCTCCGGAACAATATCCACGCCACGCTTCTTAATAGTCAGCGCCGTAAAGCCCTGCTCACGCACCCAATGCTTCAGCTGCTTCTCCTGCAGGGGAATCTCCTCCAGCACCTCGTAGCAGGCAACCAGCGGATGCGCCACCGGCTCGGCAGAACACAGGTACGCCAGGTGCTCATCCAGCAGGTGCGCGCCAATACTCTGCGCAAACTCAGCGACCAGGTGCGAGCGCACAATCGCCGGGGCAGGCTCCAGCAGGTAATCACCGGGCTGAGGTAGGGACACCGGAACGTCAACGCTCTGCTGTGCCTCTTCCGCCGTCAAGGGGCTGCGGAAGTTCACCGCCTCGTAGGGAGGCAGTAGGGCGCAGGTTTCGGCGGTGCCTCCGGTGGATCCTTCGGTGGAGCCTTCGTTGGGGGTAGCCTCTTCCGCAGGCATCTCGCGCGCAGGGGTTTCATGCACAGAGGTCGCCGTGCGAGCCACCCCCTCCTGAGCCAGCGCGTTAAACCAGAGCACCAACTCGGCGAGGGAACCCTCCGACTGGATCCACTCCGCCTCAACGCGCGGGTTGGGGTTCGCCTCCGACGCAATATCTTCGGGTGAGGGGATGCCCTCATGCGGAAAACCGGGGCCCAACTTCACGCCCATCGGCACGCCAGTGCGCGCCAGATTCAGCACGAACGAGAACGGGGGAGAGAACGCCTCCGGATCAAAAAGACGCTCCGTCTGAGCCTTCTTCGCACCGCGCAACTCGCGGCGTGCCGGGTCCATCCACACAATGCCCACCGGCTCACCGGAAGCGTCCAGAAGTTCACCGTGCACATAATCGGTCACATCCCCCGAATACACGCGCGCCTGCGGGCAGAACTCAAGGTTCTTCGCCGCAAAAGAAGCGGTCAGCGGGTCCAACTCCACCGCAACCACGGCACCGCGATCCGCCGCATATACGGCAGAATCCGAGGCGATACCGCACCCCAAATCAGCCACCGTGCCGGCAACAGGGCGCAGACGCTGAGCGCGATAATGCGCAATCACCGGGCGGGTCGCCTGCTCCGCAGCCTCCTGAGTCAGCATGAGCGTGCGGGCGCGCTCGCCGAACTTGGCGCGCGCACGGGTACGAGCCTGCGCCAGCGAAATAATCTGTGCAGACTCCTCGGGGCTGAAACCGCGCGAACGCAAAGAGGTAACGGCGCTGAGCGTATCCGAGCCCAGCGGGTAGAGCTCGTCGGCTGCCGCGAGCGCTTCGGCGCTGAACGGAAGCTCAGCGGCGGGAGTAAAAGGGGATGTAGGCATGCTCCTCATTTTACGGGGTGCCGGTTTTGGTAGGTGGGGAGCCCGATTTGCCCAGCTTTTTGCTCAGCGTTCGCCTTGCGGTGAAACACCCCGGCAGAGGGGCGCTTTTCTTGACCGAAAGCACAGGTGAAACTAGAGTTGAGGTAGCACTCGAGACAGTCATCGGGCGCGCCACTGCGCCGCTGTCTCGCATCAAACGTAAATCCACAACCCGGAGGAACCGATTATGGCTATCAAGCCGCTGGAAGACCGCGTCGTTATCAAGATCGAACAGGCTGAGCAGACCACCGCATCCGGTCTGGTTATCCCCGAAACTGCGAAGGAAAAGCCGCAGGAAGCACGCGTTGTCGCCGTTGGTCCGGGCCGCGTGGATGAGAAGGGCAACCGCATCCCCGTAGACATCAAGGAAGGCGACGTTGTCGTGTTCTCCCGCTACGGTGGCACCGAGGTCAAGTACCAGGGCGAAGAGTACCTGATTCTCTCCGCACGCGACGTTCTGGCAATCGTCGACTAATACTTTCAGATGCTCATGCGCCGTACCGCTCATCCGGTACGGCGCATGAGCTATCATCTGCCCCTCAAATTTTCCTTTCTGTGACGCACTAGGAGTAGCGAACACATGGCTAAGCAGCTTGAATTCAACGATGCCGCCCGCAAGTCCCTGCAGGCTGGCGTCGATAAGCTGGCAAACGCGGTCAAGGTAACCCTCGGTCCGCGCGGGCGCAACGTTGTGCTCGACAAGCAGTGGGGCGCACCCGTCATCACCAATGACGGCGTGTCCATTGCCCGCGAAATTGAACTGGACGACCCGTACGAGAACCTGGGCGCCCAGCTGGCGAAGGAAGTCGCCACCAAGACCAACGACGTAGCCGGTGACGGTACCACCACCGCAACCGTGCTTGCACAGGCACTGGTCAACGAGGGCCTGCGCAATGTCACCAGCGGCGCGGCACCCGCCGACGTCAAGCGCGGCATTGAGGCTGCTGTGGAGGCTGTCTCCGCACGCCTGCTCGAGAACGCACGCCCCGTGCAGGGCCCCGAGGTGGCGCACGTTGCCGCTATCTCCGCCCAGTCCGAGCAGATTGGTGAGCTGCTGGCTCGCGCCTTCGAGAAGGTCGGCCAGGACGGCGTCATCACCATCGAAGACGGCTCCTCCACCGAAATTGAGCTGGACATCACCGAAGGTATGCAGTTCGACAAGGGCTACCTCTCGCCCTCCTTCGTCACCGACGCTGAGCGCGGCGAAGCAGTGCTGGAGAACAGCCTCGTGCTGCTCTACCAGGGCAAGATTTCCACCATCGCAGAAATCATGCCCGTGCTCGAGAAGATCGTTCAGGCGAAGAAGCCGCTGACCATCATCGCAGAAGACGTTGACGGTGAGGCGCTCTCTGCACTGGTCGTGAACAAGCTGCGCGGCACCATCAACGTGGTCGCTCTGAAGGCTCCCGGTTTCGGTGACCGCCGTAAGGCAATCATGCAGGACCTGGCAATTCTGACCGGCGGCACCGTCGTGACCGGCGAGCTCGGCATTGACCTGCCGCAGGTCACCCTGGAGCACCTGGGCTCGGCACGCCGCGTGACCGTCACCAAGTCCCACACCACCATCGTGGACGGCGGCGGTGACCCCGAGGCAATTGAGGATCGCGTGCAGCAGCTGCGCCGCGAAATTGAGCGCGTGGATTCCGAATGGGACCGCGAGAAGCTCAAGGAGCGCCTGGCCAAGCTTGCCGGCGGCGTGGGCGTCATCAAGGTTGGTGCCGCAACTGAGGTTGAGGCGAAGGAACGCAAGCACCGCATCGAGGACGCTGTGTCCTCCACCCGTGCCGCTCTGGAAGAGGGCATCGTCTCCGGTGGCGGTTCCGCACTGGTTCACGCGCTGAAGGCACTGGACGGCATGGACCTGGGCAACCACGACGCAAACGTGGGTGTACAGATCGTTCGCCGAGCCCTGGTTCAGCCGCTGCGCTGGATCGCTGAGAACGCTGGCGAAGACGGCTACGTCATCGTCTCCAAGGTCTCCGAGCTGCCCGTGGGTCATGGCTACAACGCCAAGACCGGCGAGTACGTGGACCTCATCGAAGCCGGCGTGATTGACCCGGTGAAGGTGACCCGTTCGGCCCTGCAGAACGCCTCCTCCATCGCGGCTCTGGTGCTGACCACCGAGACCCTGGTGGTTGAGAAGCCCGAAGAAACTGAAGAAGACTAAATAGTGTGTGTGCCTGGTGCCGCCCCCTCCATCATGGAGGCCGGTACCGGGCACTCGCTGTCGGTAGGCTCGGGCGCGCTCGCGTTCGAAGGGCGCTAGAACCTGCCGACAGCCTCCCGCTGAGGGACGCTTACTATGAGTGCTTCTCAGCAAAGAAATCTTTAGCGGTTTACTATAGAAGGTAAGCTGTTCCCGTTTGCGCTCAAACCACCTTGTGGGGTGCGAGCAGACGGGTTCGTACCGCATCTTGACATATGCAACGTATAGGCTGAGCTTCTCACCGATGAAGCCAGCATCCGAAAGGTAGACAATGACCATTCCCACCGCTCTGTCCGAGGATCCCTTCGGCTTCACCGGCCTGACCTACGATGACGTGCTGTTGCTGCCCGGCAACACTGACGTTATCCCCTCCGATGCGGATACTTCCACCCGCCTGTCCAAGCGCATCACCCTGAACACCCCCATCATCTCCGCCGCAATGGACACCGTGACCGACTCCGCTATGGCAATTGCTATGGCACGTCTGGGCGGTATGGGCGTTATCCACCGCAACCTCTCCATCGAGGACCAGGCTGCACACGTGGACCGCGTCAAGCGCTCCGAGTCCGGCATGATTATCAACCCCGTCACCATTGGTGCTGACGCAACCATCGCCGAATACGACGAGGTCTGTGGCTACTACAGGGTCTCCGGTCTGCCCGTCGTCAGTGAAGAGGGCGTGCTGGAAGGTATCATCACCAACCGCGATATCCGTTACATCTCCCGCTCCGACTACGAGGGCATTCGCGTCCGCGACATCATGACCCCCATGCCGCTGGTCACCGCGCACCCCAGCGTCACCAAGGACGAAGCATTCGCGCTGCTGTCCCACAACAAGATTGAGCGTCTGCCCCTGGTCGACGACGCAGGCAAGCTCGCCGGTCTGATTACCCTGAAGGACTTCGTCAAGACTGAGCAGTACCCCAAGGCCACCAAGGACGAGGACGGCCGCCTGCGTGCCGGCGCTGCTATCGGCTTCTTCGGCGACGGCTACGAGCGCGCAATGACCCTGGTTGAGGCAGGCGTCGACGCACTGTTCGTGGACACCGCAAACGGCCACTCCCAGGGCGTGCTCGACATGATTGCCCGCCTGAAGAAGGACCCCGCCGCAGCACACGTGGACGTCATCGGTGGCCAGGCTGCAACCCGCCTGGGTGCACAGGCAATCATCGACGCCGGCGCTGACGGCGTGAAGGTCGGCGTTGGCCCCGGCTCCATCTGCACCACCCGCATTATCGCCGGTGTTGGTGTTCCCCAGGTGACCGCTATCAACGAGTCCGCTAAGGCAGCAATCCCGGCAGGTGTGCCGCTGATCGCTGACGGCGGTATGCAGCACTCCGGCGAGATCGGCAAGGCACTGGTTGCCGGCGCTGACTCCGTGATGCTCGGCTCCCTGCTGGCTGGTACCACCGAGTCTCCCGGTGAGCTGATCTTCATGAACGGTAAGCAGTACAAGGCATACCGCGGCATGGGTTCGCTCGGCGCAATGCAGACCCGCGGCCGCCACAAGTCCTTCTCCAAGGACCGCTACTTCCAGGCTGACGTCTCCAGCGAAGAGAAGCTGATTCCCGAGGGTATTGAGGGTCAGGTTCCCTTCCGCGGCCCGCTCTCCGCAGTGATTCACCAGCTCGAAGGTGGCCTGCGCCAGACCATGTTCTACGTCGGTTCCCGCACCATCGAGGAGCTCAAGTACAAGGGTCAGTTCGTGCGCATCACCCCCGCAGGTCTGAAGGAATCGCACCCGCACGACATCATGATGACCGTTGAGGCACCGAACTACCGCGCCTAATACGCATCACCAACGATGATTCCCCGCATGGCGTGCACGCCATGCGCCGTTGAGCCCGCCCCATACCCGCTCGGGTATCGGGGCGGGCATCGGCGCGAATAACGCCCAGCGGCACCCCTCAAACCGAATTCGAAAGGATTCACCCCATGTCTGAAATTCAGATTGGCCTCTCCAAGAACGCCCGCCCCACCTACTCCCTGGACGATGTGGCGCTCATTCCCACCCGCCGTACCCGCGACCGCCGCGATGTCGATACCTCCTGGCAGATTGACGCCTTCAAGTTCGACACCCCCATCATTGGTGCGCCCATGGACTCGGTCATGTCCCCGGCGACCGCTATTGCCCTGGGCAAGCTGGGTGGCCTGGGCGTGCTGAACCTTGAGGGCCTGTGGACCCGCTACGAGGACCCGCAGCCGCTGCTCGACGAGATTGTTGAGCTGCCCGAGGCGGACCCCGCCTCCGCCACCACCCGCATGCAGCAGATTTACTCCGAGCCGATCAAGCCGGAACTGATTACTGCACGCCTGGAAGAGATTCGTGACTCCGGCGTGGTTGTTGCCGGCTCCCTGAGCCCGCAGAACACCCAGGAGCACTACGAGACCGTGGTGAAGGCTGGCGTTGAGCTGTTCGTCATCCGCGGCGCATCCGTCTCCGCTGAGCACATTTCGACCTCGCACGAGCCGCTGAACCTGAAGAAGTTCATCTACGAGCTCGACGTTCCGGTCATCGTTGGTGGCGTGGCTGGCTACTCGCAGGCTAAGCACCTGATGCGTACCGGCGCAGCCGGTGTGCTGGTGGGCTTCGGTGGCGGTTCTGCACAGACCACCCGTCAGGGCCTGGGCATTTCTGCACCGATGGCAACCGCTATCGCTGACGTGGCTGCAGCACGTTCGGACTACCTGGATGAGTCCGGCGGCCGTTACGTGCACGTGATCGCTGACGGCTCCCTGGGCCGCTCCGGCGACATGGTGAAGGCGCTCGCACTGGGCGCTGACGCTGTCATGCTGGGCGCTCCGCTGGCTCGCGCATCCGAGGCTCCCGGCCAGGGCTGGTACTGGGGCAACGAGGCGCACTCGCTGGACTTCCCGCGCGGCGTGCGCACCCCGCTCGGTGTTGTAGGCTCCCTGGAGGAGGTCCTGTACGGTCCTTCGCACCACGTGAACGGCACCAGCAACATTGTCGGTGCGCTCAAGCGCGCAATGGCTAACTGCGGCTACCTGGACCTGAAGAAGTTCCAGAAGGCTGACCTGACCGTGGTTCCCTCGTACCGCGGCTAATGTAGCTTTATGAATCACCGCTTGGCGGTTGGCAGGTTTTGGTCTGCCGGTCGCCGGGCGGTGCTTTCTATACGCACGCTCTACTCCCGTTAGGGCATGTAGCGGAACCCCGGGATGGGGGAGTGGCTACGTGCCGTCGGCGGCGTACAGCGATAGCGTAAAATAGATATATCCCCGCGCAAGTGCGCGGATTAGTACCAACACGTTGAGGTAATTTTCGTGACCAACTCTGTGAACCTGGACCAGCTCGAAGAGCGTCCCGTCCTGGTGGTAGATTACGGTGCACAGTACGCACAGCTCATTGCTCGTCGCGTGCGTGAGGCCGGCATCTACTCCGAAATCGTCCCCCACTCCATGAGCACTGAGAAGATGCTCGCCAAGAACCCGGCAGCCATCGTGCTCTCCGGTGGCCCCTCCTCGGTCTACGCCGATGGCGCCCCCAAGGGTGACAAGGCCCTGTTTGAAGCTGGCGTGCCGATCTTCGGTATCTGCTACGGCTTCCAGGTCATGGCCCAGACCCTCGGCGGCACCGTCGCCCAGACCGGTCTGCGCGAATACGGCGCAACCGACGCTGTGATCTGCGCTGAGAACTCCTCCTTCCTGACCGGCACCCCCACCACCCAGAACGTGTGGATGTCTCACGGTGACTCCGTGACCGAAGCCCCCGAAGGCTTCGAGGTGCTGGCAACGACCCCCGGCGCATCCGTGGCAGCATTCGTGGATGAGTCCCGCAAGCTCGGCGGCGTGCAGTGGCACCCCGAGGTGAAGCACTCCGACTACGGCCAGGTCGCCCTGGAGAACTTCCTCTACAATGTGGCAGGTCTGAAGCCCACCTGGTCCACCAACAACATCATCGAAGAGCAGGTTGCTAAGATTCGCGAGCAGGTCGGTAGCGACCGCGTCATCTGCGCGCTCTCCGGCGGCGTTGACTCCTCCGTGGCAGCAGCACTCGTGCACAAGGCTGTTGGTGACCAGCTCACCTGCTTCTTCATTGACCACGGTCTGCTCCGTGAGGGCGAGCGTGAACAGGTCGAGCAGGACTACGCAGCCTCCATGGGTATCAAGGTCATCACCATCGACGAGTCGGAGCGTTTCCTCTCCGCTCTCGAGGGCGTCACCGAGCCCGAGGCGAAGCGTAAGGCTATCGGCCGCGAGTTCATCCGCTCCTTCGAAGAGGCACAGCGCAAGCTGATTGCCGAAGCGGGCGAAGAGGGCGCAGACATCAAGTTCCTGGTCCAGGGCACCCTGTACCCGGACGTTGTCGAGTCCGGCGGTGGCGACGGCACCGCAAACATTAAGAGCCACCACAACGTGGGCGGCCTCCCCGACGACCTGACCTTCGAACTGGTTGAGCCGCTGCGCACCCTGTTCAAGGACGAGGTTCGCGCTATCGGTCGTGAGCTCGGCGTTCCCGAGAAGATCGTGGCACGTCAGCCGTTCCCCGGCCCCGGCCTGGGCATCCGCATTGTCGGCGAGGTTAATCGCGAGAACCTGGAGACCCTGCGTGCCGCTGACGCTATCGTGCGTGAAGAGCTGACCGCAGCAGGTCAGGATGAGCACATCTGGCAGTGCCCCGTGGTTCTGCTGGCTGGCGTTCGTTCCGTGGGCGTTCAGGGTGACGGCCGTACTTACGGCCACCCGATTGTTCTGCGCCCGGTCTCTTCGGAAGACGCAATGACCGCTGACTGGTCGCGCCTGCCGTACGACCTGCTGGCTAAGATCTCGAACCGTATTACCAACGAGGTCAAGGACGTTAACCGAGTGGTGCTGGACGTTACCTCCAAGCCCCCGGGAACCATTGAGTGGGAGTAATCCCGCTTTGGGCTACCTAGCTTTGTAGCTGGGAGCCTGTGAAGGAGCCGCCCGGTGCATCCGTTTGTGGATGCGCCAGGTGGCTCCTTGCATTAAGTCGTGTAGAAAAGGGGAGAAGGGTTTTGGGGCGTATTAAAAAATCCTCATTTATTTTTTAAACGCGGGGTCTAAATAAAAGAAATGCATTCCGAAAATACCCGAAAAAACATGCCGAAAAACTACACCCAGATATAAACCTTTTTAGTGTGGGTGATGCGGGTGACGAATCGAATCACGCCAATGAGCGCTCGACCCCAACCCAAAATGCAAAGCAAAAAACGTACCAAAACAGCAGAAGCCAAACGCGCACGCCATGTACACACCATAGGTCAGCATCACAAACTCAGAATCATGGCTCAGACCCGACGCCACAATCATCGTCAACGAAACAGCCAGAATGACAAGCCATGCAGCGCTCGCAGCCGCAATCAGCCACGAGATAGCACTCAGCACCGGGTGCGGGACCCTAAACGTACGCTCGGGGCCGCTCACAGGCGCTATGGGCGCGGCAGAAGCTACGGTAGCCTCAACCACCATGCTCGAAGTATTAGGGGTTGAGGGAGCCGAAGAAGAACGCCACGGAATATGGGCATCAGCATGCTGACTGGGAACCTGCGCCGGACGCTGCGGGACGCCTCCAGATTCGGGAGGGGACGAAAGATACGGCTGCTGCATTGCGGGCTCCTGCATATTTAGCCTCACGGGAGAAGGAACAGCCTAGTTCCTAATCTCGTAAGAAATGAGTGTCGGCGATAGATTGAAAGAATACGCTGAAAATATATCCTTTCTATATTTCAAGATTAGAAGCGAACCGCATAAAAAACGAGGGTTTGGCGGAATATGATGCAATATGACGCGAAAAATCCGAAAACCACAGAGAAAAAATAATCAACCTCAACCTGAAGGTTCAGGGTAGGGTTATTAGACACGCCCTAACGCGGCAAAAACAGCAGAGCTACAGCGAAAGGAACGAGCATGGGAATCATCCTCCCACTCATCTACCTAGGTCTAGGTCTGGGGCTCGCGCTACTGCTACCCGATCGCTGGAGCACCCGCCTCAAAGAAGACGCCTCAACCCTGCTGACCCGCTGGATCATTCCCGCCGTCATCATCTACACTGTCGCAACCAGCCGTCCCGAACTGTTCTTTGTCGCCGCCTCCACCATGGTGTTGATGCTCCTCGGCGTGCTCTGTGCCGGGCGCATCACCGGCGACCCCGTGCAGAAGCTCGCCTTCGTCTACCTGAACGCGGGACTCTTCGGCATCCCTGTGGTTGCCGGATTCTGGGGCGAGGAAGCCGTGCGCGTGTACATTGGCGCGTATATCGGCAACTCCATCATGGGCAATATCCTGGGCACCTCGCTGCTACGCGGTGGTTCCAAGACAGAGGCCGGGGTAGGGGAGGGCAACGCACCGGATGCACGAGCCGCTAGGAGCCGTGGCGGAACCCTCCGCACGGTACTGCGGGGTCTGCGTACCAGCCCGCCCGTTATCGCCGTGGTGGTGGGACTGCTCTGCCTGCCCGCCGGGCCCATCCTGAGCCAGTACGGGGCGGGTTTCTACCGGGTGCTCACCTGGGTTTTCAGCTTTATCGGAATGATCGTGCTGGGTATGTGGCTCGGCGCCGCCAAACTGCACCGCACAGACCTGACCCGCGCCGCCGGATGGGCTCTCCTACGCGCCGGGCTCGTGAGCGTCTACAGCGTCGGCGTGCTGGCGCTTGCCCGCTGGGCACACGATACGGCGGGCGTGCACTTCGACCAGCTGCTCGCGCATCCGCAGGTGCTCTTCATCCTTGCGGTCCTGCCGCCAGCCGCGAACATCGTCATCTTAGAAACCCACTACCGGCACGAAGGCACCGCAGCCCCCGTCATTGCCGCCGGGGCGGTCGTCAGCGTGGGAATGATTGCGCTCGCCGTGCCGATTCTGCAGTTCGTCTTCGCCAGCTAAGTAGAGCCGCCAGCTAAGCAGAGCCAAGAAAGCACGCCGGGAGAACACAGGAGACAACACAAAAGGAGGGCGGGGCATAAGCCTCACCCTCCTTCTGCTGTCTATCACCTTATCGGCACGCGGTAGCACTCAACGAGCTACAGCGCTTAGCGAACGATGTGGTACACCTTCGCCTCGTAGGGGCGCAGGGTCGAACCCGCGTCGTCCTTGTAGTTCGAGCTCACCAGCTCAACACGAGCACCAGCCTCACGAGTCTCAGAAAGCACAGCAAAGTCGCGCTCCTGCTCCTCAGCGGTGAAGTTCGAAACAACCAGCAAAGACTCGTTCGCGGGGCTGCCATCCGCACCACCGGTACGGGTGTACGCGTACACAGCCTCGTCCTCGTTGTGCGGAACCTGAACCGAATCCACCGGAGCGAAGGATGCGTAAACCATCAGGTCCTTCAGCTTGCCGCGGCGCAGAGCCACCAGCTGCTGGTAGTGGTAGAAGATCGAATCCTCATCAGCCAGAACAGCCTCAGCGTTAATCGCCGGGTAGTTCGGGTTCACAGCAATCCACGGGGTCACACCCTCGGGGCTGAAACCACCGTTAGCGGAGGCATCCCACTGAACCGGGGTACGAGCGTTATCGCGGCCCTTAATGTAAATCGCCTGCATCGCCTCTTCGTGGCTCAGACGCTTGTGGTCAACGTGCATGTCCTCGTAGAAACGGATCGAGTCACCATCGCGGTAGTCCTCAATCGAATCGAACTTCACGTTGGTCATGCCGATTTCTTCACCCTGGTAAATGTACGGGGTGCCCTGCATGAAGTGCAGGGTGGTCGCCAGCTGCTTAGCGGACAGGGTTCGGAACTCATCCGAATCGTTACCGAAACGGGAGACAACGCGCGGCTGGTCGTGGTTGTTCCAGTACAGCGAACCCCAGGCGTTACCCTCAAGGGTGGTCTGCCAGTCGTTCAGGATGCGCTTGAGCTCGGTCAGCTTGTACGGCGCGTAGGACCACTTACCGCCCAGCTTGCCGTTCGGGTCGTTATCCACGCCCATGTGATCGAAGTGGAAGATCATGTTCAGCTCACCGGTGTGGTAGCCAGCCCACAGCTTAGCGTCCTCGGGGCTGGTTGCGCTGGTCTCGCCCACGGTCATCACGTCGTAGCGGCTGAAGGTCTCGCGGGTGAGCTCCTTCATCCACGGGTGCACCATGGTGCCGTTCGTAATGACGAAAGGACTCGAGGAGGTGTGCTTCTCGTAGTCGGTGGAGGGGTCATCCGGGTAGCCCTCGGGCTTGGAGATGATGTTGATAGCGTCCAGGCGGAAGCCGTCAACGCCCTTGTCCAGCCACCAGCGGACCATGGAGTACAGGTCCTCGCGAACCTTCTCGTTCTCCCAGTTCAGGTCGGGCTGTTCCTTGAAGAAGATGTGCAGGTAGAACTGGCCGGTCGCCTCGTCCCACTCCCACGCCGGGCCGCCGAACTCGGATGCCCAGTTGTTCGGAGGAATCGGGTTGCCGTCCTCGTCGAAGCCCTTCGGGTCCTTCCAAATGTAGTAGTCGCGGTAGGGGTTGTCCTTGGAGGAGCGAGATTCCTTGAACCAGGGGTGTTCATCGGAGGTGTGGTTTGCGACCAAGTCCATCAGGATCTTGATGCCGTGCTTGTGGGCGGTCTCAAGCATCTCGTCGAAGTCTTCCATGGTGCCGAAGTCACTCATGATGGCGAAGTAGTCAGAGATGTCGTAGCCGTTATCCACGTTCGGCGAATCGAACACGGGGGAGAGCCAGATGACGTTGATGCCCAGCTTAGCCAGGTAGGGCAGCTTCTCGGTGATACCCTTCAGATCGCCGATGCCGTCGCCGTTTGCGTCGTTGAAGGAGCGGGGGTACACCTGGTACACCACGGCTTCCTTCCACCACTGGCGGCCCTCGTAGGAGGGAACCTCGTATGCCTCGGAGTTGCTCATAATTGCCTTTCTGTACCGGCGGGTTACGCCGAAGAGGAAAAAGGTGTCTGTGATTGAAGTATAGGGCGAGGGGGACCGGAATGTCTGTAGCTGGTCCCCCTTCGCACAGTATGAGTGGGGTACGACTACTTGGCGTTACCGAAGAGGTACACCTTCGCCTCGTAGGGGCGCAACAGGGTGCCCTCGTCGGTGAACTCGCGGTTCTCATCGCGATAGTTCGAGCTAATCAGCTTCGGGGCGTTCTCGATTGCCTTCAGCTCAGTCGGGGAGAGCGCCTGCGAGTTGGTTAGCACCACCGAATCCAGGTTGCCGCCCGCGTAGTTCAGCTGAACGGTGTCATCGGTGAAGTTGGCGACGACCAACAGGGCGCGCTCGCCGGTTGCGGCGGCGTCCTCGTCAGAGTTCACGCGCAGGTAGGCGTAGACCTGGTCGTCCTCTTCATCCAGCAGGCGGTACTCGCCGGTCAGGACGATTGGGTGCTCGCGGCGCAGGCTAATCAGGTCGCGGTAGTGGTAGAACACCGAATCCGGGTTAGCCAGCTCGGACTCCGCATTAATCTCGGTGTAACGCGGGTTCAGCTTCAGCCACGGGGTGCCGGTGGTGAAACCTGCGTTCTCGCCGGCGTTCCACTGCATGGGGGTGCGGGCGTTATCGCGGCCGGAGGCGCTGATGTAGCGCAGCATGTCCTCAGCGGAAACGCGGCCCGACTCCTCAACGTACTTGCGCCAGGAGTCGTGAATCTCCAGGTCGTTATAGTCCTTCACATCGTCGAAGAAGACGTTGGTCATGCCCAGCTCTTCACCCTGGTAGATGTAGGGGGTGCCCTGCATCAGGTGTAGCACGGTGCCGAGCATCTTGGCGCTGACGGTGCGGTACTCGGGGGAGTCGTTACCGAAGCGGGAGACGGTGCGCGGCTGGTCGTGGTTGTTCCAGTACAGGGAGTTCCAGCCGCGGCCGTGCAGGCCCTCCTGCCAGTGGGTGAGGACCTTCTTGAGGTCAACCAGGTTGAAGCGGCGGTCGGACCACTTGCCGGTCACGCCACCTTCGGAGGCGTCTACGTCCATGTGCTCGAACTGGAAGACCATCTGCAGCTCGTTGCGGTCGAAACCGGTGTAGAGTGCGGCGTCGTCCACGGTCACGCAGGGGGTTTCGCCCACGGTCATGACCGGGTACTTGCTCAGGACCTCGCGGTTCATCTCCTGCAGGAATTCGTGCACGCGCGGGCCGTTCGCTGCGACAGCCAGGGAGTTGTCGAGGCCGCCAGCGAGGACTGCCGGGTCCTCGGGGAAGGAGAGGTCCTTAGAAATTAGGTTGATGACGTCCATGCGGAAGCCGTCCACGCCCTTGTCCAGCCAGAAGCGCATGATGTCGTAGACCTCTTCGCGGACCTTCGGGTTCTCCCAGTTCAGGTCGGGCTGCTTGACGGAGAAGTAGTGCAGGTAGAACTGGCCGGTCGCCTCGTCCCATTCCCACACGGAGGGGCTGAAGCAGGAAATCCAGTTGTTCGGCGGAATCGGCTTGCCGTCCTCGTCGAAGCCCTTGGGGTCGCGCCAGATGTAGTAGTCGCGGTAGGGGTTGTCCTTGGAGG
>NZ_KV795073.1:0-45081 GCF_001808945.1 Rothia sp. HMSC071B01 | reverse complement strand
AGTAGTCGCGGTAGGGGTTGTCCTTGGAGGAGCGTGCCTGCTTGAACCATTCGTGCTCGTCGGAGCTGTGGTTGACGACCAGGTCCATCATGAGCTTGATGCCGTGCTTGTGCGCGGTTTCGAGCAGCTCATCGAAGTCTTCCATGGTGCCGAACTCGGCCATGATGGCGCGGTAGTCGGAGATGTCGTAGCCGTTATCGTCGTTCGGGGACGCGTAGATGGGGGAGAGCCACAGCACCTGAATACCCAGGTCGGCGAGGTACGGAATCTTCTCGGTGATGCCGGGCAGGTCACCGATGCCGTCGCCGTTGGAGTCGTTGAAGGAGCGGGGGTAAATCTGGTAGACAACGGGTTCCTGCCACCACTGGGTCTGGGTCGTCATTGTTCTTCCTTCCTTTGGTATGGATGAGTGTTGTGCGGGGCCGCCCTATAGGCGGCTAAAGTCTGATGACCTTAGTGCTGGGTGGTGAGGGGCGTCAGGAGGCTCTGCGGTGCCCAGCTGGAGGGGTCAATCTCTAGTAGCAGACCGCTGTGGTCGGAGATTGCTTCGGGGGAGTTGTCACGGAAGACAACCGCGTGGGAGTTGACCGTGAGCAGTCGGTCGGCGAAGACGAAGTCGATGCGCTTGGCGTCCGTGCTGCCTTCCCAGCCGGCGATTTCGCGGTGGACGGTGTTCTCGCCGTCGGTGTGCTCCGCCAGGGAGCGGGTGTCAATCATGCCGCTGGAGGTGACCAACGCGTAGCCTTCATCGCTCAGGTGTGCTGCGGAGTTGAAATCGCCGCCGAGTAGTACCGGGGCGGTGCGGGCGCACTCGGCAAGCTCCTGCGAGAGGTGTGCGTATTCCTGCGCGAAGAGGGGTTCGCCGTCGAAGTCCCACCAGGACATGTGGGTGGTGGCGCACCAGAAGGTGCCCGTCTCAGTCTCGATGAGCGCTGCCTGGGCGGCGCGGCGCTGCACCTGGTGGTAGCCGTAGCCGGGGGACATATTGATGGGCTTGATACCGCGAATCGGCAGGCGCGAGAGGATAGCTACGCATTCGTCGTAACGGTCCCAACCGATGTGGGTTTCGGTGAGGGTCCACTCGTAAGTGGCACCCATTTCGTTGAGCGCCTGCACGAGCAGCAGGGCGTAGTTGTCTTCGCGGACCGGAATGCCCGCGCCGCCGCGGTAGTTGAGGGGCTCCTTCACCACGGGGGTGGAAGTGAGCTGGTTGACTTCCTGCAACGCAATGACGTCCACCTGCTGTTCAATGATGAACTTGGCGAGGGTATGGATCTTGGCAATCTGGTGGATTTCGCACCAGCTGTGCGTATTGAGGGTGAGGAAGCGCATGTATTAAGTCCGGGGTATGTGTGAGGTTGAAGAATGATATGTGCACCGCGCATTGAGGTGGCGAGTGTTTATGCACTCTGACCTATGGGTGCACTGTTTATGCTATCGATTCTGTGCGCTAGGTAATAGGGAAAAAGTCTCATCTGCAGCAAGTATTTTTAACCAGTGCCGGGATATGTTTCAGGTTCTGAAAAACTCTTTCAAAACTCACAGTTTTGGTACCTGTGGGCAGGTATGACCTGGCATTATTGTTTCTGTCTAAAACACATTCGGCATTTAGCGCACGCAGGATATGTGGCACCCGTCTCATATACTTTCGTTTGAGGGTATAAAGATGCGGTGTGACCATCGCAGGCTGGCAATGATCGCCAACCCCTGCGTCCGCTCACTCGACAACCCGAAAGGGCGTATAGCCTCATGATGGAAAAAGTACAGAGGTTCGGCTCTGCCATGCTGGCACCCGTTCTTCTCTTCGCATTCGCTGGCCTCGCGGTCGGTATCGCGATTATCGCGCAGAACGACCAGCTGATTGGCTTGGCCGCCGATAAGAACAACCTCTGGTCCCAGTTCTGGGCCGTATGGGAGTCCGGTGCGTGGACCGTCTTCAACCAGATGGAACTGCTCTTCGCGATCGGTCTGCCCATTGCACTGGCAAAGACCGCTAACGCACGTGCAGTGTTGGAAGCTGCAATGGTCTACCTGACCTTCAACTACTTCGTCGGCACCATGCTCAAGGTATGGGGCAAGGGCGGCACCGGTTTCTTCGACCTGGACTACACCACCGACATCTCTGAGAGCGCGGCAGGTACCGGTCTGAAGATGATCGCCGGTATCAAGACCATGGACACCGGTATCTTCGGTGCAATCATCATCTCCGCAATCGTGGTGTGGGCCCACAACCGCTGGTTCGACAAGAAGCTGCCCGACTTCCTCGGCGTCTTCCAGGGTTCCCAGTTCGTCTACGGCGCATGCTTCTTCCTGATGATGCCCATCGCCTTCCTGTTCTCCTGGCTGTGGCCCTACGCTCAGCACGGCATCTCCTCCCTGCAGGGCTTCTTCATCGCATCCGGCGCACTCGGCGTGTGGGTTTACACCTTCCTCGAGCGCTTCCTGATTCCGACCGGTCTGCACCACTTCATCTACTCCCCGTTCGTCTTCGGTAACGTTGTTACCCCGAACGGTATCACTAAGGACTGGCCGACCCACCTGACCGAGTTTGCAAAGAGCGACAAGCCCCTGAAGGAACTGTTCCCCGGCGGCGGCTTCGCACTGCACGGTAACTCCAAGGTCTTCGCACCCATCGGTATCGCAGCGGCGTTCTACACCACTGCTCGTCCCGAGAAGCGCAAGGAAGTTCTCGCTCTGCTGATTCCCGTCAGCCTCACCGCAATCCTGATCGGTATCACCGAGCCCCTCGAGTTCACCTTCCTGTTCCTGGCACCCCCGCTGTTCCTGGTTCACGCAATCCTGGCAGCATCCATGGCAGCAATCATGTACCAGCTGGGTCTGGTTGGTAACATGGGTGGCGGTCTGATCGACTTCCTGTTCCAGAACTGGATTCCGCTGTGGGCAAACCACTCCGGCACCTACCTCATGCAGATTGGTGTGGGCCTGTGCTTCACCGTCCTGTACTTCGTAATCTTCCGCTTCATGATTCTGAAGTTCGACTTCAAGACCCCCGGTCGTGAAGAAGACGGCGGCGAGACCAAGCTCTACAGCAAGGCAGAGTACAAGGCTGCTAAGGCTGCTGAGAAGGCCGGCGGCGCAGCTGCTCCCGCAGCTGACGGCGACCTCTACGCACCCCGCGCAGCAGGCTTCCTCGAACTGCTTGGTGGCGCAGAGAACATCACCACCGTGAACAACTGCGCAACCCGCCTGCGTGTCTCCGTTGCTGATGAGTCCCTCGTCAGCCCCTCGGATGCAGACTTCAAGAATGCAGGCGCTCTGGGTCTGGTCCGTAAGGGCAAGGCATTCCAGGTTATCGTCGGCATGGATGTTCCCCAGGTTCGCGAGCGTTTCGAGACCATGGTGAACGAAGCTAAGACCCTCTCCTAAGAGACCTCAGCTTTCAACCGCCTGACGGCATGACGCCTCATAAGGTATAGACTTCGCCGGCGGTATCGGGTAACACCGATGCCGCCGGCGAAGCTGTATTCAGGCTCGCATCCGTGCCCAAATCTGCTGGCATGCCCGCATAAAGTGAGAGATGACCGCCCACACCCACCCTGGCCGATGACTCTAGAGCGTGTACTATTTATATATTGCTCACCATCGGATTCAGGAGCTTTGAGTGGATTTACAAGACGTCGTGAATGCGAACCAGCACCGATTCAGTGAAACTGAACGGGAAATTTTGGCATTCATGCTAGAAAATGAAGAGTTCGTTGCGGAGTCAACGATCAACTCTTTGGCACATAAAACGTATACTTCGACCAGCTCAATTATCCGCCTGACGAAGAAGCTGAACTTCTCCGGATTTGCTGAGTTGAAGTACTTCATTAAGTCCTCTCTGAACCGCAGCGAACCCTTCAACCCGCGGTTCATTGAGAGCGGCCGCGAAGATATTCAGCGCACCTATGACTACCTCGAGCACATGGAGCTGAGCGGACTGCTCAAGCGCATCCATGAGGCTCGCACTGTGTACTGCTTCGGTACCGGCTACGCTCAGCGCAATGCTGTGCAGGAATTTACCAAGTCCATGCAGGTCTGCGGTAAGTTCTGCCAGGTCATCCCGGCACGTAATGAGTTCGAAAGCGCCATGAACAATATGACCCAGGACGACGTGGTCATCATTGTGTCCTTCTCCGGTCAGACCGAGAACATGCGCGAACACATTAAGATGCTGGCGCTACGCCGCATCCCCATGATTGCGGTGACCGCCATTGGCGTGAACTACATGTCCTCGCACGCCGAGTACTCCCTGCACTACCAGACGACCCCCACCCAGATCAGCACCCAGCGTAAGCCCTACTACTCTTTTGTTGCGCTGTCGGTGCTGCTGGACTACATCGTGCGCCGTTACATTGAACACGTTGAGAATGAGCGCCGCGAATCCCTACAGGACCAGGTGGATGACGCCCTCAACGCTGGGGATGAAACCGACGCCTGATAAGGCATTACTGTGCCCACCTGCTCCTTCACTCACTCCTCCTGAATCCGACCGAATCCGCCTGAGACCATCTGAAAGAGACACCCAGTGACCGCAATTTTCGCGCTCATCGAAAACACCGAGAAGATGCGTAAGTACCTGTTCTGGTACCTCATGATCATCCCCGCGCTGCTACTGCTGTGGATTGTGCTGGGTGCAGCGAACTCCCAGATGGACTTCCAAGCAGCCCTGAAGATTCCCTTCTTCACCGTGGCATTCCTGAACGCATGCCTCAGCCTGTTGCTGGGCGGCACCCTCAAGCTCGCGGGTGCAGAGAACGAACGCACCGAACGAGCCTACGCCCTGTACCTGACCATTCTGTTGGTCATCATCGGTAACCTGCCCGGCGCGATTCTGAGCTTCTTCCTCTTCCGCTCCCTGCGCTTCGGCAACCTGGAAGGCGAGCTGGCGCCCAAGTACCGCTGG
Source organism: Rothia sp. HMSC071B01 (assembly GCF_001808945.1). Lineage (NCBI taxonomy): Bacteria > Bacillati > Actinomycetota > Actinomycetes > Micrococcales > Micrococcaceae > Rothia > Rothia sp. HMSC071B01. The sequence continues at coordinate 40,175 of NZ_KV795073.1, read as the reverse complement.
GCGCTTCTGCCCGCCCTGGTCTTCTACGTACTGGTGACCGTAGTGCTGCTCGTCGCCAACATCGCAATGTGGTCGAAGTAAGCACCCGGCGTATTAAGCACATCGGCGCATTAAGCACGCAGGCGCGCACTGACACCCGCCCCGCTTGAAACACAGCATGAGGCACACCGGGCAGAGGACCCCGGAAGAACCACCATCTTCGGTGTGTACGCGCAAACGTACACCGCACTGACCCACAAGGACACTCACGACGTGAACCAGATTCCCGAGCCTACCGACGCGCAACACGCACCCGGCGCCCCGGCTGATACCGCTCAGCCCGCCGCAGCCGCCGCGACCTCAGCAGAGGAAACCCACGAAGTAGCCGACGAAATCAACATCGCCGAGCTGCCCGCACACCTGAACCCCGCCCACGAGGACTTTGACCCCTCGGCGGGGCTTGAGCGCTGGGCGGAACAGATGGACGTCTACACCGGTCCCGACGCGATGCTCGACTTCAACCAGGTCGACTACGTGCACATCGACCTGTCCGAGGCGAACCCCTCCGGCCTGGCACAGCTGCTCGCCGGACGTAAGACCCGCCTCTCCACGATTCTGCGCGACAAGTCGCAGCTGGAGGCGGGCATGCGTTCCGCACGCACCCTGCGCACCAAGATTTACGAACTCGCCACCGACCACGGCCTGGACTCCGGCTACTTCGTGGCGGGTACCGCCTCCTGGCTGTCGCACGACACCCGCGAGGATGCTGCCGCCTACGAGAAGCGCTTCATCGCGCCGATTCTCATGGCGCCGCTGAGCATCACCCCGCACCCGAAGGACGACGACTTCGAGCTGCGCCTCGCCGGTTCTGCACGCCTGAACCCGGCGATGGTCCGACAGATCAAGCAGGAATACGGCATCGACCTGGGCACCATGGATGTGGCGCAGTTGGCGAACTCCATGTCCCGTCTGGACCCCGAGCCGGTCATTGAACGTATGCGCGCCTCAGCAGGCTGTATTCCGGGCATGACCATCGAGTCGAAGTACTTTATCTCCACTTTTGCTGACCTGAAGGAAAGCCTGGGCGAGCTGCCGCACACCGCCATCACCCCGCTGGTTCGTGACCTGGCGGCGCTGAAGGTGCCCGGCGTGAAGCCGCGCGAGCTCAACGCCCACAACCTGCAGCCGCCCCTGGACCAGCGTGACCCGGCAGAGGAAATGCTCCTGCTGGACGCGGATGCGAACGCCCAGGAAATTGTCGACACCGCGGTCAGCGGATTCTCCTTCACCATCACTGCGGCGCCCGGCACCGAGCCGCTGCGTACCGCCGTGAATATTGCATCCGCCCTGATGGGTCGCGGTAAATCCGTGCTCGTGGTGGGCGAGAAGCGCTCCACCCTCGCTGAATTCTCGGCGTTGCTCAAGCGCACCGGTATTGAGAGCCTGCGCTACGACCTGCTTGCCGAGCACGATGCTGAGGCTCAGCGCGCCGAGTTCATTCGCGCAATCGTGCGTAATGAGGGCGCCGAAGAGCCTAACTCTGAGGACCTGAACGAAGAGCTTGTGGCGACCCGTGCCGCGCTGCTCGACCACACTCGTGCCCTGCTGAACAAGGACGCCAACTGGCAGATTTCTGTCTACTCGGCGCTGCAGCGTCTGGCTGAGCTGACCGCCTCCGAGGACGGCCCGGCAACCCGCGTGCGTTTTGACCGCCCTATGCTCGATTCGCTCTTGGAGCGTGAGCAGGTGCGTGCCGAGCTGGTGCGTCTGGGTGAGATTGATGGTTTTGCGGCGGCTTCGCGCACCTCCCCGTGGTACCGTGCCCGCCTGGTCAATGACGAGGAAGCCGCCGAGGCGTACGCCCTGGTCATTACCCTCAAGTCCTCCCTGCTGAACCTGCGTGAGGCGATGAACCAGACCAGCGCCATGCTGGGTCTGCGCCGCGGCCGCACCATCGCTGAGTGGGAGTCGCAGCTGGCGATTCTGATGCGTATCCGTGAGACGCTCAAGCGTTTCCGTGCGGATGTCTACGACCGCCCGGTGACCGACCTGATTGCGGCGACTGCCTCCGGTTCGTGGCGCCGTGAGAACGGCATCGAGATGAGCAGTATGCAGCGTTCCCGCCTGCGCCGTGCGGCGAAGGAATACATCCTGCCCGGCGTGAATATCGGTGACCTGCACGAGCAGCTGAAGGTGGTTCAGGCTGAGCGTGCCGAGTGGATTCGCCACATTGAGGCGCCCCGCACCCCGCAGATTCCGGAGAACCTGGACCAGCTGGCTGCAGCCCTGAACTCTCTGGTGTCTGAGCTGGCGGGTCTGGGTATTGTTCTTGCGGATACCATTGAGGGCACCGACTTCGTGCGCACCGACCTGGATGCTCTGGATGCGCGCCTGGATGCCCTCATGGCGGACCGCGTGCTGCTCATGACCCTGCCGGAGCGTGACGCCCTGACTCAGAAGCTGCGTGAGCGCGGCCTGTCGGAGTTGCTCGATGACCTGTACGCGCGTCAGGTTCCGACTGAGGTTGTTTCCGATGAGCTGGAGCTTGCCTGGTGGCAGTCTGCCCTGGAGTTCTTGCTGCAGCATCACGAGGGTAAGCTGCTGGATGGCGACCGCCTGCGCGATACGGAGTCCCGTTTCCGCCGTGCCGACTACGCCCACATGACCAGCGCCCCGGCGCGTCTGCTGGCGAAGGTTGCGCGCGTGTGGACCGAGCGTATTGAGTCTGAGCACGACCAGGCGGCGTACCTGAAGAGCCAGCTGCGCGGCTACGAGTTCGTGCTCGAAGAGCTGCTGACTCACGCCCCGGTCATGGCGCGTACCCTGTTTCCGCTGTGGACGGCGAGCCCGTTCGCCCTTGCGCGTAAGGTTCCCGCCTCCATGCGTTTTGATACGGTGCTGCTGCTGGACTCCGAGTCGACCCCGCTGGCGGCGAACCTGCCGGCGATTACCCGCGCCGACCAGGTGATTGCCCTGGGCGACCCGCACTCGGGTTACCCCTCGCCGTTCATCGTGTCTGCGCCGACTTTCGGCGCTCCCGAGCCGACCGACGAGCAACTGGACAGCACCTTCGACGTGCTCGCTACCGTACTGCCCAACCGCACCCTGGCGATGCTGCACCGCAGCATGGACCCGGTGATTCTCGACTACCTGAACCGTGAGTTCTACGGTTCGCAGCTGCATGCGACTCCGGTGAGCCGCGCCTCCGCCCAGCCTGCCGGTTCGCTGACCGTTGAGTACATTGATACTCGCGGTAAAGTGAGCGATAACGCGAACCTGGATTCGCCCGGTGTTGAGGTGGAGCGCGTGACAAACCTGGTACTGGAGCACGCCTACCGTACCCCGGACCGTTCGCTGGCGGTTGTGACGGCTAGCCCGAAGCACGCTCAGCGTGTGGCTGAGTCGGTGCGTCACGCCCTGAGCCTGTACCCGCAGCTGGGGCCGTTCTTCGCCGCTGGTGAAGAGTCTTTCCGCGTGGTCGACCTGACCCGCGCCGAGACCCTCGAACGCGATACCGTGATTTTCTCCCTGGGTGTGGGTCGTGCCCGCCTGGGTCAGGCGTCCTACGATTTGGGTCAGCTGTCTGCTGAGCACGGTCGCCAGGGCTTTGTGGTGGCGTTGACTCGTGCACGCCGTGCCCTGCGCATTGTCTCGTGCATTGACCCCTCCGAGCTGGACCCGCAGAAGCTGCATCATGGCGCGGTGGATTTCTACCACCTGCTGCGTGAACACGCGGAACGTCAGGCGCGTGAAGAGGTGGAAGCGAAGGCACAGCGCGTGCCGGAGACCCTGCCGCGTAACGCGTTCTTGGCCGTCGACGACGCGGACACCCCGGATTTGGGCGACTGGCTGCTGAACGATTTGGTGGCGCGTCTGCAGGCTCGCGGTGTGCGTGTGACCCGCGGTGAGGGCGATATCGCTCTGATTGCGCACGCCCCGGAGAAGCTGGCGGCTGAGCCGGTTCCCGCGCTGGGTGTGGCTCCCGTGGTCTCTTCGAACCCGAGTGTTCCGGCGGCTATGCCGCTGGTGGCGTGCTCCGATGGTGAGCCGAATTATGCGCGTGCTTCGGTGCGTGAGCGTACCCGCCTGGTGCCGGAGCGTCTGAGCCGCACGGGCTGGAACTACATTACGCTGGGCACCCTGGAAGTATTTGCTGATCCGGACGCCGTGGTGGCGCGCGTGCTGCACTACCTGGATATGGACGAGGATGCTGAGGTTCGTGGCTAGTTATTCGTCAACGCCGAAGCCTCGCCGTGGACACCGCCGCGTGAGCGGCGGCGGCTCGGTGAGCGGGGCTGAGCCTCTGCTGGTGGGTGTGACGACGCCTCCGGTGGTGGCTTCGGGTACCTCGTCTGCCGCGGGTGCTTCCGCGAAGAAAACCGGTGCTCAGCAACAGAACCCCCAGAAGGCCGGTACCAAGAAGGCGACCGCTTCCGCGCAGCCGCTGGCCCCGGAGGAGCGTGAGCGTCTGGAATGGATGCGTCAGCAGCGTCCTCCGCACTGGGGTAACAATATCGTGTAGCGCATCCGTACCGGGAGTGCTTCTTAAACGCCGAGGGGCGGGGCAACCTGTGTTGCCCCGCCCCTCTTTTGGCTGGTGTGGAACCCCGTTTAGGAGTTGCCCTTGTCGGTGCTGTAGAAGCCGGAACCCTTGAAGGTCACGCCGACGGTGTTGTAGCGCTTGCGCAGGGTTTCTTCGCCGCACTGCGGGCAGACGCGCAGTGCATCGTCGCTAAAGGACTGGCGCTGTTCAAAGACGTGATTGCAATTCTTGCACTGGTAAACGTAGACCGGCATATTGTCCTTCTGTATCGATTTTTCGTTGAGCGGGTTTAATAACAGTGGTTTGAGTGTACCGCTTTTGAAACGCTCTGGGCTATTTGCGGTTTCTTCTCAAAAAGCTATTTCTGGTTTCTTTTTGCCTTTTTCCTGAGCGATTTTGGTCGTGTGTTCCTGCATATCTTTGAGCTTTTGCATGAAGATTTGGGGTGTCAATCAGGAGGTGGGCGGTGCTGGTCAACCGGCTACATCGGTGACTGCTGAGAGGTGCGGAAAACGCCTTCTTCGGTGAGGATGACTGGCAGAATAGCGTCCCACTGGTCGTAGGGAATAGCTTCATAAATTTCATCGGCAAAGACCACGCCGATGCTCTGCTCCTTCAGCTGCTGTGCGCTGAGCAGGGGGATAATGCGGTCATAGTAGCCGCCTCCTTGACCGAGGCGGTGCCCGTCAGCATCAAAGGCGAGAGCGGGGACGAGGCGCACATCGGCGTTCACGAAGGCTCGCTCGTCCTGTTCTTCGCCTTCGGGTTCGGGGATTCCCATGGGGCTGAGCGGGTGCTCGACGGCGGGATCCCAGTGCACCCAGGCGAGTTTGCGGCCGGGACGCACGACGGGCACGAGGATGCGGTGTCCGTCCTTGTGCAGGCGGGTTAGTGCTTCGATGATGGGCGGTTCGGACTTGGTGGGCAGGTATGCCGCAATGGTGCCGGGGGAGTGGAGGCGCTGCGCGACCGCTTCAAGAATGTGGTGGGTGAAAAGGTCAGCTATCTGCTGCTGGTCGTGTTCGCCGCGGTGGCTGCGTGCGGTGAGGCGGCGGGGGCGAATCTGAGAGCGGAGAATGTCTTTATCCAGGGAGATATCTTCTGCGCTGGCACCGGTATCGGAGTTGCTGGTGGCGGCTGCGGTATTGAGAGGCATGGTGTGTCCCATCGTCTTTGCGGGTGAGGTCTTATGCGGGGTGGAGGAGAGTGGCTCTATGGCCTAGTTTGGCTGGTTTGAGTCGTGGTGCCTCCGCGTTGAGAGGCGTTCCGAGGTGGGGTGAAAACATCCTTATGGGCGGCAAAAAGCAACCTACTCTGCTGGGCTATAGAATCTACTTTTTAGTATAGGGATTGCAGAAAATAGCATTGGGTTTCGAGGAACGTATTTTCTCTACAACCCGAAGAATGTACCTTCACCGATATGTAGTTAGTCACGTTGAAGATTTTTTCACGTCATAGTGTCGATAAATCAGCTTAAGTACTTTACAACTTAGGGTATTCTTGTGGCATGGCTACTGAAATTAAGTCTGTTACTAAGGCAGTTATTCCTGCTGCTGGTCTGGGCACCCGATTCCTGCCCGCCACGAAGGCAACCCCCAAGGAAATGCTCCCCGTCGTTGATCGCCCCGCGATTCAGTACGTGGTGGAGGAAGCAATCCGTGCCGGTCTGAATGACGTTCTGATGATTACCGGCCGTAACAAGCGCGCTCTCGAGGATCACTTCGACCGCGTTCCCGTTCTGGAGCAGCAGCTCGCTGAGCAGGGTAAGGACGCTCTGCTCGCTTCTGTGGTAGCTACCAATGAGATGGGCGGCGACCTGCACTACGTGCGTCAGGGCGACCCCAAGGGCCTGGGCCACGCTGTTCTGCGCGCAAAGCGCCACGTTGGCGATGAGGCATTCGCTGTTCTGCTCGGTGATGACCTGATTGATGAGAAGGAAGACCTGCTCTCCCGCATGGTGGAGGTCCAGGAGCGCACCGGCGGTTCCGTCGTTGCTCTGATGGAGGTCCCCCGCGAGGCTATTTCCGCTTACGGTGCAGCTGCTATTGAGGCTGTTGAGGGCGAAGACGGTTTCGTGAAGATCACCGGTCTGGTTGAGAAGCCCGCTGCTGATGAGGCTCCCTCGAACTACGCTGTGATCGGCCGTTACGTTCTGAGCCCGAAGGTCTTCGAGGTTCTGGAGAACACCGCTCCGGGCCGCGGCGGCGAGATTCAGCTGACTGACGCTCTGCAGACCCTGGCTCAGGGTGAGGGCGAAGGCGAAGGCGTCTACGGTGTGGTCTTCTCCGGCCGCCGTTTCGACACCGGTGACAAGCTGTCCTACCTGAAGGCAAACGTTATTCTTGCTGCTGAGCGTCCCGAGTTCGGTGACGACCTGCGCGCATGGCTGAAGGACTTTGTCGCAGAGAACTGCTAATTACTCTGCATTCGCTCTCTGATGAGGGCAACCGATAAATACCAACCACGCTGAGGAAGGCGTTCTTTCTGGTGGGGCGTTAGCCCTGAGGGAGGGCGCCTTCCTTTGCGTCGTTCGTGTCCGTTATGTGCGTGGCGTGCTACTGGGTGAGGGTCCAGAGTGTGTCTTGTGCAGGGACGCAACGACGTCGTAGTGCGCATATTCCTTCTGGGGTATATGCGCATATCCAGCCCGATTCTTGCCGCTTATGGAAAGCATTGGGAATATAAGGGTATGATTAAAGTCTAGGGATAAAGGGACGATAGAGGGCGACCTGAATATGACGCTTTTGAACACCTCCGGTGTGTTGGTAATTCTGACCGTGATTTTGCTGCTGTGGTTTGTGCCCAGGAGCCTCCGTCGCGCGCCCGCTGGTCCCTCCGTGGAGCCCGAGCGTCCCCTGATTAGCGCCGAGCGTACCGCTGAGGACATTCTCGCCTCTGCAGGCGTGCTGCTGAATGAGTCGGAGGCGTACCAGTCTTCCGATCATGCGGTGGCGCCGGGTACCTCCCTACCCTCTTCTGCTCTTCCACAGGCTTCTTCCCGTTCCTCTCACGCCGTAGAGGATGCTGTTCAGCCTGCCCCGGATACGGCTTCTATTTCGCAGATTCGTGATTCTTCCCCGACTGCTCCCTACACCGATGAGATTCCGGTGGTGGAGGAGTCGAAGCCCTCGCCGCTGTCCTACTTTGATACCTCGAGCCTGAGCGGTATCGCCCTGCTGGTTGCGGCTGGTCTGGGCGTGCTTGCCCTGGTGACCGGTCTTCTGGCGCTCTTTGGGGTTCTGGCGTGGGGTTGGGCTGTTCTCTTCCTGATTCTTGCTGGCGGCGCGTGGGCTGTAAGCCGTTTTGGTCTGCTGGAGTCTCTTGGCAACCAGATTAAGGCGAACCGCGATGAGCGGCGCGCCAAGGCAGAAGCAGAAGATGCCGAGGGTACTGACGCTGAGGCGTATGAAGAGTCTGACGACGAAAAAGCTTACGATGACGCTTCTGAGCCTGTAGAGGATACTGAAGCGCCGGAAGCTGAAGCTGTCGAAGAGCCTGCACATCAGGCTCGCCCCGCAACCCGTGAGACTACTGCCCGCAACGTGAGCCGTGAGGCGGCACGCCCGAGCCGTGCGCACATTGCGGTGGAGTCCTCCGATGAGGCTCCCGAGGCGGCTCCTCGTGCGGAAGCGCCTGCTGCGGCACCTGCTCATTCTTCTCGTCCCGTACCTGCCCGTTCTGCCCGCCCGGCGGAGGCGCCCGCAGGTCACCGTCAGGAGCGCCGCCAGCAGCGTCCGAGCCGCTTCCAGCCGATTCGCCGCGGTAGCGTGCTCTTTGACCAGGAGAGCGGTTCTGTTGCTTCCTCTGCTAGTGCACCGCGTACTGCTGCACAGCCTCAGGTGGCTCAGGCTCCGGTTGTTCCGAGCCAGCCCGCTCAGCCCCAGCACACTCAGCCCGTGCCGTCTGCTCAGCCTACACATCCTGCTCAGGCACCTGTGGCTCCCGCTCAGCCGGTAGCACCTCAGCCTGCGCAGGTTGCCCAGGCGCCTGCCGCTCAGCAGCAGGCTCCCGCACAGCAGCCGGCTATTCAGCCGGCCCAGCCGGTGGCTCGCCAGGCTCTGCGCGATGGTTCGCCCGTCCGCCAGGCGCCTGCGGCACCTGCTACTCAGGCTCCCGCTCAGCCGATTCCCGAGGAGATTCCTCTGCCGGACGTCCTGGATGATTCCGAGTTCGATGCTCTGGATATTGCGTCCCTGAACGACCCGGCGCTCTCGACCGGTGCTACGGCGAGCGGTGGTGTTCGTTCGACGAACCGCCATCCCGGTGCTGGCTCCTCCTTTGAAGCAGTCAGCAACACCTGGAATCCGGTTCAGCTGCCCAAGCCGCTGAGCGCTCTGCACCGCCAGGACAAGAATCAGGGTAAGAAGTAGACTTTGCTCCAGACACGCATAAAACCCCGACAGTTCACACTGTCGGGGTTTTGTTTTGCTGGGAATGTGCCTCTGGAAAGGAACGAATAAAAAGAAAAGGAACCCCATCAGCGGGGTTCCTTTTCTAGCATCACACACAGGAAGAAAGTCTTCTAGACCGATTAGGAAGGCCTTCCCACAAGACCTGCCTTATTCGGTAATAAAAATATATCCTAATTCCCGTGCGGGTGACAAGCCGAAAATAGCGACACCCTGTCAATAAACTAAGGTTTACCTAAGTAAAATCCGCGCCATTGCAGGCGACAAGGGGCAACAGCCCCCGGCAAAAAAAGTTTAAAAAAATTTTCTGGCCCCTCCAAAAGTCGAATAAGAAGCCTCAAAAAACCTTCAATCAGGTCAATATCGCCCACTCATGAGAGAATAGCCGGGTGAAAGATTGGTTTGACGCACTCCCGATTGAGGTTGCCCTAGCTTTCATGTGGGTGGTCGGTATCGTCCGCACCAGCATCGTGTACGCTCTTGGCGCGCTCGCTGCTGAAGGCGGCGCCCGCCTCGACCGCATCCGCAAAGCCATGGACAGCCCCCTCTACCGTAAAGCGCGCCGCTTGATTAACCGGTGGGGCGTTATTGCCGTGCCCCTCTGCTTTCTCACCGTGGGCCTGCAAACCGCGGTCATCATCACGACCGGCTTCACGAAAATGCCTCTGCGCCGCTGGGTTCCCGCGATGCTGGTTGGAACCTTCATGTGGGCGTGTATTTACACCACCATCGGCTTCGCAATTCTTGCGGCCCTCGGCCTGGAGCCGTGGATGTTCCCCCTCGCCCTTGCCATTGTTATTACGGTGATGGTCATTGTGGCTCAGTTGCGCGAACGCCGCATTAACCACGAAACCGTTGAGAACGCTCCGGAGAGCATCACCGAGAACTAGCCCTCCCGGCGACAGGGGATAGGGGTGCTATCTCACCGGGTTGAGGGCGCTCACCCGACCCCAATACACCCGCCCAAGATGTGCTAGCGTGGAGGGATGAGTTCATCCGCATCCTCCACCGCAGGCACCCTCGAAGAGCAGCCCGTCAACGACTCTGCCCTCACCGCAATCGACCCCGAGCAGAACGCGCCCGAAAACGCTACCGACCAGGTAGAAAGCGAAGCTCCCACCCGCGTGTACCTGCATCCCGAGCAGCTGGCGATGATCCAGACCCCGGAGGCTCTGCCCATCCCCGTGCTGCAGCGCTCCGTGCTGCGCATTAGCTACGTGCCCGCGATTATGCCCGGCAAGTGGTTCAACCGCTGGCACGAGCGTTTCGGCGACCGTGTGCAGCTGGCGGAGGTACCCGTGCGTGAGGCGCGCGGCCTGGACTCCCTGCATCAGGACCTGTGCCTGATTGACCCTGCCCTCAACTCTGCGGAAGAAACTGCCTCCGAGGCGCCCGCTGAGGATAGCGTCGAGGCTACCGAGCACGCACCCATCGCGCGTAAGGCTGTGCCCGAGAATCCCTTCGCGCACATGAGTATTGTGCGCCCCGACCGTGAACCGGCAAGCGCCGACGGCGAGAAGTACCACAGCATCCGCCTCTACGAGGAGCTGCCCGTGGTCATTCTGCCGGTGGACCATGTGCTCACCGTGCTTGATGAGGTGCCCGTGGAGGAGCTTGCCGAGGAGTTCCTGCTACAGCCCGCCTCCAATATTCCCGCTTATGAGGAAGTCTCCCGCGCATGGCGTGAGAGTGCCGGTCGCATCGTGCCCGAGGGTCTGACCGATAAGGAAACCATCGAGCTGGTTGCCGCCGGTGTGGGTCTGTACATTGTGCCCATGTCCATTGCGCGTTTCTACCACCGCAAGGACCTCACCTACCGCCCCGTTGCGGGTCTGGACACCTACCCGGTGCACCTGGTCTGGCCGCGTGCCCCCAAGGGCGAGCCGCGCAGCGAAGAGCTCGAGGCGCTCCTGCAGGACTTCATCGGCATTGTGCGTGGCCGCACCGCAACCAGTGAGCGTGGTAGCGAAACCCGGCAGGCACGCGCCGAACGCATCGCCGCTGAAAAGGCAAAGGAAAAAGCGAAGGCACGAGCCGCCAACGCCCGCCGCGAAGCACGCGATAAAAAGCGCGCCAACGCCAAGAAAAACGGTAACGCGCGCCAGCACGCTCGACAGTCCGCCAAAGCCGCCAGCGCACGCCGCGGCAAGAAACGCTAACGAACGATAGACGGTAAAATCAAACCATGGCATTAGCAATGGAAACCCGACCCGCAGCCTACGCAGTGATCATTGAGCAGGGCAAGCTGCTCATGACCCGCTGGGTTCCCGAAGACCGCGCGCTCAGCCCCCTCTGGTCCCTGCCTGGCGGCGGCATGGAACCCGGCGAACAGGCCGACGAAACCGCGCTGCGAGAGACCCTCGAAGAGACCGGTTACAGCGTCGCCATTGAAGACATTCTGGGCGTGCACGCCGGACACTTCCCCGTGCGTTCCACCCAGAAAGACCCGCAAGCGCTACCCTTCTGCGCCCTGCGGGTGGTTTTCCGTGCCCACATTGTCACCGGCGAACTGCGCCACGAAATCAACGGATCCTCCGACACGGCACGCTGGGTACCCATCGCTGAGCTGGACACCATCCGCTACGGCACCCTCATCGACGAGGTCGCCTCCATGATGGGCTACTCCAACGCCGCGAGCTGGGCACGCGAATACCGCGAATTTCTTGCCGATGAAAACGCACGGAAGCTTCCCTAATGAACCGACGAACCCTCACCCGCCGTGCGGCGCTCACCTCCCTGGCGCTCATGCCGCTGCTTGCCGCTTGCGGGAATAATGACGCAACCCCGCAGGTGGACCCTTCCGCATCCAGCTACGGTACCCTGCGTATCGGCTACGGTGCCCTGCGTGAAATGCGCGCCGTGGCGCACGTGTACGCGCGCGCCCTGCGACAGGTTGGCTACTCCGTTGAACTTGTTGACACCGACAACAGCCGCGCTACCGCCCTGCGCGGGCTCATGGTTCCTTCGGCTAACTCAGCCACCCCTACCGCAACTCTGCCCGACGATGAGGAAAGCAGCACCGCCGCCGCGCTTGAATCGTTGGACCTGGTCATCGACTACAGCGGAGACCTGCTGCTCTACCTGACCGACGACGGCAAAATCAGCCCCGCCGCCGCGCAGAACGAACGTATTGCCGCCTCCGTGAGTGCCTCCGCTCAAGCCGCAGGCGTGACCCTGCCCCCGGCAGCTACCCCCACCGCGGAGGAGAGCGCCGCCTCCGCGCATGCTACGGACGCAACCGCGAGCCCCACCGCAAGCTCCACCCGCTCCGCAGACCCCATCAACCTGCGCGCCATGAGCACCACCGACATGACCAACGCCATTTCGCGCATCCTGCCCGAAGAGCTCATGCTCCTCAACGGCGCCCACGCCACCAACAAGGATGTACTGGTTACCACCCGCGCCGTGAGTGCCCGCCACAAGCTCAACTCTCTCGCGAACCTGCGTGAGGTGCAGTCTTCCCTGGCGTTCTCCATTCCGACCGGGTACTCCAGCGGCACCTACGGTGTGGATTCTTTGCGTAGCCTTTACCGCTACCGTGTGCACGACCCGAAGATCCAGGACGACCCCGCCGAGCGAGTTAAAGCCCTGACCTCCGACACCGTACAGGTGACCCTGCTGCACAGCAGCGACTCCGCGATTGAAGAGAACCGCCTGGTCACCCTGGAAGACCCGTCAACGGCACTTTTGCAGCAGCAACTGGTGCCCATTATCCGTCGTACCCTGCCAGATAGCGCCAGGACGGCAATTAACCGCGTATCATCTACATTAGACACGGGTAACCTCTCGTTCCTGCTACGTCTGACTAGCGGTTCCAACCCCATCGCAGATGACGACGCAGCACAATTCATTTTGGATCACCCTAGAAAGTAAATCATCATGACGAAGTACCGTCAGTCCTCAAAGTTGAGTAACGTCCTGTACGACATCCGCGGCCCCATTCTGGACGAGGCCAATCGCATGGAAGCGATGGGCCACCGCATCCTCAAACTGAACATCGGTAACCCCGCGCCCTTCGGCTTTGAAGCGCCCGACGCGATCATGATGGACATCATTCGCCACCTGCCCGAAACCCAGGGTTACTCCGACTCCCGCGGCCTCTACTCGGCACGTACCGCCATTGTGCAGCACTACCAGAACCGCGGCATCATGAACCTCGACACCGACGCCGTCTACCTCGGCAACGGCGTGTCTGAGCTGATCCCGATGACCCTGCAGGCACTGTGCGAGACCGGCGACGAAATCCTGGTTCCCATGCCTGACTACCCGCTGTGGACCGCATCCACCGCGCTGGTTGGCGGCAAGCCCGTGCACTACCTCTGCGATGAGGAAAACAACTGGTACCCGGATATTGAAGACATCAAGTCGAAGATTACCGAGCGCACCAAGGGCATCGTGGTTATTAACCCGAATAACCCCACCGGCGCTGTGTACCCGCGTGCAATCCTGCAGCAGATCGTGGACGTGGCACGCGAACACGGTCTGGTTGTGTTCTCCGACGAAATCTACGAAAAGATCACCTACGACGGTGCTGAGGCCATCAACATGGCTTCTCTAACCGGCGACGACGTGCTCTGCCTGACCTTCTCCGGTCTGTCCAAGGCATACCGCGTCTGCGGTTACCGTGCGGGCTGGGTCGCTATCACCGGCCCGAAGAAGGACGCCTCAAGCTACCTTGAGGGTATTCACCTGCTCGCCTCCATGCGCCTGTGCTCCAACGTTCCGGCGCAGCACGCAATCCAGACCGCGCTCGGCGGCTACCAGTCCATTAACGAGCTGATTGTTCCCGGCGGTCGCCTGTACGAGCAGCGTACCCTGGCGCACAAGATGCTCAACGAGATTGACGGCATCAGCTGCACCAGTGCGGACGGCGCACTGTACCTGTTCCCGAAGATTGATGTTGAGCGCTTCGACATTACCGACGACGAGCAGTTCGCCCTGGACCTGCTCAAGAGCCAGAAGATTCTCTTCAGCCACGGCCGCGCGTTCAACTGGAAGGACCCGGACCACTTCCGCCTGGTGTTCCTGCCCGATACGCAGACCCTCACCAGCGCCCTGGAGCGCCTGGGTAACTTCATGGCTGACTACAAGCAGAAGCACTAGCCCTGCCACCTCTGCTACATATAGACAGAAATAGCCTGCCCCGCAGTTCTGATGAGCTGCGGGGCAGGCTATTTCTGTTTGACGGCTGGCGGATGTGCCAGAACGGGTGCTGGAAGTGGCTTTAGTTTGCCGGGCTCTCCTGACCGCCCTGCTGTGCACCGCGTGCCGCGTTCAGGCGCTCCTGCGCGCCCTGCAGCCACGCCTCGCAGCGGGCGGCAAGCGCCTCGCCACGCTCCCACAGTGCGATGGAAGTCTCCAAGTCGCTGGCGCCGGACTCCAGCTGGCGCACGACCTGCTCCAGCTCGGCTCGCGCCTGCTCGTAGCCGAGGGTTTCGACGGGTGCGCCCAGCTCGGCGCTGTTGAAGCTAATGTTCTCGCTCATTGAGGAACCTTTCAGGGGTAAAACTTAGGGGTAAAAACTAGGGGTAAAACGTAGGTATCGGGGTTTAGGAGATGTTTGAGGGGTCCGTGGAGGTCACGGTCGCCTGCGCCGAACCGGTCGCCGCACGCACCGTAATCTGCTCGCCCTCGCTCAGCGCCGAAGCGTCACGCACAATAGCACCCGCGGCATCCTGAACAATGGAGTAGCCGCGGTTCAGCGTCTGCGCGGGAGAGAGCGAACGCACCCGCGCCAACGTGTGCGACAGGGTAGCCGACTCACGCTCCAGACGGTGCTGCACCGAACGGTGAGCGCGCTCGCGTAGCTGGCTCAGCTCCTCCACACGCATGAGCAGGGAAGACTCCGGGTGGGTGAGCACCGGGCGGCTCCGCAGCTGCGCAATGTAGTTCATCTGCATGCCCACGTAGCCAAGTACCGCACGGTCCAGGCGGGCGCGGGCCTCGGTGATGCGGGCGGTTTCCTCCGAAATATCGGGCACAATGCGCTTACCCGCATCGGTGGGGGTGGAAGCGCGCAGGTCGGCGACCGCATCGAGGATGGGGGAGTCCGCTTCGTGGCCGATTGCCGAGACCACCGGAGTGGTGGCCGCCGCGACGGCACGGATGAGCACCTCCTCGGAGAAAGGCAGCAGGTCTTCGAAGGAGCCGCCGCCTCGGGCGATGACGATGACGTCCACCTCCGGGTGGGCGTCCAGTTCGGCGAGAGCTGCAATGACCTCAGCTGCCGCGCCCTCACCCTGAACGCGGGTATTGCGCACCTCGAAGACCACGCCGGGCCAGCGCAGGGAGGCGTTGCGGATGACGTCCTTCTCCGCGTCAGAATCGCGACCGGTAATCAGACCCACACGATTCGGCAGCATGGGTAGCGGCTTCTTCCGGGCGTCAGAGAACAGCCCCTCGGCGGCGAGAGCTTCACGCAGACGCTGCAGCTGCTCGTGCAGGTTGCCGGTGCCGACCGCGTACACTTCCTTGCCGATGAGGGAGAGCTTGCCGTTCTTCCACAGGCTCGGCTTGGCGCGGGTGACGATGCGAGCGCCTACGGTCACATCAGCCGCCAGGCCGCTACCGGCACGCCCGAAGAGCGCGAGGGTGAAGGAGAAGTCTTCGTTGAGGTCTTTAAGCTCCATGAAGACGTTGCCGCCGCGGCCGTTGAGGGAGGCGACCTGCGCCTCCACCCAGAGCTCGGGAACCTTGTCCACGTAGTTTTTGAGGTTCTGCGCGAGCAGGGCGAGGGGCCAGGGGTTGGTGGCGGTGGTTTCCTGAGACTTCCCGGGAAGCTGCCGCTCGTGCACGGGCGGCACCACCAGTGCGGGTGCCGGCTGCACTGCGGAGGGGTTGTAGAAGTTCATGCCTTCTATTGTCCCTGATTGGTCGGTTATGCGCCTGCGCACAGGTCAGCCTGGCGACTCGGGTAGCTTGCACACAGTGCAGGCAGAACTTAGCTTCTGGCGCATTCTGCGGGTCCGAATCGGCTTTGAACACCGTGAGCGGGTACCCTAGGCTCATGCGCTCACCCGATCAGTCAGCACATCAGAACAACGCCCTCAACACCGCCGCGGCTTCGTCAGCGGCGGGTACTGGCGCGCACAACTACCCGGCGGACGCGACCCGAGTCGTCGACACCCGGATTACCCGCACAGACGGCTATTACACGGGCGGCTACTATACGGCGGATGAAGACACGACCCTGCTGCAGCCTACCCGCATGCTCGGTCACACAGCAACCCCCACCAAGGCTGAGTTGCAGGCCGCCCCCGAGCCTCCCTTCGCGGCGGGCTTGCGGAGGTTCCTGACCGTTGTGCTGTGCGCCCTTGCCCTGGTGACCGGTCTGGGTGCAACCGCGGGTGCCTGGGTGAACTCCAAGCTCATGTCAGAGCGTGGTTTCTCGCAGATTTCCTCCAGCCTGGCGGAGGATTCGCAGCTTGCTTCGCGCATCGCGGACGGTGCGGTCGAAGACCTCATGAACTCCGAAGCTATGACAACCTTCCTCGACGGCACCAAACAAAGCGGCTTATACTCCATTCTTGTAAAGCCGACACAAGACGGCATACGTTCCCTGCTCAACCGTTCCGCGGCTGAGCTGTCAAAAACTGAAGAATATCGAAGCCTCTGGAAGGAAGTAGCCGAGGAAACTCGCCGCTACAACCTCGAACACCAGGACGGTCCCGCCGTCATTGTGCTCACCCCCTTTTACCGTGCGTTGGATGCGAAGGTCGGCTCTATCGGCTCCTTCGACCCGGACCTGACGAAGCTCGGCCCTGAAACCCTCAATATTGACCGGTTGAAGGACGGCAACAACCAGCAGGAGCAGCAGGAGTGGTTCCTGCACGCCGGCATTAACCGTGCCGCCGCGCTGGGCAAGTCCACCATGCCACTGACCATCATTGCGGCGCTGAGCCTGCTGCTGGCTACGTTGCTGGCCCCCAGGCACCGCATCCTGGTGCCGGTGGTCACGGCTCTGCTCTACGCCCTGCTGGGCTGGGGCGCCGCAGCCTGGTTTGGCGGCCAGAGCCCTGAAACCCTGGGAATTACCAGCCACAGCACCGCCGGAACGGCGCTGATTACCGGGGCATGGAACCAGCTTGCACCGTCACTGACCGGGCACTTGCAGGCGGCGGCAAGCTACGGGCTGGTCCTGGCGATCCTCGCCCTACTGCTCGGTATTCTGATTCGCCTTATCGCCCTGGGACGTAGCCCTGCGAGCGGTGCCACAGTCATCACACACTAAAAGTCCGAACAACGTAGGATAGTAACCATGTCCACTGAAACTATTGCCCTGGGCCTGCCGCCCGTACCCCGCGAGCGCCGCAGCCGCGCCGACGTTGAAGCCGCCGCACCCGTCACCGGTGAGAAGAAAGTCCTGCTCGCCACCCCGCGCGGTTACTGCGCAGGCGTTGACCGTGCCGTGATTGCTGTTGAGAAGGCGCTGGAGCACTACGGTGCGCCCGTCTACGTGCGCAAGCAGATTGTTCACAACCGCCACGTGGTGGAGACCTTGGAAAAGCAGGGCGCTATCTTCGTTGATGAAGTGGATGAAGTTCCCGAAGGTTCCGTGACCGTGTTCTCGGCGCACGGCGTGTCCCCGGCGGTGGTTTCCGCAGCCGGCGACCGCTCCCTGAACACTATTGACGCGACCTGCCCGCTGGTGAACAAGGTGCACCGCGAGGCTGTGCGCTTCGCCAAGCAGGACTACGACATCCTGCTCATCGGTCACACCGGCCACGAAGAGGTCGAGGGTACCGCCGGTGAGGCGCCCGAGCACATCCAGATCGTGAACTCGCCCGACGAGGTGGATCAGGTGACCGTTCGCAACCCGGAGAAGGTCGTCTGGATTTCTCAGACCACCCTGTCCGTGGATGAGACCCTGGAAACCGTGGCGCGTCTGCGTGAGCGTTTCCCGTCTCTGCAGGATCCGCCTTCGGACGACATCTGCTACGCAACCTCCAACCGCCAGGGCGCCATCAAGGAGATTGCTCCGCGCGCTGACCTGGTCATTGTGGTTGGCTCGGCGAACTCCTCGAACTCCGTGCGCCTGAAGGAAGTAGCACTCGAATACGGCGCTAAGCGTGCCGAGCGTGTGGACTTCGCACACCAGGTGGACGAGTCCTGGTTCGAGGGCGTGGCAACCGTGGGCCTGACCTCCGGCGCGTCCGTGCCCGAGGTTCTGGTTCAGGAGGTACTGGCCCTGCTCGCCGAGTACGGCTACAACACCATCGAAGAGGTGGAGACCGCGAAGGAAGACATTCTCTTCTCCCTGCCGAAGGAACTGCGTTCCGCCCTGAAGAACGATGAGAACGTGGGCCGCCAGCTCGGTGGCCGCGGCGCTAAGCCCACTCGCTAATACTTTTTAGCTTATGACCCCGTGTCCTCTTCCCCCGTGTGGGGAGAAGACACGGGGTCTTTGTATCTGATATGTGGGGAAGCACTGTTTGGGACGGCGGTACGCGCCGGTCTACTTGGTGCGGTGCAGCAGACCGGTGGCCTGCTTAAGGACCTGACGATTCGCGCCACATGAAGTTATTTAAGAATCTCCGTCTCTTTCAATGCCATTGTTGTGTTATAATAAATTGTATTTCTAGTAGAAAGGTCTTAAGGTGACAACTCTTATTGAACATAAACGTGTAGAATTTTCAGAACTATTTTATGACCTAGTGTTTGTTTTTGCAATTTCAAAAGCAACTGCTTTAATTCACCCTCTTCATGACGGTGTTGTGGCTTGGGATTCTTTACTTGATTTCTTCATCTCTGTCATGGTTATCATCAATGCCTGGATGATTCAAACCATTTATACCAATCGCTATGGAACAAACTCGTTATTTAATATGGTAATCATGTTTACCAACATGGGACTTATGCTCTTTATATCCAATATGATTGGATACAATTGGCAACAATGGTTCTATTATACCTGTTGGGCTGTTGGTACATTAACCCTTACCTTATTTTTTCAATATTTGGTTCAGTTTTTTAGAGAATCAACCGATAATACTGATCGGGAAAGCATCAAAGGTTTTCTATGGTTAACAGGTCTACAAAGTTTAGGAGTCTATCTGGCAGCTCTTTTCCCTATTTACGTTGGAGTCTATATCTTTATTGCTAGTATTCTGCTAACATTTATTGTGCCAATTTTCTTGATGACTAAAGATGAGCATTTCCAGGTAAATCTTCCCCATTTAATCGAGCGCGTCTCCCTTCTTGTCATCATTACGTTTGGAGAGATGGTTATTGGGCTAGTTAACTTCTTTACAGTTGAGAATTTCTCTATATATTCGGTTCTTAATTTCGTTATCATGCTTTCTCTGTTCTTGTTTTATTTTGGTGAATTTGACCATGCTATTGACGAAGGATCCAATCAAAAGGGAGTATTTATAATTTATAGTCACTATCCTATTTTCATTGGGCTTATGTTGATGACAGTTTCGATGGGTTATCTCCTGAATCCCGAGGCTAATCTTCTCGTTGCAATCAGCTTCTTTTATATCGGAATTGGCCTCTTCCAAGCTGCTGTCCTAGCAAATGGGCCCTATAACAAAAACTATCTTCGCTATCCGAGAAGTTACTACTGTGTCCAAGCGACACTCTATCTGGTTGCCTTGATTCTCTCTTTGCTTTTCGCTTCTAATGCTATAACAGTGTTGAGTATTGCAACCATTTTTACTCTAGCTATAGCTAGTCATTTTATTTCTTTCTGGGTTACACGTACTAAACAATATTCCGTGTCTTACTGGGGGTTCTTCTAATTAATTTATAAAAACAAAAAAGCCTTGGCTTCCAAGGCTTTTTTGTTTTTATAAACTAAATTTGTCCATCATTTGTTTATCAACTTCCTTTCCAGACATATCTAATCTGATGACACTATCCGCATCATCTCCAATCATATTGAGATACTCTAGATGAGAACGGAAGTTTTCTATCTTCCCTTCCAATAAATAGAGGGCCAGAGTGTCGATGTAGCCGTCTTCATACTGCTCACCTGCATCTACAAAGGACTGATACTTACCGAAACCCTTTTCTATGTCCTCAATAAACTCTTACTAATGAGCTTCAAGTGGTGAGTCTGGTTGTGTGGGCGGCTATCTTCCTGGGCGTTTCTGCCCTGCTGATGCGCCGCGCAACCCGCCGCTAAATGCTTCTTCCCGCCGCAGTCTCAAGAGTTCCGTAGTATCAGGGGCTCCCGAGGCTGCGGCGGAAGCCGTACCCGCTCACACCGCATCTGCTAACACTGCCGCGCCGCGTCCTGGAAACTGGTGCGAGTGAGTTCGTGGTGAAGGATACGGGTTCCCCGTGTGGGGAGAAGACACGGGGTCTTTGTATCTGATGTGCGGGATGCACGGATAGGGACGCTAGCGCAGCTTCACGTTCACGCTACGCGGGGGAATGCCCCCTCTGCGGCGCCCCAACAACGATTGGCACAGGCGCCTTGAGGACGGAGCCCCCGCTTCGCGTAACGGGCCGCGACGCTCGCATATCCTCAACTCATGACATTTGTCATGGGCAGCTCATGACACTCTGTACCGCACCGGTGCGAAAACCGGCGGTGTAATAGAAACATGAACACCGCAGCACTTCAGAATAGCAAGCAAAACACCGCAGAAACCGTTATTTCCGCCCGCTCCCTCCGCCAGGTTTTCTCCACCCGCGCGGCAGGCACCGTGGTCGCCGTCAACTCGATTGACCTGACCGTCAAGCGCGGCGAAATCATCGCACTGCTCGGCCCCAACGGCGCCGGCAAGACCACCCTCATCGACATGATTCTTGGTCTGACCCAGCCCAGCGGCGGCGAGTTGAGCGTCTTCGGTCGCAACGCCTCCGAGGCGGCACGCGCCGGTCTACTCGGTGCGGTTCAGCAGACCGGTGGCCTGCTCAAGGACCTGACGATTCGCGCCACGGTTGAGATGATTGCGGCGCTGTACCCCAAGCCTATTGACGTGGATGAGGTACTCGCCGGCGCCGACCTGGCCGAGATTGCTAAGCGTAAGGTCGGCAAGTGCTCGGGCGGTCAGCAACAGCGTCTGCGTTACGCCCTGGCGACCATGCACTCGCCGGAACTGCTGATCCTGGACGAGCCGACCGCCGGCATGGACGTGAATGCGCGCCGCACCTTCTGGGAGCGCATGGAAGCCATCGCCGAGCGTGGAACGACCATTCTTTTTGCGACGCACTACCTGGAAGAAGCACAGAACTTCGCCCAGCGCATCGTGCTCATGGAATCCGGCTCCATCATCGCTGACGGCTCCTCCGACGAGATCCGCGCCCTGACCGGCCACCGCCACCTTTCCTTCCTCGCACCCGCACCCATCACCGACCTGGATGTGCCGGTCGAGGTGACCGAAGAGTCCGGCGGGTACCGCCACCGCATCTCCGTACTGGAGATTGAGCAGGTACTGCGCACTCTGCTGAACAACTACAGCATCAGCGACCTGGAGGTCACCAAGCCCTCCCTGGACGAGTCCTTCACCCTGCTGACCGAGCAGGCCGCCGCCTCCAAGGCAACTGAAGCCTAAACACTAGACCGCCTCAACACCGCACACTGCCGCTACACACCTCAAGGAAAACATCATGCTCCGCTACGCACTCTACGACATCCGCGCTTCTATCCTCTCGACCGACCGATTCTTCTTCGGCGTGGCACTGCCCATCGTCTTCTTCCTGCTCTTCGGCGCGATGCAGGACTACTCCTCCCAGCCGATGGGCGACGGCAACGTAGCGGCCTACGTCATGATTGGCATGGCGCTGTACGGTGCCGTGCAGAACACCGTGGCGATTAGCGGCAGCACCGTCGCCGAGCTCTCCAGCGGCTGGAACCGCCAGCTGGCGCTGACCCCGCTGACCACCGGCAAGTACCTGGGCGCGAAGGCGCTGACCGCCCTGGTGATTTCTGCGCTGCCGGTGATTGCGGTGAACATTGTGGGCATGTTCACCGGTGTTGAGATCCCTGTGAACCAGCAGCTTGCCGCTGGCGCGCTGACGGTGCTGTGCGGTCTGGTGTTCGCCTTCTACGGCATCATGATGGGTCTGCTGATTCGTAACGAGAACGCCGTGTCCATTGCGAACGGTCTGCTGGTGATTATGAGCTTCTTCGGTACCGTGTTCTCCCCGCTGAGCACCGACCTGCTGAAGTACGCCCGCTTCACCCCGCTGTACGGTGCCGCCGAGATCGCCCGCTACCCCTTCACCGCAGGTCAGACCATTATTCTGGGCGGTGGTGAGGACTGGTTCGTCACCGAGCCGCTCTGGTACGCCGTGGTGAGCCTGGTCGTGTGGGCGGCTATCTTCCTGGGTGTTTCTGCCCTGCTGATGCGCCGCGCAACCCGCCGCTAAATGCTTCTTCCCGCCGCAGTCTTGAATCCCGAGGCTGCGGCGGAAGCCGTATCCACTCACGCCGAACTTACTCGCACCGAACCCACGCTGTACCCGTTGAAGCCGCCGCACCGGTGATATCTGCACCCGCGGTATTCGCACGTTAGGCTAGAACCATGACCGAAACCCACACCCACCCGCACAACACTGACCAGACCAGCGTAGCGAACAAGACGGCACCCACCGCCGCGAAGCGCACCCTGGGCAAGAATCGCTTCCGCTTCCTCTACCGTGAACGCCGCGGCAGCGTGAACTGGCTGGCGCTGGGCTTTAGCGCCCCGTGGCTGGTGTTTCTGCTCATGCCGCTGGATAGCTTCCTCACCGCCCCGGAACTGGCGCCGGTGCGTTGGACCGGCGTGGCGCTGATTGCGCTGTTCGCGGTGGTGAACTGCTCGGCGTACGCGGTACCGTGGCTGGTGCCGGTCGCCTCCACGGTGTGCCGAAGCGTCATCTGGACGGCACTGATGATTCTGCCGTTGGTAGGTATGGCGGTGTTGACCCCGAGTGACATACACGTAATTCTGCTGGGCTTCGGCATGTACTTTGTGGCGTTCTGGATTTTTGGGACGATTGCCCCGTACCGTCTGCGACTGACCGTCGCGGCGTCGATGGGCGCAATCTGCTGGTTGACATTCGTTACTGTGAGCGGTTTCGATTTCTCCTCTCACGGCGGAATTGCTCTCTTTATCGGCGCGCCGCTGCTGGGTCTTCTGGGTTTCTCCTACCTGATTGAGCTCGGCGAACGTGCGGATGTAGCGCGTGCCTCCCTGGCGCTCTCGGAGGAACGTGAAGAGATCGCCCGCGACGTGCACGACGTGCTCGGTCACTCCCTGACCGTCATCACCCTCAAGGCGGAGCTGGCGCAGCGCCTGCTGGAGATTGACCCCGCCCGCGCCGGTGCTGAGATGGAGGCGATCGCGCAGCTGTCCCGCGCATCCCTGGCGGAGGTTCGCTCAACCGTGACGCGCCTGCGCGTGCCCGACTTCTCGGGTGAGATTGAGGGGGCGGGTCGTGCCCTGCAGACCGCCGGTATTCGCGCCGAACTGCCGGAGGCTCAGAACGCGCTCGCGGTGGCCGGTGTGAACGCGAAACTGTTCTCCTGGGTTCTGCGTGAGGCGGTCACGAACATGGTGCGCCACTCGGGTGCGAACGCGGCGCGGGTTCGTCTGAGCGCAACCGGTCTGGACATCCTCGATAACGGCGTGGGTGTGGGTGATGCGCGCGGTAACGGTCTGACGGGTATGGCTCAGCGTGTGGCGGCGTCCGGCGGTAGCGTGGTGATTGAGGCGGCGCCCGAGCAGTGGCTGGCGGAGAACCCTGGCGGTGGGGTGGGTACGCGCATCCGTGTGAGCATGGACGGCGACACCTCACTGCTGTAAATAGGTGCTGTAGATTGTGGAACTTGGCGCCGCGCCCTGGACGGGGGAGCTACCCGCCCCTGTATGGTGGTGATAGACAACCTCACACGGTTGTTCCGCCCGCCGTTATCACTCCGTCTTCAGCCCTGGGAGGCTCCCATGATTCGTGTTCTGCTCGCTGACGATCAGCAGCTCATCCGTGAGGCTCTTGCCGCCCTGCTGGGTCTGGAGGTTGACCTGCAGATTGTGGGTCAGGTCGGTAGCGGTGATGAGGTGTTGGGTGCTGTCGCCCTGTTGAAGCCGGACGTGGTGTTGCTGGATGTGCAGATGCCCGGTACTTTGCTGGCTGATGGTATTGAGGCGGCTGCGGCGCTGCGTGATGCGGGTGCTTTGAGTGAGTCGGGTGAGCCGGTGCGTACGCTGATTGTGACGACTTTTGGCCGCCCTGGCTATGTGCGCCGCGCCCTGGAGGCTGGTGCGAGCGGTTTCGTGGTGAAGGATACGGGCGCTCGCCAGTTGGCAGAGGCGATTCGTCGTGTGCACGCGGGGTTGCGTGTGGTGGATCCGTCGTTGGCGGCGGATTCTTTGGTGACGGGTGCTTCTCCGTTGACGGAGCGTGAGGCGCAGGTGCTGCGTGAGGCGGCGTCGGGTGGTACGGCTCAGCAGATTGCGTCGGCGTTGTTTTTGTCGGCGGGTACGGTGCGTAATTATTTGTCGGCGGCGATGGCGAAGACGGGTGCGTCGACTCGTCAGGATGCGGTGCGTATCGCCACGGAGAACGGCTGGCTCTAACCCGCTGCTTCTCATCTCTTTCTCATTGACCCCCGGCGGGGGAGCGGTGGCGCTTCCTCGCCTCATTTTTCGCCTCCACTTTCTCCTTTTCTACGCCCCGGTTAGTGCATGTCATGCACTCAGGGCGGCTCTTGCCCGAACACGGTAGAATGGTAGTGTCTATGCCCGCAGGCGCCCCGCACCCGTTTCTTCTTGAGACTGGCGGTGTCGCGCTTGGAAGCGGGCACCATTTTCGCCCTGTGCCCGCCCGCACCCGCCGCATCACGTACGCGGCGCATCCTGAGTGTTTGGCGGGGTACATGAATCGAAGGAAAACTTGTGGCTCTAACTATCGGCATTGTTGGCCTGCCTAACGTGGGCAAGTCCACCCTGTTCAACGCTCTGACCGGCAACACTGTGCTGGCGGCTAACTACCCGTTCGCGACCATTGACCCGAACGTGGGCGTGGTGAACCTGCCGGATGCGCGTCTGAACCGTCTGGCTGAGATTTTTGGTTCGGAGCGCATTCTGCCTGCGACTGTTTCGTTCGTTGATATTGCGGGTATTGTGAAGGGCGCTTCTGAGGGTGAGGGCCTGGGTAACAAGTTCCTCGCGAACATTCGTGAGGCGCACGCTATCGCCCAGGTGGTGCGTGCGTTTGATGACCCGGACGTCATTCACGTGGACGGCAAGGTCGACCCCGCGTCCGATATGGAGACCATCAACACTGAGCTGATTCTGGCTGACCTGCAGACTCTGGAGAACGCTATTCCGCGTCTGGAGAAGGCTGTGAAGATTAAGAAGGGTGACGCCGCTCAGCTGGAGACTTATAAGGCTGCGCAGAAGATCCTGGAGGATGGTGACACCATCATTTCTCGTGCGAAGGACGCAAAGCTGGAGCTGGCTCATTTGAAGGAGCTGAACCTGCTGACTGCTAAGCCGTTCATTTACGTGTTCAACGCGGATGAGGGCATTCTGGCGTCTGAGGAGAAGCAGCAGGAGCTGCGTGACATGGTGGCGCCGGCTGAGGCTGTGTTCTTGGATGCGAAGCTGGAGGCTGATCTGGTGGAGCTGTCTGAGGAGGAGGCTCGCGAGATGCTGGAGATGAACGGTCAGGATGAGTCCGGCCTGGACCAGCTGGCTCGCGTGGGCTTCTCGACCCTGGGCCTGCAGACTTATCTGACTGCTGGTCCGAAGGAGGCTCGCGCCTGGACTATTTATAAGGGTGATACTGCGCCGCAGGCTGCTGGTGTGATTCACTCTGATTTTGAGCGCGGCTTCATTAAGGCTGAGGTTGTGTCTTTCAAGGACCTGGACGAGGCTGGCTCCATGGCGGAGGCGAAGGCTCGCGGTAAGGTCCGTATGGAGGGCAAGGACTACATCATGCAGGACGGCGACGTGGTCGAGTTCC
The DNA here is from genome assembly GCF_001808945.1 of Rothia sp. HMSC071B01. Taxonomy (NCBI): domain Bacteria; kingdom Bacillati; phylum Actinomycetota; class Actinomycetes; order Micrococcales; family Micrococcaceae; genus Rothia; species Rothia sp. HMSC071B01. The sequence continues at coordinate 14,342 of NZ_KV795073.1, read as the reverse complement.
GCTTCAACGTCTAAGCGATAAAAACATAAAAAGTGGAGCCCCGCGCTGTGTGTACAGTGCGGGGCTCCGCTTTATCTTTGTTGGCTTCTTCTGAAGAGTCTGATTGGGCTATCTTCTTGCTTGAATCTATAGGATGACAAGATAGAAAGCTGTCTTCCGAAGTGGTCGTCTGTGGTGTTGCGGTAACTCTTATCTGGCGGGATATACGGCAATGGTGCGCTACCTATCTATATGTTTGTGATGGATTGTTACGCGCACAAGAAGACCATTTTTTGAGTTATGTGATGCACTGCATAAAATAAAGCTATGACGAAACCGCAGTTGGTAGCGTCTAACTATTAGCACGGCAAACATGACGGGCAGCAAAACCAGTCAGATCAGTCAATGAAGAAAGCTGATCGTGGATGCCACCGAGGGCACCTTGACTACATTGCTTACTGCATCGTGCATAACCGTTATTAACCATCTCGGATTTTTACGAAAGAGGCTCCAAATGAGCAACAACGCTATCCCCCAGACCGCAAAGCAGCGCGAGCACAACGAGAACAAGGCTGAAGAGACCAAAGAACCCCGCGGCCCCCTCCAGACCGAGCACGGTGTTACCACCATTGATGAGAGCGTCGTCGCAAAGATTGCTGGCATGGCAGCTCGTGAAATCCCCGGCGTCTACGACATGGGCAACGCTGTCCGCCGTGCGTTCAACGCAGTGACCGACCGTATCCCCAACGCTCAGACCAACGTTGCTGGCGGCATTAGCGTCCAGAAGGGTGAGACCCAGGCAGCTGTCGAGGTTACCGTAGTCGTCGAGTACGGTGTCTCCATCGTCGAGGTTGCCGACGCAATTCGTCGCAACGTTATCGAGCAGATTGAGGGCACCACCGGTCTCGAGGTTGTTGAGGTCAACATCAACGTTACCGACGTTCACCTGCCCGAGGACGACTCTAACAAGTCCGAGGACACCGACCTCAAGTAACCCGCATCCAACGCCTTAATCTAAGGAGTTCTTATGAAGACAACGCACCTGGCCCTCCTGGTGGGCCTGTTCCTTGGAGCCGTTCTTGCCTTCGGTTCTTTCGGAACGTTCGTTCTGGTGGCCCTGTGTGGCTTTGCCGGATGGGCCGTAGGCCTCTGCCTGGAGGGCCGGGTCGATGTCCGAAGCCTCCTGGACGGGCGAAAGAAGTGACGATGGTGACCGCGAACCAGCGTGCAAACATGCAGCTAAGTGCTTCCCAGGAAGAACGTTCTTCCTGGGAGCACCGCGGCACCACAACCATCCCCGCGCGACTCGTTGCAAAGATTGCAGCTGAGGCTGCAAATGAAAGCGCCAACGTTGGCTCAAATGCTGGAGGCGTACTGGGAATTGGTACCCGCCACAACTTCGACTCGCGCCCTGAAGCCCAGTGTGAACTCTACGGCCAGGTAGCAGTCCTGCACCTGGACATCGGACTGGTCTTCCCCGCACCTTTGTCCCCCATCCTCGAAAATCTGCGCGCACACGTGCGTAACCGCGTTGAGTACCTCACGGGGCTTAGCGTGGGCAAGATTAACATCGAGATATCCTGGCTCAATCCGAGCAGCCACGTTAGGAAGAGCCTTAAATGAGTACACCTGTTCCGAAACTAATTCGTCGTCCCTCGCGAAGCATCCCTAGCATCCTGTTGGCTCTGGTTTTGCTTGCACTGGGGGGACTGGTGGTTTGGCTTGCGGTTCACCGAATGGTGAACGGTGCCTGGCCCGAGTCTATGGTGGGTACCCTCACCGCTATTGGTTCTACCGCTCTTGGCTCCGTCACGGCTATTATCTTCGCCATCATCCTGGCGGTGTGCGGTCTGGCTATGATCATTGGCGCTGTGTTGCCTGGAGTCCCGGATCGTATAGAAATTTTCCCCGACGATATTCCCGGTCAGACTGTCGCAAAGCGCCGAGACTTGGCTAACCTCATTCAGACCCAGGTTGAGCAGATTGACGGCGTCCACTCCGCTATCGTTACCGCTAACGGCTCCCGCGTAGACGTTGTTGTCCATAGCGTCTTGGACGACCTCGGCCCCGTGCGTGAAGCTGCACGGAAGAAGACCGACGAAGTTCTAAAGATGCTCGCACCCGTGGGTATTGCACGTAGTCGCGTGCGGATTAAGCATATTAGCTAAAGGAGATACGAATATGCGTTCAGTTTCTGGTGTTTTGAACAGAACTGTCCTAGCCACCTTTGGGCTTCTCCTTGTAGTAGTGTCCTTTTGGCTTTTAGCTTCGGGTCTCAATGCTGGTCAGGCTTGGCCGGAAATTGCACCTTTCCTGGCCTCTGCACAGGACCCGGTAGCTAGCTTTATCGGACCCATGGTACACACGCCGTGGTTCCTGCCTGTAGTAGCACTGGTATCAGTACTTATTGTCGTTGTCGGCTTGTTCATGCTGGTTGCACAGGTTCCCCGTAAAGCTGCTGCCTCCCCTTTGAAGTTTAGTGGTTCTGAGGGTGTGCTGATGGCTACTTTGGCACCTGAGGTTCTGGCGCAGGCTTTGACTGAGCGTGCTCAGGAAGTCCCTGGTGTGGAAAAGTGCGCTGTCTGGGTTACTGGCTCCCCGAAGAGCCTGTGGGTTCAGGCAGAGGCTACTGTCTCTCAGGGGTGTGAGGTTGAGTGGGCTATTGCTGAACTCAAGAACCGACTTAATAATGATGTGGCAGTATCTTTCGGCGCAAGCCCCAAGCAGATTGACGTTCTAGTACGGCTGGATCGTTCCTCGAAGTCGCGTAATGTCTCCGAATCTGTAACTGGCCATCATGCACCCGAAATCACGGGAGAGAGCATTGGCGCATAACCCTCAGAGCGAGGTGGCGCCAAAACCTCAATCCCATCAGTACCCCACCGCGCAGTTGAGCGCTTTGTCTGAAGCAACGCAGGACGAGGACCGATACCTTGTCCTGCGTGCTCAGGACGGAGACATTGACGCCTTTGAGAAGCTTGTTGAGCGTTATCAAGGGCGTCTTTTCCGCTCTGCATATATGATTGTTCGGAACCGTCAGGACAGCGAGGATATTGTTCAGGATACCCTCGTCCAGGCTTGGCGTAGCCTTCACCTAGTTCGGGAACCGGCAGCTTTTCGTGGCTGGATTATGCAGATTTGCACTAATAAAGCTACTAGTATGGTGCGTAAGCGCCAGCGTCGTGCCACGGATCCTTATGATGCAGAAGGACTCGAAGGTGTGAGCGCTGCGGCTGAGATGACGTCGAGCAGTACCGCTGACCCGGCTGAGTCCAGTGAAGTTAATGCGCAGATTCAGGCCCTTGCCGATCTTTTGGCGTCCGTGGAACCTGGACTGCGTATAGTATGGATTCTTCGAGAAATCGATGAGATGTCATACGAAGAGATTGCCAAGACACTGAACCTGACAGTTTCGACCGTCCGTGGGAGGCTGGCACGAGCCCGTTCTCTCGTCATACGCCTGATGAAGGAGTGGGCTTGAGTAACGCCAAAAACCTCTCAAATAAGGTCCGACACTCAGCAGCGTCGGTGAGGTCAATCGTACGATCCCATGAGCGGGATGATGCAGACACCCGCGAGTACCTACGTTTTATTGCTTCCCTGCACGAAGAGTGGGACCGCCTGGAATCTGAAGGGAATGACTCGGTCCTGCCCCGTCGCCCCCTAATGGAAGCTATTCTTGCTGAAACCCGACACGGTAAGCAAGTGGAGATGCCAGCAACAGATTTAGGTCCCTACAGCATGTCTGAGTTTTCGTTGAGGGCTCTTATTCGCCGCACTGTGGACTCAGTACCCGGTGCACGTTCCTTGCGTTCTTCTTTTGAGCATGCACCTTCAAGCGAAGAGCATCGCGGTCTGGGGGTGCCGGAGGTTGTATCCTGCCGAATCTCGGCTCACGGTGCCGTTGAAAGCCTACCGCAACTGGCCCAGCAAGTCCGCGAAGCCGTCCGCGAAGCCTGCGATAAGAACCTGGGAGTCTCCCCGACAGTCAATGTACATATCGAGGATATTCATCATGACGACTAACTTCTCTGCCGCCGAGCTACTTCGGCTGGTCACTGCCATTCCCGGAGTACGAGGAATCGAACCTGGGCTGGGTAGCACCCTGAAAGTAATCGGTAGCCGCATGACGCAGGCCCGATTTGGCGTAATCGTTGAATCAGGCTCGAGCCAAGCTACTATTGAGGTCGGCATTGACGGATCCAGGCCGGTCAAAGATATCGTACGAGATATCCAAGATACTGTCATTAATTCACTGTCTCAATCGCAGCAACACGACGAAGAGCATTCAAACTCTAAAACCTTAGAGTCAATCAGTAGCGATGACGACAGTACCCCGCAGGTTAGGGTGAGGGTCCAGTCCCTCCTGTAGGGGGTCTACCTCAGAAAGCAACGGAGCCCCGCACTGTACACACAGTGCGGGGCTCCGCCCTATTAACCCTCGCGCGCCACAACAGGCAGCCGTAGGGTGTTAAGTCTTATCGACCGGGATTAGTGGTCAGCACCAACCATAACGTTGGAAGCCTTGATGACTGCGTAAGCGGTCTCGCCAACCTTCAGGCCCAGTTCCTTAATGGACTCGTTGGTGATGGACGCGGAGATAATAACCTCGGGAGCGATCTCAATCTTAACGATGCCGTTGGTTGCACCCTCGGTGATCTCAACAACCTTGCCAGCGAACTGGTTACGTGCAGAAAGCTTCATGAAGCCGTGCCTTTCACTCAATAAACGTACAAATGCTCTAGATACTTTACACGCCTTATCTTCTGCATAATGAGCAAAAACCCGAATTTTCGTAAATATTACGCACAAACCAGGCAAATTTTATTTTCGGTTTCACCCACGCCCCGCACCCACCCCAAAAGACCGGCAAAAACCAGCCCCGCACATGCGGTTCACACCCGCCAAATGGTATAGTCAGCACGAACGCGAGAACCCTCGCACCCTCCACCGTCGCACCCCTTGCCTGGCTGACGCGCGCCCACACGCCGCAGCACCACCGCAGTAACACCGCGGAAACAGGGGAGCGGCGCATCCGCACAGATCGAAGAAGGAACCATGAGCGAAAACCTCAACGACATCGAAGCACCCGCCTGCCCCGAATGCAGCGAAAACTACACCTACGAAATGGGCGAACTCTGGGCATGCCCCATGTGCGGCCACGAATGGGAACGCACCGCAGCAGGCGAAACCGAAGAAGCGGCAGGCTCCAAGGTTCTCGACTCCGTTGGTAACGAGCTCGTCGACGGCGACTCCGTCACCATCGTCAAGGGCCTGAAGGTCAAGGGCGGCGCAGACATCAAGGCAGGCACCAAGGTGCGCGGCATCCGCCTGCTCGAATCCCCCGTCAACGGCCACGACATTGAGGCGAAGGTCCCCGGCGCAGGCCAGATGTACCTGAAGTCCTCCGTGGTGAAGAAGGCATAAGCCAAGGCGATATAAGCCAAGAATACACAAAACGCCTCCTGCGAGGCGCAGAAAAGGCGGCACCTCCCGCACTAGCTCACGCTAGGGGAGGTGCCGCCTTATGCTTTATAAAAATTGCTTAGGTTTTAAAAGAAATTAGCAAATATCTCTTTACTTTTTACCGGTCAAGCCCATGTACAGGGAAATGGTCAGCATTGCAGCAATAATTGAGATAATCCAGCGGATCCAGTCAATGCCGCTAGTGTCTGCAACACCCAGCTGGGTCGCTGCCCAGGTACCGATAGCTGCGCCGACAGCACCGCAGATAATGGTCCAAAGAATCGAAATGTTCTGGCGGCCTCGCATAAAGAAGCGTGCAAGTGCACCAATAATTGCGCCGGTAATAATGGTGCCAATAAAAGTACCCATTGTAATCTCCTTGGGTTTATATATCTGCCACTGTGGCAGATAGTATGTTGTTTTCAATTATACGTAAATATGATATAAGAAGAGCTTATATGAGCTTTTATTAAGCTAAAAGCACCTTAGTGTTTTATCTCTAAAACGCTAAGGTGCTTTTCTCGTCAATGAGATGAGTGTCGAATGTATCGAATGGTGAATGTATTGACTACTTCGACTTACGCCAAATCTTCAGAGCGCTACAAATCATCGGCAACTGCAGGGGCAGACGACCGTACGCAATAGCCTTACGCTGAGTGGACTGGTTACGTGCATCCAGAGCCATCTGAATGTTCGCGGGGAACACCGCAACAAACAGCAGAGCCGCAAGCAGGCCACCGGCACGGCGGGTCTTGTCATTAGCCAGCAGGGCAGCGGTGCCCAGCTCAGCTACACCCGAACCGTGAGTGTACGCGTGGGCAGGACCCGGCAGGTACTTCGGCACAATCGAGTCGAAGGGATCCGGGACGATGAAGTGCAGCGCACCCATCACAGCGAGGGCGCGAGCCATGCGAGTAGCCGAGCGCTGCGCGCTGTACTCTTTCTTCTTAAAAATACTCATGCTCCCATTATGCGCCTGTCAGAGGCGTATTCCTTGGCTCAATGGCACGCTGAACCGCTGCGTGTTTGCGCGTGTTTGACTGTCTAGAATGCGGACTCAGCGCGCCAAACGGAAAAACGTTGTTCAAAAGCAGGTAAGATAGGGGACAACGGCACCACGCGCGGATGACGCCCCGCCTGCCCCTCACCTTTCGGTGAGTTGCCAGACGGAGTAAAACACCGGGTGCCTATCGGAACAATCAAAGGAGTACACCATGAAGAAGATTCTGTTCATCGCTATCCTGGCAGGCGCTGCATACTTCGGCTACAAGAAGTTCGCTGCCTAAACAGTTAGCCCTCGGGCATTCTACATATCCTTAAGCAACGAAAACCCGCCCTCTCACATATGCACCATATGCGAGACGGCGGGTTTCTCGTATGCCCAACGTCTGGGTCCCAAACCCCCTGGCCCCAAACTCTCTGGGCTCCAAACACTCTGGCTTCAAACGCGTAGATTCGGGGCCGCGGCCTATGAAGCGGGCTGCCTAGTAGCTTGGTCTAGTAACTCGGCCTAGTAGCTCGGCGGAACCTCACCGGTCATCACAACCTTGTTCTGCGAAGAGCTCCAGGTAAACTCAGCGGTCGTGCGGCCGCTTGCGTTGTGTACCTTCTCGTCATCCTTCATGTAACGGTAGGTCACACGAATCGAGCTGTCCGAGGTGCGGGTAATCACCGGGGAGAACGAGTACGGCTCATAGGTTGCGGTACCAATGAACTTGCCGCGGTGGAACAGCAGAATGTGGTGCACCATCGCTGCAGTGCAGCACGAAGACGGGGAAGAACCCGGAACCGCGTCAATCCAGGACAGCTCAGCACAGGGGTCGTAACCCTCGTAGCTTGCCGAAACGTTCGTCCATTCGTCCCAATTTTTCTTATTCTTCAACTCGCGCAGAGCCTTAGACACCACGGTCGACGCAGAATCAGACGCGCAGGTGGAGTCCTTCTTCGACTCAGACTTGGAATCCGACTTCGACTCAGAGGTCTTCGACTCGGATGCGGTCGGCTCAGCATGAACCGTAATCGTCACCACCGACGGCACCGGAGCAGGCGACGAAGCACTCGGGGAAGCACTCGCGGATGCGCTCGGGCTCGCCGACGGGGTGGGGAACAGCTCCTGCGTAGAAGTAGCGCTCGCGGAGGCAGAAGCGCTACCAGAAGAAGACACCACGGTACCCGAAACAGCAGAATCAGTGCTTGCCGAGCAGGACGTGACAACAAGAGCTAGAGCGGCGCCCAGTGCGGGTAGAGCCAAAGCGGTGCGGCCGGTGAAACGGCGGTGAGTAGAAGACATGAATACTCCTGAAGATGCGCTGCAACGCGCATCGGTGCTGGTCAAGAAGTGAATAGTGTGAACTCGTCCAGTATAGGGAAAAAGAAGCGGACGCGCGGCGCGTGCGGTCAGCGCTGTTCATTACCGTAGAGTCACAGGCCGGGATTAGCGCTAGACAGCGGCTACAGCAGAGCCAGGGGAGGCGAATCGGCATAGCAGAAAATCAGCTATGCGGAAACTCTGCCCGCTAGTGCCTGTGTCCCCTTGCACACCCGCCCTATCCGGGGGACAATGAAGGCATGGCTGAAGTAACTCTACAGAACGAACTCGTAATCCACACCAACGGCGACCTGCCCGCAGTCGGCGCAAAGCTGCCCGAATTCTCGGTTCTCGCGGCTGATCTCTCCGAGATTTCCTCCGCAGATTTCGCAGGTAAGAACCTGGTGCTGAACATCTTCCCCTCCGTCGACACCAGTGTTTGCGCAACCAGCGTCCGCACTTTCAACAAGCAGGCTGCAGGCCTGGAGAACACCGTCGTGCTGTGCGTCTCCAACGACCTGCCCTTCGCAATCGGCCGCTTCTGCGCAGCCGAGGGCATTGAAAACGTCGTCACCTCCTCCGCTTTCCGCTCCTCCTTCGGTGAGGACTTCGGCGTGAAGCTGATTGACGGCCCCCTGGCGGGTCTGCTGGCACGCTCTGTGGTCGTCGTGAACCCCGCCGGTGAGGTTGTCTACACCGAGCTGGTTCCCGAAACCACCAACGAGCCCAACTACGAAGCAGCCCTGGCAGCTATCAAGTAAGCTAAGCTTGGTACGGGAGCTGGATACAATCCCGGCACCCGCACATACTTCCGTCAGGGTTACCTGGCGGTACACAGCACAGCAGATACTGAACGTCTACAGCGCATGGGTTCACCCACACATGCGGCTGGCGACAGCATAACGCCCCGCCCACCCGGTATTTCGGGTGGGCGGGGCGCTTTACTATATCCAGACTTAGTGTTCGGAGGCGCCGGGATGACCGGGAGCGTCGGCTTCGGCAGGCTCCTCATCGGCGACCAGCATATGCTCCGGCAGGGTGTCGCGGCGCTTAGCCACCACAAAACGAGAGATAAGTAGCAGCATATACACCACCATCGAAATCAGTAGCATCGACTGCGGCGCCAACACCAAACCAACCACTGCAGATACACCTGCAATAGCTGCGGTGGTACGGTCCTTTGAGCTCTGATAAGCATCGATGGCGAGCACCGCAAAGAGCGCTGTCATCACAAAATCCACGCCCTTGAGCTCACTCAAGAAGCTTGCACCCAGTACATAGCCGAGCGTAGCGCTCGACAAAACACTCAGATGCAGACCCGCATGAATCCACAGGATGCGGGAACCACGCAGCTTATGGCGGTCCGGTCCGGTGTTCAGCGCGTACGCCTCATCGATGAGGGTGTACACGGTGTAGAACTTCGCCAAACCACCCCGCACACGCTCAATCGGGTAGGACAGGCCGTACATGAGGTGGCGCGAATTAATGAGCAGAGTCATCACCGCGATAGAGAACAGCGAGGCGTGATTCGACACCATATCAATCAGCACAAACTCCACCGAACCGGCAAAAACCAGGAGCGGCAGCAGGGGAGCCACCCAGAACGGCAGACCGTAACTGTGCACCAGCACGCCCAGACCAATGCCGACAAAGAACAGACCCAGCATAATCACGCCGGCAACGCGCATCGCCTCCGCGAAGCCGCTCTCGCGCGGCTGCTGAGAGTCCTGCGCATCGGGGGAGGCGGGGGCCTCCACCACGGGAATCATGCCGGTTAGCGGAAGCGCAGAAGCAATGACCTGCTCCACCTGCTCGGGAGAAGCCTGATGGGGCGCGGGTTGGCTCGCCTGCTGAGGCTCGGGCTGAGAAGAAACGGCGGGGGAAGAAGCAGAATTCTTAGAGATGCTCATCGTGACTCCCCTAGAAAACCCAGTTAGCCAGCACAACGCAGGTGACGGTACCCGCCACCATGCTCAGCACCATATTCTTGCGCCACAGGTGCGCACCCACGGTCACCACCAGACCCGCCAGGTACGGTACCGCCGTAGCGAACGAGGAGTAATTAATCTTCGCCACCGCATAGATGGCAAGTAGCGCAACCGCGCCGAGCGGAATCCAGTGGCTGAGCGCATCCAAAAGTTCGGAGCCAGCCAGAGCCTTCTTCAGACCGAAGGGAAGCAAACGAAGCAGGAACGTAATACCTGCAGCCACAAGAATCGCGGCAAGAATATAGCCGGTGGTCACTTCACTGTTCATGAAGATTTTCTCTTTCTGCACGTACTCAGCGAAAGAACCCTGAACAAGGCGTGCGGGTGAAGCCCTGAAAAGCATCCGCGAAACCTGAAAGCATCCGCGAAAAGGGTAGGGAGAGCCCAGCCGAAGAGGGACTGGGTGCTAAGTAGTGCGGTAGGTACGTGAGTTGATGAAAGCCGCGAAACAAGGAGGCGGAGGGTCGTTCCTCCTGCGTGAGACTAGTGCTTGGCGCGGGTAGTTGCGCGCATAACTAGTTCTCGCGTGACCTCGAGTGATGCCGCTCCCGGTGCGGTGTTACTCCGGGGCGGCACAGCGTTCTGCGTCGCTAGTTTCCTTAGCGGTGTCTTTCATCTGAGTCATGGGTACCTCAACCTCTGGGTGCCTCCGTGCAGGTTCGCACGTGGAGGCGTCTTACGAATCCTAGAAATAGAAAGAGGGGAGAGCGAAGCTCTACTCATCTATCCTAACTGGTTTTGAACACGTATGTATAACGTTCTTATCGCTGTGTGGAAGCGGGCGCATCAGCGGTAGCGGCGCTTTCAGCCTCAGCCGCCACCTCATGCACAGCACGATGCGGCAGAGTACCGCGGCGCTTCGCCACCGGGAAACGCGCCAGCAGCAGCACCACATACGAACCCAGAGCCACCACCAGGAACGAGGACAGCGCAAAAATCAGCGCAACCGCTGCCGAAACCGCCACAAAGAGCGCCGTCACACGATCCGGGTTGGCGCGGTAGCCGTCCATCGCAAGAACCGTGAAGATGGCTACCATCACGAAGTCCACGCCCTTCAGGCTGCTGAGGAAGCTTGCGCCCAGCACATACCCGAGGACTACGCTTAGAATCCATGAGACGTAAATCAGCACGTTCACCCACAGAATGCGCGCCCCCGAACGCTCATTACGATCGGGGCCGGAGTTGAGAGCAAACGCTTCGTCGCAAAGAGTGTGAATCGCCAGAGCCTTAGCCCAGAAACCCTTCACATTGTGCAATGGGTAGGAAAGACCGTACACCAGGTGGCGAGCATTCACGAGGAACACCGTCAACGCAATCGACGCGATAGAGGCGCAACCAGAAATCATGCCCACCATCAAAAACTCTACCGAGCCGGCAAACACCAGTGAAGAAAGCAGCGGTGCCGTCCAAAAAGGCATATGGTGCGCACTCAAAATAACACCCAAACCCAAACCCAGCACCGCGATACCGAGCATCACCACGGAAGAATCCGCAACAGCCAAGCGGAAATCACTCTGCGTGCTCGTACGCCCAGTGTCGGGACGCTCAGCGCCGGGGGTCTGTGCCATCAAAGAGTTCCTTGTGTATGTTGTGCTCTTCAAAAAATCTACTGTGTGCGTGAGGGACTTCGAAGCTCCGCCGCGGTTTTCCAGTGTATAGGAGCGCTTAGATGGCCGTCGAGAAAAAGAGTCCGGGAATAAAATATGAGAAACACGCTTATAGTGAATGACGCTAAACAACGCGGCGCTGAATAACCTAGTGACCGTGCAGACAACCCGAAAGGAACCTCAATGGCTGAACAGAACAACGCTGAGCAGAACAACACCGTGCAGACTGCAGAAGAGCAGAAGAAGGTGTACTCGCGCCAGCAGGAACGCCGCGAACTCGAAAACTACCGTCAGACCAAAATCGAGCGCATCGACCGCCTGCGCTACCGTGCCTGCGGTGCCAACGGCGCAACCCTCGACTTCGGTGTGGGTGAGGGGCTGCTGACCCCCGTCGAGTTGCTACTTGCCGCTATTGCCGGTTGCTCCTCCGTGGACGTGGACGCGGGTACCTCCCGCCGCTCCACCCCGGAGGTGTTCGAGGTGCTCGCCTCGGCGCTGAAGCAGACCGAAGACGGCGCGGTGCGCCTCGACGACGTTGAGGTGGACTTTGATGTGCGATTCCCCGAGGATGAGCAGGGCGCTAAGGCGCAGAAGATGGTGGACCGTCTGATTCAGCTCAGCGAGCAGAAGGACTGCACTGTTTCTCGTACCGTGGAGCACCCCACGAACGTTTCGTTCCACAACCTGGCTGACTAAAGCCGGGTGAGCTGAATAAATCGGGTGAATTGGCCTGATAGGGAACCCTCCCGTACCGCATATACATGAGCGGTGCGGGAGGGTTTTTCTGTGTTTTTGTGGTTTTGGGTGGAAAAGAGCCTCAAAAGCGGGTAGGATTGACCCTCAGATTAGGAAAACTTACGGTACGTAAGAAATCCTTATGATTGAAAAATTTCTTGACCCAGGCACAAACCTTCGGCGGCACCACCCGCAGCAAGACTAGACTGGACACCAGACTAGACCGCTAGCAAACGCACGAAGCAATAGCCTCAGAAAGAAGACCTGACATGGCACAGCCTACAGAGACTTCCGGCACTGCATCGGAAGCCACCCCCGCAGAGGGTGAACTGAAGCGAGGCCTCTCCGCCCGCCACATGCAGATGATTGCAATCGGCGGCGCAATCGGCACCGGCCTCTTCGTCGCCTCCGGTAAGACCATCTCCACCGCGGGCCCCGGCGGCGCAATCCTCGCCTACGCCCTCATCGGCATCATGGTGCTCTTCCTCATGCAGTCCCTCGGCGAGATGGCAGCGCACCTGCCCGTCCCCGGCGCATTCCAGACCTACGCAGCACGCTACGTGTCCCCGTCCTTCGGCTTCGCCATGGGCTGGAACTACTGGTTCAACTGGGCGATTACCGTCGCCGCCGAACTCGTCGCCGTCGGCGAGGTGATGAGGTACTGGTTCCCGAACGTCCCATCCTGGGTGTGGGCGGCAGGATTCCTCGTGCTGCTGACCGGCATCAACGCCCTCTCGGCACGCTCCTACGGTGAAAGCGAATTCTGGCTCGCCACCATCAAGGTCGTTACGGTGGTCGTCTTCCTCATCGCGGGTATCGCCATGATTTTCGGCATCCTGGGCGGTAGCTCCCCGGGCGTCTCCAACTGGACTGTCGGTGAGGCACCCTTTGTCGGCGGCGCACCCGCCGTACTCGCCATCTTCATGGTGGCAGGCTTCTCCTTCCAGGGCACCGAAATGATCGGTGTGGCTGCCGGCGAATCTGAGAATCCCCGCCGCGATGTGCCCCGCGCGCTGACCAGCGTGTTCTGGCGCATCATGCTCTTCTACATCGGTGCGATGGTCGTCATCGGCTTCCTGATTCCTTACTCCGACCCGAACCTGCTCACCGCAGCGGACGGTAACATCAACATCTCCCCGTTCACCCTCATCTTCGAGCGTGCGGGCATCGCCTTCGCGGCAGCCATCATGAACGCCGTGATCCTCTCCGCAGTGCTCTCTGCAGGTAACTCGGGCCTGTACGTTTCGGCTCGTATGCTCTTCGCGCTCGCCCAGGAGGGCAAGGCACCGAAGATGTTCACCCGCATCAACTCCGGCGGCGTGCCCATGAATGCGCTGCTGGCAACCGCAGCTATCGGCGCGGTCGGCTTCATCGCCGCACTGCTCTCGCCCGATGGTGCGTACCTGTGGCTGGTGAACGTTTCCGGTCTGGCTGGCTTCATCACCTGGGTGGGTATCGCCGTGGCGCACTACCGTTTCCGCCGCGCATACCTGAAGCAGGGTAACAGCCTGAAGGACCTGCCCTACGTGGCGCCGTTCTTCCCTGCAGGCCCGATTATCGCCTTCCTCATGTGCCTGGTCGTTATTGGTGGCCAGAACTACGAGGCGTTCCTGAGCGGTGACTGGGCTGGTGTGCTCAGCTCCTACATTGGTCTGCCCGTGATTATCGCGGTCTGGCTGGTGCACCGCGTGGTCACTCGTGACCGCCTGATTCCGCTGGAACAGATTGACGTGAGCGGCATCGAGGTTACGGCTTCGAAGTAACACGAACACTTGCGTCTGCTGATTGAATGAGCTGATACGTGAAGAGCCGCCGGTTCCCCTCAACAGGGGAGCCGGCGGCTCTTTGCTATCCGCAGTTAATTCCGGACGGGTGAGCTAGGCTGTATGCCCTGCAGCTCTTAGGAGTGGCGGCGCGAGCGCAGAACGCTCAGACCAAGACCAGCACAGATTGCAGCAACACCAATGCCAACAATCACACCAACGCTGGATGCACCGGTATTCGCCAGGGTAGCCTTCTTGGGGCTGCTTTCCTTAGCGAGGCTGTCCTGTGCCAGGCTGTCCTTTGCGGAGCGGGCGGCGGTCACCGGAGCCTCCTGGGCGGGCTTGCTCTGAGCAGGCTTATTCTTGGGATGCGCCACGGTTGCGTCCTCCAGCTTGTCAGCGTTCGGGGTCTTATCGGCAACCGGCTCCGGAGTGACTGTTGCTTCCGGCAGCGCGGGAACCGTTGGTGCGTCGGTGGGGTTTACGCCAATGGTTG
>NZ_KV795072.1:0-263 GCF_001808945.1 Rothia sp. HMSC071B01 | reverse complement strand
CCGACCTACGAAGAAGTCATGGAGGAAATCCGCCACGCTGCAGAGTCGCTAGAGCCAGGCAAGCCGACCCTGCACCAGTCCTACAACAACCCCGCAGGAACCGGCCGAGCAGAAGGCGACCCCAACGTCTACAAGGGCGACCAGATCAACTTCTACGTCGACGACGGAGGCCCCTACCGCCTCGAAGCAGACATGCTCGCCGGACACGTCGAAATTGAGCTCATGCCCTCCTCCTATGTCATCGAGTACGGCAACGGCGATAC
>NZ_KV795071.1:336467-360349 GCF_001808945.1 Rothia sp. HMSC071B01 | reverse complement strand
GGTACTGCACTTTTGTGGGTGTGGGAGAGTAGGTTATTGCCGCTTTATTATTCAATAGCCCCGGCTTCGCCGGGGCTATTTTTGTTTGGGGAGGTCGTTAGGCCTCCCCATTTGTCTTTAACATCCCATCAGTACGGGTGCGCGGAAGGTGCTCTCTATACTAGAATGGTATGGCTTATGTTTAGGCATTAGCGGGTGTATCTAAAGCACCCCTCATAGAGTTGATGCCTCAGGCAGCGGTTCGCCCGAATCGACTGCATACCCTACCCGCCCACACTGGCGGATACCTCCCAAGGAGATTCATGTCTGAGACCCCCCGTCACGAGTCTAACGGCTCCGGCCCCCGCCAGCACCGCAAGAACAGCGGAGGAAAGGACTTCCGCTCCAAGAAGGGCGGCAAGAACTTTGGCGGCAAGGGCGGTTTCAAGCGTAACGACCGCGGAGGCAAGAAGTTCGACGGCCGTCGCTCCGACTCCCGATCCAAGGCACCTCGCTCCAACGGTCCCGAGGCTGAAGTACCTCGCGAAGAAGTACGCAGCATCGGTGGCCGTGCAGGCTACCGCCCCGCAAAGCCCAAGGCACCGGAAATTGATGACGACATCACCGGTCGCGAGCTGGACGGCGCAACCTTCCGTCAGTTGCGCGCCCTGGAACCTCGCAACGCAGAAACCGTCGCAAAGCACCTCGCCATGGCTGGTCGCTACCTCGACATCGACCCCGAATTTGCGCTGGAACACGCCGTTGCCGCATCCCGCAGTGCAGGCCGTATTGCCGCAGTACGCGAAGCCGTTGGCGTCGCCGCATACGTTGCAGAAGACTTCGAACTGGCACTGCGCGAACTGCGCACCCACCGCCGTATTAGCGGCTCCGTAGACCACCTGGCACTGCTGGTGGACTGCGAACGCGCGCTCGGCCGCCTGCCCAAGGCAATGGAAATGATTGCAGAATTCAAGAAGGAAGAACTGCCCGCTAACGTGCGCGTAGAGCTCGCCATCGTTGAATCCGGTATCCTCAGCGATCAGGGCAAGAAGTCCGAGGCCGTCGTAGCGCTGCAGATTCCTCAGCTGAACCCCAAGCGCGCCTTCGAGTACAGCCCCCGTCTGTTCAGCGCATACTCCGACGCGCTGGCTAACGCAGGCCGTAACCAGGAAGCAGAACGCTGGGCACGCCTCGCATTCATGGCAGAAGCAGCACTGGGCCAGGGCAATTTCGCAGAACCCGAAATCTTCGACATGTTCGGTGAAGCTGGCCTCTTCGAGCAGGAAGAGAAGTCCGTAGAACTCACTGAGACCGCAGAAGAAGCTGAAGAGACCGCTGAAGCTTCCGCAGAAGAGGAAGCAATCGAAACTGCAGAAGAAGTAGCTGAGGACGAGAAGACCGAAGCTCCCAAGACTGAAGAAGCAGAAGAAACCTCCGCAGAATAAGACTGCAGAGAATCTAAGAATTCTAAATACGTGACCTAAGTGTCAGCGTGAAACCGCTGGACGCCACACCCAAGCAGGGGAGAGCGTCCAGCGGTTTTCCATATAATCGCCCGAAGGCGACAACGCTAGAGTGTCTAACAGGTACGATTAATAGCGACAACCGCCAGAGACCCCGAGAGGAACACTCTATGACCACGAACGCACTCCTATCCCGCTACGATGCCCTCCTCTCCGATCTGGACGGCGTAGTCTACGCGGGTCCCTTCGCCATCGAAGGCGCACCCGAAGCGCTCAACCGCGCCGAAGAAGAACTCAATGTACCGGTCATCTTCGTCACCAACAATGCATCGCGCTCTGTAGAATCTGTAGCAGAGCACCTGCGTGAACTGGGTGTGCACACCCGAGCAGAACGAGTCGTCAGCTCCGCACAGGCAGGCGCCGCACTGCTCGCACAGCACGTACCCGCAGACTCCAAAGTGCTCATCACCGGTACCGAAGCACTCGCCGACTGCGTTCGTGCGGTAGGCCTCGAAACCGTACGCAAGGAAGAAGAAGGCCCCGTAGCCGTCATCCAGGGTTTCGACCCCAAGATCGGCTGGGAAGACCTGGCGGAAGCCGCCTACACCCTCGCAAACCCCGACATCCTCTGGATTGCCACCAACACCGACCAGAGCATCCCCAAGGAACGAGGCCAGGCACCCGGTAACGGCACCCTCGTAGCAGCCGTGGCAAGTGCAACCCGCCGCACCCCGCTCGTCGCGGGCAAGCCCGAAGCACCCATCTTCCACACTGCAGCAAAGGCAGTGAACTCCAGCCGCCCCGTTATCGTGGGCGACCGCCTGGACACCGACATTCTCGGCGCCAACAACGCAAAGATGGACGGCGCCCTCGTCCTAACCGGCGTACAGACCTACCAGGACGTCATCGAGGCCGTGCCGAACCAGCGTCCGACCTATATTCTGCGCACCCTCGAGGACTTCTTCGCACCCTACCCCGAAATTGAGGTGCTCTACGAAGGCTATGAAGTCACCGCAACCGGCCCCACCTGGCAGGCCCGAGTTCGCGGTGAAAACCTGAGCCTGACCGGCCCCGAGATTGAAGACACCGAAGCATTCGCGGGCAGCGAGAGCGAAGCCGAAGCATGGCGTGTAGCCTGCGCGGCATGGTGGGCGGCAAACCCCGAACAGGGCGCACGCCCCAACATCCAGGGGATCCCCGGTGCCTAAAGAACCGGAGACTAATAGCACGGCAGAGGAAACCGCTGAGCTTGATGCAGAATTCGAGCGCCAACTCGCGGCGACCCTCGCCATGGATCCCGTAGAGCGCGTCAAGCGCCTCGAAACGATGAGTGAGCAGCTGGAGAAAGACCTCGAAAACCTCTCCTAGTTCGCGGCGGTGTCACCTCAGAACAGCAATGCTCTGAGGTGACACTAGATAACCCGTCACCAGACGATGACATCACCAGACGACGACAGAAAGAAGACAAGGACACCGTGCGCCTCGATAAATACCTGGTCGAAGCCGGATTCGTGAGTTCCCGAACCCTCGCCGCAAAACTCATCGCGGCAAGGGACGTGCAAGTCAACGGCAAGGTTGCGCGCAAAGCGTCCATGCTCGTGGGCCCGGAGGACACCCTCTACGTGCGCCAGAGCGAGCTGACCGAATACGTCAGCCGCGCAGGGCACAAGCTCGCCGGTGCCCTCGACGCGTTCCCCGATATCGAGGTAGAAGGCAAGCGTTGCCTGGACGCGGGAGCATCCACCGGAGGCTTTACCGACGTGTTGCTTCGTCGAGGAGCCGCCCACGTAGCCGCCGTTGACGTAGGACACGGGCAGCTCGTGGACGCGCTACGCGAAGAACCGCGAGTCGGCGTGTACGAAGGACTCAACGTTCGCTATATGAAGCCCGAAGACATTGGTGGGCAGGTCGAACTGACGGTTTCTGACCTCTCGTTCATCTCGCTGACCCTGGTTATGGAGGCGCTAGCGAACGCCACCGAAACCGGCGGCGACCTGGTGCTCATGGTCAAGCCGCAGTTCGAGGTCGGCAAGCATCGCATCGGACGTGGGGGAGTGGTGCACGAAGAATCCGCCCGCCGTGAAGCAGTAGAAAAAGTTCAGGCATCTGCGGTCAGCCACGGATTGCGTGTGATGGGTATGGAACCCAGCCCGCTCCCCGGACAGGACGGCAACGTAGAGTACTTCCTATGGTGCAAAAAATAAAGGGTCTTCGGAATATATAGTGGAATTACTTTCTTAATAGTTTAAAAACAACTGGTGTTTAAATCGGATTTTCTGGTGGGATGTTAGGATAATCAATAGTATTATATAAAAGTATCAATCACATACGAGTGATACTTTGGGAAAAAAATAAAATAGTCCAATTTACTTGACCGTGTACTATGGTACATGGTTTATAATATTCAGGGGGTGAAATAAGATGATTTATCGCATTAGTGAGTTTGCAGATAAATGTGGAGTTAATAAAGAAACGATCAGATATTACGAGCGAAAAAATTTATTACAAGAACCTCACCGAACGGAAGCTGGTTATCGGATATATTCATATGATGACGTTAAGCGTGTTGGGTTTAATAAACGAATACAGGAACTTGGTTTCTCTTTAAGTGAGATTTATAAATTACTTGGTGTTGTAGATAAAGATGAAGTTCGTTGTCAAGATATGTTCGAATTTGTTTCTAAAAAACAAAAGGAAGTGCAAAAACAAATAGAGGATTTAAAACGAATTGAAACTATGTTATAATAGAAACATTAACAAACGAAAGGAGCTTTTTTATGAATAAATTTAAGGTAAACATTTCAGGAATGACTTGTACGGGTTGTGAAAAACACGTAGAATCAGCACTTGAAAAGATAGGTGCTAAAAATATTGAGTCTAGTTATCGTCGTGGTGAAGCAGTATTTGAACTGCCCGATGATATTGAGGTTGAAAGTGCAATAAAGGCGATTGCTGACGCAAATTATCACCCGGGCGAAGCAGAAGAAATACAAGTGCAATCGGAAAAAAGGACAGATGTAAGTTTAAATGATGAAGGTAACTATGATTATGATTACATCATCATCGGTTCTGGTGGAGCTGCCTTTTCATCTGCCATTGAAGCCGTTACTTTGAACGCAAAAGTGGCTATGATTGAGCGTGGAACGGTGGGTGGAACTTGCGTTAATGTCGGATGCGTTCCTTCTAAGACCTTATTAAGAGCAGGGGAAATCAATCATCTAGCAAAAAATAATCCATTTGTGGGATTACACACTTCGGCTTCAAGTGTTGATTTAGCGCCATTAGTAAAACAAAAGAATGATTTAGTAACCGAGATGCGAAATGAAAAATATGTGAATTTAATTGATGATTATGGTTTTGAATTAATAAAAGGTGAAGCAAAATTCGTAAATGAAAATACAGTTGAAGTAAATGGCAATCAAATCACAGCCAAAAGATTTTTAATAGCTACAGGTGCTTCTTCAACTGCACCTAATATTCCCGGATTAGATGAAGTAGATTATTTAACAAGCACTAGCTTATTGGAATTAAAGAAGGTTCCAAATCGTCTTACCGTAATTGGTTCAGGATATATCGGCATGGAATTAGGACAACTATTTCATAACCTCGGGTCAGAAGTCACTTTGATTCAAAGAAGCGAGCGTCTATTAAAAGAATACGATCCTGAAATTTCAGAAGCCATTACTAAGGCCTTAACAGAACAGGGAATTAATTTAGTAACAGGTGCAACCTATGAACGAGTTGAGCAAGATGGAGACATTAAAAAAGTTCATGTTGAGATAAATGGTAAAAAGCGAATTATTGAAGCAGAACAATTGCTAATTGCCACTGGAAGAAAACCAAATACAGAATCATTAAACTTACATGCAGCAGGCGTTGAAGTTGGTTCCCGTGGTGAAATTGTCATTGATGATTATCTTAAAACGACCAATTCCCGAATTTATTCAGCTGGAGATGTCACTCTCGGTCCCCAATTTGTTTATGTAGCTGCTTATGAAGGTGGACTTGCTGCTCGTAATGCAATCGGAGGACTAAATCAAAAGGTCAATTTAGAAGTGGTTCCAGGCGTTACGTTTACTTCTCCATCGATTGCAACGGTTGGTTTAACGGAGCAACAGGCAAAAGAAAAAGGATATGAAGTGAAAACATCGGTATTGCCGTTGGATGCTGTTCCAAGAGCGCTCGTTAATCGGGAAACAACAGGTGTTTTCAAATTAGTGGCAGACGCGAAAACATTGAAAGTGTTAGGGGCGCATGTAGTGGCAGAAAACGCAGGAGACGTAATTTATGCAGCAACATTAGCTGTGAAATTCGGTTTAACTGTTGGAGATCTGAGAGAAACGATGGCTCCATATCTAACAATGGCAGAAGGATTGAAGCTGGCTGTCCTAACTTTTGACAAAGATGTTTCGAAATTATCTTGCTGTGCAGGCTAAGGGAACTTTTTTACAACTCCCTATTCAACGGTGTCGAAAGTAAATATAGTGCCGAAAATAAATAGTGCTAAGGCAGTCTGAGAGAAACCGCTCGGTAACGCAGGACGCGTTGAGGGCGGGGCTTTCTCAGGCTGCCGCGCTATTCGCAGGTATTTTTACAGGTATTTTTACAGGTATTTTAGAGATACCCCAGCCGTACGCTATTCGAAATAATTTTCTAAAAATATAGCTCTTTAGAAAATCTTCGAGAACATATTCGGTATGATAGGTGTAGATACACCATCTCAACATCCCGATCTCAACACCCGATGGGAGAGAGTCGTTATGGCAGAACACGAAAGCCACGCACCGCAGGAAGCAACCGCACAGGTAGTTGCCGCAGGTGCGCGTCATAGTTCCGAATACCACAGTTTCGAACGTCATGGTTTTGAAGACTCGGTGGAACAACGTCACCGTAAGATTCTCGTCTTCGCCCATGTGGGGCGCAAAGAAGCACGAGATGCCGCCCGACAGGCATGCACCCAGCTCTACGAAGAGGGACTCGCACCCGTCATGACTCGCTCCGATCTGGAAACCCTGAGCGAAAACTGGGACGAGCCCGTCCCCGTGCAGGTCGTCCATGAATCCGTGGCGCTCATCGATATTGAACTCGGCGTGGTACTCGGTGGTGACGGTTCGATTCTTCGCGCCGCAGAAATGGTGCGCCGAACCAGTGTTCCGCTCATCGGTGTGAACCTGGGGCACGTCGGCTTCCTTGCCGAATCCGAAGAGAGCGACCTGACCGAAACCGTTCGCTGCATCGTCAACAACGAATACACCGTTGAAGAACGCATGGCAATCGACGTGGAAGTCTGGAACGACGGCAAGCGCGTGCACAGCGACTGGGCGCTGAACGAAGCCAGTGTTGAAAAGGGCAACCGCGAAAAAATGATTGAAGTCATTATCGAGGTGGACTGCCGCCCGCTCAGTAGCTTCGGATGCGACGGCGTGGTCATGGGAACCCCCACCGGCTCGACCGCCTACGCTTTCTCCGGTGGCGGCCCGGTCGTCTGGCCCGAAGTTGAAGCAATTCTCATGGTGCCGCTCTCGGCTCACGCGCTCTTCGCGCGCCCGCTGGTAGCAGCGCCGACCTCCACCCTGGCGGTAGAAATGATGCCCGGAAACGGAGCCTCCGGTGTGCTTTGGTGCGATGGCCGCCGAACTGTAGAGCTGGACCCCGGCTCCCGTATTGAGGTGCGACGCTCCGAAAAGTCGGTGCTGCTCGCCCGTATTCACCCGGCTCCCTTCTCTGAGCGACTGGTGCGTAAATTTGAGCTTCCGATCCGTGGCTGGCGTGGCCCGCAGGACACCGAGAAGCACTAAAGAAAAGGAATGAACGTTCGTGATTGAGGAAATCCATATTCGAGACCTCGGCATCATCACCGATGCGAGGCTCCCCCTCGAACCCGGATTCTCCGTGCTGACCGGCGAAACCGGCGCAGGTAAAACCATGGTCGTCACTGCCCTCGGCATGCTCCTGGGCGCCCGATCCGACGCATCCAGCGTGCGCAACGGCGCCAAGAGCGCCCTCGCCGAAGCAGTCATTCGCCTGCCCCACGGGCACCGCGCCCTTGAGCTTGCTGAAGAAGCCGGCGGCACCGCCGAAGACATCGACGAACAGACCTCCGAACTGCTTCTGGCACGCACCGTCAACGCCTCGGGGCGCTCCCGCGCCCACGTCGGCGGTTGCTCCGCACCCATCGGAACCCTGTCTCAGATTGGTCAGACTCTTGTCGCAGTCCACGGCCAGTCCGATCAGTTGCGCCTCAAGTCTGCGGCGGAACAGCGCCAGTCCCTCGACCTGTACGCCGGCGAAGAGCTCGCCAACCTGCTTGAGAAGTACCGCGAAAACTACGAACGATACCGCGCCGCCGCAGCAGAGCTCAAGGAAGTACGCGAAAACTCTCGCGCACGCGCCCTCGAAGCGCAGACCCTGCAGGGCGCCCTCGAAGAAATCAGCGCCGTCAACCCGCAGGCCGGGGAAGAAGAAGAGCTCAAAGCCGAAATGGTGAAGCTCATGAACGTTGAAGCACTACGCATTGCCTCGGCGACCGCCTCCGCAGCGCTCAGCGGTAGCGAATACTCTACCGGTGATGAGCAGAGCGTCATGAGCCTGCTCGATGCAAGCCGCTCCGCGCTACAGGCGCAGGCAGACGCTGATGAAGAGCTTGCCTCCCTCGCGGCGCGCGTCAACGAATTGTTGATTCTTGCCACCGATATCTCCTCGGATTTGTCCTCCTACATGGCCTCCCTGGATGTTGAAGGTCCCGAACGTCTGGCACAGGTGCAGACTCGCCGCGCCCAGCTGGCGACCCTCACCCGCAAGTACGGTGCCGATATTGCCGAGGTTCTCGAATGGGCCGAAGAATCCCGTGCACGCCTTGAGACCCTGGTAGACGACCCGCAGCGACAGGAAACCCTGGAAACCGAACTGGTACAGCTACGTAAGGTGCTCGGCGCCCAGGCAGAAGAGCTGACCGCTCTGCGCCGTGCCGCCGCGCAGAAACTGGCGGATGCCGTCAGTGAGGAGCTTACTGCTCTTGCCATGCCGAACGCCTCCCTGGTCGTGGAGGTTGCCGAAGCTGAAAAGTTCTCGGTGCACGGTCGAGACACCGTGACCTTCATGCTGGCCCCGCACCGAACTGCCGTGCCGCGCCCGCTCGGTAAGGGCGCCTCCGGCGGCGAGCTCTCCCGCGTGATGCTCGCCCTGGAGGTAGTGCTTGCCGAAGTGGACCCCGTACCCACCTTCATCTTCGACGAGGTGGACTCCGGCGTGGGCGGTAAGGCAGCTATCGAAATCGGTCGCCGCCTCGCCATGCTCGCCCGACACGTGCAGGTTCTGGTTGTCACCCACCTGCCGCAGGTTGCCGCCTTCGCGGACCAGCACATCCTCGTGCTGAAAAACGATGACGCGTCCCTCTCGAAGGTCAAGGTACTTTCCGAAGAGGAACGCGTGGTGGAGCTGGCGCGAATGCTCTCCGGACACGATCAATCAGAATCGGCGCGAGAGCACGCCCGAGAGCTGCTGGCCGCCGGTCGAGAAGTGCCCCAGGGACGCTGAAGCTGACGGCAAACCGGCGGCAAACCGGCAGGGAAAAGCATGAGGAAAGTGCTGGCAAAAGCGCCAAAAGGCGGCATCTTTCGCACTAAAGACCATCAAAGGGGCTGAAGTGCGCGAGCCTGCCTCGGAAAGTTGTCGGTGCAGTCCGTGCCGGTGACCAATAGCGGCGCATGGAGCCCAGAGGATGTGAGATACTCTGTGAATGCTCCTACACCTGCTTCTACACGGCGCGGCGGGAATAATAAATCCCCGGCTCCGTTTACAGTGGTGATAAGGACAAATAGGGGAGGGAAAACCGCCTGAGAGAATCCTCTCGCGGCAAAACCCTCTGCTTGGATAGCAGACAAGAAAATGGTAGGCTTAAATTCCGTGGTGAATGAAAAAAATAACGCTCTGAACGCGTCCTCTAACGACAAGGTAACCCGCCAGATTTTCGTGACCGGCGGCGTTGCATCTTCTCTCGGTAAGGGCCTGTCGGCCTCTTCCCTCGGTCAGCTTCTTCGCGCACGTGGCCTCTCTGTGACCATGCAGAAGTTCGACCCCTACCTGAACGTCGATCCCGGTACGATGAACCCCTTCCAGCACGGTGAAGTCTTTGTCACCGACGACGGTGCTGAAACCGACCTCGACATCGGACACTACGAGCGCTTTCTGGACGAAAACCTCGACCAGTCCGCTAACGTGACCACCGGCCAGGTCTACTCCTCCGTCATCGCAAAGGAACGCCGCGGCGAATACCTCGGCGACACCGTCCAGGTCATCCCTCACATTACCGACGAAATCAAGGCCCGCATGCGTCACGCAGCGGAAATTGACAACGCACCCGACATCATCATCACCGAAATCGGTGGTACCGTCGGCGATATCGAGTCCCTGCCCTTCATGGAGGCAGCACGCCAGGTACGCCGCGATGTTGGCCGCAAGAACGTCTTCTTCCTGCACGTCTCCCTGGTGCCCTTCATCGGCCCCTCCGGCGAGCTCAAGACCAAGCCGACCCAGCACTCCGTCGCAGCACTGCGCGGCCTGGGCATCCAGCCTGACGGTCTGATCCTGCGCTGTGAGCGTGAGGTCCCCGTATCGCACCGTACCAAGATCGGTAACGCATGCGACGTGGACAGCGACGCAGTCATCTCCTGCGCCGACGCACCCAGCATCTACGACATCCCCAAGACCCTGCACAGCCAGAAGCTCGACGACTACATCCTCGACTACTTCGGCATTGAGGCTCCCGCACCGGACTTCACCCAGTGGGACCGCCTGCTCGACGCAGTGCACCGCCCCGCAGCAGAGGTCAACGTTGGCCTGGTCGGTAAGTACATCGACCTGCCCGACGCATACCTGTCCGTCTCCGAGGCTCTGCGCGCCGGCGGCTTCGCAAACAACGTGAAGGTCAACATCAAGTGGGTTGCAGCCGACCTGTGCGCAACCGACGAAGATGCAGACCACCAGCTGCGCAACATGGATGCAATTCTCGTGCCCGGCGGCTTCGGCATCCGCGGCCTGGACGGCAAGATCGGTGCCCTCAAGTACGCACGCGAGCACAAGCTCCCGACCCTGGGCATCTGCCTCGGCCTGCAGTCCATGGTCATCGAGTACGCACGCAACGTACTGGGCCTGTCCGAAGCATCCTCCACCGAGTTCGATCCGGAAACCTCCGTACCGGTCATCGCAACCATCGAAGAGCAGAAGCAGTTCGTCGAAGGTGCAGGCGACCTGGGCGGCACCATGCGCCTGGGCCTGTACAAGGCAAACCTGGTTCCCGGCTCTCAGGTTGCTAAGGCATACGGCGCAACCGAGGTTGCAGAGCGTCACCGCCACCGCTACGAGGTGAACAACGAGTACCGCGAGCAGCTTGAAGAAGCAGGCCTGCGCATCTCCGGTACCTCCCCGGACTCCTCGCTGGTCGAGTACGTGGAACTGCCCGCAGAGGCACACCCCTACTACGTGGCAACTCAGGCACACCCCGAGTACCGCTCGCGTCCGACCCGCCCGCACCCGCTCTTTGCAGGCCTGATTAAGGCTGCCCTGGAGCGCCGCGGAGCATAAGGCGACCGAACGCGTTGAGCGCCCCATCCGTCCCCGCGGCGGCTGGGGCGCTCGCCGTTTAACCGTCTTAACCCATCGGGGTCCGCCGAGTAACGGGGAGAAGTGCGAGGGAGTTCCGAAACGAACCCTCTAGAATAGAAATATGAGCGAAAACCAGCATATTATCGACGAACCCTCAGAACGTACGATTCGCACCCGGACCGTCAAATACAGCGGATACGTCATCGAAACCGTGGTCGAGGAATACGAGCTGAACGAAGACACCGCACTCACCCGCGATGTCGTGGAGATGCCCGGTGCCGTGGCCGTAGCGGTTCTCAACGAACACAACGAATTGCTGATGCTCAACCAGTACCGGCACCCGGTGCGCATGAACCTCTGGGAGGTGCCCGCCGGCCTGCTCGACATCGACGGTGAGGACCCTCTGCACGCCGCACAGCGCGAGCTCGCCGAGGAAGCCGACCTGCAAGCCGCCAGCTGGCACGCCCTGACCGACTACTTCAGCAGCCCCGGCGCAACCAGTGAAGCGGGTCGCGTCTACCTGGCCCGCGACCTGAGCGAACTGCCCGCCGAAGAACGCATCGAGCGTACCGAAGAAGAGGCGGAGATGACCTACCGTTGGGTTCCCCTGCAGGACGCGGTGCAGTTGGTTCTGGACGGTAAAGTGCACAACGCGCTGGCCATCCAGGCGATTCTGGCCACCTACGCCGCCTCGGCGCGCGGCTTTGAGGGCCTGCGCGAAGCCGCCGGCGGCTGGGAATTCCACCCCTACATGGGGCATCGCCGACAGAAGCCGCAGACCTTCCGTTAGGGTTCGGAATCTTCTCGCCCGATCCCTCGAAGAGGCATTTCGCGCTACCGTGCGCATCCGAACAAACCCGAACGACCGCGTGAGAAGGGAAGAGATATGGCACAGCCCGCACTGAAGGGCGCTACCCCCGCGGTCGAGGGGGCCGGCGAACAGACCCCCCTGGAGCGGGCCATCGACCAGTACCTGGTGCATCTGCGGGTCGAGCGGGGTAGCAGCGAGAACACCATCGCCTCGTACGCGCGAGACTTGCGCCGCTACGCCGCGTACCTCTCCACCCTCGGGGTAATCGACCCCGAACGCATTACGACCGCGCAGGTGCGTTCATTTATGCGCGAGCTTGCCGCACCCACCGTGCCCATACCCGGCCTGGCCGCTCCAGCTAAAAAGCAGCCGGGGGAAGAGAACTCCGTGGATGCCGAGGAGGCCGCAGAATCCCTGGCCGTCCTCATCGCCGCCGAAGGGGGCCGCGGTACCGCGGCGGGGGAGCGGGAGAGCGGCGAGGGAAGCATCCCGTTGCCTCTAGGCCCTAACTCCATTGCCCGCACCATGGCCGCCGTGCGCGGAGCCCACGCCTTCTGGGTCTCTGCCTTTCTGGTGGAAAAAGACCCCGCCGCGACCGTGACACCGCCCAAAAACGTCAAGCGCCTACCCAAAGCTATTACTGTGGAGCAGATGCAGCGCCTCCTCGCCGTGCCGGATCGAGACACTCCCATCGGCCTGCGAAACCGCGCCATACTTGAATTCCTGTACGCCACCGGTGCCCGTGTGAGCGAAATGCTCAATGCCGATATCGACGACGTGCACTTTGAAGAAACCCTGACTGACGAGGACGGCAACGACATCACCCTCCCCGGGTACGTGCGGCTCTTCGGCAAGGGGAGCAAAGAACGCCTCGTGCCCCTCGGAAATTACGCCCACAAGGCCATTCAGGATTACCTGGTGCGTGCCCGCCCCTCCCTCGTAGCGCACGGTAAAGGCACCGCCGCGCTCTTCGTCAACGGACGAGGCGGCAGACTCGGACGCCAAGGCGCCTGGCTCATCCTCAAAGAAGCCGCCGAAGCCGCCGGGCTCAGCTCCGACTTCTCGCCGCACTCCATGCGCCACAGTTTCGCAACGCACCTGCTACAGGGCGGAGCCGATATTCGTGTGGTGCAGGAACTGCTCGGGCACGCCTCCATCGCGACCACGCAGGTGTACACGAAGGTCACGCCCGAGGGGCTCATGGAGGTGTACCGCATGGCGCATCCGCGTGCTCACGAGAGGGGATAAAACCCCGTCAATCCGCGGAACAGCCGCTCTTGAGGTAACCTTATAGACAACGCTTAAACTTTAAAACTTCGAATTCATTGATGAAGGTGAACCATTGACTGAAGCTCAGGCTCAAGAACTCGGCCCCACCGGTCGACCCCTGCGCGTATACCCCGACCCGGCTCCGCTGAGCAGCCACGGTCCCGCCCGCATTATCTCTATGGTGAATCAGAAGGGCGGCGTGGGTAAGACCACCTCCACCATTAACCTGGGCGCAGCACTGGCAGAATGCGGCCGTAAGGTGCTACTGGTCGACTTCGACCCGCAGGGTGCTCTCTCCGCAGGTTTCGGTGCGAACCCGCACGAACTGGACCTGACCGTCTACAACGTCATGATGGACCGCAAGGTCGACATCAAGGACGTCATCCTGCCCACCGGCGTGGAGAACATCGACCTGCTGCCCGCCAACATTGACCTCTCCGCAGCTGAAGTTCAGCTGGTCAACGAAGTGGCTCGCGAGCAGGTTCTCGCCTCGGCGCTGCGCAAGGTCCGCGACGAATACGACGTCATCCTCATCGACTGCCAGCCCTCCCTGGGCTTGCTGACCGTCAACGCACTGACCGCCTCCGAAGGCGTCATCATCCCGTTGATTTGTGAGTTCTTCGCGCTGCGCGCCGTCGCACTGCTGGTCGACTCCATCGAGAAGGTGCAGGACCGCCTGAACCCCGACCTCGAAATCTCCGGCGTACTTGCCACCATGTTCGATGCCCGCACCATCCACTCCAAGGAAGTTCTGGCACGCATCGTGGACGCATTCGGCGACAAGGTCTTCGACACCGTCATCAAGCGCACCGTGAAGTTCCCGGACGCATCGGTGTCCGCTGAGCCGATTCTCAGCTACGCCTCCAGCCACCCCGGCGCGGAAGCATACCGCCAGGTGGCACGCGAACTGATCTACAAGGGCGGCGCACGCTAAAGCCCCCACACCTATACGCCCTCTGCTGAGGTGACTCTCACCCTTGAGTCACACCGGCAGAGGGCGTATAATTGTGTGGATTCTAAAGACCCCGCACACTGCTTACGTCGAAAAATAGGCGAAGCAGAAGCCGCATCTGAGACGGCACCAACAAAAGCCGGGGAGAATAAACCTAAGGAGAATAGGTCGTTTATGACCACGAACGTCGCTGCCGTGAGGGTACCGACACCGAATGCAGACACCGCCGCGAACGCCCGGACTGAGGGCCGCGGCCTGCAGAACCCGGAACGCGGTTTCACCCTCACCCTCAGTAATTTTGAGGGTCCCTTTGATCTTCTACTGACCCTGATTTCGCGCCGCAAACTCGACATTACCGAGGTGGCGCTCGCAGAGGTCACCGACGAGTTCCTCGCATACCTGCACGCCCTCTACGCTGAAGGCACCGAACGCGCACTCGACGAAGCCAGTGAATTTCTGGTCATCGCCGCAACCCTGCTGGAACTCAAAACCGCACGCCTGCTCCCGCAGCATCGTGAACCTCTCGAAGAGGATGTTGCACTGTTGGAGGCACGCGACCTGCTTTTCGCCCGTCTGCTGCAATATCGCGCCTACCGCGAAGTTGCCGATATTTTTGCTGAACGCTGGGCGCAAGAAGCGCAGCGTTTTCCCCGTGCGGTAGCCCTTGAAGAACGGTTCGCCCAGGCGCTTCCCGAGCTGGTCTTTACCGGAGGTGCCGAAGAGTTCGCCCGCATCGCCGCAGTAGCGCTGAGTCGAACCCCCAAAGAGCCCGAACCGGAACCCGAAGAAATCGTTGAAGAACTCAACGAGCACCTGCACGTTCCGCTAACCACCATCGCGGCTGAAGAACACTACATTCTGCACAGCCTGCTCGATACCGCGGCGCGGGAACTGAGCTTCGCCGAACTGGTTCAAGGATCCGGCGACCTAGAAATCGCGGTGGTTCGTTTTCTCGCCCTGCTCGAGCTCTACAAAGAAGGTGCCCTGCACGTGGAACAGGACGCACCGCTCGGAGCCATTCGGGTACGTGCGAGCGCGAGCGCCGCACAATTCGTAATCCGCGAAGAAAGTACAGACACCGCAGGCACACAGGATGCGCACGAAATTGGTGAAGCACCTGAATCACCCGAGGCGAACGAATCTGCGAACGAATCTGAAGCTAACACGGAACCGGTAGAGGAGGATTATGAGTAATCACGGCTCACGCTTTGACCGTGAATTCACCCCTGACGACCTTGCCATCGTGAACATGGGCTACTGGGATCCGAACGCAGACGAAGATTCGGAACAGGCTGACTCGGCGCCGGCAGAGGCGGTAGAGGCGGAAATTTCAAAGCCTGCTGAGGCGGACGCTGAGCCGGCTGAGCACGAGGTAGCGGCAACTCCTCTGGAGGCTGAGGTTACCGAAGATGCCGAGGTTACCGAAGAAGCTGAGGAGGCTGAAGCCACTGAACCGGTAGAGGACTCCGATGGTTCCGACATTTCCGACAGCTATGAGGAATCGCAGGAAACTGTATCCCGTGAGTCGAAGGAGCCGGCAACAAAATCGGTAAAGATTCCGGCGGGAGGCCCCTCCACCGCACCCAGCGTGGCGGTCGATGCCGAAGCCGAATTCTCCAAGGTCGAGGCAATCCCCGGCGGCGTCAAAAGCGCCATCGAAGCGATCCTCGCCGTTGCCGAAGCGCCCGTGGGCGTCAAAGAACTCTCCGCCGCGCTCATCGTCAGCGAACGAGCTGTTGAGCACGCGCTCGACCAGCTGTACCGAGAGTACAACGGCGAAGAAAGCGGCTACGGAGAAGACGAAAACCGGGTGGCGCCCGAACCGCGCGGATTCCAGCTGCGGAACATCGCAGGAGGCTGGAAGCTCTACGCCCGCGACGACTTCGCCCCCTGGGTGGCACGCTTCGTGACCCGCTCCAAGAGCGCAACCCTCAGCAAGCCCGCCTACGAGACGCTCGCCGTGATTGCTTACCAGCAGCCGGTGACCAGGGCGGGGGTAGCCTCCATCCGTGGCGTAAACGCGGACGCGGCAATCCGTCAGCTACTGCAACGGCAGCTGATTCGTGAAGCAGGGCGAGAATCCGGAAGCGGCGCGACCCTCTACGAAACCACGGAGCTGCTGCTGGCGAAGCTCGGGTTGAACTCCCTGGAGGAGCTACCGGCGCTCGCGCCCTTCCTGCCCGATGACACGGAAGCCGCAGTGCTTGCCGAGGGCAACGACTAAGACAACGAATCAATAAGACGAACGAACGTTCGGGAAAAGCCTGAAACGTTCGCACCATACGACAGAAAAGAGAAGAACACCATGGCATATGGAAACTCCTCCCGCGGCGGCCGCTCTGCATCCGGTCGCCCCCAGAACTCCCGCGGTGGCCGTCCCGGCGCTGCTCGTCCCGGTCAGGGCGGTAAGCCCGGCGCTAAGGGCGCATCCGCACGCGGTGGTCGTCCCGGCGCACCGAAGAGTGGCGCAGGCAAGGGCGGCGCAAAGGGCTTCGGCGAGAAGAAGTTCGGTGACAAGAAGTTTGGCGAGAAGAAGTTCGGCGCAGGCCGCGCAGGTTCCGGCCGAGGCCGCGGCACTGAACTGCCCAAGCGCGAACGCCGCGCACCGGGCCGCCCCTACCGCTCCGGCGAAGCCTTCGCAAACGAGCGCGGCGAATACCGCGTCAGCAACTACGCTGGCCCGCACCGCCCCCGCCGCCCCCGCAACGCCCCGGTAGACCACTACGAGTTCTACGACCACGACGGCGTGCGCCTGCAGAAGCTGCTGGCTCAGGCCGGTGTGGCATCCCGCCGCGTCTGCGAAGAAATGATTACCGAAGGCCGCGTTACCGTCAACGGTGAAGTCGTGACCGAGCTGGGTGTGCGCGTGGACCCCTCCAAGGTAACCGTGCAGGTGGACGGCATGACCGTTCAGACCAACGACAAGCTCGTCTACATGGCATTCAACAAGCCCGCCGGCGTGGTCTCCACCATGGAAGACCCCGAAGGTCGCCCCTGCATCTCTGACTTCCTGCGTTCCTCCATGAGCGAGCGCGTGTTCCACGTGGGCCGCCTGGACGTCGAAACTGAGGGTCTGCTGCTGCTGACCAACGACGGTGAACTGGCGAACCGCCTCACCCACCCCTCCTACGAGGTGCCCAAGACCTACCTGGTGCAGGTTCCCGGCCCGATGGAGCCCGGCGTCGGCGCAGCCATGAAGAAGGGTATTCGCCTGGAAGACGGCGTGACCCGCGTGGACGAGTTCAAGCTGGTGGACTCCACCCCCGGCCACGTGCTCGTTGAGGTGACCATCCACTCCGGTAAGAACCGCATCGTGCGCCGACTCTTCGACGCTGTCGGCTACCCGGTTGAGCGCCTGGTCCGCGTCGAGATGGGCCCGATCCGTATTGGTTCGCAGAAGCAGGGTACCGTCCGTAACCTCTCCAAGGTCGAGATCGGTCACCTGCTCGCTTCGGTGGACATGTAATAACGCTAAGGAGTTGTCATGAGCTCGCCCGCTGAGCTTTCCGCATCTGAGCTGCCCAT
Organism: Rothia sp. HMSC071B01; assembly: GCF_001808945.1. Lineage (NCBI taxonomy): Bacteria > Bacillati > Actinomycetota > Actinomycetes > Micrococcales > Micrococcaceae > Rothia > Rothia sp. HMSC071B01. The sequence continues at coordinate 342,747 of NZ_KV795071.1, read as the reverse complement.
GGACTCAACGCTGACCGGGCCGGTGCTCATTATCGGTTCGGGTCTGCTGGGTGCCTCCATTGGTTTGGGGTTGCGTGCGGCAGGATGCGAGGACGTGTACGTCCAAGATATTTCACCCACCGCCGAGGCTGTGGCGCAGGATATCGGTGCAGGTACAAGCATCTCCACACTGTCGGAGGAGGAGCGCACCGCGTTCGCCCCGCAGCTGGTGGTGGTGGCTGCGCCTCCGGATAGTGCCGGTGCCGTGTGCGCTCGCGCGTTGAACACCTATGCGCCTCGACCGGAGGCGGGCTACCCCGGCGCCGTGGTGACGGATGTTGCCTCGGTGAAGGTACAGCCGCTGGCTGATGTGCTTGCCTCGGGTGCGGATGCGTCCCGTTACGTGGGTTCGCATCCGATGGCTGGGCGTGAGAAGTCGGGCCCGGTGGCTGCTCGCGGTGAGCTGTTTCAGGCGCGTCCGTGGATTATCTGCGAGCACGATTCGGTTCGTCCCGAGTGTGTGCGTCTGGTGCGTTCTGTGGCGGTGGAGCTGGGCGCGATTGTGACTTCTCTGGGCGTCGAGGAACATGATCAGACGGTTGCCCTGATCTCTCATGTGCCGCAGGCGATGAGCTCACTATTGGCTTCGCGTCTGCAGGACACTCCGCTGTATGCGCTGTCCCTGGCAGGTCAGGGCCTGCGCGATACGGTGCGTATCGCGGCGTCGGACCCGACGCTGTGGGTGCAGATTTTTGCGGCGAACGCCGACCCAATCGTGAAGACCCTCTACGGGGTGCGCGATGACCTGAACCGCCTCATCGCGACGCTGGAGAACCCCACGGCATCTGGCGCGCGCTTGGATTTGGCGCAGCTGATGAGCGAAGGCAATGCGGGTGTGAGCCGTATTCCGGGTAAGCACGGTACGGCGCCCGCCGCGTTCGCAAAGATGACGGTGCTGGTGGACGATACCCCCGGAACCCTGGCTCGCTTGCTTGCCGAGATTGGTGAGCTGGGCGCGAACCTTGAGGATTTGCGTCTGGAACACTCGACGGGCGCCCCGGTGGGTATGGCTGAAATCTCGGTCAATCCGTCTATTCATGAGGCGCTGGTCCGCGATTTGTCGGCTCGCGGTTGGCGTGTTGTGAAGTAGAGTTAAAGCTGTATTTTCCGGCATAAAGTTTGAGACGAATTTTAAGGAGTGCTGATGCACGAGAACCCTAAACTGACGATTGCTATTGACGGTCCCTCCGGTTCCGGTAAGTCGTCTGTGTCTAAGGAAGTTGCACGCCACTTTGGCCTGGCGTACCTGGACACCGGTGCAATGTACCGTGCCGCAACCTACCGTGTGCTGGAACTTGGCATTGACCTGAACGACGCTGAGGCGATCGCGAAGGCTGTCGAGGAGATGCCCCTGGTGTTCGGTACGAACATTAAGGAAGAAGAGATTCTGATGGGCTCGACCGATATCCGTGAGGAGATTCGTAGCGAGCGCATTTCTTCGGCTGTGTCTGCTGTGGCTTCGGTTCCGGCGGTTCGTGAGCACCTGATTGGCCTGCAGCGTTGGATGATTAACCACGCTATTAACGGCATGGTCGCTGAGGGCCGCGACATCACCACCGTGGTTGCTCCCGATGCTGATGCGCGCATCCTGCTGACTGCTTCTGAAGAGGTGCGCATGGCGCGCCGTGGCCTGGAGAACGCGGAGAAGTCCGGCGCTTCGGGTGACTTGAGCAAGCAGATCGCTGAGCGTGATGCGAAGGATTCGAAGGTCAATAACTTTATGGAAGCTGCCGAGGGCGTGACCCTGGTGGACAGCTCGGATCTTGATTTTAATGCGACGGTCTCTGCAGTGATTAACGCTGTGAATGACCAGTTGAAAGCGAAGCGCGCGGGCTAGGCCCCGCCGAAACGCTGGGGGAGTGGTGCATCCGCTCCCGATAAGACGTTGAGCCGTGCTCGCGTGCTGACCAATGGGTTGGGCGCGGGGGCGGGTAGAGAAAGGAATGCGCATGGCTGAGGACGCTATCCGCGACGATTACGAAGATAAGTACCTGGGCGGTGGCGAGGACGACGTTACCGAGCGCCTCGCTGAGATTGATGATGAGACCGCTGACCAGCGTGCTCAGGCTCTTCTTGAGGGTCTTGAGGACTACGACCTGGATGAAGAGGACCGCGCCCTGCTGGGTGCTTGGGGCTTCGACATTGAGGAAGAGGAAGAGCAGCTCGCTGATCCGGTAGTGGCGATTGTTGGCCGCCCGAACGTGGGTAAGTCGACCATCATTAACCGTATTCTGGGCCGCCGTGAAGCGGTGGTTGAGGATAAGCCGGGCGTGACTCGTGACCGCGTGTCCTATAAGGCTGAGTGGCTGGGTAAGAGCTTCACCCTGGTTGATACCGGTGGTTGGGAGTCTGACGCCCGCGGTATTGATGCTCAGGTTGCTGAGCAGGCTGAGATTGCTGTGGAGCAGGCCGATGTTGTGGTCCTGGTGGTGGATGCCCGCGTGGGTGTGACCGCTTCGGACGAGCAGATTGTGCGTATGCTGCGCCGCGTGAAGAAGCCGATCATTCTGATTGCTAATAAGATTGACGACGCTCACCTGGAGCCGGAGATTTATAACCTCTGGTCGCTGGGTATGGGTCAGCCGTTCCCGGTGTCGGGTCTGCACGGTCGTGGCCTGGCGGATGCTCTGGACGAGATCCTTGAGGTCATGCCGGAGCACTCGCAGTTTGCTCAGCCGGAGGCGCTGGGTGGCCCGCGTCGTGTGGCTCTGGTGGGTCGCCCGAACGTGGGTAAGTCGTCGCTGCTGAATAAGCTGGCTGGTTCTGAGCGTGCCGTGGTGAACGACCTGGCTGGTACGACTCGTGACCCGATTGACGAGATTATTGAGCTGGGCGGCTACCCTTGGCGTTTTGTGGATACCGCGGGTATTCGCCGTCGCCAGCACATGGCTAAGGGCGCGGAGTTCTACTCTTCGCTGCGTACTCAGACTGCTCTGGAGCGTTCTGAAGTTGCCGTGGTGCTGCTGGATGTTTCCGAGCCGATCTCTGAGCAGGACGTGCGTATCGTGCAGACCGTGATTGATTCGGGTCGTGCGATGGTCCTGGCATTCAATAAATGGGATACCCTCGATGAGGATCGCCGCGACATGCTTGAGCGCGAGATTGAGCGCGACCTGGCGCACGTGCAGTGGGCTCCTCGCGTGAACATTTCGGCGAAGACCGGCTGGCACAAGGACAAGCTGGTGCCCGCCCTGGAGCACTCGCTGGAGTCGTGGGATTCGCGTATTCCGACCGGTCGCCTGAACGCGTTCCTGGGCGAGATTGTGGCCGCGCATCCGCACCCGCTGCGTGGTGGTAAGCAGCCGCGTATTCTCTTCGGTACTCAGGTGTCTTCGCGTCCGCCGAAGTTCGTGCTCTTTACTACCGGCTTCTTGGACCCGGGTTACCGTCGCTTCATTATGCGTCGTCTGCGTGAGAATTTTGATTTCACGGGTACTCCGATTGAGATTTCGATGCGTGTGCGTGAGCGCCGTTCCCTGGGTGAGCGTCAGAGCGCGAAGGCTAAGAAGGGTAAGGGCGGCCGCCGCTAGTAGCGGGGGTGTCTGCCTGATGCCGTGTTGCTGGGCTGGCTCCCTTGCTAGGCTTGTGCTAGGCTTGGCTCCCGCGCGCTGGATTCTGTGCGGAAAATCTGCACGAAAAATCCGTGAGGAAAAGATTTTTAAGATTTTTTCTAAAAATAGGGATTCTGGCTTGCGCGTGGGTTAAAAGCCCGGTATAGTTATTCGAGTGTTCAGGGGAAACCTTGAAAACAATATCGTGAATAACGAATCGGGTTGTGGCGCAGCTTGGTAGCGCACTTGACTGGGGGTCAAGGGGTCGCAGGTTCAAATCCTGTCAACCCGACAGATAAAGCTCCGGAAGGTTTTCCTTCCGGAGCTTTTTGTATGCCGTTTAGTGGTTTTTGTTTTGCTTGCTTGGATGGGGAAATACGGGAGTCGGTGCCAAATACACGGCTGGAAGCACTGAAGGGCGCTCTCTTCCTTGGGATGGCGGGGGAGGGGCCGGCATTGCACCTGTAAAGCGGTGGGTCTTTAGGTTAGTGTGCAATTATGAGCTTCGATCTAAATGTTGGAATATGCCCGATTTTGTGGGTGATGGGTGGTACATTGGGTACACAAGGAATCGCGTTTTAGCGGTCAGAAATTTTAGCTTTGGCACTGAATTTCCCTTGACAAATCAAGGAATATTTAGGTTTCTGTGACTAAAACACGACTTCATACACACTGAATTTCATAGCCGCAAAACCAACACGAACCCAAGTGAAGGCATATATCCCCAGAGGATAGCGCCCATAACGCATAAAACAGCTAGGTGCACGCACCTGCAACACACGGCACACACGCCGCCACAAGCGTCGCTGGGAAGGTTTTACGGCACAACTCGATCCCGCCCCCGTGGGCGTGGAAAGGAACGCAATAAACCATGTGGCAGCAAGTCTACGACCCGCTGAACTCGAGCGCGCTCTCCGCACTTGTAGCAGCAGTCCCGATTATTTTCTTCCTTCTGGGCCTCACCGTCCTGAAGCTCAGCGGTATTAAATCTGCCGTTATCTCCCTCGTTCTAGCTCTCCTCATCGGTTGCGCTATCTTCGGTATGCCCGTCACCGCCGGTGCAGGCTCGATTCTCTACGGCTTCCTCTCAGGCATGTGGCCCATTGGCTGGATCGTTCTCATGGCAGTGTGGCTCTACCGCATTTCCGTGCGTTCTGGCGGCTTTGAGATTGTTCGCTCCTCCATCTCCTCCATCTCTACCGACCAGCGCATCCAGATGCTGCTGATCGCATTCTGCTTCGGTGGCTTCCTCGAAGGTGCTGCAGGCTTCGGTATCCCGATCGCTATCTGTGCTGCGTTGCTCGTGTCCCTGGGCTTCAACCCGCTCAAGGCCGCAATGTTCGCACTGATTGCTAACGTGAGCTCCGGCGCATACGGCGCTATCGGCATCCCCGTGACCACCGCTGCAACCCGCGGTGGCGTGGACTTGCACGCACTGTCCATCGAAATGGTCCTGGTTATCCAGATCATGGCAGCGCTCATCCCCGTACTGCTCGTTGCTATTCAGGATGGCATCCGCGGTATCCGCGAGGTCGGTCTGGTAGCTCTCATGGTTGGCCTGATCTACTCCGGCGGCCAGTCCGTTCTGCTCGCAGCCCTGGGTAACCCCGAGCTGGTCGACATCATCCCGCCGCTGCTGGCACTGGTCGCTCTGGCACTGGTTATGCAGAAGTGGCAGCCCAAGCACATCTTCCGTGAGCCCACCGCTCCCTCCCTGGAAGAAGTTCAGGCTCAGCAGAGCGTCAAGCACACCGGTAGTGAAATCCTCAAGGCATGGAGCCCCTTCGTCTACCTGTCCGTCGTGATTCTGCTCTGGTCCACCGCTCTGAAGCCCGTCTTCGCTGCTAAGGGCGCGCTCGGCTTCACCAACATTACGTTCTCCCTGCCCTGGCTGCACCAGAGCATCTCGCAGGCAGCACCGATTGTTGCAACTCCCAAGCCTATCGACGTGAACTACACCTGGAACATCGTGGGCGCATCCGGTACCGCAATTCTGGTGGCTACCATCATCACCATCCTGACCTCCAAGATTAGCTGGGGCGAGGCTATCGAAGAACTCGGTGCAACCTGGAAGCAGCTGCAGACCCCGATCCTCATGATCTGCCTGGTCATGTCCGTTGCTAACGTCATGAACTACGCGGGTATGATTACCTCCATCGCACTGGCTGTTGCCGCTGTGGGCGCAATCTTCCCGCTGCTGTCCCCGATCATCGGTTGGATCGGCGTGTTCGTGACCGGCTCTGTTGTGAACAACAACATCCTCTTCGCTGGCCTGCAGGCTACCACCGCACAGCAGATTGGCGTCAGCCAGACCCTGCTGGTTGCATCTAACACCGCCGGTGGTGTGATGGCGAAGATTGTTTCCCCGCAGTCCATCGCAATTGCAGCTGCTGCTGTGAACAGCGCAGGCGAGGAATCCAAGATTACCTCCATGGCGATCAAGTACAGTGCAGCTCTGCTGGCTGTCACCTGTGTTTGGGTTTATGTCCTGTCTCTGGTCGGCCTCTAAACAGCGTGAGAACCAGATGCGTGTAACCTACCTTCTCTGAAGGTAAGGTGCCCGCGACACGGTTTAGCAAAAGCCCCCTTCTACGTGAAGTAGGAGGGGGCTTTTACGTTATCTGGGCTTGTTAGGGGGCATATGGTGGGATGCCTAGCTGATGGCTCGAGGGGGGGGGGTGGTTAGGGGC
>NZ_KV795071.1:324406-336367 GCF_001808945.1 Rothia sp. HMSC071B01 | reverse complement strand
GGGGGGGGGTGGTTAGGGGCAAATACCGGGGAGTGTAAATATGCACATAAGTATCGTTTGTGCACACTTAAGGTCACCCTATCCTGAAGTCTAAGGAGAGACCTGTTAGCTTAGACAGATAAAGTCAAGAGCACCTAGTGGGCGAGAAGGAGCCCGCTCACCGCCGCCGCGCTACGGTATATCGCCACGGCAAATCACCAAACGCCCGGCAGCTCAAGACCATCACGCTTCACCGATGGACCCGTCCACGAGACACAGGACGGGCCCATCGGTTTTTATGCGGCCCGAACGCTTCCATACAGCGCAGACGCCGTACCGGAAGAAGCGACCGCCTAAAGCACAGACCGAAAGGAACACCCCGCCCCATGTGGCAGCAAACCTACGACCCGCTGAACTCACCGGTGCTCTCCGCACTGGTCGCAGCAGTACCCATCATCCTCTTCCTGCTGGGCCTGACCGTCCTGAAACTCAGCGGCCTCAAATCAGCACTGCTGACCCTCGGCACCACCCTCATCATCGGTTGCGCAGTCTTCGGCCTGCCCATCACCGCAGGTGCCGGCTCCATCCTCTCCGGCTTCCTCTCCGGTGCATGGCCCATCGGCTGGATTGTGCTCATGGCGGTGTGGCTCTACCGCATTGCCGTACGCGCCGGTAACTTCGACATCGTGCGCTCCTCCGTCTCCTCCATCTCGAACGATCAGCGCATCCAGGTGCTGCTGATTGCCTTCTGCTTCGGTGGCTTCATCGAAGGCGCGGCAGGCTTCGGCATCCCGATCGCTATCTCTGCTGCACTGCTGGTATCCCTGGGTTTCAACCCCCTCAAAGCATCCATGCTGGCGCTGGTAGCCAACGCCGCATCCGGCGCATACGGCGCTATCGGCATTCCCGTGACCACCGCAGCTAAGGTCGGCGGCCTGGACATCGCGCACCTGTCCGCAGGCATGGTTCCGGTACTGCAGATCTTCGTCGCCTTCGTGCCGCTGCTGATGGTCGCAATCCAGGACGGTATGCGCGGCATCCGCGAAGTCGGTCTCGTAGCGCTCATGACCGGCGTGATCTTCTCCGGCGGTCAGGCAGCTATCCTGATACTGCTCGGCTCGCCCGAACTGGTCGACATCATCCCGCCGCTGCTGTCCCTGGTAGCACTGGCGCTCGTGATGCAGAAGTGGCAGCCCAAGCACATCTACCGCGAATCCACCGCACCCAGCCTCGAAGAAGCTCAGGCTCAGCAGAGCGTCAAGCACACCGGTGCTGAGATCGTTAAGGCGTGGAGCCCCTTCATCTTCCTCTCCGCAACCATCCTGCTCTGGTCCACCGCACTGAAGCCGATCTTCGCAACCAACGGCCTGCTCGGCGCCGCAACCCTGGCGTTCCCCATCCCCGGCATTCACGAAGCCATCACCACCGGTGCCGGCAAGACCGTGACCGCGATGTTCTCCTGGAACATCCTTGGTGCTTCCGGTACCGCAATTCTGGTGGCTGCAATCATCACCGTTCTGACCTCGAAGATCAGCTGGGGCGAAGCCTTCGAAGAACTCGGCGGCACCTGGAACCAGCTGAAGATGCCGATCCTCATGATCTGCCTGGTCATGTCCGTCGCAAACGTGATGAACTACGCCGGTATGACCACCTCCATTGCGCTCGCGCTCGCGGCAGCAGGCCCGGTCTTCCCGCTGCTGTCCCCGATTATCGGTTGGATTGGCGTGTTCGTGACCGGCTCGGTGACCAACGCTAACGTGCTCTTCGCGGGCCTGCAGTCCACCACCGCAGCCCAGATTGCTGTTGACCCGACCCTGCTCGTTGCTGCAAACACCGCCGGTGGCGTGATGGGTAAGATTGTCTCCCCGCAGTCCATCGCGATTGCGGCGGCGGCTGTGAACAGTGCCGGCGAGGAATCGAAGATTACCTCCATGTCCATTAAGTACAGCGCTATTCTGCTGGGCCTGGTCTGCGTCTGGTCCTTTGCTCTCTCACTCATGATGGGCTAAAGGCCAATACCGGATTCGGCGTAACCCCGCGTAAGAAACCCCTCGATGAGAACCCTGCAATTTTCTCTGCAGACGACGAATCGAGGGGTTCTACGCATATTCAGGGAAGTTCCGATAAGCCCGGAAGAAGCGTAGAATTACTTCTTGTGCTTGCTCCTGCATGATTCTGAACATCACCACAGGTTGTGCTCCAGAATAAAGAACGGGCAGGTGCCTCATAGAACACCTACTGCTTAAGGAGAAATAATGCAGGCACTCGCAACGGTCACCACCGTTTTTGCCTTCGTAGCAATCGCTATTCACGTGTACATCTGGATCATCGAATCCTTCCTCTGGACTAAGCCCAAGGGTCGCGAAACCTTCGGAATGACCGAAGAATTCGCCGAGTCTACCAAGGAGATGGCGGCAAACCAGGGCCTGTACAACCTGATGCTCGCCTGGATCGCCGCAACCGGTCTGCTCGCTTTCTGGTTCGGCTCCCCGCAGGTGGGTGTGGCACTCATGTTCGCAGGCCTGGGCTCCATGGCGATTGCCGGTGTCTACCTGTTCCTCACCTCCCCGGCAAAGCGCAAGCCGGCACTGATTCAGCTGACCCCGCCGCTGCTGGCGCTGATTTTCCTCTTCGTGATGATCTAACCCTGTGACGATCTAATTCAGGGCGGAACATCTCAACGTATAAAAGCCGCGTGCTTACTTCTACGAAGTGGCGCGCGGCTTTTCTGCGCCCTTAGACGCGAGCACGCCGAGTGAGGGGAGCTTAGGGCGAGGGGGCTTAGGTAAAGAGCCCCGAACAGCCGCGCCGATGCGAACCCACCAGGTGAGCGTCCACCATGCCGACCGCACACATGAGCGCATACGCGGTCACCGGGCCCAGGAATACCCCGCCCAGAGCTTTAAAAGACTTGGCGAGGAGCGCGGACTCGGGCGTATCGGTAGGAATATCCTGCAGGGTATGCGGCGCGATAGTATTGCTCGGCGCGAAAGACCACAGCCACGCGGGCAAGCCAGCCGGTACGCGTGTTCCGTCGCTGAGGGTGCGCTCGCGCATCCGTTCCAGATCCTCGAAGCTCAGGGTGCGAACCCGACGGCGGCGAGTGTCTGCCGCCTCGCTGCTATCCTCTTTGGCCGGGGTAGAAGAGGGCGCGATAAGGGGAAGACGAATATCCTCCGTGGAGGCGTCACGGGGCGTTGCGGCAAGCTCGCGCATCCGCAGGGTCAGCCGTGCATTGGAGATGACCGCGCGAATCTTCCTCTCGTTACGGATAATGTCTTCATTCTGGAGGAGCCGCGCAACATCATGGTCGGTGAACGCAGCCACGCGTTCGGGGTCGAAACCCTCGAAAACGCGGCGGAATGCCTCTCGGCGGGCAAGAATCGTGCGCCACGAGAGCCCCACCTGAAAAGCCTCGAGGCTCAGGGCTTCGAAGAGTCCTCGTTCATCGGTGACGGGCATGCCCCATTCGGTGTCGTAGTAGTCGCGCAGAAGCTCATCGGTCACCCACGTGGGGTAGCTCGGGGCGTTTTCGAGGGGGTCGGCGGGAATAGTAGGTTGCGAGGTCACGGTTTCTCCTCTCTGAGATTGCTGAGCCGATCCGAGTGTTTCGGAATCATGTTCTACTTAAACAGTAGCTCTTCTATGATTGAGTCGCAACTATATTCGATTTTGTGTCGTGTTGCAGAGCATCGAAACCGAAAACAGGTACGAAAAAGGGCGGGATACGCATCCGATGCATACCCTATCCCGTCATGAGCTTCGAAGACTAGCCGGCAGGCGCTAGAAGAGCCGCGCCTCCCGCACCTCTTCCGGCTCCTCCAAATCAAGGAGGAATTGTTTACGCTCAACACCGCCGGCATAACCGGTGAGGCTTCCATCGGCACCAATAACGCGGTGACAAGGAATCATAATGGAAATTTTGTTACGGCCAACCGCCTGACCCACCGCCTGCGCGGGGGCACCGGGGCCGACCGCTCGCGAAATATCACCGTAGGTCGTGGTGTACCCAGCAGGAACAGTCTTCAGATGCTCCCATACAATCAGCTGAAAATCGGTGCCCTCAGGATCTAGGGGCAACGTAAAAGAAGTGCGCTTGCGCTCAAAGTACTCGGAGAGCTCCACCTCAGCGCGGGACAGCAGCTGCGCCGCAGCATACTCATCGGCTGGCTCTTCACCTTCTGCAGCGCCGTGCTCCCGTAGGTAGGTGACGGGATTCTCGATTAGTTCACCGAGCTCATGGGGGAGCGGAAAATGCGCCTGGTCCTCGTACCAAATGCCGACAAGCGCATCCGCACGGGTGGCGATGTAGAGCGTGCCCACGGGGCTTGCATAGCGCGTGTACCAGCGCGAGAGCGCTTCCGGCGGCTGCGGCGAATCGGTCGCTTTGGTCATGCTCTTCCTCGTAGGCTCGTGGGCGTGTACTGCAGATGATGTATAGGGGTAAATACCCCTTTCAACCATCATAGGGGAGGCGCGCCTCCGTACCGTACCCGCGGCGGGTTTTGTCTATAACTAACCGCTACGAGATATACACATCGCCGGTTACGCCTCTCACGAGGTCCCGCCAATTTTGATTGAGCCCGAAGACCTGGCATTCTGTGAAGTACACACCGATACACCGCAATTCAATACTCCGGCTTCTCCACCCCGCACCGGGTGGGGGATGACCTGTGTTTCTCGTGCCCCAACGTTGGGTTCAACGACGACTGAAATTGCAAGGAGAAACATGGAAGATCTGAAAGACATCCGCCGGCAACTCAAAGAAAACCCGGAGAGCCGAGAGCTCAATAACCGTTACGCGCAGGCGTGCCTCGACATCGCGAAAGAATATACCGTTACGTCCCAGGGACATATCTTTATTTGCTCGCCCTCAGATTTAGAAGCCGTACGGTACGTCATGGCCAAGATCCCTAACGATTCGCTTCTAGACGGCGAAACCTTAGAGGAATACAAACGCCTGGAGAGAGCCGTTACCCAGGCTCGTATAAATAGAGGTAAACCCGGTAGCAAGATGGGCATTTACTATGCCCTCATCCTTTTTATAGTGATGCCTTCCATGGCGGCACCAGTCCTTCTGCTATGGGAACTCACCGTGCTTGGCTCAGACCACACCCGGGACCCGAGAGCCCTCATTTACCTGATTCCTGTCGCTCTCATTACCGCTGCGCTCCTCTGGGTTGGGTGGCTTGTTGAGCGAATCCCCGGCTGGAAATATAACGCTCTGATCGTCGAAGAGAACAAAAGACTAGAACTAGCCAGAGCCGAAGCTGAAGCGCAGCGGAGCACTGACTCAAACCAGAAATAATCTTGAGTGTAGGGTCGGACTCTGAACCGCGATTTTAATGCAAACGTGCCGCCTCACCGGTACCGGTGAGGCGGCACATTTATGCTGTCTAGGGGATGGCAGGCACGCTACTTAGCAGCTGCTCCGTTGGGATTGCCCTCCGTGTGGTGAAGGTGCGGCAGGTGGGTCGAGTGCAGGTCGTGACCGAGCACATCGTGTGCGTCCGGGTCCTCGTTCGGGAGCACGTGCGAGTACTTGGAGTAGTAGCGGTACAGCGCGTAGGCGCCAATCACAGTCAGTACGATAGCAACGCCCAGAGCCCACGGTACAGCTGCGGGAGAATACATGACAGAGAAGAGCACCAACAGCCAGGAGAGAGCAGCTGCAAGAACCGAAACGTTCATAGCAATAATTGCAAGCTTGCGGCGACGGACATCAACCATAATCGGTGCGGGAAACCCGCTCCCTCCTTCCAACGGAGCCTCTCTCCGTTCTCACGACCACCGGAAGGTGCCAGATGCATAACCAACCGCCATCTTCGGCGACCAGAATAGAATCAATAAGCCTATATATCTATGATACGGCGCTTGAAGTGGACATCAAAGGCAAACAAACGCTGTTAGATCAACCCCACACAACATGTAAACGGGTATCTCAACAAGGGGCATAAAACCAGTGATTTTTACAGCGAGAACTGCAACACGAAAAGCGAACCCCACTCATCGTTAATGCAGAGAACCTAGTAACAAGAGATAAAAGTCCGTCCGCCGCGGTACGTGAAGCACCGTGGCGGACGGGAGCGTAAATAAGTATCAGCGCGAACCGTCGACTCCTGTCAGGACAGCGCATGAATATGTCGCGTACGCGTCCTGTGCGGTACTGACACCTCACGAACAACACCGCGCCAGGTGACCGGCGGAAGATACCGAATTTACAAAAACCAACGGTACCCCAGCACTAATTTTTGTAGAAATTACGCCGCAATAAACGCTGAATTGAGCGTCATAAAACAGCGAAAAGCCCCGGCTGCTTCAACCCCATAGCGGGGGAGAAGCAGCCGGGGCGTCGCTAGTACGCGGGCCGTGCCGTTAGGCAACGGGTGCTGTGATTAGGCGGTCGGAACGTCCTCGTCAACCCACTCGAGGGTGCGGGAGACAGCCTTCTTCCACAGGCGGTACTGGCGGTCAACCTCTGCGGGCTCCATGGAGGGCAGCCAGCGCTTGTCCTCAGCCCAGTTGTCCACAACGTCCTGCTCGCCGCTCCAGAAACCAACAGCGATACCTGCAGCGTATGCTGCGCCCAGAGCGGTGGTCTCAACAACCTTCGGGCGGATTACGGGAACGCCGAGGATGTCAGCCTGGAACTGCATGAGGAACTCGTTAGCGGTCATGCCGCCGTCCACGCGCAACTCGGAGAGCTCAACACCGGAGTCAGCGTTCATTGCGTCCAGAACCTCGCGGGTCTGGAATGCGGTTGCTTCCAGCGCCGCACGCACGATGTGTGCACGGTTCACGTAGCGGGTCAGACCAACGATGACGCCGCGAGCGTCGGAACGCCAGTGAGGTGCGAACAGGCCGGAGAATGCGGGAACAACGTAGCAGCCGCCGGAGTCCTTGACGGAGGTGGCCAGTTCCTCAGACTCTGCAGCGTGCTCAATCATGCGCAGGTTGTCGCGCAGCCACTGGATCAGGGAGCCGCTCATTGCGACCGAGCCTTCCAGAGCGTAGACGGGTGCTGCATCGCCAATCTTGTATGCGACGGTGGTCAGCAGACCATTGTTGGAGAAGACGGGCTCGTTGCCGGTGTTCATGAGCATGAAGTTACCGGTACCGTAGGTGTTCTTCGCCATGCCCTTCTCGAAGCAAGCCTGACCGAAGGTTGCAGCCTGCTGGTCGCCGAGGATACCCGCGATGGGGGTGCCGCTGAGCAGACCGGTTGCGCGACCGAAGCCGTACACCTCGGAGGAGGACTTGATCTCGGGCAGCATGCTCATGGGGATACCCATATCTGCAGCAATCTGCGGATCCCATTCGAGGGTGCGGATGTCCATCAGCAGGGTGCGGGATGCGTTGGTTACGTCGGTGACGTGCACGCCGCCGTCAACACCACCGGTCAGGTTCCAGACCAGCCAGGTGTCGGTGTTGCCGAAGAGCAGGTCGCCGCGTTCTGCGCGCTCGCGTGCGCCTTCAACGTTGTCCAGGATCCACTTGATCTTGGGGCCGGAGAAGTAGGTAGAGAGGTTCAGGCCGACGATGTCGTGGTACTTGCCAACGCCCTCTTCGCCTGCGAGCTCTTCAACGATTTCCTGGGTGCGGGTGTCCTGCCAGACGATTGCGTTGTAGACGGGCTCACCGGTGTTCTTGTCCCACACGACGGTGGTTTCGCGCTGGTTGGTGATGCCGACTGCAGCGATTTCGTGGTGGTTGACTTCGCCGTTTGCCATAGCCATTGCTACGACCTTACGGACGTTCTGCCAAATTTCGGTTGCGTTGTGCTCGACCCAGCCGGCCTTGGGGAAGATCTGCTCGTGCTCGAGCTGGCCCTGAGCCACGTTCTCGCCCGCCTTGTTGAACAGGATCGCGCGGGAGCTGGTGGTGCCCTGGTCGATGGAGAGGATGTACTTGCGCTCGACGTTGAGGGTTGCGGAGTGCAGAGAAGTCGTCATTGATTTTTCCTTAGAACAAAAGAACGGGGGTATTAGAGAGGTTTAGAGGGGCAGAACTGCCGGAACGATCAGGCCTGCGAGGATAGCGCCGATGATTGGGCCAACAACCGGAACCCATGCGTAAGACCAGTTGGAGCCGGTCTTACCGGGGATGGGCAGGAAGGTGTAGGCGATACGGGGGCCGAGGTCACGTGCGGGGTTGATAGCGTAACCGGTTGCGCCACCGAGGCTCATGCCGATAGAAACAACGACCAATGCAACAGCCAAGGGGCCAATCTGGGCGGGGGTCTTACCGGATGCGATAATCCAGCCAATCAGGACGAAGGTGCCGATAATCTCGGTGAGCAAGTTCCAGCCGTAGGACTTGATGGCGGGGCCGGTTGCGAAGATGCCGAGGCGGTCGCCGGGGTCCTCATCGAAGTGCTTCTTGTAGGTGAGGTAAGCAGCGACCGCGCCGGCGATTGCGCCGAGCATCTGAGCGACGATGTACAGGGCGATGTTGCCTGCGGTTGCGGGAACGCCAGTTGCCAGGTCGCGGCCTGTGGTCGCCAGGCCAACGGTCACAGCGGGGCTCAGATGTGCACCGGAGAGGAAGGAGAGGTACACGGCGGTGAACACTGCCAGACCCCAACCGAAGGTGATAACAACCCAGCCTGCGTCCTTAGCGTAGGACTTCTTCAGGGTCACAGCGGCACATACGCCGGCACCGAGCAGAATCAGGATGAAGGTGCCGAAGAACTCGGATGCGAAGATTCCGAGGGTGGTGGGATTGCCGGAGGCATCCACGAGGGAGGATGAACCGGCTGCAAGTACAGTTCCTGCGGAAGCAAGAAGAGACATTGGTGCTCCTAGGGGTGAAGCGTTCGGAAGGACTCGCGAACCGTTGCGTGCCGTATCCAGTGCGACCTTTGCCGTTGTAACGGGTCGGGGCACAACGCTGTGCTGATATACGTAGCGGATTGCTACGAACAAGTTGGTAAAAATGGGGTAAGAAGCAGACCGCACCTGGGGAACGGACCCGTTGATGGGTTTCTACTTCTTGAGTTGGGGTTTTAGTAAGGGGATTATCGTAACGGTTACCTCACCTTTCGTCCTCCCCTCACAGGATTTGGACTAGTCCATGCCCTGTGAGGGGAGGGCGGCAGGTTCGTACCGGGTGAACCGGTTACGAGGGGTGTGGAATCTCTAGGGATTAGAGCTTGATGCGGGGATCAACCGCGGGGACGGCCTCAATCTTGGCCGAAGCCTCGGCGTCGGTGGAAGTGGATTCCGCCTCGCGGATAGCCTGCACGCGTGCGGCGTAGAGGTCACGCTCTTCCTTGACCTTCTGATCGTCCCAGCCGAGCTCGGAGCGCAGAATCTCAAGGATTTCATCGGCGGCAGCCAGGCCGCGGTCGCGCTGCTCGAGGTCGAGGCGTACGCGGCGGACCAGCACGTCCTCCAGGTGTAGGGCGCCCTCGTAGCGGACCGCGAAGACAACGTCTGCACGCAGGAACTGGGGTGCCTTAGCCAGGGGAGCGCCGAGGGAGGGGTCAGCGTCGATGAGGGCGCCGAGGTCCTCAATCTGCGCGCCGTAACGCTCGAGCAGGTGGGTGATGCGGTCCTCGTCCCAGCCGTAACGCTCGGCGTAGCGTGCGCGGTTGGCAGCGATGGCGTGGTAGCCGTCGGCACCGACCAGGCCGATGTTTGCGGTCACGGAGGGGTTCTGCTTGGCCTGCTCACCCAGTGCGAAGTTCACGGCGTCCTCAGCCATGACGCGGTAGGTGGTCAGCTTACCGCCCGCAATGGCGCTCATGCCGGGGGCAACCTCGGTCACGGTGTGCTCGCGGGAAACCTTGGTGGATGCGGCGCCGTCCTTGACCTTGGGCTGCAGCAGCGGGCGCAGACCGGTGTAGGTGCCGATGATGTCCTCGCGGGTCAGCGGGTTGGCGATGAGCTTGTTCGCCTGCATCAGCACGTAGTCGATGTCCTTGCTGGTGGCGACGGGGCGCTCACGGTCCTCGGTGTAGGGGGTGTCGGTGGTGCCGATAATCCAGTAGCGCTGCCAGGGGATGATGAAGAGCACGGACTTTTCGGTCTTGGTGAAGATACCGCTGGTCGCGTTGATGCGGTCGCGGGGAACCACGATGTGGATGCCCTTGGATGCGAGCACCTCCAGGCCGCCGTCGGGGTTGGCCAGGGACTCGGATTCTTCGGTCCACACGCCGGTTGCGTTGATGACGTGCTTGGCGCGTACGTTCAGGCGCTCGCCGCTCTCGAGGTCCGCCAGCTGCGCACCGATGACGCGGCCGGATGCATCCTTGTCGAAACCGATGACCTGGGTGCGGGATGCGGCCAGGGCGCCGTAGCCTGCGGCGGTGCGGACCACGTCGATGACCAGGCGTGCGTCGTCAACGCGTGCGTCGTAGAACTGGATGGCGCCGGTGAAGGCGGAGTCCTTGATGTCGGGGAAGACGGTCTTGGTGCCGGCCTTGGTGAAGTGACGCTGCGAGGGAACGCCCTTGTGGCCGCGCGAGCCGAGGAACGCCAGGGTGTCGTACATACCGATGCCGATGGCGGAGTAGGCGCGCTCGATGACGGGCATCTTCAGGGGCCAGAGGAAGGGCTGTGCGTGCACCAGGTGGGGTGCAATCTTGTTCAGCAGCAGGCCGCGTTCGGTGAGGGCCTCGGTCACGAGCTTGAAGTCGAGGTTGTAGAGGTAGCGCAGGCCGCCGTGCACGAGCTTGGAGGACCAGGCGCTGGTGCCTGCGGCCCAGTCGCCGGCTTCGACGATGCCGGTGCGCAGGCCGCGGGTTGCGGCGTCGAGGGCGATGCCGGCGCCGGTGATGCCGCCGCCCACAACCAGGACGTCGAGTTCTTCATTGGCCATGCTCTTGAGAGCCTGGGCGCGGGATGCAGCGGTCAGCTGCGACTGCTGTGCAAAGTGCTGGGAGCTCATGTGCTGTTCTCTTCTTTTCTGCGAGAGCCGCTACGGGGCGGCGTTGCCTGTCGTCTTGACTTAGTAAAACCCGATAATGAAATAATTACCAAGTAGAATGAACGGATTTTCACAGGGGGTCTTTGCCCATGAACGAACGCGCTAGCCACACCTACGAGGCCGCGGAGCTCTACTACATCCACAACATGACCATGGATGCCATCGCGAGCCGCATGGGAGTCTCGCGAGCCACGGTTTCGCGATTGCTCAAAAGCGCCCGAGAAAGCGGCATGGTGCAGATCCGACTGGACGACTCCTTCCGTACCCGCAGCGAACTGGAGCGGCGCATCGGCGAACGCTACAAGGTGCGCGTGACCCTGGTGAACGTGCGCGCCGACGCCACGCCGATTGCCCGCATGAGCCAGGTGTCGCGCACCGCCGCCTCCCTGCTGGACTCGCTCATCGACGACGGCACCCGCCTGGGCGTGGCCTGGGGCTCCACCATGACCGAGGTGTCTCGGCACCTGCCGCGCCGCCCCCTGACCGGCGTGAAGGTCGTGCAGCTCAACGGCGCGGGCAACGCGCACCACTCGGGTATTCCGTACCTGGGTTCTCTGTTGGGGCAGCTGGCCAACGCCTACGAGGCGCAGACCGTGCACTTCCCGGTTCCCGCCTTCTTTGACTATGCGGAGACGAAGGAAGCCATGTGGCGCGAGCGCAGCGTGCAGGCAAGCCTGCGGGTGCAGCAGAGCGTGGACCTGGCCATTTTTGGCGTGGGTGCGTTCGGCGGCCCGATTCCCTCGCACGTGTACTCGGGCGGGTATTTTGACGCGGAGGAGCAGTACCGCCTGCGCGAGCTGGGAGTCGTGGGGGACATGTGCACCGTGCTGTTGCGAGAGGACGGGTCGTGGGCCGATTTGGAGCTGAACCGGCGCGCCTCGGGCCCTACGCCTATGGAGCTGGCGCGTATCCCGCGGCGCATTTGCGTGGCTTCGGGGGTGCACCGTGCGAGGGCGCTCCGCGGGGCTCTGCGCACCGGCGCGATTACGGATTTGGTGTTGGATGATGCGCTCGCCAAGATTCTGATGGATAGGTAGCTTTCTCGGGGGGGGG
>NZ_KV795071.1:256536-324306 GCF_001808945.1 Rothia sp. HMSC071B01 | reverse complement strand
GGGGGGGGGGTACTCCTCGACCGCCGCGAATTATTCGAGCTCGGCTTGAATGATGCTTCAAGGCGACACTGAGTGTCGTCGTGGGGCGGTTCTTAGACGTACAATGTGAGTCGTTTGCACTGCACTCGGTGCAAATTTTTGCTTGCGGATGCAACATTCGCCTGCAGAACACCGATACAGAACACCGATGTCTACCGCTTACGTGCACACCGCACGAATTGGCGAGTCACTCACCGTTGAAAGAACCAGCCACATGAACATCACCTATAACGCCCAGCGGAACCCGCACCTGGGCGCTCCCGGCGTCACCACCATGCACGGTGAGGCTCAGTCCTCCGACGCGACCCCTCTGCCCGGTCCCGGCGCGGGGCAGTGGCGCATCACCGGAACCAAGCTTGGCGGCGCCTGCCCGACGATCCTTGCCGGGCGCGACGGCTTCATCCAGGTGCTGTGCACCCAGGTCTTTGCCCACGGAGAATTCATCACCCCGAAGCTTTCGATTCTTGACCCGCACACGGGCCGCGAGCTTTCGCACCTGGACATCCCCAAGGGAGCCCTGCTGGGAGGCGTGTACGCCTACCTTGACGCGAAGGACCGCATGGTTCTGGTGGACGGTTCGCAGTGCCTGCTGAAGCTGGGACACTCGAGCGACGGCCGCAGTATTCGCGTGGAGGAGCGCATCGACCTGAGCCGCATGCTGGCCCAGAGCCCCAAGGATGCGGTGGTCGGCCTGGTGCCCGATTGGGGCGGGCGCATCTGGGTCGCCACGAAGAACGGCTACGTCGCGGTCATTGATGCGGAGCGCGGCACGATTCGTTCCATACGTTTGAACCGGGCGTCGGTGGCCGGCGAGCGCATCGACAACTCGATTTCGGCCTGCCCGCTGGGGGTGAGCGTGGTGACTTCTCACGCGATCTACATGCTGCAGGCGAGCGCCGCGGGCGAGCCGACCCTGCGCTGGTGGCACGCCTACGACCGCGGCACGGCCCGCAAACCGGGCAAGCTGGCCTGGGGCTCGGGTGCCTCCCCGACTTTCTTCGGCCCGAACGGCTCGGACTACGTGATGCTGACCGATAACGCGGACGTTCAGGAGTCGGTCATCGTGTACCGCACCGAGGACGGTTCGAAGGTGGGGAGTGCGGGGCTGTTCACCGCGGGTGCCTCGGGCACCGAGAACTCCATGATCGGCGTGGGGAACACGATGGTGGGCGCGAACACCTACGGCTATCCATACCCCAAGTATCCGGAGGGGGCGGGCCCCTCGGTCCCGGCGACGGCTCTCTTTGCGCCCGGCATGGAGCGCTGGGATATTACCGACCGCGGTCTGCGTAAGATCTGGGACCGTAAGGACGTGTACTCTTCGGCTGTTCCTCGCTATTCCACCGCTGACGACCTGATTTATACCTGTGAGCGTCGCCGCGGTCCGGCTGGTTTGGCGAATGGTGCTTACGCGTGGGCTGTCGCGCTGGACATGGAAACCGGTAAGACGATGCACGAGCAGCGCCTGCCTCAGCATGTGAGCCTGCTACTTGGCGGTGGCGACACCCTGCAGATGGTGGGCACGATTGACCGCTACGGCACCTGGTGGCAGGGCACGATTAGCGGCGTGTACCGTATCGCGAAGGCTTAGAGGAGTAGAAAATGACTAAGAATAATCTGATGAACGCTTCTCGCCGTACCGCGTTGAAGGTTGCGGGCGCTTCGGCTGCCCTGGTAGCTGGCGGCGTGAGCGCTGCGGAGGCGGCAACTCGTTCGGGCGGTAAGCGCGCTCGCGTGACCCCTGTGACCCAGCGTCCTGGCGGACAGCGTGGTGGACAGCACGGTGGCGCGGCGAGTTCTGCGCTGGTGCAGGTTCCGATGCGCTATAACGAGTCATGCATCCGCCTGGAGTTGAAGGTTGCTAACGGTGTGCAGGCTGTGTCTATGCAGAGCCAGCCTGCGCGTACTGTTGCTTTCCGGAATCTGCCGACTCGCCTGAGCATTATTAATGAAGGTAATTCGACGCTGCCGGTGGGTACTCGCCTGATGGTGCGTGCTCGCGCGCAGGATCCGAAGACTGGTTTGTTGTTGAATCCCGCGGTGACTCTTCGTGTCACCTCGGGGCAGGCGGTGCTGCCTTCGGGTAGCCTGGGTGCTTCGGCTTTGGTGGCTCCTGTGGATGCTCTGAATCTTGATGCGGTGCGCCGTAGCGAGCAGACCGGTCAAGCTGGTGCCGGTAGCGAGAATGTTCTGGAGTTGCGCACTGCTATTCCTCGCGGTCACCGCTTGGATGTTCAGCTGAATTATCAGGTGGCTTCGGGTGTTGCCGGTTCTGCATTGAAGCAGGTTCATGTGAGCGCTGTGCTGGATATGGCGGCGGCTGGTTTGTCCTCTTCGTTCTACGAGGTACAGAGCCCGGCTGTGGTTGCTTCGCTGAACTAGCAGTTGGGCTGGCTCCTGTGAGGGATGGCACGGCGGGGGAGTAGCTCCGTTGTGTGCTTTTATACCTCTATATATAGGCGCCTGTTCAAAAAGGTATATTGAAAGGTCGGGGTCGTTCGTGGGAACGGCCCCGACCTTTGCGTCGGTTGGTTTATCGAGATGAGCGGCAGCCGATTTTTCTTATGCGGTTTCGGTCTTGTCGTGTTCGCCGAATGCCACCTGCACTGCGTGGTGTAGCGCTTGGCGCACCATGGCGATGGCGGGGTTAGCGGCGGACTCTCGGCGTACAGCGGTAAAGATTTTGCGGGAGGGCTTGCCGGGGAGCTCTACGATGCGTAGTCCCTCGGTGGTGGAGAGGGAGGAAAGGATGAAGCCGGGCACGATGGTGACGGCGAATCCTGCCTTGACGAGGTTGGAGTTCGTGATCATGTCGTTGGCGCTGTAGCGGATGACCGGCTCGAATCCTGCGGTGCGGCACTGATTGAGTGCCCAGCTGCGGGAGGTGTTCTGCTCCATTTCGAGGACCCAGGGCAGTGCGTGCGCCTCCTCGATTGAGGTGATGGTCGAGGTGCTGGGCACGATGAGGCTGAGCGGGTCTTCGGTGAGTAGCTCGGAGTGCAGTTCGGGGTATTCGGGGATGTGGTGGTGCGGGTAGGCTTCGGAGAGCACCATGTCGTACTCGCGGCTTCGGGTCAGGGAGGTGCCGGTTTCGGGGTCGATTTGCAGTACCTGCAGGGTGAGCGAGGGGGCGTGTTCAGCAAGGTAGGTGAGAGTTGCGGGGAGTAGTGCGAAGGCCGCGGACTGGAAGATGGCGAGGCGGACCACGCCTGCCGGTTCGCCGGTGAGGTTGGCGACGGAGGTTTGCATGCGGTCGAGTTCGCGCAGGATGCTACGGGCGCTGTCGACGACGATGAGTCCGGCGCTGGTGAGCTGTACGCGCCTACCGATGCGCTGCAGAAGCGGGGTGCCGGTTTCTTTTTCGAGGGTGGCAATCTGCTGGGAGACGGCGGAGGGGGTGAGGCTGAGTGCTTCGGCGGCGGCGATGACGGTGCCGCGTTCTTGGATTTCGAGGAGCATTTGCATACGTCGGATGTCGTAGATTGACACGTTTTTCCTCCCTGGTGCACTCGGTTGTTCGGGTGGGCTACGCTCCCGAGCTCTTCCGTGGTGCGTCTCTCATCGTGGACTCTTGTCTATGGTACCGTGCGGGCTTCCGGCCGGCTCTTTTTGAGACGCTTGAAGTGGGGTGGTGGCATGTTGGCTTGTGTAGCGAGTATTTTCGCGTTGATGGGATGATCCTCGGGGGTGAAGATGCTTCTGGGAATGGTTTTGAGGTGTTCGTTTGTTGCGAAATGGGTTCGATATTTGCGCTCTGAAAGTGCTAGCCTGAGAGGGATGGATAGCGATGTCGCTACAAACTTCACCTCGTCTCTTCGAGCAGGAGGTTCGTAAGGGGCGCGGGGTGAAAACCTCACCGCACAATCATTAAGAAAATCTAAATGAATTTTGGAAAAAACATTCAGTTTTTCTAATGAGGTATTTATTACCCTTTTGTGGTGAAATAGAGACATCGCCAAACGTGGTGTGTACCGCACACAGTAAGATAGTTAGGAGTCAAGGATGACCCATCCTTTCGCATCTGAGCACTACCAGAAGATGGCTCTGGAAGCTCGTCAGCTTGTTCGTCAGTGGGTAAACGAGTCCCAGTCGATCAAGCCCACCTTCGCAGCTGAGCAGCTCGCCGGTGTTCTGAAGGACCCCAATGGTCTTCCCTTCACCGTCGGCTTTGTTGATGGCGTTATTCGCCCCGAAGACGACAACGTCTCCGGTCGCAACCTCTCCCGCATTTCCGGTCTGGCACCTTCCTTCCTGCCCTGGTACATGAAGTCCGCTGTTGGCTTCGGCGGCAAGCTGGCTGGCAAGGTTGCATGGCCCACCGTTCCCGTTGCACGTCGCGTGCTGCGCGAGATGGTCGGTCACCTGATTGTTGACGCTTCTGAGGAGAAGCTGGGCGACGCTATCGCAGAGCTGACCAAGACCGGTAACCGCCTGAACGTTAACCTGCTCGGTGAAGCAGTTCTGGGTGACAAGGAAGCAGAGCACCGCCTGGCTGAGACCAAGCGCCTGCTGGCACGTGACGACGTTGACTACGTCTCCATCAAGGTGTCCGCAGTTTCCGGCCCCCACCAGCACTGGGCATTCGACGAGGTTGTTGAGACTGCTGTTCGCCGCCTGACCCCGCTGTACGAGCTGGCTGCTTCTTCCTCCCCCAAGAAGTTCATCAACCTGGACATGGAGGAGTACAAGGACCTGGACCTCACCATTGAGGTATTCACCAAGATCCTGGACCAGCCCCAGCTGAAGGACCTGGAAGCAGGCATCGTGCTCCAGGCATACCTGCCCGACACCCTGGCTGCAATGCAGCACCTGCAGGAGTGGGCTGCAAAGCGCGTTGCTGCTGGCGGCGCAGGCGTCAAGGTCCGTCTGGTTAAGGGTGCAAACCTCTCCATGGAAATCGTGGAAGCTGTTATGCACGGCTGGCCGCTGACCACCTGGGACACCAAGCAGGCTGCTGACACCAACTACAAGCGCGTTCTGGACTACGCACTGCGCCCCGAGCACGTGAAGAACATCCGCCTCGGTATTGCAGGCCACAACCTCTTCGACGTTGCTTTCGCTCTGCTGCTGTCCGAGGACCGCGGTGTTAAGGATCGCGTCGAGTTCGAGATGCTGATCGGTATGGCTGAGCAGCAGGCTGAGATTATCCGCCGCCGCGTTGGCCACCTGCTCCTGTACGTGCCCGTCGTGAACCCCAAGGAATTCGACGTTGCAATCGCATACCTGATCCGTCGCCTCGAGGAGAACGCTTCCTCCGAGAACTTCATGTCCGGTATCTTCGACCTGGCAACCGACGAGTCCATCTTCAAGCGCGAAGAGGACCGCTTCATGCGTGCACTGAACTCCGTCACCGACGAGGTTCCCGCATCCAAGCGCTCCCAGAACCGTCTGACCGAGAACGAGGACAACGTCTTCGTACCGGCAGGCCGCTTCGAGAACACCCCCGACACCGACCCCGCACTGGCAGGTAACCGTGAGTGGGGCCGCGCAATCCTCGAGCGCTCCAAGACCAGCAAGCTGGGCATCGACACCCTCAAGGCTAACGAGCTGACCAGCGAGGCTGAGGCTGAGAAGCTGATCAAGGAAACCGAAGAGGCTGGTAAGGCATGGGGCAAGCTCTCCGGCCACGAGCGTGCAGAGATTCTGCGCAAGGTCGGTAAGGCTATTGCCCTGCACCGCGGTGACCTGCTGGAGGTTATGGCAGCTGAGGCTGGCAAGACCCTGGAGCAGGGCGACACCGAGGTCTCTGAGGCAATCGACTTCGCATACTACTACGCAATGCTGGCTGAGGACCTCGAGAAGATCGACGGCGCAAAGCACAAGTCCGTGGACCTGACCCTGGTTGTTCCCCCGTGGAACTTCCCGACCGCTATCCCCGCCGGTGGTGTTCTGGCTGGTCTGGCTGCAGGTTCTGCTGTCATCTTCAAGCCCGCAACCATTACCGCACGTACCGGTGCGCTGATCGCAGAGATTATGTGGGAAGCAGGCGTTCCCAAGGAAGTTCTGAAGCTCATCAAGGTTGTTGACCGCGCTGCAGGTAAGGTGCTCATCTCGCACCCCGAGGTTGACCGCCTGATTCTGACCGGTGGTTACGAGACCGCTGAGCTCTTCCGCTCCTGGCGTGATGACCTGCACCTGTTCGGTGAGACCTCGGGTAAGAACTCGATCATCGTCACCCCGAACGCTGACATCGACCTTGCCGTCAAGGACGTTGTTTACTCGGCATTCGGCCACGCAGGTCAGAAGTGCTCCGCTGGTTCGACCGTTATCCTGGTTGGCTCCGTGGCACAGTCCGAGCGTTTCCGCCGCCAGCTGATTGACTCCGTCAGCTCCCTGCACGTAGCACACCCGCAGGACATCGAGTCCCAGATGGGTCCCGTTGTTCAGAAGCCGGAAGAGAAGCTGCTGCGCGGTCTGACCACCCTCGGCCCGGGCGAGCGCTGGCTCATTCAGCCGAAGGAACTGGACGAGACTGGCCGCCTGTGGAGCCCCGGTGTTCGTGAAGGCGTCAAGCCCGGTTCCGAGTACCACATGACTGAGTACTTCGGCCCCATCCTGGGCATCATGACCGCTGACACCTTGGAAGAAGCAATCGAGCTGCAGAACGCACCCGATTACGGCCTGACCGCAGGTCTGCACTCGCTGGATGCTGACGAGCTCGAGCTGTGGCTCTCCAAGGTCCAGGCAGGTAACCTGTACGTCAACCGTGCAATTACCGGTGCAATCGTTCAGCGTCAGCCCTTCGGTGGTTGGAAGAAGTCCACCGTGGGTTCCGGTACCAAGGCTGGTGGCCCCAGCTACCTGATCGCTCTGTCCGATTGGGAGCCCGTACAGGCAACCGCAACCGCTGTCACCCACTCCGTGACCGTCCGCGAGACCCTGGCTACCATCGAGAACTCCGAACTGGGCAAGCGCGAGGACTTCGCATTCATCAAGCGCGGTGTCTCCTCTGACGCACACGCTTGGGACACCGAGTTCGGCTTCGGCCACGATCCCTCGAAGCTGGGCGTGGAGCGCAACATCCTGCGCTACGTACCCACCCAGGTTCTGGTTCGTGCAGACGAGTCCGCATCTGCAGCAGAGACCCTGCGCGTTGTGCTCGCCGGTCTGGCAGCTAACGCACCGGTTGCTCTGTCCGTCGGTAAGGACCTGCCGGTCGACGTCCGTGGCGTCCTCGAGAACAAGGGCATCAAGTACGAAGTCAAGTCGGACGCTCAGTTCCGCGAGTACCTGGCTTCGAACGCTAAGACCCCGGTTCGCGCACTGGCTGGTACTCCGCTGGAAGGCACCCGTATCCGCTACATCGGTAACGACGTGAAGTCCATCTACTCGGCACTGGGTGGTCGCCCGGATGTTGCAGTGTACTTCGCACCGGTCACCGAGGCTGGCCGTATCGAGATGCTGCCCTTCCTCCGCGAGCAGGCTGTTTCGATTACCGCACACCGTTTCGGTAACCCGAACCGCTTCTCCGAGCGCGTCATTTCTTCCCGCTAAGGCGCTGTGAGAGTTTAGCTCTCTAGCCTAGGCTCAGGGCCCTGCACCTTCATGGTGTGGGGCCCTGAGCCTTTTGGTGTGTCTGATGGCTGTCTGCTGGAGGTGAGTAATAGGGGTGCTTCTAGGGCCTTGGGAAGGGGTGATTGTTGAGCGGCTAGATAGGATAAGGAAAATATAGTGTCTTAGAAGTGGTACGGGGGTGTTTGGACGTGCCCCGCGTTACTTCTTATGTGATAATTGGTGTAGGACGTTCCGTCATCCCACATACGGAACGACACCGTGCGCGGGACGGTCCGCGCTACGCAAGAACACACTGAAAGGACACCGCTGCTATGAGCAACGTTCCCGCAGAACTCTCGTACACTTCTGAGCACGAGTGGGTTTCCGCTCTCACCGCCGAGGGCACCGTACGTGTTGGTATTACCGACCACGCTCAGGATGCACTGGGTGACGTCGTCTACGTCGACCTTCCCTCTGTCGGCGATTCTGTAGCTGCTGAGGATAGCTTCGGTGAGATTGAGTCCACCAAGTCTGTCTCCGATCTCTTTGCTCCCATCGCTGGCGAGATTGTCGCAGTGAACGAGGGACTGGAGGATGACCCCGCACTGGTCAACTCCGATCCCTACGGCGAGGGTTGGATCATTGAGATTCGCCCCGAGAACGCTGATGATCTGGCTAACCTGCTGGATGCAGAGGCGTACAAGGCTGAGCTGGCTAAGCTCTAAGTCGATAGTCTAGCTCGATAGACTCTATAGCTCTGGCGTCCCTCGTGTTAAGAGGTACGTACTGATGAAACGGCGAGACCGATTGGTCTCGCCGTTTTTCTTTCAAAATGCACACAAACGCAAATAGTGGGGCGTATTTAAGATTCATCTTGAGGGTCTCTGAAGTTGTCTGAGGGGCTTGAAAGATGGCTAAACCCCTAGTGGGAGCCTCTTTCAGGTTAAATGTGATGAAAACTTCAACTATCGCGAGAAGATAAAATTTTCCTCGTAAAGCAGTCCAATATGAGATATATGCGTTCGAAGTATTGGAATTTTGCTAAAATTGGTACTGTCTCTACTGATTAATGTTTGATTGTGTGGCTATTTTTGGGTTCAAAAAGCCCCTGAAAAGGGCGAACTAAATAGCAAAATGCCTTGTGAGGCTATAAGATTGTCTCGAAGGTTTGCGGTTTATCATTTCGTGATAAACAACTAAACTTATCTATCACACTCTCAACACTAAGCAAAGATGTTCGGCACGGAGCGAGACCCCCGACCGGGGGAACGAGCCACTCACTCAAATTTCGGCTCGTATCGACATCGGCTGAACAAGTACCCGAAAGACATAGATGACCTCACGCATCGATGAAAACCTCACTAACGCTGAGGTTCAACTAGAGGACGTGGAGAACGGCGACTCTGACCGTAACCCGCGTGACGTTAAGAGCCGGACCATCGGTCAGGTTCTTAGTCAGCTCGACCTGGAGTTCCCCGGAATTAGCGCATCCAAGATTCGCTTCCTGGAGGAGCGCGGCCTGGTGCACCCCAGCCGCACCGAAACCGGTTACCGCAAGTACTCCCAGACCGATATTGAGCGCCTGCGCTACATCCTCACTATGCAGCGCGATCACTACATGCCGCTCAAGGTAATCCGTCAGCATCTGGAGGATCTGGAAGCCGGTCGCGTGCTGAACTCCATGCCCGCCACCGTAAGTGAAGACGTCCTGGATACCGTCCTCGGACCGGACGAGCAGGAAGGCCGCACCTACACCCTCCGTGAGCTGGCAGAATACGCTAACACCACTCCCGAACTGATTCGCGAGCTGATTGACTTTGGACTGCTCGAAGACGGCTCGGATGTGGAATACACTGATTACGACGTGCTGATCGCCCGCGTGAGCGCAGAGCTGACCCAGCACGGCATTCAGCCCCGTCACCTGCGCGCATTCAAGTCTGCGGCAGACCGCGAAATCTCCCTCGTGGAAATTGCGGTGGCTCCGCTGGCATCGCGCCGCGACGCAGCCTCCCAGGCTCAGGCGCAGGAACGAGCCGACAAGATTCGCAAATTGTGCCTGCAGTTGCACGCAACCCTCGTCGAATCGGCAATGCCTACCTACGAGTAGGCGGCTGAAGGCGCAGACGACCGGACTGTCTACCCTTCTCAAACCCATGCGGTTCTACCGCACCCCGAACGGGGTTTTCTTTCCGGGATACACTGCTGACCACGGTGTTTCCCTCTATAGTCCCTACCCGCACCAACGGGTAGAGGCCTCTAGACTTGGACGAAGCCGACGCTGGCACGCTCGGAATTTCTACCCCTTCGTCCAACACGAAGAGCTTTCTCACCAGGGGGCTCCCGGCCTGCCAAGGCTATTCACTCAACTCAGCGGTAAATGCGTACGGACTACCAGCCCGTACGCATTTACTTTTTAAGCTCCTCCCTGTATAAACTCCCCTGTGGGATGGGCACCCCGAAGAGCGAAGGGAACAGTGGGGGAGGAGCGTCCCTACACGGCGTTAATGAGACAAGAATGAATCTGAAAAGATCATTCGCTTCGGTGGGTTCAATTTTAAGTAGAGCCCTCTATCAGTTAAAATAGATTGAACAACCGCGCCTATCGCGCATCGGTCGCACTATCGAATCGTGTTCTACGAACCGAATAGTCGAGCCAATGTGTAGTATTGAAAACCGCGTAGCCAACCTCGCAGAGGGAAGCCGCGCGAATCATAGACGCAGATTCTAGACCTCAACCCTAGAATCTCACCCCGAGAATCGGGTCTACACCGGAACGATATCGACCGCATTTGATAGGGCGCGGTGAAGCACTTAAAAGGGTTTAACGAAAAGGAGGGACCGTGCTAGAGCAGCAGGTAGCCGAAAATGCAGGCGAGGCCGCAACCACGCACGCACCCCAGGGCTTCGACCAGCCCCTGGATGGCTTCGACACCCTCTTCCCCGTAGCACCGCCTCCGCGCGGTGAACAGGGCGTACTCTTCACCGACCCTGTCTCTGTCGTCGAGGAAAACCTCGGCTACCGCGGCGCCGTCGCCTGCAAGGCAGCCGGCATCACCTACCGCCAGCTCGACTACTGGGCACGCACCGACCTGGTCGTACCCACCGTGCGTGGCGCCTCCGGATCCGGTACCCAGCGCCTCTACAGCTTCCGCGACGTGCTCGTGCTCAAGATTGTGAAGCGACTGCTCGACACCGGCGTGTCCCTGCAGCAGATTCGCACCTCCATCGAGCATCTGCGTACCCGCGGCATTGACGACCTCGCGAACATTACCCTCATGAGTGACGGCACCACCGTCTACGAATGCACCTCCCCGAGCGAGGTCATTGACCTGGTTCAGGCAGGTCAGGGCGTCTTCGGCATCGCTATCGGTCGCGTCTGGCGCGAAATCGAAATGAACCTCAACGGTCAGCCCGGCGAAGAAATGCACGAAAACTTCGAAGGCGACGAACTTGCCGCCCGCCGTGCCCGCCGCGCACAGGCATAAAACACAAAACGTGAATCAGCCCGCGCTCACTACCTATCGGGTAGCGAGCGCGGGCTGAAGCTTTAAATGCGAGGGAATATTCAATGCTCACTTGAGAAAAAACTCAAGATACACCCCTGTCAGAGCCAGAAGAAAAGCGAAGATTCGCTAAAATAAAGGGGCATTACACCTCACTCATAAAAGGGACCTGCATGCCCCGCATCGTCAGTATCAGCAGCCTCAAGGGTGGCGTTGGCAAAACGTCCATCACTTTGGGGCTCGCCTCCGCGGCATTACACAGCGGACTCTCCACACTCGTTATTGACCTCGACCCCCACGGCGACGCCAGCACCGGCCTGGCAGTGGATGAAACCATCCCCGACGTCGCCTCCCTGATCGCTAGTTCCAATGAGCGTGCCTTCGCGGAGGAAGCCGGTAGCTCCTCCTGGAACGCGCTCGTCGGCAAACCCACCCTGCTGACCAATAACCCCGTGACCACCGGTAGCGTGAAGGTGGCGCGAGGCTCGGCGCGCTCCACCCTCGTGGACCGTCAGGAAGCCGCGCCGTTCATCCGCCGCTTCAAGCGCATGGTGGAGGCGGCTGCGGACGCCTACGACGTCATCCTGATTGACTGCCCGCCGTTCCTCGGAACCCTGTCTTCAATGGGCTGGGCAGTGAGCGAGCGCATCCTTTCGGTCGCAGAGCCTTCCCTTTTCTCCGTGGCGGGCACCGAACGAACCCTGCGCGCCATCGTGCGCTTTCAGCAGGAAAGCGGCATCAGCATTGACGGTGCGGGAGTAGTTATCAACAAGATGCGCCCCAACGACAGCGAACACCGCTACCGACGCGACGAAATGCGCTCCCTTTTCGGCGATCTTGTCGCAGAGCCGGTGCTCGCTGAAAGCCCCGTGCTGCAACGCGCCCAGGGTGCGGCGTACCCGATTCATTTTTGGCCCGACGAAGAATCGGTTGATCCCGCCATTGACTTCACCCGTCTGCTGGCTGGGCTTATGGCAGACATCTAATCGCTGACCTCTTAGCGCAGACATATACGCGTCACTAATCCGCGGGCTCGAATAGTTCTCAACGCTTGAGTGCGTCTTCTCAAAGAACCGCTGTGTTCTCAGCGCTGTGGTTCTTTGGGACGGCGCACCTTTCGCATATCCGTCAACATTGACACCAGATAGTGGGAATAGCCGGTAGCCTCCACGCGTTATAGTGGCAGTAACAGAAATAACCCCGCTATCGAGGGGCATGCTGGGAACGAGCCCAGCCTCAACACCAACAACGAGAGGACCACATGAGCATCGAGAACGTAGAACGCATTGACGGCGTAGCACAATACGACCTCATCGTCATCGGCTCCGGATCCGGCAACACCCTCATCGGCCCCGAATGGGACGACAAGAAGGTCGCCCTCATCGACGGCGGCATCTTCGGCGGCACCTGCCTGAACGTTGGCTGCATCCCCACCAAGATGTACGTCTACCCGGCGACTATCGCGCAGAAGACCCGCGAGGTCAAGCACCTGGGTGTCGACGCACATGTAGACGCCGTGCACTGGGCACAGATTCGTGACCGCATCTTTGCCTCTCGCATTGACCAGATTGTTGAAGGCGGCCGCGAATGGCGTGCCGGTCTGCCCAACGTCGACTTCTACGACCAGTACGCGCGCTTCGTCGGCTCCCACACCGTCGAGCTGACCGACGGCACCCGACTGCAGAGCCGCCAGATTGTCGTTGCGGCAGGTTCGCGCGCCGTGCTGCCTCCCGTACCCGGTATCGACTCCTCCAAGGTCTACACCAACGACAACGTCATGCGCATGGATGAGCTGCCCGCCCGCATGGTCGTCATTGGCGGCGGTGTGATTGCGGCAGAATTCTCCCACGTTTTCTCCGCATTCGGCACCGAAGTAACCCAGCTGAACCGCTCCTCCCGCCTGCTGCGCGGTGTGGACGAAGAGGTTGTGGCACGTTTCGAAGAAGCCGCAAGCAAGCAGTGGAACATTGTCAAGAATGCGTCCCTCTCCGAAATCCGTGAGAACGCCGACGGCAGCGTGACCGTTGTAGCAAAGCACACCACTGAGAACGGTGAAGAACTGCTCGAAATCCCGGCAGACGCTGTGCTCGTAGCGACCGGGCGCCGCCCCAACACCGACACTCTCAACGCGAAGAACTACTTCGACGTGCAGGACGGCGGCCAGCTCAGCGTCGATAAGTACCAGCGTGTGCTCTACAACGGCGCACCCGTATCCGGCGTCTACGCCCTCGGCGACGTGTCCAGCCGCTACCAGCTCAAGCACGTGGCAAACCACGAGGCCCGCGTTGTGCAGCACAACCTCAGCCACCCCGAGGACCTGCGTGCCAGCGACCACCGCTACGTACCGGCTGCCGTCTTCAGCAACCCGCAGATTGCTGTGGTCGGCATGACCGAAGAGCAGGCGCGCCAGGCGGCTGAACGTGAAGGCTTTGAGATTACCGTCAAGGCACAGAACTTTGGCGACACCGCCTACGGCTGGGCAATGGAAGACAAGATTGGCCTGTGCAAGCTCATTGCCCGTAAGGACAACGGTGAGCTGCTCGGTGCACACCTGGTCGGTGAAGAGTCCTCCGTGCTCATCCAGCCGCTCCTGCAGGCAATGAGCTTCGGCATGGATGCGCGCACCCTCGCACGCGGCCAGTACTGGATTCACCCGGCACTGACCGAAATCGTTGAGAACGCGCTGCTCGGTCTGGAATTCGACGAGCCCGCAAACTAAGAACCCGCCATCTAACGACGGCTAGATAACGTCCGAAAATCGAGGTTTCTAGCGAACAAACAGAGAGGAGGGGATCGTACCTAAGCGGTACGACCCCCTCCTCTCGTTATTGGTGGCCAGAGCCGGTTATGCCTTGTCGCTGTCAGACTTCTGCGGGTTCTGCTCTGCAACAGTCTTCTTCTCAGTCTGCGCGGGCTTCTCAGCGGGAGCATTAGCGGAAGACTTCTCAGCCTTTTTTACCTCTTCAGCCTCCTCTTCCTGAGGCTTCTGCATCATCTCGGCGGTCTGTTCACGCAGCTCCTCAAACTTCTCAGCCGCCTGCTCACGCAGCTCGGCAAGACGCTCCGCCTGGTGGTCCGCGTACTCGTGCAGACGCTCTGCCGCCTGCTCACGCAGTTCAGCGAACTTCTCAGACTGCTCCGCCGCGTACTCCTGCAGGCGAGCCAAAGAATCCGACGTGCTATCGGAAACCTTGCCGTACATCTCATCCACGTAGGAGGAGAAGTCCTGCAGAATCTTCGCGCGGCGCAACTTCTGCGAAGGAGTCAGATAGCCGTCCGCCTCGGTCAGATCGCGGTTCATAATGCGGAACTCGCGAATACCCTCAGCGCGGGAAACCAACTGGTTCGCCTCGTCCACGAGCTTCTGAACTGCAGCACGAACCGCCGGGTGAACAGCAGCCTCCGGGATGGAGAGCGAACGCGGCAGACCCAAGTGCTCCAACTGCTCGGGCAGGGTATCCGGATCCAGGGTCACCAGAGCCGCAACGAACGGCTTCTCATCGCCTACCAGCATCGCCTGAGAAACCAGGGGAGAGGTACGAAGATGAGTCTCCGCAATACCCGGAATCACGTTCTTACCGCCGGCGGTGACAATGATTTCCTTCTTGCGGCCCACAATCTTCAGGTAGCCGCGCTCATCGAAATGAGCCAGGTCACCGGTACGGAACCAGCCGTCCTCAGTGAACGCCTGAGCGTCCTCTTCGGGGTTCTTGTAGTAGCTGCTAATCACGCCCACGCCACGAACCAGAAGCTCGCCGTCCTCAGCAATATAGCCTTCGGAACCGGGGATGAGCGGGCCAATCATGCCAATCTGGTACGGGTTGATGCGGCCAGCCGCAATCGGGGCGCAGGTCTCGGTCAGGCCGTAACCCTCAACCACCTGCACACCCACCGCGTGGAAGAAGTGCGCCAGGCGCTCGCCGAGGGGACCGCCGCCGGAGACCGCGTAGCGCAGCTCGCCGCCCAGAGCCGCACGCAGCTTCGAGTAGACCAGCTTGTCGTAGAGAGCGTACTGCGCCGCCAGCTTCAGCGGGACACGGCCCTCAACCTTCGCCTGTGACCAGCGCACCGCAATATCGGTGGAACGCTCAAAGAGCGACTTATTGAACTTGCCGCCCTTAGCCGCCTTCGCCATGGCGCCCTCGTACACCTTCTCAAAGACGCGGGGCACCACCAGCAGCATGGTCGGCTTGAAGCTATCCAAGTCAGCAGCCAGGTTCTTAATATTGGGGGAGTGACCGATGACCAGACCGGCATCCAGTGCCAGCACCTGAATCAGACGCGCCAGAACGTGCGCCAGCGGCAAGAAAAGAATGGAGGAGTTGCGGGAGTTCGCAATCTCGGGTTCGACCATTTTGGTGTTGACACTCAGGTTTAGGAAGTGGCCGTGAGTCAGCGCGCAACCCTTGGGGCGGCCGGTCGTGCCGGAGGTATACACAATGGTCGCGATGTCATCACAGCCGGCAGCGGAACGTACCTGCTCCAGCTGCTCATCGCTCACCTCGGACGCGCGAGCGCTGAGGGCATCAAGGTCGCCGTTCTCAATGACCCAGCGGTGCTTGAGCTGGCACGGTTCAGAAGTGGAAGCGGCGTATTCTTCAGCCTCAGCCACACGATTCAGGAGCTTCTCATCCTCGACGAAGATGGCGACAGCCTCAGAATGGGACAGCGCCCATGCAGCCTGGGCGGCAGCGTTCGTCTCATATACCGGCACGGAGACAGCACCGGCATACCAGATGGCGAAGTCAATGACGGTCCACTCGAAGCGGGTGCGGCTCATAATGCCCACACGGTCACCCGGGCGGATACCCGCAGCAATCATGCCCTTAGCCAGGTCGGTCACCATCTGGTGGAACTGCTGGGCTCGAACCGGCTGCCAGTTACCCGGCGACATCTGACGGCGGTACAGCACCGGGTTGGAGCTATCGGCTCGGTGGCGCTCAACAATGCTTGTCAGGTTCAGCGAGGGGTCGACAAGAACCTCAGCGGGAGTGGAGAAGACTTTCATAATGCGCCTTTCAAATCAGGGCGTAAGCTCGGGCGGTCCGGTGCCGCGGGCTGTCCTCGATTTCTCGAGGTGCCGTGATGGCTTTCTGAGTGTTCTGTCCACCGCGGCGGGTGATGCATTCGCCGGTGTGCAGCGGGCGGAACTGTCAGAATTTAGTGGTTTAGTGATGCGACAAAAGCTTGAACAGTAGAGAGAAGATACTCGGCGTCGTAGTCGAGCGTTGCCACATGGTAGCTGCGGGTCAGCCACCTAAATTCTACAGGAACTGAACAATGTTCGAGAAAATATTTATGGGAGCTATCCGACACAGTATGATCGCCCAGTGAACGCAAATACAGAACCGGCGACTTCAACTGCGGGATCAGAGCACGAGTCTCAGCACCCAAAAGATGTAGCTGATGCACTGCTGCCGTTGGAACGATAGAATACGCGCCCTCGCTCACACCCGGAACCGCAATATCAGACCCGATCGCCTTGAGCACCGGCAGAACCTTCGACACCTTACCGGCGTGACGCATCATCGGGTTCACATCCACCATGTAGGGGTTGATGAGTACCGTACCCGCCACCGGCAGGCGCGCCGACAGATGGGTCGCCACCGTGCCGCCCATCGACATACCAACGACCACCACACGCAGACCCTGATCGGCTAGGCGACGGTACCCCTGCTCGGCAGAAGCTAGCCACTGCTCATAGGTGCTATCGCGCAAATCTTTCCAATGAGTACCGTGACCGGTCAGCAACGGCATCTCCACCGCATACCCGAGCTCCATAAAATGCTGAGCCAACGGGCGCATGCTATGCGGTGAACCCGTAAAACCGTGCACCAGCAAAATACCCACAGAATGCTGCGCCGGGTCAGGACTAAAAGAAACGGGGGAGTGATCGAACGCTTCCTGGTCGCCCTCGAGGCGACGCGCCAGGGAGTCCTTAACATTTTGGGTTGCTAGAAGCCGGCGCTCGCGAGCCTTGCGGTGCATCCGCTTGAGCGGCTCCAACGAGTTATCAAAAATGCTCATGGTCCTCCTTAGCCAACCTGCGCGAATATGAACGCAGGTGCAGGCTCTATAGCGTACCCCGACCGGCTACCGCGGGCACAGCGCCGATGCTGGTATATCGCCTCCAGCGCACCCAATACACCGGTGCGCAGAAAAATCGTTCTCTTTTCTTTAATTATCGCGCGTTCTCTCGCGCCTCTCCAGACACGCTAGAATTGAGCCGGGAACATTCAGAGAGGAGACCCCATGCCTAACGCCGCCCTCTATTCAACGCTCAAGATTCTTGGCTCCCCCCTGCTGCAGGGACTGTACCACCATGACGTGGTGGGCCTTGAGAATCTGCCCGAGGGTCCCTACATTGTCGCAAGCAACCACCTGGCGTTCTGTGACTCCATTTTCATTCCTCTCGCTATGCCTCGCACCGTGAACTTCCTCGCCAAGAGCGACTACTTCACCACCCCCGGCGTGAAGGGCCGTGCCATGGCGGCGTTCTTCCGCGGCGTCGGCCAGCTTCCCATGGACCGCTCCGGCGGCCAGAAGAGCCAGGAATCCCTCAATGCCGGCGCGCAGGTCCTCAAGGACGGCGGCATCATCGGCATCTATCCCGAAGGCACCCGTAGCCCCGACGGACGCGGCTACCGCCCCAAGGTCGGTGTCGCCCGCCTCGCAGTTGAAGCAGGCGTGCCCGTAGTGCCCGTCGGACAGATCGGTACCGACCTGATTCAGCCCTCCGGCTCGAACCGTATCCGTCTGCGCCATGACGGCAAGCCCATCCAGGTGCGTACCATTATCGGCAAGCCCCTCACCTTCGAGGAATACACCGACGGCTCAGACCTGAGCCACCGCGTTCAGCGTGAAATCGCCGACCGTATTGGCTCCGAGATCCGTGCCCTCAGCGGCCAGGAATACGTGGACGTGTACGCCGACCGCGTCAAGAAGCTCATGGCTGATAAAAACATGAGCGCTGATGAGGCGGTCGCACACCTGCAACGCTAAACGTTGAGACAACACCCTGAGACAGCACCCCGGGTGCACACATACGACAGATACACACATGCGCCAGAGGGCGGGATGCGGTACGTGCCGCATCCCGCCCTTTCGTATGCCGTTCTGTCAGGGCGCTTTTCACCCCTCGTATCGCCGACACCGGGTGGCGCCATCTAAACATGTGAGATGTACCTGACTGCAGGGTTAGGTGTTGAAGCAAGCAAGAGTACAATTAGGTCTATTCAGCCTGAAGAATCGCAAGCCAGCACGCCGCACACGGCGCGCCGAGCACCCGAAACGGCGGCTGAATCAGAAAACGCACAAGACCATCCCAATGGAGTGAAGATGAGCAATCAAAACCTCAGCACCTCGCAGGCCCCCGACCACGGCCTGGACACCTGGCGTCAGCTGCACATTGACCAGCAGCCTACCTGGAGCGAGCACGAAGATTTTGAGAGCACCATCGCCGAGCTGAACTCGGTACCGCCGCTCGTTTTCGCCGGTGAGGTCGACGCCATGCGCCAGGCACTCGGTGAGGTTGCTGAAGGCCGCGCATTCCTCCTGCAGGGCGGCGACTGTGCAGAAACCTTCGCGGGTGCAACCGCCGACAAGATCTCCGGCCGCGTCAAGACCATCCTGCAGATGTCTGCAGTGCTCACCTACGGCGCCTCCATGCCCGTGGTGAAGATGGGTCGCATGGCGGGTCAGTTCTCCAAGCCGCGCTCCGCAGACATGGAAACCCGCGGCGACATCACCCTGCCCTCCTTCCGCGGCGAGACCGTCAACGGCTTCGACTTCACCCCCGAAGCACGCGTGCACGACCCCAAGCGCATGTTGCGCGGCTACCACACCAGCGCCTCCACCCTGAACCTGGTGCGCGCCTTCACCAAGGGCGGCTTCGCAGACCTGCGCGCCGTACACCAGTGGAACCGGGGCTTCACCTCCAACCCCGCCCACGAGCGTTACGAGAAGACCGCTAATGAAATCGGTCGCGCCCTCAAGTTCATGGAGGCCTGCGGCGTGAACTTCGAGGCCCTCAAGACCACCGACATGTACGTTGGCCACGAGGCCCTGGTTCTGGACTACGAGCGCGCCCTGACCCGCATCGATTCGCGCACCCAGCTGCCCTACGACACCTCCGCACACTTCCTGTGGATTGGTGAGCGCACCCGCGGCATCGATGACGCCCACGTGGACTTCCTCTCCAAGGTCCGCAACCCCATCGGCGTGAAGCTCGGCCCGACCACCACTACTGAGGACGCACTCGCGCTGATTGACAAGCTCGACCCGAACCGCGAGCCCGGCCGCCTGACCTTCATCACCCGCATGGGCGCAAAGAACATCCGCGAGAAGCTGCCCTCCATCGTCGAGGGCGTGCAGGCTGAAGGCGCGAAGGTCGTCTGGGTCACCGACCCGATGCACGGCAACACCATCTCCGTGCCCTCCGGCTACAAGACCCGCCGCTTCGACGACGTGCTCGACGAGGTTCGCGGCTTCTTCGAGGTGCACGAGGCTCTGGGCACCTTCCCCGGCGGTATTCACGTGGAGATGACCGGCGACGACGTAACCGAGTGCCTGGGCGGCTCCGACGCCATCGACGAGGCAGCACTGGCTGACCGCTACGAGTCCCTGTGCGACCCGCGCCTGAACCACTCGCAGTCCCTGGAAATCGCGTTCCTGGTCTCCGAGTACCTCAAGAACCGCGCATAAAACGCTCACGCTTTTCGCCGCGATAGGTGGCGGAGAGTAGCAGACGCGACAATGCCCGGGTCTTCACTCACACTGAGTGAAGACCCGGGCACGTGCGTTTAAGTAGCGCGCGGTACAAACGGGGAAAAGACGCTCAGGAAGGCGCGCTGCTAGAAGGTCAGGAACGCCTCAATATTACGCCACCACGCCGACTGCACCAGCGAAGTAGCAAGCCACCAGCCGGTAAAGCTCGCGCCCATACCCATCAGAATCAACGCCAGAGCCCAACCGCCCACCGCCATACCAGAGGGCGGAGTCCTAAACTGCTTAGCCGGAAGGCGAGGATCCTTCTGCGAAGACTGCTCGGAATCCTGGGAAGAAACGGTCTCCTCAGCCGGTGAAGCCTCAGTGGCGCTCGCCGACCCCTTAGACTTCGGGCGACGCGCACCCGAGGGGCTCAACGAACGTTCCGCCTGAATCGGGGCGTACTCGCCGTTAGCTGAGATGAACTCTTGCTCCGTCTGCGGGCCAATGCCAACGGACTGAGTCAGCGGGCCCTTCGCCGCGGCGGTACGGCGGCCCATGAACGAACCCAGACCATGCTTGCCGGATTTGCCCTTTGAGCCTTCCTTCTCCTGATCAGTGTCAGAATCGTCATTATCGGAGGCAGAACTCACCAGAGGCGGAATACCCTGGCGGTTCAGCACCGAGTCCTCAGCGTCAACGTCGGCAAGGTGCACACCCTGACCAGCCGCCGAAGCGTCGTACACGAGGCTGTCGGGGGAGTAGACATCGTAGACCAGCAGATCGCGGGCATCGCTAAAAGCACTAATCGGGGTGTTACGCACCATCTGCGCGGCGCCGCTACGCTCCGCAATATCGGCGACGGCCTCCCAAAGAGGAAGCTCCGGCTCCGGGCACGAGGGGGCACGCCAGGCGCGCTCAGCCTCACCCAGCGACTCAGAAATCTCCAGCAGAGCCGTAAACAGCTCGGTCGCATCCTCCGGGCGGGCGTGAGGCTGCTTGCGGGTACACCACGAAATCAGCCCCGCAATATCGCGGTCCGCACCCGGCGCCACATCGGTCAGCGCGGGCATCTCAATGTTGGCGTTGTGGTAGAGCACCTGCTGGTCATTCTCCAGACCCACAAAGGGCAGACGACCCGAAAGCATGCGGTACATCATCACACCGAGCGCAAAAATATCAGCCTGCGCGCCGACCTTCACCTTTGGATCCAGGACCTCCGGCGCAACGTAGGCGGGGGTGCCCATGGGTGCGCCCGCATCCACCTGATCGTCACGGCGGGAAAGACCAAAGTCCGTGAGCTTCACCTGACCGTTAGCGTCGAGAAGAATATTGCCCGGCTTAATATCGCCGTGCAGGTAGCGGTTCGCGTGCACCTCCGAGAGCGCCTCCACCACCGGAATGAGAATATCCAGAGCCTCACCCAGGGACAGGGCATTACGCACACGCAACAGCTGGCTCAGGGTGCAACCGTGCACATACTCCAAGACGATGTACATGACCATCTCGCCCGAAAAATATTCGGTACCCGAAGAAATCACACCCACCGTATGCCCGCCGCCGCCCACCTGGCGCATCGAACGCTCTTCACGGTGGAACTTCTGGCGGTTCGCCGCATCCTTCGCCAGGGTGGGGGAGAGGACCTTGAGCGCGACCGGGTTATTCGACCACAGGTCCAGCGCATAATAGACCTCGCTCATGCCGCCGCGGCCAATGAGCGAACCCACCTGGTAATGACCCTCAATAATGGCGCCACTGAGCCACTGCGAAGAACCGATAGCGGTATCCGGGGCAGCGGGGCGAGTGGCGGGAGGAATAGAAGTCTTTGAAGAAGAGGAAGCTTGGGGGTTCACGGGAGAAGTCCGGCGTGGGCTGGGAGTATTCATACGTTCCCTCATTTTAGCCCGCCCACCTGGACAGAAGCGATGCCAAAGGGAGCCGAGCAGGTGAACACTCAGCGAATTCTTAAGAAGTGCCGGTGGACCCGACTCCAACGCAAGAACAACGGGCAGGGCACAAGAACGAAAGATATATGGCAAGGCTCCAAAGCCTGCGGCGGGTCAAAAGTGGTAAATACGTGCCAGCTCTGGCACTCTTAAAAGGTGACTAACGAAAATATTGCTCAGACCTTCGCCCTCGTCGGCGATTGGGTAACTATCCCCGAAATTGCGCAGGCACTCGACCTGAAGGTGACCCGCGTTCACAACCTGATTTCTGACGGTACGCTCATCGCTCTGCGCGACCCGGAAACCAACGTGCGCAAGGTACCCGCACTGTTCATGAACGGTTCGCGAGTACTCGAATCCCTCAAGGGCACCCTCGCTGTCCTGAAGGATTCCGGCTTTAGCGATGAAGAAGCTATCGTGTGGCTGTACACCAATGATGATTCCCTGCCCGGTCGTCCCATCGACGCACTGATTGACGGTCGTAAGACTGAAATCCGTCGCCGTGCACAGGCACTGGCTTGGTAATCTGGCTTGGTGATATCGGCTCGGCACGATAGCTCAATACGTTGAGGCGGCATACTTCGGTATGCCGCCTCAACCTATTTAACGTTCTAACTGCGTTGAATCTCTACGCCTTGCGACGTAGCGCATCTACGCCTTACGACGCAGCGCGCGGCCCACAATATCGGTCAGCGCCGCATGCGCCAGCTCGTCCAGGTTCATCGCCTCCAGCGCCTCAAACACAGCCTGAGACTTCTGCTCAATCAGCTGCTCATGCTTGGCGAAAGCACCCGAAGAAACCATCAGCTCGCGGATGCGCTCCACCTGCTCATCGCTCAGCTCGGAATCACCCAAGCTATTGTGCAAAAGCGCCGCGTCCTTCTCATCGAGAGCAGCGGAGGTGAGCGCCACCAGCACGGTACGCTTACCCTCACGCAGGTCATCGCCGGCGGGCTTACCGGTCACCTCGGGCTGGCCGAAGACGCCCAGCTCGTCATCACGCAGCTGGAAGCCCTCGCCCAGCGGCAGGCCGAACGCGCGGTAACCGACAAGTACCGGGTGCTGCTCGCTCACGGCACCGGTGCCGTTCTCCAGCGCGGTAGCCTGCAGAGCCAGCGCACCACCAATCGTGAAGGGGTGCTCGCACGAGTACTTGGCGGACTTGAAACGAATCACGTTCAGGGCACGCTGCAGAGCCGCCTGAGCGTCCTCGGTTTCGAGAACCTCGGAGTAGACGTCCAGGTACTGACCCGCCAGAACCTCGGTGCGCATCCGGTCAAAAATAGTGCGCGCAGGGGCGCCATAGATTGCTCCCTCACCCAGGGACGCAAAAACCTCGGCAGACCACGCCAGGGTCAGATCGCCAGCAAGAATGCCGCCGGTCAGACCGTAGTTGAAAGCATCACCGCGCCAACTATTCTGCTCGTGCGCCGCCTCGAAACGCTTGTGCACGGAGGGAGCGCCGCGGCGGGTATCGGAGCGGTCGATAATATCGTCGTGAATCAGTGCGGAGGTCTGGAACAGCTCTACCGCCATGCCGGCCTTCACAATGGACCAGGATGCGCGGTTCTCGGTTACAGGTGCGCCGCCCGCACCACGCCAACCCCAGTAGCTCAGCAGGGCACGCAGGCGCTTGCCGCCGGTGGAGAGGGACTCAATAGCCTCAAGTAGAGGTAGAGTTTCGGCAGAAATGCCCTCGAGTAGCTCGCGCTGGCGGGCAAAAAACTCCGCCATGAGGGTGTCAAAAGCGTGCAGGTAGGCTCGCTGTTCTTCGGCAATGCGCTCAGCGAGGTGTACAGAATCCGCCTGGATATTCGGTGCCGCTACGGTGAGGCTCTCGGTCGCCTGGGGAGTGGGTGCTCCGGAAGGAGAAGGGGGAGTCATACTATCCTCGCTGATGGTCGCTGTGTACGGTCCTGATGCGGTGCGGTGTGCACTTCTTCTAGCTTAGTGGAGAAAAGCCCAAGAGAACGCATTTGCGAACACGTTTACGGTAAGTTGCCTCTATTTTTCGTAGAAATGTGCTATATTTTCGGTAGGTAGGCGTAGAAGCTATGAGAGGAGGCGACATGGGGCAGACGCGAACCGGCAAGAACAGCGGCGCAAGGAACGGCCGCGTCATTATGCACCTGGACATGGACGCCTTCTTCGTCAACGTCGAACTCCTCGAAAACCCCGCTCTGCGTGGCGAGCCCATTATCGTGGCGCCCCTGGGCCCCCGCTCGGTCGTCTGTTCAGCCTCCTACGAGGCGCGCGCCCACGGAGTACGCTCCGGCATGCCGCTCAGCCGCGCCCAAAACCTCAGCCCCAACGCCACCGTCCTGCCGCTGCGCGGCGACTACCGGCACTACTCCCGCGCCGTCATGGCAATCCTGAACGACCTGAGCCCCTACGTGGAACAGGTCAGCGTGGACGAAGCCTTCGTGGATCTGACCGGCGCCTACCTGCACGGCCAAGACCCCGTCGCCCTGGCACAGCGCGCTCGCGACCGCATCGCACAGGAGCTCTCCCTGCCCTCCTCGGCGGGGGTTGCTCCCAATAAGCTACTCGCCAAAATGGCATCCACCGGTAGCAAGCCGAACGGGCTGTGGGTTATTCCGCCCGAGCGCGTTCAAGAATTTCTTGACCCGAGAAAAGTCTCCGACCTGTGGGGAGTGGGCGCGAAAAGTACCGAGCAGCTCTCCCGATACGGTATTCACACCATCGCCCAGATGAGGTCCATGAGCCTGGACTGGCTCAAAGAACGCTTCGGCACTGCCCAGGGTGAGCACCTCTGGGCCATGGCGCGCGGTATTGACGAACGGCCCGTGGTTACCGAACGCGAAGAGAAAAGCATGGGTGGCGAGCACACCTTCGAGACGGATACGACCGATGCCCAGGAGGTTAGTGCTGCTATTCGGGAGCTGAGCCTCAAGCTGGGAAAGCGCTTGCGTGCCGCCGGGAAACTCGCCGGAGGGCTCAGCCTCAAAATCCGCTACAGCACCTTCGAAACGCACACCCGCGCTATTGCCCTGAACGTGCCCGTAGACTCCGGCATGCAGATTGCCTCCCTGGCGTTGGAAGCCCTGCGAGCCGATGAAATTCTGGTGGGGCAGGCGGCGCCCCGCGCCCTGCGACTCATCGGAGTGCGCGCCGAAAAGCTCGCCCGCGCAGAAGACGGAGTGCAACAAACTCTCTTCGACTCCATCGAGAGCGGGGCAAACTCACGCTCCGCACAAACTGGCTCTGCAAAAACTGCCTCCGCACAAACCGTCTCCGTACAATGGGGCGGCGGGGGAGCTGGTAATAGTCCGCAGAACGGTACTCGCACAGGGTCTGGTATTCACTTGGGATCTGGCGCGCGCCTCGTGAAAAGCGGCAGATGGTCCGAGGTGGAGCATGTCATGGACGCCATTCACCGCAAGTACAGCCGCGAAAGCCTCAAACCCGCCTCCGGGGTGGCTGGGCCGGAACAGAAAGCCGAGGAAAAGGCTGGACAAAAAGCCAAGTAAAAGACTGGGCAAAAGGCTGAGGAAGGGAACTATGCTGAGGGAAAGCTCCGCCGAAAGGATGGCACCCTCCACAGAAGACCTTAAGGCGCTTCTGCCTGAAAAGAATGCGCCAACCCCACCCGGCGCGGTACCATGGGAAGCATACGACGGGAAGAAGCGCTCACCGCGCCAGCTGATGCACTAGCTAACCTGGCTGATACCGACGTCATCTTGAGCAGAGACACCTCAAAGGAGAAAACGATGGCACTGTCCGAGCGTGAACAGAAGGTTCTGGACCAGCTTGAAGAACTCATGAGCAATGAGGATCCGCACTTTGCCTCCTCCATGTCTTCAACCGGCAATACTGCGCCGGTTTTTAGTGCTCGCCATTTGGCTCTCGGTATTCTCTTCGTTTTCATCGGCCTGGGCATCATTATTGGCGCGGTCGCATCTAACATGATTTGGCTGGGCGTATTCGGCTTCCTCTTCGCGGCCGGTGGCGTGTACTTCGCAACCACCAGCAAGAAGACCCCGGTGGATTCCTTCCTCGGCGGTAAGGCAGAAGGCGCAGCCCGTGTGCGTCAGCGCGAGCAGAAGGATCAGTCTTCCTTCATGAACCGCCTGGAGAACCGCTGGGACGAACGCAATAACGGCCAGTTCTAGTACTGCTTTGGTGCAATAGTTTTTCTCACGGCTAGTATTTCTCGTGGCTGAGCATCCGTACTCTCTAGGGTCTTAAGACTTCATCAAGACTTCACAGGCGGAAGGTAAGAATTCTTACCTTCCGCTTTTTCTATGCCCGAACCAGTGAGAGAAGGATGTTTTAGAGGCGGACGGATGGGGCACACTGACTGCTGCAACTGGCCCCGTCATTGACTCTGTACTTGAGTCAGGGCATAGCAAACATGATGAAGGCGGCCCGCTGAGCGGAAACGCCCGAAGCTGTGTAGAAGCTGTGCGGCAGCGTTAAAAATGCAGAAGAGAGCATAAAAACACTAAAAGATACTCTGCCGGGTGGGGTAGGTGGTGGAAAGTGGGGTAAAGTGGAGGGGAAAGCTGAAAGTCAGTCCTATCGCCGTGCCCTCAAACAGACGGCGGAGGCGTCGGCCCGGCACACCCCGCCACCGGCACCTACAGGATGTGTGGAGCAACCACGCTCCCGCAGGCTTCAGCACAACGGCACACATCAGGGGCACACATCGGGGAGGTGAAGTGAATGTTCTTAGGTACCTACTCACCACGAATGGACGCCAAAGGACGCATCATCCTTCCCGCCAAATTCCGTGAGGAACTCTCAGCAGGCCTCGTTCTGACCCGCGGTCAAGAACGATGCCTGTACGTTTTCCCCGCCGCAGAATTTGAACGCATCCACGAACGGATGCGCACCGCGCCCCTGC
Source organism: Rothia sp. HMSC071B01 (assembly GCF_001808945.1). Taxonomy (NCBI): domain Bacteria; kingdom Bacillati; phylum Actinomycetota; class Actinomycetes; order Micrococcales; family Micrococcaceae; genus Rothia; species Rothia sp. HMSC071B01. Next base: position 297,751 of record NZ_KV795071.1, on the reverse strand, counting down.
CCGGACGAGCCGCCCGAGACTTCCTGCGAGTCTTCCTCTCAGGAGCCTCAGACGAACTGCCCGACAAGCAGGGACGCATCACCATCCCGCCGATACTGCGCCAATACGCAGGACTGACCGACAACCTCGTCGTCATCGGATCCGGTACCCGCGCAGAAATCTGGGATGCAGCCGCCTGGGAGGAATACCTCGCCCGCACCGAAGCTGAATTCGCTGCCCTCGACGAGGACCCGTTCAGCCCGCTACTCTAGTCGGCACCCCGCCGGTGCGATGGCTACCGCCAGGCATCTCTCTACCACTACCGCACCACTCTTCCGTAAGCTTTCCCGCAGGACAAACTCTCACAGGAGCACCCATGAGCGTAGACCACGCCCCCGAAACCGGTACGACCGCATCCGGCGCTGCCGCCAAGGTCACCGGCGCATCCATTGAGAACCTCTCCCAGCGTGAAGCCAGCGAACGCCACGTGCCCGTCATGCTGGACCGCTGCATTAACCTGCTGGCACCCGGCATTGAACGCGCCGTTGAGGAGCGCGGCACCGCCTACGTTATTGATGGCACCCTCGGTATGGGTGGCCACTCCGAGGCGCTGCTCGAACGCTTCGAAAACCTTGTACTCATCGGTATTGACCGCGACCTGCAGGCGCACGCCATCGCCGGTGAGCGTCTGGCACGCTTCGGTGAGCGTTTCGTGCCCGTCCACGCCGTCTACGATGAGATTGACCGCGCCATGGAAGCTGCCGGCGTGCAGGGCATCGACGGCATCCTGATGGACCTGGGCGTCTCCTCCATGCAGCTGGACGAACGCACCCGCGGCTTCGCCTACTCCTACGACGCGCCCCTGGACATGCGCATGAACTCCGAAGATGAGCTCACCGCCCGTATTGTTGTCAACGAATACAGCGAAGACCAGCTGCGCCGCATTATCCGCAACTGGGGCGAAGAGAAGTTCGCATCGCGTATCGCCCGCGCCATCTGCACCGCCCGCGCCAACGCGCCCCTGGAAACCACCGGTGAGCTCGTACGCATTATTCAGAAGGCTGTGCCCGTCGCCGCGCAGCGCACCGGCGGCCACCCCGCCAAGCGCACCTTCCAGGCGTTGCGCATCGAAGTGAACCACGAGCTTGAAGCCCTCGAACGCGCCGTGCCGGCAGCCCTGGAGGCGCTCAACCTCGGCGGCCGATTTGTCGCCATGAGCTACCACAGCCTCGAAGACAAAATCGTCAAGAGGGCACTGACCGCGGAGGCAACCTCCAAGGCACCCAAGGGCTTCCCGGTAGAGCTTGAAGAACACAAGCCCACCGTAAAAATCATTACCCGCGGCGCCGAACCGCCTACCGACGAGGAAATCGAACAGAACTCCCGCGCCGCCAGCGCCAAGCTGCGCGCCGCCGAGAAGATCCGCATCCCCGCCAAGTAGAAGACAGAAAGCGAAGAAGAGTGAGCACCCAGCACGCATCCCCGCGCCCCACCCGCACCCAGGGCGCCCCGCGGAGTCGACGCGCCGGTTCCTCGCGCCCTGCCGCCGGCACCCCCAGCGCCGTTGGCTCTACCCGCGCATCCTCTACAGGTGGCTCCACCGGGGCGAGCCGCGCCTCCACCCGAGCTCACTCCGGTCGTACCCGCACCGCGCGTCTGGAGCCGGTCACCGCAGCCCAGCCGGTGGTTCGTCCCGCCAGCACCGCTGCATCTCACGGTGGTAAGCGCACCTCAACGAACGCGAGCCGTGTCCCCTCGAGCGTCCGTGCGGCAGCACGCACCGAAGAAGCACGCGAAACGAAGCCCAAGCAGCGTAACCCGCTGTCCACTGTGCGCCGCCGAGCCCGTAAGCTCAGCCCGCCCACCATGCTCGCTGTTTTTGCGGCAATTCCGCTGACCCTGATTTTTATTCTGCTGCTTAACGTGCTGATTGTGACCCGACAGTACGACATGGTGGATTTGCGCGCGCAGGAACAGCGCCTCGTGCAGGAGAACCAGGCGCTGCAGCAGGAGATTGGTTTCAAGGAAGCCCCGCAGGATTTGGCGATACGCGCCAGTACCCTGGGCATGTTTGTGAGCTCTTCGCAGGCGACCCTGAACCTGCAGACTTCCACGATTGAGGGCACCCCCGCCCCGGCTGCAAGCCCCACCGGTATTGAAGGATCCAAGCAGGAGAACCTGATTTCGCCGCCGGCAGCGGGTTCGGAAGAAAGCTACGCCAAGGGCATTGTGGATGCTGACAAGTCTGTTCAGCAGCGACACAGCCAGGCGAGCGCTACGGCAAAGGCATCTGCAAGCGCCTCGGCAAGCCCCGCGCAGCAGGCTAACCCCGCCCAGCAGGCCAACCCCGCTCAGCAGGCCAACCCCGCACCGGCGAATAGCGCCCCTGCTAGCCCGGCTGCTTCCGCCGCCCCGAGCGCCGCTCAGCAGTCCAGCCCTGCCGCTAGCCCCGCGGCAAGCCAGCCCGCACGATAAACAACATTGACCACAGGATGCGTAGCATCACCGATAGACTAGACCAGCGAAAGGACCACCGCATGAGCTCCGACGCGCGTAAGAACGCGAACGAATCGGCATCCGGTCAGCCGGACCTGACCCGCCGTGGCTTTGTCGCCGGCGCCGCTGCCACCTGTGCTCTGGGCGTCATTGGTGCGAATCTGTTTATCCGCCAGGGCTTTGATCCCGGTGCGGTGGCGAATGCGTCCCGTCAGAAGCGTTTGCGCTCCCAGGTGCTGCCTGCTGTGCGCGGCCAGATTCTGGATATCAACGGCAATGTCATGGCGCGTACTGTGCAGCGTTATAACCTGACCGCTGATCAGAGTGCCGTGGCGACCTTCAAGCGTTACAACGAGGACCGCACCCAGAAGATTGAGGTCACCCCCAACCAGCTGGTGTACGAGATGGTCGATATTCTCAAGACCGTTGACCCGGGCATTACCGACGAGTTCATCAAGTCCAAGCTGGACGGCACCTCCAAGTACTCGGTGATTAAGGCAAATATCACCCCGGAAATTTTCAATAAGATTGATGCCCTGGGTGCGCCCTTCATCTACGGTGAGGCGTTCTCTCAGCGCCTGTACCCCAACGGTAGTGTGGGCGGTTCCGTGGTCGGTAAGTACAACATTGTTGAAGAGGCAGACGGCAACGGTACGGGCGGTACGGTGTCCCGTAACTACTCCGTGGGCATTGAGCGTGTCTTTGAGAAGGAGCTTGCCGGTACCCCCGGTGAGCGCACCTACGAGATTAGCGCTGATGGCGTGCGTATCCCCGTAGCGAAGGAAGAGCAGCGCCTGGCGGTGGACGGTAAGAATATTCGCCTAACCATTAACCGTGATGTGCAGTATTTTGCGCAGCAGGTGGTGCGTGCCCGCGCCGAGGAGCTGAAAGCTGAATGGTGTACCGCCATTGTTATGGATGTGCGTGACGGCTCCATTTTGGCTCTTGCTGATTCCTCCACGATGGACCCGGGCGCGGCAACCATTGAGGACGCGGCGGACATGACCCCGCGCGCTATTTCGCAGAGCGTGGAGCCCGGTTCGACCGAGAAGATGCTAACTGCTTCGGCGCTGATTGAGCAGGGCCTGACCACCCCGACGAGCGTGTATGACGTGCCCGCGACCCTCACGATTGACGGCCAGACTTTCAAGGATGCGTTTGAGCACGGGGCGCAGCGGCGTACTTTCTCGGGCATTATTCATGACTCGATGAACACCGGTACGGTGCTGGTCGGTCAGAAGCTCAGCAAGGAAGAGCGCTACAACTGGTTGAAGAAGTACGGCGTCGGCGAGTTTACCGGCATTGAGTTGACCGGTGAGGAGCAGGGTATAATCGCTGATTGGCGTGATTGGGATGGCCGTCAGCAGTACACTGTGCTGTTCGGTCAGGGTGTTGCGCAGACTCCGCTGCAGACCGCCATGATTTTCCAGGCGCTGGGCAATAAGGGCGTTCGTCTGAAGCCGCGCATTGTGGACGCGATCATTGACGCCGACGGTACCGAACATAAGCGTGCCGTGGAGCCTGGCGAACGCATGGTCAGCGAGCAGACTGCCGCCTCCTGCCTGACTCTCATGGAGAATGTGGTGGAGCAAGGCCACGCCCGTCCGGCGAAGGTGACCGGCTACCGCGTGGGCGGTAAGACCGGTACTGCGGAAACTCCGAGTGAGAAGGGCGGCTACGACGGCAACACGACGTCCTTTATTGGTGTGGCGCCGATTGAGAACCCGCAGTTCTTGGTGGCGGTGACCATGCAGCGTCCTGAGGGTAGCGTGGGTGCGAACGGTACGACGGCTGAGTTCTCCAAGATTATGGAGAAGACCCTGCACACCTATAATGTGCCGCGTTCTACCGGTGAACCGGAGTTGATTCCGCTTTTTGCTGAGGATAGCCCCAATAAGACGAGCTAAAGGCGAGCGGGGGAGAGGTTCCCGGTAGCTGATTCGTGATGAAGAAGCCCCGGGACTGAACACCTGTCGAAGCCTAAAGACCGTAGAATATTGAATGACCCTGTGTGCCTTGAGCGCATTGACCATACAGAGCTCACCGCTTCGGACAGCGGAGAGGAAAGAAGGACGATGGATACCGCATCTCACGCACCCGGCCAGAACCTGCTGGGCGGCGACGCTCAGACTCTGCGCCCGAATGCTGTGCGCCCGGTGAGTTTGGCGCACCTTCGCGAATATCTGCAGGGATTGGGTGCTCAGGTGAGTGCCCAGCCGGCTAGTGGCGTTCAGGGTTCTGAATCCGGTGATTCTGTTGAGGTCACCGGTATCAGCATGGACTCCCGAGGCGTTCGCCCACAGGACCTGTACGTGGCTCTGCCCGGTGCGAAGGTGCACGGTGCGCAGTTTGCTGAGGCTGCGTTGAAGCTGGGTGCTTCCGCTATTTTGACGGATGCTGCCGGTGCGCAGCTGCTGGGTGAGGCGCCGGTGCCTGTCCTGGTGACTGAGAACCTGCGCGAGTATGTTGGTCCGTTGGCTGCGCTGATTTATGGTTCGGCTTCGTTCCCCGCCACCCACCGTTACGCGGTGACCGGTACGAACGGTAAGACCACCTCCACCTACATGCTGGAGTCGGTGTTCCGCACCGGCCTGGGTGTGAAGACCGGTCTGATTGGCACTATTCAGATTCTGATTGATGGTGTGTCGGTTCCTTCGAAGATGACCACCCCGGAGTCTCCTCACGTGCATTCTCTGCTGACGATTATGGGTCAGCATCAGGTGCGTTGCGCGGCGATGGAGGTGTCTTCGCACGCGATTGATTACCACCGTGTGGACGGCGTGAAGTACGCGGTTGCTGGCTTCACGAACCTGACCCAAGACCACCTGGACCTGCACGGCACCATGGAGCATTACTTTGAGTCGAAGGCGCAGCTGTTCACTCCTGAGCGTGCTGAGCTTGCGGTGATTACTGCTGATGACGAGTGGGGCGAGAAGATGTTCTCCGCTGCTTGCGAGCAGATGGGTGCGCAGCAGGTTTACCGTCTGGTGACTGCTCGCGGTGCCGGTCTGGCTGAGGTGCCCGCAGAGTTTGGTGCCCGCGACTGGGCTGTGGTGAAGGTTCAGCGTGAGGGCCTGGGCCACCGCTTCCACGTGGCTAATGGTGCCGGTGAGAGCGTTGAATGCTACACCGGTCTACCCGCTGACTTTAACGTTTCGAATGCCGCGCTGGCGGCGCTCATGGCGTACCTGGACACTGACTCCGCTGAGCGTGAGCGCCTGCTGCCCGAGCTGGCGTCCGGTTCGGCTCTGACTCCGGTGGTTCCGGGTCGTATGCAGCTGATTTCTTTGGCTCCGCACGCGATTGTGGACTTTGCACACAACCCGGACGGTCTGACCCGCGCCCTGGAGGCAATGGACCGCCCCGGCGACGGTAAGGTCATGATTGTTTTCGGCGCGACCGGTGAGCGTGACCAGCTGAAGCGCCCGATTATGGGTGCGATTGCGGCACAGTACGCAGATATTGTGGTTGTGACTGATGACGACCCGCACGGTGAGGCGCCTGAGCCGATTCGTGCCGCCGTTGAGGAGGGCGCGCAGAAGGCTGAGAACCGCCGAGCCACCCAGATCCTGAATATTTCTCCGCGTGCCGCCGCTATTGATGCGGCAATTGCCCTGGCGGGCGAGCACGACGCCATCCTGATTGCTGGCCGCGGCCACGAAACCGAACAGGATGTTGACGGCGTGGATATCGCCCTGGACGACCGCGTTGAAACCGCCCGTGCCCTGCGTGCGCACGGTTTCGAGATTCTGCCTGATTACCAGCGCATGCTCGATGAAAGTGACTCTAAGACCGCTGAAGGTATGGTGAAGAATGATTAAGCTCAGCGCCGCCCAGATTATTGAGGCAACCGGCGGCACCGCTATCGGCCTGGAGGGCCGTGAGGAGCAGGTGTACGCAGACTTCGCCACCACCGACTCCCGCGAGGTGCAGACCGGTACCCTGTTCATGGCGAAGCCCGGCGCGGTCACTGACGGCCACAGGTTCATCCCCATGGCGTTTGAGAGGGGCGCGACCCTGGCGCTGGTCGAGCGTGAAGTACTCGACGAGCAGGGCGTGCCCTACCCGAGCATCCAGGTGCCCGATGTGGTGCTGGCGATGGGCGATTTGGCGCGCTATTCCATTGAGCAGATGCGCGCTCAGGGTGAGCTGACCGTTATCGGTATTACCGGTTCTGCCGGTAAGACCACCACCAAGGACCTTCTTGCCGCCATTTTCACCCCGGAGGGCCCGACCGTTGCCCCGGTCGGCTCCTACAACAGTGAGGTGGGCGTGCCCCTGACCGTTTTCCGTGCGGATGAGTCTACCCGCTACCTGGTCATTGAGATGGGTGCCGACCATGTGGGCAACATTGAGTACCTGGCGAATATTGCGCACCCTGATCACGGCGCAATCCTGAAGGTTGGTACCGCGCACGCTGGCGAGTTCGGCGGCGTGGACAATATTGAGCGTACTAAGGGTGAGCTGGCTGAGGGCGTTCAGCCGACCGGTTCCCTGGCTCTGAACGCTGACGATGAGCGCGTGCTGCGCATGGCTTCGCGTTCGGTTGCACCCATTACCTACTTTGGCGTGGGCGAGAAGACCGACGCGAACGGCCAGCCCTACGAACGCTACGTGGCGGCGCTGAACCTGCGCACCACCGACGCAGGCTGCCCCGAGTTCACTCTGCGCCTGCCCGACGGTAGCGAGTACGAGATCTCCTCGCAGCTGATCGGTGAGCACCACGTGCACAACCTGCTGGCTGCTGCGACAATCGCCTACAACAGCGGTATTTCGGGTGAGAAGATTGCTCGCGCGCTCAACAAGGCGGCGGCGGCTTCGAAGTGGCGTATGGCGCGCACCGACCGCGCTGACGGCGTGACCGTCATTAACGACGCCTACAACGCGAACCCCGAGTCGATGGCTGCGGCACTGCGCACCCTGGCGCAGCTGGGTCGCACCGTCGACCCGGCGACCGGTCAGCCGCACCGCACCTGGGCTGTTCTGGGTGCCATGCTGGAGCTCGGTGACGCCTCCGTGGAGGAGCACGACCGCATCGGTCGCCTCGTGGTGCGCATGAACATTTCCAAGCTGATTGCTGTGGGCGACGAGACGAAGCCCACCTACAATGCGGCTCACCTGGAAGGCTCCTGGGGTAATGAGGCGACCTGGGTGAAGACCCCGGAAGAGGCAGAGCAGATTCTGCGCGCCGAGGTTCGCCCCGGCGACATTGTGCTCTTCAAGTCCTCAAACGGCGCGAAGCTGGGCATTCTGGGTGACCAGGTTGCTTTCGCCGAGTACACCTTCGGCGCTGAAGAAGAGCAGGCACCGACCTGGCTTTCTGCCGGTGACTTTGTTGAAACCACCGATTTGAGCGACCACCTTGCCGCTCACCTGGACGGTGCCGCTAACGGCGACCGTACTTCGACCGAACAGACCACGAACGAAGGGTAGCGCTTTATGATTACCGTGCTGATTGCTGGAATCTTCGGATTCCTCATCTCCCTCACCGCGCTGCCGGTGTTCATCAAGAAGATGAAGTCCCTGAAGCTTGGCCAGCTCATCCGTGAGGAAGGCCCGGCGGCCCACCAGTACAAGGCGGGTACCCCCACCATGGCGGGTCTGATTTTCATCCCCGCGGCGATTCTCGCCTACTTCTTGACCCTTGCGGTGAGCGCCCTGTTCTTCGGTACCGCGCCGGTGCCGACCGCTACCGCGTGGCTGACCATCGCCTTCACCCTGGGCATGCTCGGTGTGGGCGCGGCGGACGACATCATGAAGTTCCGCAATAAGGGCAACGAGGGTCTGACCGAGAAGCAGAAGACCATTGGTCTTCTGGGCGTGACCCTGCCCTTTGCGTACCTGGCGTTCCAGTTCCCGAATGAGTCGGGTGCTCGTCCGGCGTCGACCGCTATCTCTTTCGTACGTGACCTGCCCATTGACCTGTTCGCGGCGGGCGCGGTCTTCGGCTCCATCCTGCTGGTTGGTTGGATTACCCTCATCTCCCTGTCCGGTACGAACGCGGTGAACTTCACCGATGGTCTGGACGGCCTGGCTGGTGGCATCATGATGACCATCTTCTCCGGCTACCTGACCATCAGCATCTGGCAGTACGTGCACGCCTGCTCCGCTGGCGCTGGCACCGCCTGCTACGATGTGCGCGACCCCGGTTCGCTGGCGCTGATTGCCGCATCCCTGGTGGGTTCGCTGGCTGGCTTCCTCTGGTGGAATGTGTCGAAGGCGCAGATTTTTATGGGCGACTCCGGCTCCCTGGCACTTGGTGGCGCAATGGTTGCTTTCGCGCTGTTCACCCGCACCGAACTGCTTCTGCTGGTCATCGCTCTGATCCCCGTGCTGGAAGTATTCTCTGTGATTGTGCAGAAGTTCGTGTTCAAGACCAGCCGTAAGCGTTCGGTCGCAGCAGGGGAGAAGCCCCTGCACGCGCACCGCTACTTCCGTATGACCCCCTTCCACCACCACATGGAGAAGGTCGGCGTCAACGGCAAGTACTCAATTGATAAGCGAGGCATTGCCCCCGGTACCGTCAGCAGCGGCGAAGTGAACTCCGTGTTCCGCCTCTGGGTTGTTAATGCCCTCTGCGTGCTCGTCGCCCTGGCGCTGTTCTTCGGTGACTGGTTCTCGCAGACTTCTGGAGTGATTCACTAATGTCAACTATTGAACAGCCGGATACAGCTCGCATTGAAGCGAACGCCGCCGCTATTGCGGTGAACCCGGTGTACGAGAACGAGCGCCTCGCGGAGCTGACTCACTGGGGTGCGCCCTGGGCTAACCTGCGCGTGGTCGTGGTGGGCATGGGCACCAGCGGCGACGCTGTGACCGATGTGCTCGCCCAGCTGGGTGCGAAGATTGTTGTCATCGACGGGGCTGATACCCCGGAGAAGCGTGAACGCATCGATCTGTACACTAACGCCTACGGTAACGTTGAGGGCCTGTTTGGTCCCGAGCACATGCGTGCACTGCCCCCGGTGGACGGTCAGGAACCCGAGCTTGTGGTGACCTCCCCGGGTGTGCGTCCCGACCACCCGGTCATGCTGGACGCTTATGAGCGTCGCATCCAGATTTGGGGCGATGTGGAGCTGGCGTGGCGCCTGAATGAGCGCAGCGACCGCCCGACCCCCAAGTGGCTGTGCCTGACCGGTACGAACGGTAAGACCACCACCGTGGGCATGGTTGATTCCATCCTGAAGGCTGCCGGTAAGAAGTCTATTCAGGTGGGTAACGTGGGTATGCCCATCGTGTACGCCATTGCCGACGATGAGCCCTATGAGTTCTTCGCGGTGGAGCTGTCCAGCTTCCAGCTGCACTGGACCCATTCGATGTCCCCGTACGCTTCGGTGGTTCTGAACATTGCTGAGGACCACGTGGACTGGCACGGTTCGTTCGAGCGTTACAAGGCTGATAAGGCTCGCGTGTACGAGCACACTCAGGTTGCCTGCATCTTCAACACCGACCATGTGGACACCCTGCGCATGGTTGAGAACGCGGACGTTATTGAGGGCGCTCGCGCGATTGGCTTCAGCTCCACTGAGATGCCCGCCGTGTCGATGCTCGGCCTGGCTGAGGACATTATGGTGGACCGCGCCTTCTTGAAGAACCGTTACAACGAGGCGTATGAGCTGGCGGTTCTGGAGGATTTGGCTCCGGCTCCCGGTAAGATGCCTGCGAAGCACACCGTGGAGAACGCTCTGGCGGCTGCGGCGCTGTGCCGTGCGGCTGATATTGACCCGAAGGCTGTGGGCGCGGGCCTGCGTTCCTTCAAGACCGGTGCGCACCGCAACCAGCTGGTGGGTTATGCGAACGACATCATGTGGGTGAACGATTCGAAGGCTACGAATCCTCACGCCGCGAATGCGTCGATGAGCGGTTACCCCTCGCTGGTGTGGATTGCCGGTGGTCTGTCGAAGGGCGTTGAGTACGATGAGCTGATTGCTGCTCACGCTCAGCGCCTGAAGGCTGTACTGATTATCGGTACTGATACTGCGGCGTTGAAGTCGGCGTTGGCTAACCACGCTCCGCAGGTTCCGACCTACAATATGACCGCCGCTGTGGCTGATTCTTCGGACGGCATTGCCGTGATGAACGCGGCCGTTGCGAAGGCTGCTGAGCTGGCGCATCCGGGCGATACCGTGCTGATGGCTCCCGCGTCTGCGTCGATGGACCAGTTCAAGAATTATGCGGTGCGCGGTGATGCGTTTGCGAACGCTGTTGCCGCCCAGCTGGCAGACTCTTAGGACGCTACCTGCAGGGGGCGTCTCGGGTGACCGGGGTGCTTTTTGCGGGTTCTTCTTGGGGGTGGGATGGTAATGGTGTCCCACCCCTGAACCTTTTTCGTGTAGTCGCCACGACGAATCCGTGGCAGTTGAGGCCTATAGGAGGGCATGTGAGTACCAGCGCATCTTCGGAGCGTTCGGCTTCTTCGGCGCGTTCGACCGCGAGTGGTCGTTGGGCGTCTTTGCGAGCCGGTTGGGAGGATTTCTCTGCGCCGTTCCGTGCTCGTGCCGATAGGCTGTACCGTCGTGGTTTGAAGGCTGACCTGTGGGATGTGCCGGTGATGCTGCTGATCACCACCTTGGGTCTGGCTATTTTTGGCTGCATTATGGTGCTGTCGGCCTCGAGCGTCACCATGATTTCTCAGGGCCAGTCGCCGTTCTCGCAGGTTTCGTCGCAGGTCATGTTCTTGGTTCTTGGCGTGATTGCGATGGCGGGTATTACGCGCATCCCGGTGGGTGTCTACCACAAGAAGTTTGTGGTGAACGCGATGCTGATTGCCGCGTTGGTCATGCAGCTTGCTGTGGTGGTCGTTGGCGTTGAGGTGAACGGTAACCGTAACTGGTTGAAATTCCCCGGCGGCGTGCAGATTCAGCCGTCGGAGTTTTCGAAGCTGGCGATTATTATGTGGCTGGCATGGGTGTACAGCCGCCACGGCGATATTTCTCGCAGTATTTGGCGTACTCTGTTCCCCTCGATTTATGGTGTGGGTGCCCTGGTGCTGCTGATTATGCTCGGCGGTGATATGGGTACCGCCATGGTGTACGGCTTCATCTTTGTGGGCATGATGTGGCTGGCGGGCGCTTCTCGTAGCTCGCTGCTGAAGATTGGCGGCGCGTTTGCGGCGTTGGCGCTGGTGGGCGTTCTCAGTAGCGCGAACCGTGTGGCTCGTATTTTCGGTGTTTGGGGCTCGTGCACGAACGCTAACTGTGACCAGGCGAATTCTGGTGAGGTGGCGCTGACGACCGGCGGCTTCTTGGGTGTTGGCCTGGGTCAGTCGCGTCAGAAGTACAACTACTTGGCTGAGGCGCATAACGACTATATTTTCGCCATTATTGGTGAGGAGCTGGGCCTGCTGGGTACGCTGGCGGTTCTGCTGCTGTATGCGGGCCTGGTGTATTGTGCGGTGCGTATTATGCTGCGCACTACTGACCCGCTGGTGCGTTTGGCTACGGGCGGCATCATGATTTGGCTGACTTCTCAGGCGATTATCAATATGGGCATGGTGTCCCGTATTTTGCCGGTGATTGGTGTGCCTCTGCCGTTTGTCTCCTATGGTGGTTCGTCGCTGTTGTCTTCGTTGTTTGCGGCGGGTTTGTTGTTGGCGTTTGCGCGGCAGACTCCGTTGCGTGGCGCGACGGCACCGTCGAATATTGAGACTCAGAGCGTGCGTGAGGTTCGTCGTGCGAATGCTGATTGGCAGCGTCGTACGCCGTTGCAGATTGTGCTGAATCAGGAGGAGGCAGCTCGTGCGGCTGCCGGTGGTCACCTGATGAAGGAACATAATCCTTTGAAGGTTGTTTTCGGTCCGGAGAGTACGTTGCGCCGCTGGTTGGGTTTTGCGCCGGATCAGCAGCGTGAGTTGTCTCGTATAGCTCGTGAGCAGCGGAAGGAGCAGGAGCGCCAGGCTCGGGAGCAGGCTCGTCGCGAGGAGGAACAGGCTCGCCGGGAGGCGGCGCAGGCTCGAGAAGAGGCTCGTCGTGCTCGTGAGGAGGCACGTCTGGCTCGTGAGGAAGCTGCCCGTGTGAAGGCGGAGCAGAAGGCTGAAGCTCAGAAACAGAAGGCCTCGCAGAAACCTGCCCCGCAGAAGCCTGCACCGAAGAAGGCAGCTCCGCAGAAGGCTCCCGCTCAGCCTCGTACCGGTCAGCAGACTCGTATTGCCCAGAAGAGTACTGCCTCTACTCGAGCGGCACAGGGTAAGCCTGCTCAGCCCCGTACCGCTCAGCAGCCTACTGCTCAGAAACCTGCTGCTCAGAAGCGAGTGCAGCAGGCTCGTGGTGCTCAGCCCCGTAGCGCACAGCACCGTCCGTCGGGTTCGCTACCTGCGGGTCTGCAGCCGCTGCATCCTGAGGACCGTCAGCGTCGTGCCCAGCGACAGGGCAATCCTCGACAGGGTAATCCTCGACAGGGCGCTCAACGTCAGGTAGCGCCGCGACAGGGCACCCAGGCAAAGGGTATTCAGGCCAAGGGCGCTCCGAAGAACAGCGCTCAGCAGGCGCAGCGTCCGGCTCAGGGCGCGGCTCGGAACTCGGATCAGCGCGGCACCCGTAAGCAGGGCTAAACCCCGCGGAACCCGCTCCGTGAAGCCTGCATATCGGGGGCTGACATTCGGGGGAGTGAGCTGCGGTTCGTGCCTCTACCCGTGATGAATATGTGCTGAATATAAGATAAAGCCCTCGCTGTTGAGTTGTAGCTCAATGGCGGGGGCGCTCTTTTGAACAGGTGCGATAGCGTAAAATGATGCTGTACCGATGTGTTGGGAGAAAGACCTATGACGAAGAAGGCGCCCTCTATAGTCTTCGCCGGTGGTGGCACCGCCGGTCATATTAATCCGATGCTCGCGATTGCGCGTGCGATTCGTGACCTTGAGCCGAACGCTAAGATCCTGATGCTGGGCACCGCCGACAAGATGGAAGCCGAGCTGGTTCCGGCAGCTGGTTTCGATATTGAGTTCATCCCTCGTGCGGCGTTCCCTCGTAGCATTAACCGTGCCGCTTTCGCTTTCCCCGCTAAGTTCTTTGGTGGCCTGTCTAAGACCCGCCGCATCCTCAAGGATGTAGATGCGGATGTGGTCGTTGGCGTGGGTGGCTATGTGTGCCCGCCGGCGTATTTGTCTGCGTTGAGCGCTAAGATTCCCGTGGTGATTCATGAGGCGAATGCGAAGCCCGGTTTGGCGAACCGCCTGGGTGGTACGTTCGCGAAGTTCACCGGCGTGGCGTTCCCCAATACTCCGTTCCCGCGCGCAACCCTGGTGGGTATGCCGATGAAGGATGAGATTGCCTACCTGAACCGCGAGGCGCACCGTTCGAAGGCTCGCCGTAACCTGGGCCTGGACCCGCAGAAGCCGACCGTGATTGTGACCGGTGGTTCGCTGGGTGCGCAGAGCCTGAATAATGCGGTGGCGGCGTGCCGTGACCACTTTGCGGAGTGGGACTTCCAGATTCTGCATATTACCGGTAAAGGTAAGACTGTTCTGGATGAGAATGGTGAGCCGCTGAGCGCGCCGAATTATCGTCAGATTGAGTTCAGCAACGGCATGCAGGATGTGTACGCTGCCGCTGATCTTCTGCTGGTGCGTTCGGGTGCGGCGACCGTCAGTGAGGTTGCTGCGGTGGGTGTTCCCGCGATTTTTGTGCCGCTTCCTATTGGTAATGGTGAGCAGGCTCTGAATGCTCGTTCTCTGGTGGAGGCGTCTGCGGCTCTGCTGGTGAAGGATGCAGAGGTCACCGGTGAGTGGTTCGCCCGTGAGATTCCGGCTCTTATGGCGAACCCGGAGGAGCTGGAGCGCATGGGCGCTGCGGCGTATGAACTTGGTATCCGTGACGCGGCGCGCGTTATGGCTGAAGCAGTATTGAAGGCAGCTGAGAAGTAATGACTGAATTGATGAATCTTGAGATGGTGTTGCCGGCACCGCTGAACCCGCCGTTCCCTGAGCGTGCGAAGATGAGCGAGTTGGGCCGTGTGCACTTCATCGGTATTGGTGGCGCGGGTATGAGCGCTATTGCCGCTCTGATGCTGCAGGCTGGTGTGACGGTGAGTGGTTCTGATCGTGCGGAGTCGGCTGCTGTTGAGTCTTTGCGTGCTGCGGGTGCTCGTGTGGGTGTTCCTCAGCAGGCTGAGAACATTGTGGACGTTGATACCGTGGTGATTTCTACTGCGATTCGTGAGGATAATCCGGAGCTTGTTGCCGCTCGTGCGCAGGGTCTGCGTGTGCTGCATCGTTCTGAGGCGCTTGCCGCTGTGATGGGTGAGTCTCAGGTGGTTGCTGTTGCCGGTACTCACGGTAAGAGCACGACCAGCTCCATGATTTCTGTGATGTTTGATCAGCTGGGTGCGCAGCCGTCGTTCGCGGTGGGTACTGTAATTGCTGGTCGCGGCATGAACGCTCACCTGGGTGCTCAGGGCCCGGAGTCGATTTTTGTGGCTGAGGCTGATGAATCGGACGGCTCGTTTGTGCGTTACCGCCCGGCTATTGCTGTGGTGACGAACGTTGAGCCGGACCACCTGGATTTCTATGAGACCGATGAGCGTGTCTTTGAGGCGTTCAACCGTTTTGTGGGTTCGCTGTCTCCTAACGGTGTTGTGGTGACCTGCGCTGATGATGCGGGTGCGGCTGATTTGGCGGCTCGTTCTCGTGCGGCGGGTGTGCCCGTGGTGACCTACGGTGAGTCTGAGGATGCTGACCTGCGCATTAGCGAGATTACCAGTGCGGGTTCTTCCTCTTCTTCGCATCTGTCCTGGTCTTTTGAGTGCCGCGGTGTGCGTTATGAAGGCGAGCAGGATCTTGCTCTGAAGGTGCCCGGTATTCATAACCAGCTGAACGCTTCGGCTGCTTTTGCCTCGGCGTTGATTTCTGGTTACGAGGCTGCTGATATTGCTCGTGCACTGGCTGAGTTTGTGGGCGCTGACCGCCGCTTCACTCTGCGTGGTGAGGTTGCTGGCGTGAAGGTCTTTGATGATTATGCGCACCACCCGACCGAGGTCTTCCGTGCCCTGGAGACCGGCCGTACCGTGGCTGATGGCCACAACCTGTACGTGATTTTCCAGCCGCATCTGTTCTCTCGTACTCGCGAGTTCGCGAAGGAGTTCGCGCAGGCTCTGTCGATGGCTGACCGTGCTCATGTTCTGGATATTTACCCGGCTCGTGAGCTGCCGATTGAGGGTGTGACCAGTGAGCTGATTACCGGTGCTGGTTTCTCTGAGGTTCGTTACGCTACCGCTGAGGACGCTATTGAGGATATTGTGACGTGCGCTCAGGATGGCGATATTGTGATGACCGTTGGCGCTGGCGATGTGACCGCTTTGGGTGCGCGTCTGCTGGAGTCCCTGGAAATCCGTCACGGTGGCGAGTCGAAGAAGTCGGAGGCTTAGGCTGTGCCGATGAGTTCTGGTCTCTCTTCGGAGGGGCATTCCTCCTCGCGCGCGCCGAAGGCTCCGCGTTCGCGTGCTCGTTTGCGCGCCCAGCAGGTAGCTGAGAATGCGCAGGTTGAGGCTAAGAAATCTAAGCCTGTGCAGGCTGAATCTGCGCAGTCTCAGCTGACTCAGCCGCAGGCCACCCAGCCTCAGGTTGTGAAGAGCGCAGAAGCTACTGGGACTGCAAAGCCCTCGGAAGCTATGAAGTCTGCGGACGCCGTGAAGCCTGTCGAGGCTGCATCCTCGGAGGCTTCTGCCCAGTCTGCCGCTACTCAGCCTTCGAGCTCTGTTCGCCACATGCCGCGTAAGCCGGTGGTGCATAAGTCGCACAGCCAGAACGGTGCTGATTCTTCGGCGTCCAAGAGCGCTGCGGCGGTTCATTCTTCGGCGCAGTCTTTGAAGGATTCGGTGCGTTCTGCGCTGATGACCGGTCGTACCGTGTCTGAGGTTGAGCACGCGCCTGAGCTGTTTGATGTTGAGGCGTTTGAGGATTCTTCGTCGAAGACTTCATCCGCCAAGGGCGCCTCTGCTCAGACTGTATCCTCGCAGTCGGTGAAGAGCGCAGAAAAGGAAGTAGCCGATCAGAAGGCTGCTCAGAAGAGTTCTGACAAGAAGTCTTCTGCCGATTCTGCTGAATCTCGCGAAGAGTCTGCCGCTCAGAACGCTGAAGAAAGCGCCGATAAGGCGGGGGAGAAGGCCGTTGAAGAGCCTCGCCCCGCGAGCCGTTTTGGTCGTTGGCGTGCCGAGCGTGAGCAGCAGCGTGCAGCGGAAATTGAGAAGGAGCGCGAGCGTGCGAGCCGTCAGGCTCACCGTGAGCGTCTGCGTCAGGATCCGGGTCTGGACGGTCTGCGTGCTGAGGAGCGCCCCCGTAAGGAGCGTGCGCCTCTGACTCGTGCCCGTAAGCTGCTGTACACCGTCTCGGCACTGGCTATTATCGCGGTGCTGTATGTGGTGCTGGTCTTCTTCTCGCCCCTGTTGGCGACTCAGAAGATTACGGTGCGCGGCGCGTCCCTGCTGGAAACCACCCAGGTGGAGCAGAAGCTTGAGCCTCTGCGCGGTGTTCCGCTCACTCGCATCGATGAGAAGAAGGTGCGTGAGCTGCTCGGGCAGGATAATGTGATTCGTAGCGTGCAGGTGGAGAGCCGTCCGCCGCATGAGCTGGTGGTGACTCTGAAGGAGCGTACCGCGGTTGCGGTTGTGAAGCAGGGCGATACGTACCATACTGTTGATAGCGATGGTGTGAGCCTTCTGGAGTCGGCAACTCAGCCCGATACGTCGGTGCCGCTGGTTCGTTTCAGCGGTGATGACCCGCAGACTTCGGCTGAGTTCCACACTATTTCTACCGCGCTTTCGGCAATGCCCTCTGAACTTCTAGCTCAGGTTAAGGAAGCCAGCGCTACGTCAACCTCAAGTATCACTCTAACCTTGAGGGATAATACTACGGTGCAGTGGGGAACCGCTGAAGAGAGCGAGTTGAAGGCTAAGGTCCTGCTCTCCCTGCGCCAGGCTATTGCCAAGCGTGCTCAGGAGGAGAAATCTTCCGAGGCACAGACGCAGAAGGTGACCGTCTATGACGTGTCTGCCCCGCGCGTACCGGTGACCCGTTAGGGGAACCATTCAGGCGCTTTATCCTCCCTTTTTGTGTGAAATCCGCAAAAAGAGGGGGTAATTGCGCTGTGTGACTAGGAACCGACAAAAACAGTTTGGTATCCTAGCAGATAAAGTCATTCTTTAGAGGAAACCTTCAGGCTTAGATTAAGCTGCGGGTCTTCCGAAGCTGGAACACGGAACAATCGAGGAATACATGGACGCTGGAACTCCCCAGAACTACTTGGCAGTCATCAAGGTCGTTGGTATCGGCGGCGGTGGCGTCAACGCAGTCAACCGCATGATTGAGGTTGGTCTGCGCGGCGTTGAGTTCATTGCTATCAACACTGACGCTCAGGCTCTGCTGATGTCCGATGCAGACGTTAAGCTGGACGTTGGTCGTGAGCTGACCCGCGGTCTTGGCGCGGGCGCAAACCCCGAGGTTGGCCGTCAGGCAGCCGAGGATCACGCGCAGGAAATTGAGGAAGTCCTCAAGGGCGCAGACATGGTCTTTGTGACCGCAGGTGAGGGCGGTGGCACCGGTACCGGTGGCGCACCCGTCGTGGCACGTATTGCCCGCTCCCTCGGCGCTCTGACCATTGGTGTGGTGACCCGCCCCTTCACCTTCGAAGGCCGTCGCCGCTCCAACCAGGCTGAGACCGGTATCGCTGCTCTGCGCGATGAAGTTGATACCCTGATCGTTATTCCGAACGACCGACTGCTGTCGATTTCGGATCGCAACGTCTCCATGCTGGACGCATTCAAGTCCGCTGACCAGGTTCTGCTCTCCGGTGTGCAGGGCATTACCGACCTGATCACCACCCCCGGCCTGATCAACCTTGACTTCGCTGACGTTAAGTCCGTCATGCAGGGTGCAGGTTCGGCTCTGATGGGTATCGGCTCGGCATCCGGTGAGGACCGTGCTGTGAAGGCAGCTGAGCTGGCTATCGCATCGCCGCTGCTGGAAGCATCCATCGACGGTGCACACGGCGTTCTGCTGTCCATTCAGGGTGGCTCCGACCTGGGTCTGTTCGAGATCAACGAGGCTGCACGCCTGGTTCAGGAAGTTGCTCACCCCGACGCAAACATCATCTTCGGTGCTGTTATTGACGACGCACTGGGCGATGAGGCTCGCGTGACCGTGATTGCTGCTGGCTTCGACGCAGTAAACCCGGAGACCAACTCCAACGCTTCCACTGCTGCAGCTACCCAGGCTCAGCGCACCCAGGCATCCTTCGGCGGTTCCACCGCTCCGGCTGCTAACGGCTACGGCTACAACGCACCCGCTGCTGCTCCGGCTTCCACCGGCGCTGCTGGCTTCGACGTTGACCTTCCCCCGGTTGTAGAGGAAGCTCCGGCTCGCCGCGACACCCTGGATGTCCCTGACTTCCTGAAGTAGTCTGCCCGGCTGTGAACGCATAGGCGTTGCACGGCTGAGAGTCTTATGAAGCTATAGGGGAGCTGAGAAACACGCACATTGTGCTGTTCTCGGCTCCCCTTTGCTATACCCGCCGTTATACCTGCTGACATCTGATGAAGGAATAGAAGATGAGCGATAACCCCAAAACTTCGCTGCTTGCCTCTGCCGATACCCGCACCCTGGGCCCCTGGCGTGTGCGGGTGGGCTTTACCTCCCGCGCGGCGGGCAACCTGGGCCTGCACGTGGACGATGAGCTCGGCGGCGGCATGGACGCCTCCCTGGTGCGCACCCTCAACCACCGTGCCGCCCTGGAGGAGGCGCTGGGTACCGACCCGTTCTTCTACCTGAACCAGGTGCACGGTGTGCAGATTGCCTACCCGGAAGACTACGCGGTGGAATCCTACGCGCCCGGTGCACCCGAGGAGCGTACCGCTGAGCGTGCCCGCGCGGTGCTGGAGAGCTCCCCGGTCGCCGATGCGGCGATTAGCAGTGAGGGCGTGCCCCTGGCGATTATGGTGGCGGACTGCATTCCCGTGGTGCTGGTGGGTGAGCGGGTCGCGAACTGGCAACCAATCCTGGCGGTGGCTCACGCTGGCCGCCGCGGCCTGCTTGATGGCGTGCTTCAGCAGACTGTGCAGCGGATGCGTCAGCTCGGCGCGGAGAAAATTACCGCCTGGCTGGGTCCGAGCATTTGCGGTAGCTGCTACGAGGTGCCCGAGGAGATGCGCACTGAGTCCACCGAACTGATTCCGCAGGTGCATTCGGTGACCAGCCAGCAGACCCCCGGCCTGGATCTGCCCGCCGGTGCCCGCGCCGTGCTGGAGGAGGCGGGCGTGCAGGTGAGCATGGACTGTGCGCAGTGCACGTTTGAGGAGCCCGAGGTGTATTCGCATCGCGGGTTCACGAACCGCGGTGAGAAGCCGGGCCGTATCGCGGGTCTGGTGTGGATTGAGAAGGCGCCAGAGCCCGCCGCCTAGAGCTGCTAAAGATAGAAAGCCGCTGAAGGAGAGAAGATGTCTGAAATGAACGTAGAAGAGAACCTGCAGTACACTCCCGAACGTGCCGAGCAGCTGCTACAGAACTACCGCCGCGTGCTTGAGCGTATCCGTACCGCGGAGCAGGACCACAGCGCCGTGCGTACCGAGGAGAGCGCCCCGGTGCAGCTGGTGACGGTCACGAAGTTCTTCCCCGCCTCCGACGCGGCGGCACTGCTGGATGGGGGAGTGACCCTCTTCGGTGAGAACCGCGACCAGGAGGCGAGCGCGAAGGCTCGCGAGCTTGCCGCATACTGTGCTCAGCGTGAGGTGCAGCCCCCGCACTGGGCGTTTATTGGCCAGTTGCAGACGAACAAGGCGAAGTCTGTGGTCAAGTACGCCTCCAGCGTGCATTCGGTGGACCGCCCCTCCCTGGCGGACGCGCTGGCGAAGGCGTACGCGAACCAGCTCTCCCGCTTTGAGGCGGGGGAGGCGCCCGCACCCGCGGCGGCGGAGCAGGGCGCGCTGACCTGCCTGGTGCAGGTGTCCCTGGCGGAGGTTGCGACGGCTGGCCACGCCGCTGAGGGCGCGCGCGGCGGTACGAGCGCCTCCGAGTTGCTGGAGCTGGTGGAGCGCATCGAGAATCACGAGCATCTGCGTTGTGGCGGTGTGATGGCGGTGGCGCCGCTGGGCATGAACCCGGATGCGGCGTTTGAGAAGCTCTACGGTTTGGCGTCGCTGGTGCGTGAGCAGGTGCCGCACGCGACCGAGATTTCCGCCGGCATGAGCGGGGATTTGGAGGCGGCGGTGCGTTGGGGTTCGACCTGCGTGCGCGTGGGTAGCGACATCATGGGTAAGCGTCCGGCGCTCTAGGCCCTTTAGCCGTTAGTCTTTTCAGCTGATGGGTCTGCTGGCGGCGGCATAATCATCGGTGCCCTTGACCGCCCGTGCGGGGTGGGCGCTGGTAATATATACATGCCGGTGCATGGCGTACCGTCACGCACACACCTTCTGACGAAGCACCACGGCAGCCCCTGTACACCACCAACGTGAAAGAACAGCGAGAGAATCATGGCGAAGCAAAGCCGTCTGGCGGGTTTCCTCGGCCTGGAACGATACCAGGGCGCTGAGACGACGCCGGAAGAATCCCCGCAGGCTGTGCAGGCTGACTCCTACCGGGAGACAAACGCCTCCGCAGGGCAGGCTGCTACAGCACAGAAGACCGACAGCGCCAACAGGCTCTCAGCACTGCCCGGCTCGGCACAGTACAGCGATGCCGAGTCGCAGAGCGAAACCTACCACCAGCAGGACGAACCCGCCTATACTGAACAGGAAGAGTACCTGCAGGCTGATAGCTACGATGACGGTACAGAAACCGAGTATCTGGACGCAGAAGAATCTGCCGACGGACGAGCAACCGTAGATGCAGCGGCATACGCCACCGCTCATACACCTGAAACCACAGCTGATCTGGCAGAAACCGAGCAGACTTGGGACGATGCCAGCGCAGACAATTGGGAGGACACCCCGGTGCCGAATACCGAATACACCGAGCAGTACGCCGATACGTACTCCAACGACGGCTACTACGAACAGGGCTACGAGCCCGAAGAAACCAACGGATACACCTACGGTTACGAGGAAGAAGAGGACGAATTGCGTCGCATCACCACTATCCACCCCCGCTCCTACAATGACGCAAAGATCATTGGTGAGGCATTCCGCGAGAACATTCCCGTGATTATGAACGTGGAAGAAATGCCTGACGCAGACGCAAAGCGCCTGGTGGACTTCGCATCCGGTCTGGCATTCGCACTGGAGGGCCGCATTGAGCGCGTCACCGCTAAGGTGTTCCTGCTGACCCCCTCCAACCTGGAGGTTCTGGGTGTGGCTAACTCCGAGGTTCCCGCCGGCTTTGAGACCGACGGCGAATTCCCCTTCGACCAGGGCTAAGGACTGATAGATGGGTTATATTTTCGCCCTCATAACGATCGTTATCTACGTTCTCTACATTGCGATGCTGCTGCGCATGCTCTTTGACTGGGTGCGCATGTTCGCTCCCGAGTGGCGACCCAAGGGCATTGTGTTGCTCTTCGCCAGCGGCGTGTACGCGGTGACTGACTGGCCGATGAACCAGCTGCGCCGCCTGATCCCGCCGGTTCGTGTGGGTAACGTTGCGTTGGACACCGGCTTCCTGATTCTGATTGTTCTGTTGTCTTTGCTGCTGAGCATCATGATGCGGATGACCGCGGCCTTCTCGTAAGCGCCTGCCCGCTAAGAGACGACAGCTGACGAGCACAAACGATAGACCCCCGCCTGCCTGACCCGTTCACGGGTTGAGTGCAGAGCGGGGGTTTTCTGCGCCTGCGTTCTTGTGCTTAGGCTCTGCCTGGGTTCTGTGCTTAGGGTCTGCCTGGGGAGCGTCAAAATGTCTTCTCGAAAACCTTCTCAAAATGCACCGCAGGGCAGAAAACATAAGGGTGGTAGCGGGGACTAGGGCGGATATTAGACGTGGTGAATCCCACCCTTGCGCAGAGCGAATATTTTACGGTTCAACCGACGTATAACCGGGCACAGAAACTAAAGAATAGTAGAATTGGTGCCAACGACTGCATAGCGGAATAGCCATGCCCTGACCCATCGGGACCCTGAATTATTGGGGATCACGACCTATCTGGCTGGTGAATCCGCGGCACCCAACTTCATCACCAAACACCGTAGGGATACCCAGAGGAGAAGCCCATGGCAATCACCCCCGAAGACCTGATCACTAAGAGCTTCAAGATTGTAACCGAAGAGTCCGGTTACGACCGCAACGAGGTCGATGACTTCCTGGACGAGCTCGTTGTCGAACTGCGCGCACTCTACTCCGATCGTGATGCCCTGGAGCGTCAGGTTGAGCAGCTCTCTGCAAACGCACCCGATTCCCCGGCAGCGGCTGTAGCACCCGCACAGTCCTCGGCGGCATCGGCTGCACCTCAGGACGCGGCGGCACTGCTCGCTATGGCTCAGAAGGTCCACGACGACTACGTGGCGCAGGGCGAGAAGGCTAAGGCTGAACTGCTCGAAGAGGCAGAGAGGAAGGCAGACGCTATGGTGAGCGAAGCTCAGCAGCAGCGCGAAGAGGTTCTCTCTCGCCTCACCGACGAGAAGGAAGAGCTGGAGATCGCTGTTGAGGCTCTGCGCGGCTTCGAGAGCCGCTACCGCTCCAAGCTGCTGCAGCACCTGGACGCACAGGTTCAGGAGCTGAAGAACCTCAAGTCCATCGAGGCTTCCGCATAAATCAGCTAACGACGCTTTGAGGCGTATGCCGCCCGGATTCTTTCTCTTCCACCGCTATTCACCGGGGAAGATCGAGAGAACCGGGCGGTATTCTCATGCCCGCCCGGCACGGCCTAAGAACCCAGGGCGCGAAGCGGGGGAGAGCACCCGCCACATCACCACCGAATACTCGATGCACTACCCCGATTTGCTAAGCTAGAGGGGCACTATCGAACGCGAGCGCGACCCGCCTCCGCACCATAGGGCCTCCGCGCCGTAGGCGCAACAACCGGCACAGACCGTCGCAACCGGCACAGACTAGAGGAGAGCTATGACCAACACCCCCAAGACTGCTGAATCCTCAGTCGCACAGGCTAGCGATAACGCTGCCGAAAACACCACCGAAGAAGCTACTGGACGCCGCGTGCGCATCCTTTCGGCTCGCTCCGCGGGGATTCTCGCGCTCGTGCTCGCCGCCGTCGTGTTCGCTATCGACCAGGGCACCAAATACCTGGTCGTTACCCAGATGCAGTTGGGGGAGCGCATCACCGTCATTGACGGGCTACTGTGGTGGTACTCGATTCGTAACTCCGGCGCCGCATTCAGCATGGGTGAGAACGTCACCTGGGTCTTCACCCTCGTCATGGTTGCCGCCGCGGCCGTGGTGTTCTACCTGCTGCGCCGCACCCGCGCTCTGTCCTGGACCCTCGCGCTGGGCGGACTGCTCGGCGGTATCTGCGGCAACCTTTTCGACCGTCTCTTCCGCGAGCCCGGCTTCGGTTCCGGCCACGTGGTTGACTTTATTTCCGTACCGAACTTCGCGATTTTCAATATTGCAGACTCCGCAATCTGCGTGTGCATGGCGTTCATCGTGCTGCTGAACTTCAAGGGCCTGAACCTCAACGGCACCCGCGTGCAGGCGCCCGCTGACGAAACCCCTGCTGGCGACAAGAACGCAGCAGAGAAGAGCTCCAAGTAGCTCCCCGCCCCGGCTACATTGCCGACACACGCGCCTGCAGACGTTTTCACTCAGAGAATTTTTTACGCAGAGACGTTTTCAAGCAGCGAACTTTTCATACAGCCCCCTCTCACACTGACCCCTCCCACACAGACAACCTAAGCAAACACCACCCGAAGGAGAGCCGCATGAGCGAAACCACCAACGCCGCCGAAGATACGGCACGCATCCGCGCCGAATTCACCGTTGAAGGCGCGCTCGCCGGTATGCGCCTGGACGCCGCACTCGCCGGTGCCCTCGACGCGCCGCGCACCCGCACCTCCGGGTGGATTTGTGACGGCCACGTGACCGTGACCAACAACGGCAAGACCGTGAAAATCGGCAAGTCCTACAAGCTTTCCGCAGGGGACGAGGTCGTCGTGGACGCACCCGCACCGCGCGATCTGGCGGACATCCGCCCCGAGAAGGTGGACGGCTTCCGCATCGTGCACCTGGACGAGGACATCGTTGTGGTGGACAAGCCCGCAGGCGTGGCGGCACACCCCTCACCCGGCTGGCACGGCCCCACCGTCATCTCCGCGCTCATGGGCGAGGGCATTTCGGTTGCCACCTCCGGCGCGGCAGAGCGCCAGGGCATTGTGCACCGCCTGGACGTGGGCACCAGCGGCCTGATGGTCGTAGCCCGCAGCGAACGCGCCTACACCGAACTCAAGCGAGCCTTCAAGGAACGCACCGTGGACAAGGTCTACCACACCCTCGTGCAGGGCCTGCCCGACCCGCTGCGCGGCACCATTGACGCACCCATCGGCCGCCACCCCGGCAACGAATGGAAGTTCGCCGTGGTCGAAGACGGCCGCAACTCCATCACCCACTACGATGTGCTCGAAGCCTTCGGCCCCGCATCCCTGGTAGAGGTGCACCTAGAAACCGGACGCACCCACCAGATTCGTGTGCACTTCTCCGCGCTGCGCCACCCCTGCTGCGGCGACCTGACCTACGGCGCCGACCCGCGCTTTAGTGCCGAACTGGGTCTGACCCGCCAGTGGCTGCACGCGCACCGCCTAGGCTTCGACCACCCCGGTACCGGAGAGCGCGTGACCTTCACCAGCGAGTACCCGCTCGACCTGTCCTACGCGCTGACCGCTCTGCGCGAGGGTAAGGTTCAGCTCGGCTAGACAGCTCGGTTCGGCTAGACAGCTCGGTTCGGCTAGACAGCCCAGCTAGGTAGAGCCACCCGCGGGCTGCCGCACACAGCTTCACATTCACCGCCTATCCTCCAGCCCACACCTCCAGGAGATTCCCGTGGCAACCAAAGAATTTACGCACCTGCACGTGCACACCGAGTACTCCATGCTCGACGGTGCCGCGCGCCTGGGTGACCTATTCACCCACGCTAAAGAACTCGGCATGAAGTCCATGGCGACCAGTGACCACGGCTTCCTCTTTGGTGCCTTCGACTTCTGGCGCCAGGCTAAAGCGCACGACATCAAGCCCATCATTGGTGTGGAGGCGTACCTGACCCCCGGCACGCACCGCACCGACCGTTCGCGTGTGCGCTGGGGCGACGGCTCCCGCGACGACGTCTCCGGTGGTGGCGCCTACACCCACATGACCATGTGGGCTGAAACCACCGAGGGCATGCACAACCTGTTCCGTGCCTCCTCGATTGCGTCGCTGGAAGGTCAGCTGTACAAGCCGCGTATGGACCGCGAGGTGCTGCAGACCTACTCGAAGGGCCTGATTGCCACCACCGGCTGCCCTTCCGGTGAGGTTCAGACGCGCCTGCGTCTGGGGCAGTTTGACGAGGCGGTCCAGGCGGCGAGCGAATTCCGCGATATTTTCGGCAAAGATAACTTCTACTGCGAGGTCATGGACCACGGCCTGGACATTGAACGCAACGTCCAGGAGGATCTGCACCGCCTCGCCAAGAAGCTGAACCTGCCCTTCGTCGCCACCAACGACCTGCACTACACCCGCCAGGAAGACCACACCGCCCACGCGGCGCTGCTGTGCGTGCAGTCCGGCTCGACCCTCACCGATCCCAAGCGCTTCAAGTTCGACGCGGATAACTTCTACCTGCGCTCGGCAGAAGAAATGTACGCTCTGTTCGGTGACATTCCCGGCGCGTGCGAGAACACCCTCGAAATCGCTGAACGCTGCAACGTGGAGTTCAACACCAAGGCGAACTACATGCCGAACTTCCCCGTGCCCGAGGGTGAAAACGAGGAATCTTGGTTCGTGAAGGAGGTCGAGAAGGGCCTGCACTACCGCTTCCCGGACGGCGTGCCCGACAAGGTGCGTAAGCAGGCTGAGTACGAGGTGGGGGTTATTACCTCCATGGGCTTCCCCGGCTACTTCCTCGTGGTCGCCGACTTTATCAACTGGGCTAAGCGCAACGGTATTCGCGTGGGCCCCGGCCGTGGCTCCGGTGCAGGCTCCATGGTCGCGTACGCGATGCGTATTACCGACCTGAACCCGCTCGACCACGACCTGATCTTCGAGCGATTCCTCAACCCCGACCGCGTCTCCATGCCCGACTTCGATGTGGACTTTGACGATCGTCGCCGCGGCGAAGTCATCGACTACGTGACCGAAAAGTACGGTGAAGAGAAGGTCGCGCAGATCGTCACCTTCGGCACCATTAAGGCGAAGCAGGCGCTCAAGGACGCCTCCCGTGTGATGGACCAGCCATACTCGGTCGGCGAGCGCCTCACCAAGGCGATGCCGCCGGACGTCATGGGTAAGAACATCGCCCTGGCGAACGTGTACAACGAAGAGGATAAGCGTTACGCCGAGGCGGCAGATTTGCGCGCCCTCATTGAGGACCCGGTCGATAAGATTTACGGCCAGGTGTTCGAGACAGCGAAGGGCCTGGAGGGTCTGAAGCGTCAGTGGGGTGTGCACGCTGCGGGCGTGATTATGTCCAGCAAGGACCTCGTGGACGTCATCCCCGTGATGCGCCGCGAGGCGGACGGCCAGGTCATCACCCAGTTCGATTACCCCACCTGTGAGGGCCTGGGCCTGATCAAGATGGACTTCCTGGGTCTGCGTAACCTCACCATCATCTCCGATGCGGTGGAGAACATTAAGGTCAACCGAGGCATCGACCTGGACCTGGAATCCCTGTCTTTGGACGATCCGGAATCGTACCGTCTGCTGGCGCGCGGTGACACCCTCGGCGTGTTCCAGCTCGATGGCGGCCCGATGCGCTCGCTGCTCAAGCTCATGGAGCCTGAGGAATTCGAACACATTTCGGCAGTGTTGGCGCTGTACCGTCCGGGCCCGATGGGCGCGAACTCGCACACCAACTACGCTCTGCGTAAGAACGGTAAGCAGGAGATTGAGCCGATTCACCCCGAGCTGGAAGAGCCGCTGAAGGATATTCTGGACACCACCTACGGCCTGATTGTGTATCAGGAGCAGGTTATGGCGATTGCTCAGAAGGTCGCGAACTACACTCTGGGTGAGGCAGACTTGCTGCGCCGTGCGATGGGTAAGAAGAAGAAGGCGGAGCTGGATAAGCAGTACGCTACCTTCCACGACGGCATGATTTCTAACGGCTACTCTGAGGGCGCTATTAAGGCGCTCTGGGATATTCTGCTGCCGTTCTCTGACTACGCGTTCAACAAGGCGCACACGGCTGCGTACGGTCTGGTGTCCTACTGGACGGCGTACCTGAAGGCGCATTACCCGCAGGAGTACATGGCTGCACTGCTGACCAGCGTGGGCGATAACAAGGACAAGCTCGCGCTGTACCTGAACGAATGTCGCGCCATGGGCATTACCGTGCTCGCGCCGGATGTGAACGAGTCCACCCTGACCTTCGCCCCTGTCGGTGACGATATCCGCTTCGGTATGGGCGCGATCCGTAACGTGGGCGCGAACGTGGTCGAAGGCATGATTGCCGCCCGCGAGGAGAAGGGCCGCTACGAGTCCTTCAATGACTTCCTGAAGAAGGTGCCGCTGCAGGTGTGCAATAAGCGCACCATCGAGTCGCTCATTAAGGCGGGCGCTTTCGACGACCTGGGCCACACCCGCCGTTCGCTGTCCCTCATTCACGAGGCGGCAGTGGACGCAGCCGTGGCAGTCAAACGTAAGGAAGCGGCGGGTCAGTTCGACCTCTTCGGCTCCCTCGGCATGGATGACGCCCTGGGTGATGAGCTGACCGTGACCATCCCCGACGTGCCCGAGTGGGACCGCCGTGAGAAGCTGAACTTTGAGCGTGACATGCTGGGCCTGTACGTTTCGGACCACCCGCTGCGTGGCCTGGAGCGTGCGCTCTCGGATGCCGCAAGCCATTCGGTACACGACATCATCGGTGAAGACTCGCACGTGCGTGACGGCGAAACCGTCACCATTGCGGGCATGCTCACCGGCGTTTCGCGCCGTATCGCCAAGTCCAGCGGTAACCAGTACGCCTCCGTGGAGCTGGAAGACCCCTCGGGCGCAACCATTACGGTCATGTTCTTCTCCCGCGCCTACGAGACGATGGGCGCCGCCCTGGCGGACGACCTCATCTGCTCGATTCGTGGCCGCGTGCAGCGCCGTGACGACGGCAGCGTAAACATGAGCGCGCAGGAACTGCAGATCCTGGAAATCAGCGATGACGGCCGCGCCGCACCCATCACCATCGTGGTACCCGAGTACCTGGTGACCGAGGCGAACCTGAAGGAGCTGAAGGAGACCCTGCGCGACCACAAGGGAACCGCGGATGTGCGCATGCTCGTGCGTACCCGCGATAAGGAGCAGCTGGTGCTGCTGGACCCGAGTGTGCGCGTGGAACCGAACCCGAGCCTCTTCGGTGAAATCAAGACGATTTTCGGTCCGAGCTGCATTCGACGCTAACAACACGCCCCGCTGAGGGGAATGACAGGGTGGATTCTGCATAGCAGAGTCCACCCTGAGCGTATATTCACTCACAACATACGGTGTACCCGCTGTATATCACGGTAGAATAGGTATAAATATTCTTGAGCGCTGTATACGCGGGCGCCCCTAACGCCCAGCCAAGGAGAAACGAATGTACTGCCCCTATTGCAAGCACACCGACTCGCGCGTGGTGGATTCCCGCACCACCGATGACGGCGCCGCAATTCGCCGCCGCCGCCAGTGCACCTCCTGCGCTCGCCGCTTCACGACCGTTGAAACCACCACCATTTCGGTGATTAAGCGTTCGGGCGTGACCGAGCCCTTCGACCGTTCGAAGATTGCCGCCGGCGTGCGTAAGGCATGCCAGGGTCGCCCCGTGGGTGAGGACGATTTGGCGAAGCTCGCCCAGGAGGTTGAGGAGCTGATTCGTGCCCGCGGTCTGGCGGAGATTAACGCGCACGAGGTGGGTCTGACCATCCTGGAGCCGCTGTCGAAGCTGGACGCGGTCGCCTACCTGCGTTTTGCGAGCGTGTACCAGGCCTTTGAGAACCTTGAAGACTTTGAGGAGGCGATTGCGCGTCTGCGTGAGGACCGCATCGCCCAGTAACTAGCTAGCACAGTAACTGACTAGCACAGCCACTAGCTAACCCAGTAGCTAATGAGCTCGGCCGCCGCTACATGAGCGGCGGCATACAGAAGGGACCGCCTTCCGAATGATTCGGAAGGCGGTCCCTTCGTACGTATGTGAAGCGCTATCCGAGGCGGATAGCAGGAAGCAAGCCCTTACGCTTCGCCGCGGCGCTGACGCTCCGGCAGCATGCCGCCAGCCCACAGTGCCGCACCCACAATACCCGCGTTGTTACGCAGGGCAGCCATGACCATGGGGGTACGAATCTGATCCTCAAAGTAGGGCATGAACTTCTCCGGGTTCTTGGAGATGCCGCCGCCAATGATGAACAGGTCGGGGGAGAAGAGCATCTGTACGTGCTCGAAGTAGCGGTACAGGCGCTTGCCGTACTTCTTCCAGGACAGCTCGTGCACCTCGCGGGCACGAGCGGAAGCCTGAGACTCGGCGTTGTGGCCGTCAATCTCCAGGTGACCCAGCTCGGTGTTCGGAATCAGCACGCCGTTGTTGATGAGGGCGGAGCCGATACCGGTGCCCAGGGTGATGACAGCGATCAGACCGTCACGGTTACGGCCCTGACCGTAGGTTGCCTCAGCCAGACCGGCTGCGTCAGCGTCGTTGAGGCCGTAGACAGTGCGGCCACCCAGAGCCTCGCTCATGACCTGCTCCAGGTCGGTGTTAATCCAGGAGTCGTCCACGTTCGCTGCGGAGAAGACCATGCCGTTCTTCACCACTGCGGGGAAGTCAATGCCGACAGCCGACTCGGGGTCCGGCGCCAGGTCGCGGCCCTGCAGCTCATCAACTACGCGGCGTACAACCTCAGCCACAGCGGCGGGGGTTGCGGGCTTGGGGGTGTCGATGCGGAAGCGGTCGGACACGAGGTTACCGGTGCGCAGGTCGACGATGCCGCCCTTAATGCCGGTGCCTCCAATGTCCACACCAATCTGCAGGTCCTTGGGGGTGGGTTCGGGCAGGTCGTTGATGAGGCCGGGCTCAGCGTAGTTAGCCATGATTTCCTTTCTTTCCTTCGCCTGAGCGGAGGAACATATCTGCGCTATCGAGTGATAATGAATAGATGGTCCGGCAGGTTAGCCGTAAAACTTAGATGCCTAAGACAATAACTTAGGGCAGGGTGAGGATGTCCGCGCCGTCAGCGGTCACCACGAGGGTGTGCTCGAACTGCGCGGTGCGCTTGCGGTCGCGGGTGACCACGGTCCAGTCGTCGTCCCACAGGTCCCATTCGATCGTGCCGAGGGTCAGCATGGGCTCGATCGTGAAAATCATGCCCTCGCGAATCTCGGTGTCGTAGGCGGGTGCCGCATCGTAGTGGGGGATGATGAGGCCCGAGTGGAACTCACGGCCCACGCCGTGGCCGGTGTAGTCGCGAACCACGCCGTAACCGAAGCGAGCCGCATACTTCTCAATGACGCGACCAATCACGTTGATCTGGCGGCCAGGCTTCACAGCCTTAATCGCGCGGTTGAGGGACTCCTCAGTGCGCTCAACGAGCAGGCGGGACTCTTCGTCCACGTTGCCGACGAGCAGGGTCTTGTTGGTGTCGCCGTGCATGCCGTCCAGGTATGCGGTGACGTCTAGGTTGAGGATGTCGCCGTCTTCCAGCACGGTGGAGTCCGGGATACCGTGGCAGATGACCTCGTTCAGGGAGGTGCACACGGACTTGGGGTAGCCGCGGTAATCCACGGTGGAGGGGTACGCGCCGTGGTCACAAATGTACTCGTGGACCAGCACGTCAATCTCGTCGGTGGTGGTGCCGGGCACGCAAATCTTGGATGCTTCAACGATGGCGCCTGCCGCGATCTTGCCGGCTGCGCGAACCCGCTCAACTTCCTCGGGGGTGTACATGTTCGAGTCGTTACCCTCGTTGGCGGTGGGCTTACCCACGTACTCGGGGCGAACAATGTGCGAGGGGACCGGGCGCATGGGGGTGACGCGTCCGGGGGTCAGGCAACCGACGGGTGCTCGACCGGGCTCTGCGGGAAGATTATGCGAAGTATTCGTTTTGGTTGAAGACATAGTTTCATCTTACCGGGCGCGGGCGGGTTGTGTCCCTTGCGGGGGCGCTAAAAAGCGGCGGATACATAAGCCGTACCTTTTTCCCAGATTGTGAATAAAATTTCATGCACCCTAGCGGTAAAACTGCGCGGAACGGAAGACAGAGGCGGAAGACCCTGGAGGGGGAGCGCCGTGAGAAGCTCTGCCCGCCTCGTTGCCACGAACCTATGTGCGTGAGAAGCTAGAAACACCAGCCCCTCACCGTCGAAGGAGAACCCATGAGTGAGAAGAAAAACCGCCTGAGCGAAGCCATCGAATCGGCGGTCGAAAAGACCCTGAACTCCGCGACCGAAGCCACCAGCCCGCATCCCGAAGAGTACTGGTACAACCTCAAAACCGGCGAGGTTGAGCGCGGCCAGCAGAGCGCCGTCACCTCCCTGTGGGGCCCCTTCAAAACCTACGAGGAGGCGGCACACGCCATGGACCGCGCCCGCGAACGCAACGACGCCTGGGAAAAGGACGGCGGCCTGCTCTAAAGCCTTGCTCTAAAGCCCAGCGAACGTTCTGCACGTATGCCTCTAATAGAGGCGTCTAACAGAGGCAGAAAAATAGATACAGCAAGACCCCCGCGCCCGGAGCACCGGATACGGGGGTCTTTCTTCTCAAGCTTTCTTCTAAACCTAAAGCCTATTCAAAGCTGTGCTCAGCCGCCGGGAACTCACCCGAACGAACCTGCTCACGATAAGCACGCGCAGCGTCCTCCATGATTTGGCCGACCTGCGCAAACTGCTTCACAAAACGCGGCACGCGACCGGCACGAACACCCATCATGTCCTGCCACACCAGCACCTGACCGGTCGTCACATTCGAGGCACCAATACCGATGGTCGGCACAGCGCCCACAGTCTCATCCACCAGCTGCGCGGTCTGGGAGGTCACCATCTCCATGAGCACGCAGAACGCGCCGGCCTCAGCCAGCGCCACCGCATCCTCACGGACACGCTCAGACGCATCGCCGCGGCCCTGCACACGGAAACCACCCAGGGCATGCTCCGACTGCGGGGTGAAACCAACATGCGCCACCACCGGAATACCGGTACGCACCAGGGCACGAACCCACTCAGCCATCGAAGCATCCGCCTCAATCTTGACCGCGTGTGCACCGCCCTCCTTCATCAGGCGAACAGCGCTCGCCACCGCCTGCTGCGGGGACTGCTCATAAGAACCAAACGGCAGATCGGCAACCACCATGGCGCGGGATGCACCGCGAGAAACCGCCGCAACCAGCGGAATCATCTCATCCAGGGTAATGGTCAGGGTCGATTCGTAACCGAGCACCACATTCGCCGCAGAATCGCCAACCAGCAGCATGTCGATGCCGGCACGGTCAAAAATCTGCGCCGTCAGGGCGTCGTAGCAGGTCAGCATGGAGAACTTCTGCCCGGTCGCCTTAGCCTGCGCCAGGTGAACGGTACGAACCTTCTTGACGGTGTCCAGGTCAAAAGGCTTCGATGCAGAAGCAGTCGCGGGAGCAGCCGCGGAGGTAGCGGCAGGTTGTGCCGCGTAGGGCGAAGAGATCTCGGAAGAACGCTCAGTAGTCATGCTGACTATTCTAACCCTGCACGGCTCCAACCTGGCGTACCGCTCACCACGAGGGAACAACTATGCCTAGTTCCAGATGAGGTTAATGTAGTAGGTCGGGAACGACGCAGCGGCGTTCTTATTCATCAGCTCCGGAATAGCGGAAGAAGCATCACTAAACTCACGCGGCAAATCGCGCTGAATGAGCGCCTGCTGCACCAGCGCATCCCAATACAGCTGCGTAATCGAGTAGGTGCAGACTTCCTTCACGACGTCCTCCGCGTAGGACTCCCACGCCGTCCTCGCCGCATCAGCCGTCTTTGTTGCATCATCAGCGCCGAAGAAACCCTCGTAGCCCTGAGCTAGACCCGTATCGCAGGCGCTCACCGCGTTCTTCGCGTACTGCAACCAGTAGCTGCGGCTCAACTCATCGGTAGTGTTGAACGTAAACGCCTCATAGTCTGCCTTCAGCAGGGCGTAAGACGCCTGAATAGAACCGGCAAGCGGGGCGTGCGAAGAGAAGACAATAACGTCCAGAAGAGCGGCAATGTACTCCATCTGCGCCTTCTCGTACGCAATACCGGACGGCTGAACCGGGCCAGAATGCATCTGCACCAGCGCCTCCACCGCGTTCAGGAAACGCTCAATGTCGGCGGTCGCCTTCACCATCAGATTCAGCAGACGCCGAACACACTGATAATCCTCAGAGATCTGCGAGAACACGCCAAAGGACAGGATGCCACGCTCAGAAGCAGCCGCCGCCAGAATCTGGCTCGTCAACCGCTGGCTCTCCGCCTCCGCCTTCGCCACAGTCACCAGCAGGGCACCGCAATACGCCAGGGCGCGGCCATCCACCAGCTGGGGCTGCTGCCGATGCAACGGCAAAAGACGCTCATGAATCTGACGGAAAATAGCGCTCTGCGCCAGAGCCTTCTTGCCCAGCTCCTCAGTCTTCAACAGCACAGTATCCGCCGAGAAATCACGGGGCACGAAACGGCGCGCATTCGGCGCAGTAAATGGTGAATAGGGGCGGCCCATCACCGGATGCAACAGCGACATCGTGGTAAACAGCGAAAAACGAGCCGCAACCGGGTACAGCGAATCCGGGTAATTCGGTGCATCCGGCGCGTTGACACGCTCCGTGCACAGAGTCAGCCAGGTCTGCTCCACCGCCCGATTAGAAGCAATGCCAACGCCCATACCCAGGATGCTCTCACCGAACGCCTCCGACGGAAGCTTGCCGGGGTTCATAGCACGCGCCTGCATGAGCGCCACAGCCAGCTCCACCGTATAGTTCGTGCGGCGCTTCTTACCCGCCTCGTCAAGATTCTGGAACGGACGCACGCCCGCAATCTTCTGACCGCGCGCCAGCGTATGCAGCTCCTTGCTCATCGCGAACTGCTGCGGGTTACGCTGCATCATCTTCGACACCTCGTACGCGCTCTTACGGTTCAGCTTCTCACGGCGCTGAGCGCCCTCAGCCGACAGCGCATCATACTTGCCGCGGCTTGCGTGAACATACCAGGAACGAATTACCTGAAGCGGCAAGAAGAAGAAAGTGTACTTCCACGACCAACTAAAAATAATGACCGGAATAGCCGCGCTCGACCCCAAACGGCCCGTGTAACCGGTCCAGATGAACTCCACAAACGCACCAACCAGCGCCCACAACGCCACGGTGCGAGTCCTAAACGCCACACGGGAGGGGCGGTCCAGCAGGTAGGTCGCACCACCGGTCTTGTTATTCTTCATGACTGTCGGGCCAAAGACCGCAACCGCAAAAAGGCAGACCAGATACAACACCAAGAAAACAATGGGGGCGGCAATAAGTAGTAGCCACTCTAAACCGGTAGGATCAGCGGCAACGATGCTGGTCGCCAGCGGAAGCTGCGCCAATGGAAACTGCTCCGACGGAAACTGCACAGTCGAGGGAAGAATGGAATGTAGCATACTCCCATTATCGCAAGGCGACCCCGCTCCCCGCCCCGAGAACCGTCATATGCTAGGTATCTGAACCTGCTTGGCATCTGAGTAAAACCCACACCGCAGAAAAAGTGGGGGAGCGCCCCTCCTCGCATCGCCCAGAATCTGAGCTACCGCGGCGCAGAAAAAGAGAATTTACACAAACGAAACTTCCCACCCGCCCGCCACACAGCAGAACCCGATAGGCTAGATAACAACAGGACATACGCCGGGGCAAGGAGGCGCCAGCACCGCTGGCACGCAACACTGCGGAACCCCCTGGAATCCTCTGGAATCCCATGGGACATGCAGGGCTTTCCGCAGCAGGGTCTTCCACACCTCGGCAGCAAATTTAGCGCGCCTCCGCCACCCACAGACGGGTACCACGCGGATGCGCGCCCGCACCGAGAGGGCAACTCATGGACCGTCAACAGGAATTCGTACTGCGCACCATCGAAGAGCGCGACATCCGCTTCATCCGCCTCTGGTTCACCGACGTGGTCGGCACCCTCAAATCCGTCGCGCTCGCGCCCGCCGAGGTAGAAAGCGCCTTCGACGAGGGCCTGGGCTTCGATGGTTCCTCGATTGAGGGTTTCTCCCGCATCTACGAATCCGACATGCTGCTGCAGCCGGACCCCTCCACCTTCCAGATTCTGCCCTGGCGCGGTGAAGAAGACATCACCTCCCGCATGTTCTGTGACGTACTCACCCCCGACGGTGAAATCAGCGCATCCGACACCCGCGGCGTGCTCAAGCGCGTACTCAACAAAGCTGCGGAGATGGGCTTCACCTGCTACACCTCGCCCGAAATTGAGTTCTATCTGCTCGAATCCTCCAAGCTCGGCGCCGACGGATTCCCCGTGCCCGTGGACTACGAATCCTACTTCGACCACACCCCCGGCGGCATCGTGCAGGACTTCCGCCGCAAGGCAGTGACCATGCTCGAAGAAGTTGGCATCTCCGTCGAATTCAGCCACCACGAAACCGGCCCCGGCCAGAATGAAATCGACCTGCGCCACGCCGACGCCCTGCAGACCGCCGACAACGTCATGACCTTCCGCACCGTCATCAAGGAAGTCGCCTACTCGCTCGGCATGTACGCAACCTTCATGCCCAAGCCCTTCACCAAGTACGCCGGCAGCGGCATGCACACCCACTTCTCCCTCTTCGAAGGCGACACCAACGCATTCTTCGAAGCCGGCGCCGAATACCAGCTGTCCAAGACCGCGCGCCACTTCATCGCCGGTGTGCTCAAGCACGCCCCCGAATTCACCGCGGTCACCAACCAGTTCATCAACTCCTACAAGCGCCTCTGGGGCGGCGGCGAGGCACCCTCCTACGTCTCCTGGGGCCACAACAACCGCTCCGCCCTCGTGCGTGTGCCTCTGTACAAGCCGAACAAGATGCAGTCCGCCCGCATCGAGTACCGCGGCCTGGACTCAGCATCGAACCCGTACCTCGCCTACGCGGTGATTCTCGCCGCCGGTCTGAAGGGTATCGAAAACGAGTACCCGCTCATGCCCGCCGTGACCGAAGACCTCGCCGCCATGACCAACG
The DNA here is from genome assembly GCF_001808945.1 of Rothia sp. HMSC071B01. NCBI lineage: Bacteria > Bacillati > Actinomycetota > Actinomycetes > Micrococcales > Micrococcaceae > Rothia > Rothia sp. HMSC071B01. The sequence goes on along the minus strand of NZ_KV795071.1, from coordinate 261,068 downwards.
CCGAACGCCGCGCCATGGGCTACAACCCGCTGCCCGCGTCCCTGCGTGAAGCCATCAATATCACCGAAGAATCCGAGTTCATGGCGGAGGTTCTGGGCGAGCAGGTCTTCGAGCAGTTCCTGCGCAATAAGCGCGCCGACTGGGACCAGTACCAGGCTCAGGTGACCCCCTACGAGCTCAAGCACAACCTCGGAATCCTCTAACGGCTGGATCCTCTCACCTCCTCACAGGATGAGTGAGCGCTGACAGCCTCAGGGCGGTACCCGCTACCGGTAACACGCCGGCGGGTACCGCCCACAGGTGTATCAGCATCGCTTTTTATCCCGCCGAAATTTATACTCTCTACCCACAGTTCTCACGCTATGACTGACAGCTCTCACTACCCGGTCACCGGGCTCATCCGCATTGTTGACCCCGCCAAAGAACCCAAACCGCTGACCGACATCGCCCCCGATGCGCTCGACGACGAACAGCGCGCCGAAGCCGAACGCAAAGCACAGCTGCGCCTGCACACCCGCATGATTGCCACCGGCTTCCACGACCCGTCCAAGGCAGAACGCTGGCTCAACGCACCCGAACTGAAGCACGTCTCGCAGGATGCGCTCTTTGCCGGGCTGCGCCTCGCACCCTCACCGGATATTGCCCTGCCCGCCCTCGTGCGTCTCATCGAGAAGCACCCGGCGGTCGCCGAACGCGCCAACCGCGGCGACAAAGAATTCGGCATGTACCGACTGCTCGGCGCATCCCAGGCGATTGGCGATTTTCTCTACCGCCGCCCCGAGCTCATCGATCCGCTCTTCGACACGCAGGTGTACCCGGCTGAGAGCGCGCTGATTCGCTCCCAGCACCCGGCGTCAATCCTGCCGGAAACCGACGGGGAATTCCTGACCCCCATCGCACCGCTGGATACCCCCTACCGCCGCGATATCCTCACCGCCCTCGGCGCCGACCCCCACGCGGAGCGTCCGCGCGCTGCCGCCGAACAGACCGGCAAAGACGGCTACGTGACCCTGCGCGTTGCCTACCGCGCCGCCCTGGCGCGCATCGCCCTGCTCGACGTGTGCTGTGAAGACCCGGTCGAAATGATGCCCACCATCGGTCGTCACCTCGCCGATTTGGCAGCCGCCGCGCTGGAGGGCGCGCTCGCTATTGCGCGCACCGAAGTAGCGGAGGGACTGGGGCCCGGTCTGGCGGCTCCTCGCCGAGGCGAAGCCGTAGACGCCCTGGACTTGGCGATTATCGGTATGGGTAAGTGCGGTGCCCGCGAGCTGAACTACATCTCTGACGTTGACGTAGTGTACGTGGTTGCGCCCGTGGAACCCGCCGCCGCTGGCGGCGCGCCCAACGCCGGGGCAGAGGGGGAGAGTGCCCCGCTCAAGCTCACCGAGAACGAATGTTCCACCATCGGCACGGAGCTCGTGCACGCCCTCACCCGCGCCATCATGGGCCCCGCACCCGAACCCGCCCTCTGGGAAGTCGATGCGAACCTACGCCCCGAGGGTAAGGACGGCCCGCTCGTTCGCACCGTCGAATCCTACGTTCAGTACTACAAGCGCTGGGCGGAAAACTGGGAGTTCCAGGCGCTGCTCAAAGCGCGCCCCATCGCCGGTTCGGCGCAGCTGGGCGCCCGCTACGCCCGCGCAATCGACCCCTTCGTGTGGGAGTCCGCCGCCCGTGAATCCTTCGTGGAATCCGTGCAGGCGATGCGCGCCCGAGTGACCGACAACATTCCTTCGCACCAGGTGGACCGCCAGATTAAGCTGGGCCCGGGCGGCCTGCGCGATATTGAGTTCACCGTGCAGTTATTGCAGCTCGTGCACGGTCGAACCGACCCCGCCGTGCGCACCAAGTCCACCGTGGATTCCCTGGCTGCACTGACCGCCGTCAGCTACATTAGCCGCACCGATGCTGAGGCGTTCAGCCGCGACTACAAGAAGCTACGCGTGCTGGAGCACCGCATCCAGCTGCAGCAGCTGCGCCGCACCCACCTGATGCCCGAGAAGGACGCCGAACAGCGCGCCCTCGCCCGCTCGATCCTTTCCCCGGAACGCAACGGCACGCTCTCTGCCGAGCAGATGCTCAAGGCATGGCAGAAAATTAAACGGAACGTCCGTTCACTGCACGAACGAATCTTCTTCCGCCCGCTGCTCGCCGCCGTCTCCACGCTCAGCCGCGACGAAGTGGTGCTCAGCGAACAGGCGGCACAGGACCGTCTTGCCGCCCTCGGCTACCGCGACCCGCGTGGCGCCATGCGCCACATCAAGGCACTCACCACGGGACTTTCCCGCAGTGCAGACATTCAGCGACACCTCATGCCCGTGCTACTGGGCTGGTTCGCCCGCGGCGTGGACGCGGACGCCGGCCTGCTCGGATTCCGCATCGTCTCCGAATCGCTCGGCAGCACCAGCTGGTACCTGCGCATGCTCCGCGACTCACCCGCAGCCGCCGAACGCCTCAGTCAGCTACTCTCCAGCTCGCGCCCCATGACCGACCTGCTTGAGGACGCCTCCGCCTCCATCGCCTGGCTGGACAAGGTCGCCGACCTCAAACCACTGGGGGAAGAAGCGCTCGCCTCCGAAATTTCCTCCCTGCTGGCACGCCACGCGGACGCCGCCGAGGCGATGCGCGCCGTGCGCTACCTGCGCCGCCGCGAAACCCTGCGCACCGCCATGGGCTGGACCCTGGGCATCGTCGACATTGAGGACACCTGCGCCGGTCTTGCCGCCATCGACGAGTGCACAATCGGTGCGGCGCTGCAAATTGCCCTGCGTGAACTCCAAACGGCACCGGAAGGCGCCGAACCCGCCGAAGCTGAGGAGACAGCGGGGGAGAAGCTACTCACCCGCATCGCCGTCATCGGCATGGGCCGCCTCGGCGGCGCCGAGAACGGCTTCGGCTCCGACGCGGACGTCATGTTCGTCCACGAACCCCTCGACGGGGCCGACGAAGACGCCGCACAGGAACAGGCGGCACGCATCGTCAACCGCACCCTGGCGCTCCTCAAGCAGCCAGTCAAGCCCGCCATTCGCGCCGAACGGCCCCTCGACGTGGACGCCGACCTGCGCCCCGAAGGCAAGCAGGGCGCTATCGTGCGCTCGCTGGACTCCTACCGCTCCTACTACGAACGCTGGGCGGAAACCTGGGAGTTCCAGGCGCTCACCCGCGCCCGCCCCATCGCCGGCGACGAAGAGCTCGGCGAGGCTTTCGTGGAGCTCATCGACCCGTACCGCTACCCGGCAAATTTCGCGCCCGAACAGGTGCAGCAGATTCGCCGCATGAAAGCGCGCGTTGAAAACGAACGCATGCCGCACGGCGCCGACCGCACCCGCCAGCTCAAGCTCGGCCGCGGCGGCCTCTCCGACGTGGAATGGCTGGTCCAGCTCGTACAGCTACGCCACGCGCACGCCGTGCCGGGGTTGCGCACCACCTCCACGCTGAAGGCGCTAAACGCCGCGGTTGAGGCGGGGCTGGTCGAGGCCGCGGACGCTGAAATCCTCAGTGGCGCCTGGCTGCTCGCCACGAAGATCCGCGGCGGCAACGTACTGCGCGGCGTGCGCCAATCCGACACCCTACCCTCGGGACGCGCCGACCTGGAAGCAATCGCCCGCTGGTGCGGATACCCGGCCGGCAGTGCCCGCGCCCTCGAAGAGGACTATCTGCGCCAAACTCGCAACGCCCGCAAAGTCTACGAGCGCCTCTTCTTCGAAGAACTATAAAAAGATTCCAGAAAAACATGAGCCCGGCATTTTTGTCGGTGCGGATTTCATAGGGGAGGGGCGGGGAACCAGGTTCCCCGCCCCTCCTTTTCGTGTCCTTGCGAAAAATTTTGTGGACGTTCTGCAGACATCGTGGCGGACAATGTGTGCCCGCCGCCGCCCTCACGGGAACAGTAACCACCCCAAAACCCCGAAAATGTGACCGGCACCATGAAAATAAATTTTGCTCGCACACCTCAAAAACGAGCCCAAATACCCCGTTCTGCCCCGGAAACACGCGGAACACAAGGTGATCCGCAAAGGATTTGGCAAACACTCAAAAACCCCGTATAGTATTTACCTGTCAGCACGACGGAGCGAAAAACTCCAACGGAATGATTCAAATTGAATACGCTGATATGCGGTTGTAGCTCAGTTGGTAGAGCACCACCTTGCCAAGGTGGATGTCGCGAGTTCAAGTCTCGTCAACCGCTCGTAAGGACTCCAAGAGTTCGAACGCGTTCCCTCGTGGAGCGTATGCGGTGAGGTGGTCGAGTGGTTAGGCAGCGGCCTGCAAAGCCGTGTACGCGGGTTCGAATCCCGTCCTCACCTCGCAACAAAACAACTGTTTTGTGAGCGCGATTGGCGCAGCGGTAGCGCGCTTCCCTGACACGGAAGAGGTCACTGGTTCGATCCCAGTATCGCGCACAAATGAAGCCCTGATTCTTCGGAATCAGGGCTTTTGTGTTTAACTTTTTAGTTTTGGTTTAGGAGGGATGGTGCCCTCCTTGTTCCTACAGGGGACCCGCCCTCGCTTCGCTTCGGGCACCCTGATGT